>JAKQDQ010000031.1 GCA_029573725.1 Verrucomicrobiota bacterium
TCGCCGATCTTGTCGGCGATCAGGCTCATGAGCTGCGTGGGGTACAACTCCTCGAACAGGGCGCGGTCCACGTCGTGGCCGTTTACCTTGACCACGGACTGGCGCACCTTGACGTTGTACCCGGCGGCCATGAGTTGCTCGACGTTGCGTTTCAGATGGTTCATGGCGTCCTCCTTTGTTATTAGTCCAGCCGCGACTCGGCAAGCTTGGCGTTTTCGGCGATGATCCACTCCATGCTCTTTCGCCAGCAGTTGACGTGATACCAGTGGGTGCGCGGGTACGAGCGGAATGTCATGCCGTACTCTTTGTCAACGCGCTGCGCCCAGCAGATTGCCAACTCACAGGGCTCGAGTAGCCGCGAACAGTGAGCGCACTTTTTTCGCTTCGCTCCGACATCGCCGACAAATTGCCGGTGGACCGTCTGATAAATGCCCCGCTTGACTTGCGGGAGCGCCTTGATGGTCAGCTCGCGCAGGGATTCGTCCTCGATGCGCGGGTGGATGTTGATGTTCATGCGTCCTCCTTGTTTGTCACTTCGCCACCGGCTCTGGCTGGCGCTCGTACCACTTGTCCGTGCACGCCTTCGACCACTCAACGAACTTGTCGGGGTCGATGTACCATCGCCCCATGATCCGGATCGCGGCGCCGCTGGCGACGATGCCCGTTTTCTTGGCGTTGAAAATGTAGTTGCGAAGCGTGCCCTCTGAGAATTTATGCGTGCGGCAGAACTCCCGCAGTGGCGTCCATTTATCCAGCATGTTTACCTCCACGTCGCGTTACCAAATAGCGCATTGACAAACATTTAACGCGGGCCATATAATGGCCGGGTGCGTTGTTTGAAACTGTTTTACGTTTACCATGTCGCCATTATAGTTTGAGGAAAAGCAATTTGTCAACATGAAAAATAACTTATCGCTGGCCGTGCGTCTCGGCCAACATCCAGGCCGACGTTCACCCGCACAAAATTATTCACCGGCCACTGTGCAAATAGTGTGCAAACGCCAGACAGCGGTATTTGTAGTCACGCAGCTCGACATCAGATATAATGGTTGCGAGTTGCTATCTTCGGCCCCGCACGGCGTCCTCCGCGGGGCTCTCTTTTTTTCAGCCAGACAAGAGGTGGTCACATGAACAAGCTGCTGCTGGCGGCGCTGGTTGCCGTGCTGCTGGTTGTGGTGGCGTGGCACGCCCACGAGGCCGACACGGCGCGGCGCCTGGATGCCATTGAGGCGTACTGCGCCGCCGTGTCGCCGGGGATGTGCCGCTATCTGCGGGCGTGGGCCGACGAGAGCGGGTCCGACACGTGGCTCTGCGGCCCGACATCCTATGCCCTGGCCGGCGAGCTCAACGCGCGGTTCTTCGGCGGCGAGCTGCCAATCGTCGCCACGCCAACCGGCGGCGACTGCATCGTCATCAAGCTGGCGCTGGCCCAGGTGCCACTCGGCGGCGGCGAATACTTCACGGGCGATCACGGCTGGATTGAGATCCACTGGCGCGGGCTGGTGATGTTCGTCGACCCGACGTTCACGTACTGGGATCGCATGGACAGCATTTTATTTTCATGGTTCGATGAAAACAACGACGGCGCCAGACGCATGGCGCGGTTCAAGTCCATCCTGCGCCTGTGCGAACCTGACGCCGCGCACGTGCGGTTGCTTGCGGATCCGGCCAAATATCTGGCTGGTACGGCTGAAATGCGCCGGCTGCTGGATTCCGGCAGTGCCCCGGGTGACTGGCTGGCATGGGCCGAGCGGTTGCAGCGCGACGGGGTGTGGTCACCGGCCGATTGAAAGCTGACGCCATGGCTGATTGCAGATCACTAACGGCCGTTTATGAGCCATTAAATATACTCATCGCGTTTAGTATTTCGCGCATATCCGCGCAAGTGCCATCACGGCAACCATTTATATACGCCATCACCATAAGCGTTTGACACAAAAACGTGCATAGAATTGTGTCGGCAGCATGAAAACCCGGGGTGCCGGTT
>JAKQDQ010000060.1 GCA_029573725.1 Verrucomicrobiota bacterium
ATTCGGCGCTCGCTAGCGAGTGGTTGCGCTCCTCCGAGGTGCTCGGTCGCAATGAGACGATACGGTCCTCGATGCCGACGCTGGTGCCGCCGGAATCATTGCTGCGGCTGCGGTAGCCGGCCGTGGCCAGAAGCTTGGGCAGCATGTCATGGCTGGCATAGTCGGTCAGATCGAGAGCCAGCGCGGACTCCATCTTTTTCAGGCGGTAGTCCAGGTTGTACTTGAGGGCGCGCGCCACCGCCTCCTCGAGTGTGACAGGCCCGGTAATCGGCGCCTGGGCGAGATACATGCGCGCGGTGTCCGACCTGACGCGGGCTTTGACTTCTTCTTGCGTCGCCGGTTGCGGCGTGACGGCGCAGCCGGCAAGGACCGTCGCTGCCACCAGTGCGGCCAGCGTCTTCACGTCGCCACGGCGCGTCAGATTGACAATTTTTTTCTTCATTGCTTTATTCCTTGAGCGTCGTTTTCAGACCATTGACATGAAATTTCTTTGCATTCGATGAGTCATCGTATTGTCCAGGAGAGGTGTTGCCCGCCACGCCGTATGCGGCCGGAACTCCGCTGCCACCTGCCGCAATTGGCTGCTGAAGCCGGGCGCAGCGCGCAACTGTGCTGGCGGCGATTCCGACCATGCCGAGAGGTTGCGCGTTTGGGTGCCTTGAGCGTCTGCTGCCCGGCCGTCATGTCCGGCATGACTGTCAGCCGGGGCAGACGATGGCGTCGCTTCGGCGTCCCCGGCATCGGCCGCGCCGATGGCCCGCCCCGCTCCAGCCAATGGCGCGCCGAGCGCGAACGGATCGAACAGTGTCACCATGCCGGGAATGGCCGAATGATAGGCATCGACCCGCGCATTCCGCGCCGCCGATTCGAGTTGCGAGGCGCGGACGGCGGCTTGCACATGCAGCACGTGATCCATCGCCAGCGATTCATGGCGCACCGCGTGCTGGACGAACAAGGCATTGGGCTGGTCCAGAACCCCCCGGTGTAAGGCCGGCAGCGGACTGAAATCGCGTCCGCTCAGTTCGCCGGGTTCACCCTGTGCGCCGCCGGCGAACGCCAGACCCGGATCAGAAGCGCCCGACAATTCCGCCGTGGTCACGCTGTCGGCCCGGTAAATCCCCAACCCCGAGCGCAGCGACATCTCGTTGTTTACGTCGTTTACGCTGATCAGGACATGCAGGGCGGGATCGGCCAGGATGGGCGGGTTGCCAGGCGTCCACTTGTTCCAGCGTCCGAAGAACTCTTCGCCGGCCGCAATGCGGTCGGCGAACACGGTTACCTGAACCCTGACAGTCTCAGTGACGCCGCCGGAACTCACGGTATAGGTAAAACTGTCCTGGCCAGACCAGCCCGGTTTCGGCGTATAGGTCACGGTGCCATCCGGGTTGATGGCCACTGCGCCGTGAGCGCCATTTGTCACGGCACTCACCACGGGTGCGCCTTCAAAACTGTCATTGGCGAGAACCGGGATCGTGACAGGCCTGTTCTCGTTGGTCCAGGCCTCGTCCGGCGCGATGTCGGGCACCGGGGTGACGTTGAAGGTGATCGTGTTGGGCGCGGTGTCGAAATCGCCCGCGCTGTCTTGCACCGAGAAAGTGAAACTGGCGTAGGGACTGCCGTTGGCGTCGGGCGCCGGGGTGAAGACCAAATTGGGGATATCCCCAACCGAAATGACCTGACCCACGCTCACCGGGTTGCCGTTGAGCGTCAGCGTGCCCGCGCCCGGCAGGCTGTCGATGCGCACCGCCTGGAAGCTCTGGCCGGCATCGG
>JAKQDQ010000070.1 GCA_029573725.1 Verrucomicrobiota bacterium
AGCGTTTGCTTCGCGAGCTGTTTGCTCTCCGGCAGGCTGGTGATATTGGTCAGGAAGGTAGCGTTGGTTTCCGCCAGAAGCCGGTCCATGCCCAGCCAATGAACGCGGGCAACCGTCTCGACGGGTGGCGGCGGCGCCGGTGGCGCGGGCGGGGTGGAGGGTTTGCAACCAATGGCCACAACGGCCAGGAGCAAAAATATCAACGGCAGAGTTGCGCGCCGTGTCATTCTGGCGCCGGCCAACACGAGGGCGCTGCCGCCCAGCCGCGCCCGGATCAGTCTTGTCCACATAAAACGCAGGTTTATACAACAGCCGCCACCGGCGCGCAAATCCAATTCCGGGCGGACATTCGGCGTATTCCGCGCCCAAAATCAAGACCCGGTGCCGCTGGGTGCGCTGAGGGGCGTGGCACCGCCAGACGTGGATATTTAGTCTCATGCTCAAAGTGGCGCAATGGGTGCAGAACCATTTGGCGGGAATCCTGGCCCATTGGAAGTGGGGGCTGACCCATGCCTTTATGGAAGGGCTCAACCGCGTGTTTAGCGCCGTTAAATGAAAGGTTCGCGGCTACCGCTCCACCGTTTGCCTCATCCCCATGCTCTACGTAGTGGCTGGCAAACTCCGCTTGCCTCACACGTGATCCCACTCAAAACGCAGAGGAACCCCTGACGCAAGCAGCCGCCTCGGGCAACCTGCACCCGGGAGAGGGAATGTCCCCGCCAACCTTGGCTCCATCCCGCCAGAAAACCAGGGTGCGCGACAACACCCCGCCCCCCGTTCCGGCTTTGCCGAACGTTCGCGTCCACTCTCTCCCGCCTCGAAACGTCGTTTTACATCGTCCGCAAGTCGTCCATCCCTCCTTTCCGGCTCAGGCCCGCGCCCAAACCCGCCCCACCCGCCCCAGCCAGCCTAACGCTCCCATTAAGCTGTGTACAACGGGTGTACAAAGGAGGCTCAAAGGAGTCTCATGCTTATTTTCTGTGTACTCCTGCCGGGCTTCCGATGTACTCCCCTTGTACATAGCTTGAAAGGACGGAGAAGGAACGGTCTTGCAGGCGGCGGTGGATGCCGGGGTGGCGGCGGACTTCGATTTCTTAACCCTTGCCGTTTCAGCCGCTTGCTGGGATTTCAACATCGGCGGCGGCGGGACGATGGCGTTGTGAATCCGGCTTTGGCCTTTCCAGCCGTTCCGGGTCTGAACCACGGCGATAAACACTTTCTGTCCCGGGGCAGGCCGCCCAAACCGGGCGGTGTAGAGGTCCGTGATGTCGCTTTGCCCGTTCTGGCTCGGCCCCAACAGGCCCAGGTAATAGACCCGGCGGGGCTTCATCCGGCCCGCGCTGCACGGCGGCTGCCCAAAGACCATAATGTCTTCATGGACGGCCCCGACGTTGAGCCGCAGCCGAACCCCGTCTTCGGCGTCATTGACAATCTCCAACCCGGTGACGGGATTGGGGCCGAAGACCACCGGGGCGGGCGGTTCCTCCACCGGCGCCAGACCCAGCCCCCGCAGGGTGCTGTTGATCTGGACGCAAAACTGTTGCCCACTTAAGTGCGAATACTGCCCCAT
>JAKQDQ010000082.1 GCA_029573725.1 Verrucomicrobiota bacterium
CTCGGTTTCCTGCGCCGCCGCGACTTCTTCGCCGAACAATACCAGTTGGCCGGGGTCGACGCGTTCCGAGCGCGGACCGTATATCCGCCGCAGCAATACCTCGACCTGCTGTTGGAGTCGCGCCGTGAGCCGCTGCTGTTCTTGAACGGTGGAGGAGAGTTCCTGGATCAGCGCGTGGCATTGCGCGATATCGTTCGGCAGGTTCGCGGTCACATCGGCGGGTTTCATCGGCGGTGCAGCGTCCTTCCCCAGGTTGCTGCTATAGATACAACCGATCACGCCAAACGTTACACGCGTATTGCCGGTTCGCTTACCGCGCGTAGCGCTTGCGCCGCTTCGCCCGCGTCAGGTCCAGACCCTCGAGCATGCACGCCAGTTCCGCCGCGCTCACCTCCCGGCTCGCCGACGTCCCCTCGGGAAATCTCACCACCCCCGCCTCGAGCCGCTTGTACCACAGCGCGTATCCGTCGCGATCCCAATACAGAATCTTCACCCGGTCGCCCCGCTTGCCGCGAAACACAAACAGATGACCCGACAACGGATCCAGCCGCATCACGTGCTCCGCCTCCGCCGCCAGGCCGTCAAACGAACGCCGCATGTCCACCGGATACAAACACACAAACACCCGAACCGCCGAAGGCCACCTCAACACGGGCATGCCCCCGGCGCACCGCCGCCCTCAAGCGCCGCGACCACACGCGCCAGCGTTTCCGCATCGAACCCCGGATGTACCAGGATGCGCCGCGGCGTATCGCACACCACCTCGAGCAGCGCCTCCGGCGAAGCCGTCAACCGCACCTCCGCGAACGCGGGGCCCTGTTCCCGCGCCGCGCGACGCGCATCACGGCGCTGGAGCTCCCGTTTCCAGAAATGAAACCCCGGCTCCGAAATCCCCTGCCCACGGCAATACCCCCGAATCGAGTCCCCGCTTGCACGCCACCGTTCCACATGCCCCCGCCAAAATGCCTCCCGACTCATTTCCGCCATCGCACCTCTCCTCCGTCTCGTGCCACGGCGGGATTGTCTCAATAAATGGGAAAACGCGGAAGATGCACTTCACCGGACGATTACGACTGTACCCTGGCACCCGCCGTTGCCTAACGGCAAGTCATCAGGGAAGTTGGATTGATGCCGCGGATGCCTCTGCGTCCGTGCGCACTCCGAACGGCTTCTCAGTTCTTGATGGCTAAGTCGTTCCTGTTGTGTTCTTTGGTGCCGGCGCGCCGACAGATGGCACCTCTTCACCGTTGTTGCCGTTGTTGCAGGAACCCACAGGTGGACGCCTCGTCTTGTTACTGAAATGTACTGACTTCGGCTGCCGCATAGGGGGTAGAAAGCGATTCACGCTGAGTGAAGGACGACGACGACGGCCATT
>JAKQDQ010000103.1 GCA_029573725.1 Verrucomicrobiota bacterium
AATGCCGTAGTACAGGCAGCCCGACACCGTAACGCCAACGACACGCGTGCTCAACGGTGCCTCGCTGAAAAAAGCAATGCCGTATTGAAATCCCGGTCCACCGTAGGTGCCGGCGTTGTTGGTCACGCCGCCACGGATATGCCCGTTGGCAATCGTGATGTCGCTCAAGCTGACGTTCAACCGGACGCCGTAACCGTCGGCTGGATTGGCGGTGGAGGAGAGGGTGAAGCCGTTCAGGTCCAGCGTCACGCCGCTGGCGGCGATGATAATGGCGTCGCCGGAACTGACGGTGAGGTTGGTAGTCAGGTAATACGAGCCGGGCACGCTGATGGTGAACGGCGCGGAGGAGATGGGGGTGCGCGCCTCGATCTGCGCGAGGGTCTTCATCGTGGGCGCGGGCGCGCCCGGCGGGGTGAGACTGCCTTGGGCGAAGACGGTTGAGGGTTGAGGGTTGAGGGTTGAGAGCGCCAGCGCGAGGCTGGCGGCGTGGATGAGGCGTGTTGTTTTCATGGTTTTCTGGTTGTAACTGAGTTCGATTCGTAAATCGGAAATCGTAAATCTGCTAGGGCATGTTGTATTTGTAGGTGATGAAGTTGGTGCCGGAGATGGCAAAGCAACCGTTGGCCACCGTGGCTTCAATGGCCCGCCCCCCGGTGCGGTAGCCCACGCACGTGTTGGCGCTTAGAGCGTACAACCCGCGTGGGCCGGAGGGACTGCTTCCGTAGCAACCGATGGCGGTGTAAGTGGCATAAAGCCCGGTGCCACTGCTGCTGTAGCCGAAACAGTTCTGGGCGGTTTCGGCATAAAGCCCGGTGCCACTGCTGCTGCTGCTGTTGCTGTAGCCGTAACAGTTCAGGGCGGTTTCGGCATAAAGCCCGATGCCACTGCTGCTGCTGTAGCCGTAACAGTTCTGGGCGGTGGTCGCCATAAGCCCGATGCCACTGGATTGTCCACAGCAATCGGACACCTGGCTGCCGTAGATTGCCCTCGAACCACAATCGATGGCAGTCGAATTCTTGATGGTCGTGGCAACAATTCCAAAACTTCCCACCGTTCGCACCGTGCAGGACTCCACCACGGTTGAGTACCCAAGGCTAAGGTAAATGCCGTAGTACAGGCAGCCCGACACCGTAACGCCAACGACACGCGTGCTCAACGGTGCCTCGCTGAAAAAAGCAATGCCGTATTGAAATCCCGGTCCACCGTAGGTGCCGGCGTTGTTGGTCACGCCGCCACGGAT
The DNA here is from genome assembly GCA_029573725.1 of Verrucomicrobiota bacterium. Classification (GTDB taxonomy): domain Bacteria; phylum Verrucomicrobiota; class Verrucomicrobiia; order Limisphaerales; family JADLHS01; genus JADLHS01. The sequence continues at coordinate 1,241 of JAKQDQ010000103.1, forward strand.
ATG
>JAKQDQ010000112.1 GCA_029573725.1 Verrucomicrobiota bacterium
GATGCACGACGTGCTCGCGCCGGGCGGCCGGCTCGTCGTCGTCACCGACAACGTCGGGTCACCCGACTTCCGCATCTCCCGCTCGCGCCACTGGGGCGGCTACCACTTCCCGCGGCACTGGCACCTCTACGACCGCGACACGTTGGCGGCCACAGCACGCGCCGGCGGGCTCGAGGTCGAGTCGGTCGCCACGGTGGTCAGCCCGGTCAACTGGGTGTACTCGCTGCGCAACATGCTCGTCGACCTCCACGCCCCGAGCTGGATGGTGCGCCCGCTCAGCCTCGAGGGGTCCGTGGCGCTCGCCGCCGGGACGGCGTGAACTTCGGCCACGGTTGCTTCACCGCGGTCGCACAGCTCTTTCAGAATGCGGAGCTGCAAATCGCCCAGCCGATGTATTCGCGGCTTGCGCATGGCATTGTTTCCGTTACCAAGGCAACCCTAACAGGATATCATCACCAGTCAATAGGAATAGTCGCCCTTCGGCCTCCCCCTTGGCTGAGGCAAAAACCGCTCGCCGTTCGTGCTCAAGCGGGGCCAAGCCCCTCCCGCCTGAACGCGCCTGGATTCAAGAGCGGCGGAAGCGGCGCCAGGGTTCCTCACGGAGCCGGGCTGGATTGCGTTGGGGAAGGCGTCTCGGGGCGGGCTTGGAGTGGCCGCCCCATTTGCGGCGTTAAATCTCGCGGCCACGCCTCCCCGGCCTTGCACAGGCGCCTCCAACGGGAAATTATTTGCCGGTATTTTCCCTAATTATTTTCTTGCATACTTTAAACGGGGGACTATAAAGGAGAAAAATATAACCCGCCTAATGATTCTGTTGTGCTTGGGCACTGGCAGTTTAGTTGGGCAACAACCAAACAAGAACTCTATGAAATTAGCGAGCCCCTTCCCCCTGCGACCAACCATTCGTGGTTTGGTATTGGCGCTGGCGGTCACCGCACTGTCCAGCTTTGTCGCGCAAGCCGTTCCCTACGCCTCCGGAGTCGTTAAGAATGGTGACACGGTCACGTTTATCCTGAACGAGCCCGCCGCCGGAATAACCGTGCTCCGGGATGGCGTCCCGCTGTCGCCGGCCATTGATGCTTCCAGCAAGGGACTCAAGACCTTCTCCCTGGACGGCGCTTCCACGTTCGCAATTATCGTGTCCAACAATGTCCCCAAGGCATGGACGCAGATCAGCGACAATAACCTGACCCAGAGCAAGTACTATTCTCCCAAGGGCGTGACGGTGGACACGAATCCCAAACGGACGACGTTCGGCCAAATCATCGTGGCCGAGGGCCTGGCGGGAACCACCGGGGGACGGACGACCACAGATGGGCTCTACATCATGAGCGCGGACCAGGGCGACATTTGGAGCCAGGGGGACATAGCCTTCAGCGGCGGGGTTAATTGGGTGACCGGGGGTGGCAATAGCCCCTGGAAGATCTCCCTGAATCGCGCAGATCCGACGGGAGAGGACTATACCATTTACATCAGCGATTGGAGCGACAGTCATTCCGGCATCTGGACTGCCGATGCGCTCAATCCGAGTGCGCCCTTCAACGAACTCCTGAGCAACGACGGCCGGGACGCCAGCGGACTGGTCGCCGGGTTGCACGGCAGCGTTTCATCCGGCCCCTGGGTTGAAGGTGTGGGCGCCGATCGCAAACTGTACACGCTGGACGAAGACTATAACTTTGGCAACATTTGGCAGTACGACATTGGAACCACGACGTCGGGTTATGCCACAGCCCCGTCAGTGCGGGTCGGAGCCAATGGTTTGGGCCTTATCCTCAATGCCCGCGCGGACATTGTCCGGGACGAGGACGGTAGCTGGTGGATGACCCAATACCGCTGGACCGATGCGGCCACGACTCCCGCCTTGACGCGCTGGAACGACAATTCCCGAACCTATACCTGGAGATCGAGCACGCTGCACCAGGCGTATGGAAGCCTCGATATCAATAACCGCGACGACCTGTTGGTCATCGGCACCACCGCATTGGGAATCTACGTCATTGATATCAGCAACCCGGCCAACCCGGTGGTGGCGGCGACGATTCCTTCCGGCTCCGACAACATTACCGATGTGGCCTTTGATGCTGCCGGCAACATCTACGCCGTGAACCTTACCACCGAGCGGCTGCGCATCTACTCGCCCGGCGGGAAAACGGTGGCGATTACGAGCTATGACGGCTCCGCCCTCTCGTTCTATCTCTGGCCGCCGACGGTGTCGGCCACGGCGACGGTAGCCAGCGCCGTCGAGGGGGGCGCGCCGGGCGTGTTCACGCTCACGCGCGAGGGGGAATTGAGTGCGCCGCTGACGGTGAATTATACGTTGTCGGGCACGGCGGTCAACGGAGTGGACTATACGAACCTGACCGGTTCCGTGGTGATCCCCGCCAACGCGGCCACGGCGCAGTTGTATGTGCAGGCGGTGGGGGATGCGGAATCCGAGCCGACCGAAACTGTGATCCTGACGCTGACCCCCAGCGATGATTACCGGGTAAAGGGTTCCCCGGTGGTGGAGATCGTGGACACCAATACCCCGTTGCTTACGCTAACCATCAGCCCCTCGATTTACGAGCGGGTTGCGGAAGACTATGCCACCGTTACGATTTCCCGGAATTATGGCAACACGAACGAGGTTACCTTCCTGCAGGATTCCTCGGTCTTCACCTTCGCCGGCACCGCGGTGAAGGATACGGATTACACGGTGGTTGATTACTTTGACTTCCCGGTTGTTTTTGAGGCCGGCGAGCGCACTAAGACCGTCAGACTTATCGCTCCGCAGGACAAC
>JAKQDQ010000117.1 GCA_029573725.1 Verrucomicrobiota bacterium
GATCGGCGCGTACCGCGGCAGCACCGGCACGGTGAACTTCCAACCGGCCGTTCTGGACTCCAATCCCACGCTGTTGCTGCGCGGCATTGACGGCGTCAGTCGCGTGACCACGGTGGGCATCGGAGACAGCATTGAATGTACAACCGACGGTAATTCCGCCGCGTCCCGATCGGCCACCGGAACGCTGGACCTGACCGGCGGCACGGTGGACGCGTTGGTGAACAATCTGATCGTGGGTCGGAACATGGGCAGCGGCAATACCTCCCGGCGTGGCGACGGCACGGGCACACTGACTTTCACCGCTGGTACGATTGACGCCACAACTTTGAACATCGGGTTGCAGGAGGTGAACAACCGCGGCAGTGCCACAGGAACGGTCAACGTCCAGTCAAATGCCGTGCTGCTCGTCGCCGACATGACCATCGGTGGCGACGCGGGCGGTGCTGACGGAACAAGTAGCGGCACCCTCAACATCACTGACGGTGGCCAGGTGACGGTGGCGAATAATATCGGGGAGAACAATTTTGACGGCGCCGACGCCACCAGCAGCATCAATCTTGACAACGGCACGCTCACGGTGGGGGGCACGCTCACGGTGGATACGCTCAATGTGGACAGCGGCACGGTTGACAATACCGGAACGGCCACGGTGGGCTCGCTCATGGGCAACGGCACCATCCTTGGTCCGGTGACGGTGTTAACAAGCCTCACCCCCGGCTCGGCCATTGGGACACTGAGCGTCAGCAACAGCCTCTTGCTGGACAGCGGGAGCACCAGCACATTTGAGGTGGACTTGAACAACTTGTCAGGAGACCAGGTCATTGGCTTAACCAGTGTCACCTATGACGGCACGCTGACCGTGCTCAACGTCGGCGGCACCGGCGCGGCAACCAACGGCGCCGTGGTGAAGCTGTTTGATGCCGCGACCTACAACGGCTCGTTCACCGCGACCAGTCTGCCAGCGCTGCCTATCGGACTGGCTTGGGACACGAGCGGTCTGGCAAATGGCACGATTCAGATCATTCAGTCGTCAATCAACACGACGCCGACAAATCTGACCTGCTTAGCAACAGGGGATCAGTTGGATATTTCCTGGCCGGCGGATCAAATCGGCTGGCGGCTGGAAGGCCAGACCAACTCGCTTGATGTGGGTATGAGCAGCAACTGGTTCACCGTGCCTGACTCGACCACCACAAATCGCGTCATCATGACCATAGATCCGGCCAATGGCGCGGTGTTTTACCGCCTGGTTTATCCCTAGCCACCTGTCGGAAATTGGCCGAAAGGCTTATGGTAGCGCTTTGAATGCGCAGGCGGGTTTGAGACTTGGTGAGGTCTGTTCGCAGACCTCGCCAATCTCGACCGGCCGACGCGGATACCCCTGCCTTGCGCCCTCCGCGTAGGGATGCCCGGGGGGACGGGTCGCCCATTTCCTTTTCGATGCCATCGAGCCGTTGCCCCTGGCCTGCTTCCACACAATCATTGGGGCACCCGCAGGAAATGATTCGCGTCCAGCCCTTGCGCCAGTTCACCGGCACGCCCGACGGAGCTCGCGCCGGGCACGACCCGCGCCCGTGAGTTCTCACCAAACAACCCGCCATCCATTGCTTGCGCGATGATAAGACTGGTTGGCCCCAGGCGTGCTCAAGGCAAATCACCCGCCGCACCCGGCAAAAAAGTCAGGGTGGACGCATCCAAATGCAGGCGCGTTGTGGGATTGACGAAATGTCGGACGGCGCGCTGGAACGGGGGAGAGCACGCGTTGGCAGTGCGCTTGGAGCATTTCCATTAACCATGTAGCGCTGTTTCACCCGCCGCCCCTCGCCCCGTCCCTCTCCCCATCCGATGGGGAGAGGGTGGACGATAGGCCGGGTGAGGGGACGACGAATGGTTTGGAGCTTCATCATTCCTGGAAATGTTCCAGGGCGCGGATTGTCCAAGCACAGCCATTTTTGATACGTTTGCCCTGGCAAAAAAAGTCTTGACCGCCTGGGCGAACTGTCATAGTGTCCTATGACAGCAAACAGCTATGCTGCTGCATATTGATTTCAAGACCGGCAAACCGCCCTATCTGCAACTGGTGGATCAGGTGCGTTATGCGGCGGCTTCGGGCGCCTTGCGTGCCGGCGAGGCGCTGCCGTCGGTCCGGCAACTGGCCGAGGAACTCCGCGTCAATCGCAACACCATTGCCAAAGCCTACGCAGAGCTGGAAAGCCAGGACATCATTGAAACCCTGCCGGGCAAAGGTTGTTTCCTCAAGAATGGCCACACCCCATTCACCAAACCCGTCCGCCAGAAACTCCTGCTCAAGGAGATTGATGAGGCGGTCGTCACCGCCTACCACCTGCAGGTCGCGCGGGCCGATTTTCTCGCCCTGGTCAAAGAACGTCTGGATTACTTTGAGAGCAAGCAGGAGAAACCATGAATGCGACTCCCGTCATCGAAATCAACAACCTGGTCCGTCGTTATGGCCGGCACGAGGCCGTGAACGGTCTGAGCCTGCGGGTGCTGTCCGGACGCTGCTACGGCTTCTTCGGTCGCAACGGCGCCGGGAAAACCACGACCATCAAATGCCTGCTCAATCTCCTCCGGCCCACCAGTGGCGGCGTGCGGATGTTCGGATTGGACCCGCAGCGCGCGGAAGTGGCGGTGAAATCCCGCCTGGCCTACGTGCCGGATGCCGTGGCGTTTTATCCGTGGATGACCGTGCGTGGCACACTGGACTACCTCGCCTCGTTCCGGGCGCACTGGAATCGCGAACTCGAAGCCAGCTTGCTCCGACGTTTCGGCCTCAAGCCGGAGCAGAAGGCCGCGGCGTTGTCCAAAGGGCAAAAGACGCAGCTCGCGCTCATCGGGGCCATTTGTCCCGAGCCGGAGTTGCTGCTGCTCGACGAGCCGACCTCCGGCCTGGACCCCATTGTGCGACGCGAGTTCATTGAAACAGTGATTGGCGCGTATCAATCCGGCGACCCCGGCAGCCGCACGGTTTTTGTTTCCACGCACCTGATCTCCGAGTTCGAGGGGCTGATTGACGAATTCACCATCATCGAGGAAGGCCGCGAGTTGTTGACGATGGAAGCCGACGTCGCGCGGGATCGTTTCAAGAAGATTCGCGCGCGTTTCGCCGCGCCGCCCGCAAAACTGGACCTGTCCGGCGCCTTGCGAGTGAAGCAATCCGGGCGCGAGATTGAAATCCTCGCCAATGGCGACAGCGACGCGCTGCTGGCAAAGCTGAAGGGCCATCAACCCGAGGAACTGCAAACGGAATCGTTGAGCTTGGAGGAAATTTTTGTCGCGTCAAAAACACTCACCTCTCTGAAGGCATGAATGAGTTGTTGCGCAAGGAACTCCGGCTGCTGCTGCCCGCGTGGCTGGCGGCGATGGGAATGTGTGTGCTGCCGTTCCTCTCCACGGCATTGAACGGTTTTGCATCCGACTGGCGGGAGCACCTCGAATTCACAGTTTATGCCGTGCCGGTTGCCTGTGCGGTAGTGGGAATCTCCGTGTTTGGACGGGAATTTTCCGGCGGCGCATTCTCATTGTTGCTCGCCCAACCATGTCCGCGCCGCGAATTCTGGAATGCGAAGCTGTGGGTGTTGGGCGGAGCGGTGCTCACCCTGTTGTTGACGGCCGGAATCACGAGTCTGCCGTTCCTTCCCTGGCGTGAGGGCAAAATGTGGCTGGGGTTGTGGACGCTGTCCGCACTGGCGGCCGCTTCCGGCGCGTTGTGGCTGACGCTGTTGCTGCGGCAGTTGCTCGCGGCCTTCTGGCTGTCGCTGCTGCTGCCACTGGCGCCAACGCTACTCATCTCCACTGCGGTGGATGCCACGCGGCGGGAATGGTGGATCGCCGCCGTGCTGCTGCTCTACTCGCTGGTGAGTTTCCTCGCGGCCCGGAAGCTGTTTCTCCATGCGCAAGATGTGGCGTGGACGGGTGGGGCGGTGACGCTGCCCGCGCTTTGGCACCGGCGCACCAACCAGTCCCCGGCCGCAAGACGCCGCGCGCACCCGACCGTGGCGTTGTTGAGCAAGGAATTTCAACTTCAGCAGGTCACCATGATGTTGGCGGCGCTTTTGTTTGTCGTGAACATCGCAGTGCTGGGATTTCAGAAGGTGGCCACCGTCGAGCGCGACAGCCTGTGGAATATAGCCTTCGAGGGATTCTCGCTACTTTGGTTCCTCATGCCGCTGATGATCGGGTGCGCGGCGGTGGCGGAGGAACGCCGGCTGGCAACTTTGGAATCACAACTGTGCCTGCCGGTGTCTCGGGTGAGGCAATTCCTGATGAAGGTGGCCAGTGTCGGCTTGTTCGCTTTGTTGCTGGGCGCGCTGCCGATGGGCCTGATCCACGTGCTCAAGTCCGCGTTTGGCCTGCCGGTTGGCGGTCTTCTGGTGGGGGTGGACAACGTCAGCCTTGCTCTCGGTTGTGTGCTCATCACCCTCATTGCGCTCTACGCCTCGACGCTGAGCCGGCACTTCTTGCAGGCGTTGGCCATTACCATTGCCTTGGGTACGGCAGTGGTGTTCTTGAGCCACTGGTTGCTGATCCGTCCACCCACCATCGGTGGCTACACTTTGTGGGAAGGAAGCATCGGGTTGCCGGCCGCCGGAGCCGTGAGCTTGGTGTTTGCGTTTGGCCTCCTCGCGTGGCGCGGGCGGTGCTGGCTGGCGGTGGCACTGATCAGCGGTTGGCTTCTGCTTCTGTTCACCGGAACCGCATTGGTGCAGGCAAGCCGACCGTATGTGTTCGCGATCCTCAGCCTCATGCTCGGAGCGCTTTTCCTGTTGCTGGCGATTTCGTTCCGCAACTTCCGTCACGTGCGATCGGGCGCAAGTTTATGGCGAAGCAATCTTCTGGTTTGGAGTGCGGGATACTTGCTCACCGCCGCTCTCGCCACCGCGTGTTATCATCGAGTCTGGGAGCTGGCGCTGCGCTTCGAACCGCCAGCCGGCGCGGCCCGTTTGAGCGGGAAGGTTCGCCCGGTAATTGCCGCGGATGCTCGCAGCGGCTGGTTGCTGGCATTGTTGCCGGATGGACGCCTGTGGACGCTGCGTGAGTCAGAAACCGAACCATACGTGGGTGAATGGACTGGCAAGGAATGGGGCTGGAAAATCACAAAGATTCACCATCCACACGCTGAATTCCTGGGCTCGAACTGGGTGGACCTGGCGCTGTCACAGTACGACGGGGCGGGTGTGAAAGGCGATGGCTCCTTGTGGCGGATCAGTTGGTGGGAAACAGAAGGAGCGAATGCCTGGGTTCCGGCGGGAGCGGGTAATTGGGTGCTCAAAGGACACAAGCTGCGGCAAACGCCAATGACGCTGACCCGACTGAGCGAAGTCGCCGACTGGGCGATGGTGGCGGCCGGTACCACCCATTTCCTGGCGCTGAAACGTGATGGGACGCTGTGGGGCTGGGGTGAGAATCGCTATCAACAGTTGGGTGACGGGCTACCGGAATCCGTGGATGCACCGGTCCAATTGGGCCCGGACAACGACTGGGATTTTATTGCCGCGTTTCCTTCGGGATCTTTAGCCGTGAAGCGCGACCTCAGTGTTTGGAAGTGGGGACGGGCTTATCCCATCACCAGCCACGGCGTCGTCAAGGGTTACATCCGTGGCCAGCCGCAGAAGATTGCGACGCTGCCGGCAAAGCCCGAGCTTATTCTGAGCGAGTCCTACAGCGATGTCTTTGCGTGTGCCGATGGAACCGGCTGGGGATTGGGATATCTGAGAGAAAACTGTCTCGGGGCAGACAACCAATCCACGAAAATCACCGAATTGCAGAAGCTTTGGGAAGGCGGAAAGTGGACGGTGCTGGACAGCGAATATTCGATTCGCACCTTGGCCATCCGCAAGGATGGATCACTCTGGAGGCAGGGTACGGTCCACGCCCGCCGACCTAGCAACTCCTACCCAATGACCCGAATTGGCGCGCGTCAGGATTGGATTGCGGTTCGTGTTCGTTCCTACGACGATACGACTTATGCGCTGGCCCGGGACGGCAGGCTGTGCCGATTTGGTGGCGGGAGTTATCTGTCGCCAGAACTCATCATGCCCACGAGCCGCGTGACCTGGAGCGTCAATGTGTTGGATTCGGTGAAGTAACCGCATCCGCGCACTGAACCGTCGTACGGCTTTCCAGGCGCTGGAGCGCCGGCCTCCTGGCCCGAAGTTGAACATGGCTGGCCAATTACTAAATCGGAGATCGGCATTCCGCCCGCTCACCACACCCGCTCGATGCTCCGGCGCTGCCAGAGGAACTCGAACATGTTGCCCTCGTGCGGTTGATCCCACGAAATCTTCATGGTGGAAACCGGGCCAATGTTTAAGCGCTCGATGTGCGGATAGGCCATGACCTGCGCCACGAATGCGGGGTCTTTCGTGATGACAGTGGCGGCCAGCGTGTAGCCAATCTGCTTGAGCATGTCGGCCTGCGGCACGGGCACCACGCTGGCGTAGGGACAAAGGAACTCGCGATTGGCCAGCGGATGCGCAAACGAATCGCAGTGGACAATCGTGGGTCGGACGAACGTGCCGCCGTCCTGCGTCACTTTGCGCGGACCGCCGCGATACTTCGCCGTTGCCTCAATCGCTCCCGGTGTCCGCAATCCCTCCTCGATGGCGCCGTCAATGAAGTCCGCCATCTTGGGATTCGCAAAACCGGACAACCGCGTGTTCGGACTTTTGCGATGAGTCAGGCCGTGGGCACCAAGCCGTTGCCACCGTTGCAAGCCGTGGATGGGGTGTGGCTCACCGGCACTTACGGCCACACAGCCAACCAGCCTTGGCGCACCTACGGAAGATTCGCGGACATGGTCAAGCCCGCGCCTTCGGATCTGTGGGTTCTGCTTGATGAGGATGAGCATAGCATCAACGACGCGCAGTTCGCGGTTTCGATGCGGATTCCGACCCATTGGGTGGACGTGCCGGGCACGTATCACAACTTCGCCTGTGGCATCGCCTTCGCGGACGGCCATTCCGAGATTCACAAGTGGACGGATCCGCGAACGGCAGTGGGCGCAAAGATTCAGCAAAACGGCAGCCGCGGCCAAGCCGGGAACAAGGACATTCTATGGTTGCAGAAGCGGACGTCGTCAAATGTGGTGACGGGGGAGCCGAATTGAGTGAGGCCCCTCACCCCTTCCCTCTCCCCATCGGATGGGGAGAGGGTGAACGATAGGCCGGGTGAGGGGACGACGAATGGTTTGGAGCTTCATCATTCCTGGAAATGTTCCAGGGCGCGGATTGTCCAAACACAGCCATTTTTGATGCGTTTGCCCTGAAGGGAAAGCTTGGCGCGATTGACGCTCGTTGTAAAATCAACTCATGAGTGTGGCGACCCGACATTGCTGGAAGTGCGGCGCGGAGTATCCGAACCGCAGTTCGCCCGGCGCTCGGAGACGTGCGATTGCGGCGCGAACCTCAAGGTCTGCCTCAATTGTGTGAGTTACGATCCGACCGTGGCCTACAAATGCCGCGACCGCCGCGCCGATCCCGTGGAGGAAAAACACCTTGCCAACTATTGCGAATGGTTCGAGCTGGCCAAACTCGTCTTCGTCGCGCCCGCCGAGGAAAAGTTCCGCGCGAACAAAGCCCAGGACCAGTTGAAAAAATTACTGGGAGACTGAGTCTGACCGGCGGGCTGGCCATTGCCCTCCGCAGTTCCCGCGCAATCCCGGCCGGATAAATTTGCCGGAGAATTTGCTTGCAAGACTACAAGTGTAGGCTTATACGCTTACAATTGTAAGCCATGAGTGCAAACCCGATTCCCCGCATTTCAGAAACCGAGTGGGAGGTGATGCGCGCCGTGTGGGCCGGCCACCCGGCCACCGCCAGCGAAATCATCGAACGCCTCGCCGCCGCCGATCCTTCGTGGCATCCCAAGACCGCCAAGACGCTGCTGGCGCGGCTTGTCCGCAAAGCGGCGCTGGACTACGAAGCGCAAGGCCGCCGCTACGTCTATGAACCGTTGGTGACGGAGCGGGAGTGTGTGGCCGCCGCCAGCGCCTCGTTTCTCGAACGGGTGTTTGGCGGCGCGTTGAAGCCGATGCTGGCGCACTTTGTCGAGTCGCGGCGGCTGAGCCGGGCTGAGTTGGCGGAACTCCGGCAATTGCTGGAACGTGAAACGCCAGAATCGAACCGGAGGAAGTCATGAACCTGGAACTTTATCTGACCACTCTGGGCCGCGTCTCGCTGCAAGCCGGAGTGCTGGTGGTCCTGGTGCTGGCGGTGCAATGGCTCTTCCGCAAACAACTCCCGCCCCGCTGGCGCTGTGCATTGTGGTTGCTGGTCGTCGTCCGGCTGTTGCTGCCATTTTCACCCGGCAGCGCGGCCAGCATTTTCAACCTGCTGCCTCGGTGGAAACCGATCGCTGTTGCGCCGGCCACCGCGCCGGGCTCGACCGTCCAATCTCCTTTGGTTTCTCCGCCGGTTGCCCGGCAGGATGGGGCTGGTCCGATCGTTGCGTCGCCGTCCCTGGCGCGCCCCGCTGTCGAAACCGCAGTTACATCTCAAAATCAACCAACCTCCGCGCCGCGGATGGAAACCTCATCGCTTCCGGCATCTCCGTCGCAACCGGCGGCGCAGATTTCCTGGATGCGCTGGCTCTTTTGGATCTGGCTGTCAGGCGTCGCGGCTTTGACCGGTTACGTGCTGATCTGTTCTCTCCGGCTTGCCTGGCGGTGTCGGCGTTGGCGACCCAACACCGACAGCGGTCTGCGCGCGTTGCTGGAGGAATGTGCGGCCCGATTGGAGGTCCGGTCCCGACTGGAAATCATTGAGAGCGCGGAAGTGTCGAGCCCGGCGCTGTTCGGCTGGTTCCGCCCGCGCCTGCTGCTGCCGGAAAATTTTGCCGCGAACTTCACACCCCAGGAACTGCGTTTCGTCTTCCTGCACGAACTGGCGCATCTCAAACGGCGCGACCTGCCGCTCAACTGGCTCATCACGCTGCTTCAGATCGGGCATTGGTTCAATCCACTCATCTGGCTCGGCTTCGCTCGCTGGCGCACCGACCGTGAACTGGCCTGCGACGCCCTCGCGCTCGAAGCCGCCGGAGGCGATCAGAGTCGCGAGTATGGCCGCACCATCCTGCACCTGTTGGAACACTTCACCCATCGCGCCACCGCGCCGGGACTGGTCGGGATTCTCGAAGACAAGCGTCAGTTGCGCCAACGCATTCGCATGATTGCCAGCTTTCGCCCCGGCAAACGCTGGGGCGGACTTGCGCTGGCGTTGATCGTCGGACTGGCGGTGATTGGCTTGACCGACGCGCAAACTGCCAAGCCAGCGAAATCAACGGGTGGCGCGGATGGTTCCGGGAACAAGAGTCCGGCGGCGCAAGAGATGACACTCCGCACTGGGGCCGACCCGCAACCTGAGCCGCTCAAGCCAGGACTCGGGGTCCGGTCGCTTACGGTGACCGTGCTGGACCCTGACGGGAAGCCGTTGCCCGGCGCGGAGGTTTATGCGCCGCACCTCAGGAGATGGGATCAACCACAAGTCAAAGGTCTGACTGACACGAACGGCCAATTCATTCTGCGGTTTCCGGAGGCTCCCGAGTCATCCCGCCGCGAAATGAGTAACTTCGGTGTCTCGGCTTCCCACCCAAACTTTACCCAACGTGCCATGATGTGGACCTCGTCCGCGGGGGATGTCCATGCCGGGTTGCCCGAAGCGGTGACCATCAAACTCGAACGCGGCACGAGCATTGGCGGCACGGTGCGGGACCAACGCGGCGCGCCGCTCGCCGGCATCCGTGTGCTACTCTTCGGTTCCACCTACCGTGGATTCACCCTGGGCAACACGGAGCGGCTCGCGCATGAATACTCTGAATTATCCGAGCGTGATCCCCAATCCCCGGCCGCCACCACTGACGCTTCGGGACACTGGAGTTTTGATCGTTTTCCGTCCGACTTGCAAAAGGTCGAAGTCACGTTCGTCCGGCCGGATGATTCGCGAGAAGTATTTTCGACCGACGCGGACGACCCACTGAATCGTCGTCCCGTGGTGGCGCTTGCGGAACTCCAGGCGGGCATGGCCGTCACCCAACTCCGCGACGGCGTCACCGTGCGCGGACTCGTGGTGGACGAAACCGGTCAGCCGCTGTCGGGTGTCACGATCAACGAAGGTTACGGTCACGGCAACATCGTGCGGGTGGGGCAATTTACCAATGACGCCGCCGGCAAGTTCGAGCGGCCCCATCGGGCGCCGCGCCAATGGATTTACACCGCGTCGCGCGCCGACCGCGCCACCACCTCGGTCGTCGCCCAGGTCGCACCCGGCATGGCGGAAGTGCGGATCGTTTTGCCGCCCGCCAAACCTTGGACCGCGCGGGTCACCGACGAGTCCGGCCAGCCGCTCCGCGACGTGGAATTCCACATTGACCTCTACCGAACCCCGGCCCAAATCCTCGATTGGACCGGCAAGACCGATGAAGCCGGCCGTATCGTATGGAGCAATGCTCCGTTGCAAACCGTCACCGCCTACGCCAGTTCGCTCTCGCTGGGAGCGAACCTGAAAATCAAGCTCGCCGGTGGACAGCCGGAACAAACCATCGTTCTGAGCAAAACTGCCGCGCAAAAGATCCGTGTCCACGTCCGGGCCGTGGACGCCGGGACCCGCGCTCCGGTGAAAATCCAATCGGTGGCTGTGCGATTGGCGGGCGCGGCTCCACCCTTCAAGCCGCTGGCAACGCCGGAGCGAGGTGAATTCACCGGCGAAATTCAGCGGTCGGATTTCCAGGTTGGCATGTATCCGAGCTATCAGCTCAAGATCGAAGCCGACGGCTACGAGTCGCTCATCACCGAATCCATTGACTTTGATTTCGGCCATCAGGATTTGGAACTCGCGCTGCACCGCACCACTGGCACCCGCGAACTCACGGTGTTCCAACCCGACGGCCAACCCGCCGCCGGGGCGCGGCTCTGGACGCGCGCCGCGCCGGACGATGGCAGCCTGTTCATCAACGCGCCCAATCGCTACTACGGCGATCGGTTGGAAAAGGAACAGGCCGATGCCGAAGGCAACCTCACACTCCCCAGCGTGCCGGCGGACGCTCCGGTCGTCATCGCGTACACCAACGGTTTCCTCGAAAGCCCCATGAGTGATCTTCGCCGTTCGGGCCGGGCGCAGCTCGCTGCGTATGGCGTGGTCGAAGGTCGTTTGCTTGTTGCTGGCAAACCACGGCACGGGGTGAACATCATGCTGACCACGCTGGCTTGGTCGCGAGAGATCGGGTACCACCTCAGTTACAACACTACGAGCGATGCGGAGGGGCGGTTTAGGTTCATGCAGGTGCCGCCAGGCACATTCAAGCTCTACCGTTGGGTACAACCCAAACACCGCGACACGTCGGGCATGCCCATCACCGAGACGTACCAGATGCCGATTGTCGTCGCTGCCGGCCAGACCAATCGTGTCGAATACTACACACCCGGTCGCGTCGTCACGGGGCAGGCGGTTCCGGCACCGGCCGATGTCGCGGTGGATTGGTTCAGGGACATTCACACGCTCTCCCTCAGGTTGCCGATGGCGGCGACGCGCGGTCGCGTGAATCGGGAAGACTACGCCACCCTCGAGGCCTTTGCGAAAGCCAATCGGGCCTCTTATCAAGCACAGCAACAAGCGGACACTGCCCGCCGTGCCCGCACCTACGGTCTCACTTTCGAGTCCGACGGGTCGTTCCGCGTTGAGGATGTGCCCCCGGGCACGTACGAATTGCGCCTCCGCGTCACCAAGCCGGATGACAAAAACCGTCGCCATCAGTTCGGAGATGAACCGGAGCTTGGTTCGCTGGTTCGTGAAGTCGTCGTGCCCGAGGGGGATGGTCCGCTCGATCTCGGCACGCTTGCCGTGGCTTTCAAGGACGCGGCTCCGGTCAGGAGTTCGCCGCCGGTCAGTTTCCGCGCCGTAACTCTCGACGGCCAGCCGTTCACGCTCGAGAAGGTCAAGGGCCGGCATGTGCTGCTCGTCTTCTGGGCGGCGTGGTCCGAGCGCAGCCGGGAATTTTTCGCCACCCTGCAAAAGTTGCCGCCGCAATATGCTTCCGACCCACGCCTGGTTATCGTCGGGGCGAGTCTCGATGACCATCGGGATACGGCGCGGCAGATCGCGACCGCAGAGCATTTCAAGGGCACCCAAACCTGGCTCGACGCTGAAAGCCGGGCCAAATTCAGCGCGGAGTTTGACCTCACGACCCTGCCCGCCGTCTTTCTGCTCGACCCGGAAGGCCGCATGGCCGCCCGCGATCTCGAAGGCGAACGGCTTGCCACCACGCTGCACCGGGCTCTTGCCCGGAAATAAACCACCCCCCCGTCATCATTATGAAACCAATCCTCTCCTGCCTTCTCTGCGCCACCGCTCTCGCGTTCAGTTCGCGCTTCGCTCCTGCCGACACGGCCCGACCGGATCTTCGCGGTCGCGTCCTGTTTGAAAACGCCACGCCCGTCACCAACGCCACGGTCTTCATCTACACCGCCGGCCCCCGGACCGGCTCGGCAGTCGTTTGCCCCTCGTGCTACCCCGATTGCGGCAAGAGCGCCCGGACCGGGGCGCAGGGCGAGTTCACCATAGCGGCATTGGATCCCGGCCTCCTCTTTCGTTTGCTCGTCGTTGCCCCTGGTTGTGAATCCAAGTTCATGAGCAAGACGGACCCCGCCTCGGGCGAAATGAAAATCACCCTCGCGCACCTGAGTGCGGCGAAACTTGAATCTCCGACGCGCATCACCGGCATGGTGATGGACGCAGCGGGCAAGGCGCTTGCGGGAGCCACCGTCAGCCCCGAAGGAGTCAGCTACGGCACTGGCAGTTCGTGGGGTGGCACGGATCGGTTCGTGGACCCGCTGGCGGTGACCGATGAGCACGGCCAGTTCTGGCTTTATTGCACCAACGGTGTTGACCGCGTGCATGCGACCGTTGAAGGCCGCGGGGTCGCCAAGCGCTGGGTGGACCTCACCCCCGGTGGAGATCATCTGGTGCGGATGCAGGAAGGTGTCACCGTCACCGGGAAGATTTTCCGCCACGGCCAGCCCGTCAAAGACGTCGTCATGGGGCTGGTCACCAAGGAACGTCAGTACGGCGCATTTCTGCGCGGCGATGAACTCGCCACCGACAAGGACGGTTTCTTTCTCCTGCCGAATGTTCCACCCGGACTGGAATTTGTCCTCTATGCCAAGATGGATTCCCTCGCGGGTGGCGCCGTGCCCATGAAGTTTTTTACCACCGGCGCCACCGGGAGCACGCTCAAGCTCGGCAAGCTTGAAGTCCAACCCGCCTACCGCGTCGCGGGGCGCGTGGTGCTGTCCGACGGCAAATCCGTTCCCGCGCAGACCCGGTTGTTCCTCGGACGCGAAGTCGCCTGGGATCACACCGAAGCCGTGCTCGATGCCGAGGGCCGGTTTGAATTTCGCGGTGTGCCGGCCGAATCCGTCGGCCTGAACGTGCGGGTGCCCGGCTACAAATTGTCCAAACGCAACCTCAGCCTCGACTGGCTCAACGGGGGGCTCGTTGGGCGGGTGGAGGGCGACATTCCTGACCTGGTGTTGTTGATGGAACCCGGCGTCTGGCGTTTCAACGGCGACGAAGGCGATGCGCCCAATGGCGACAGCCAGCCACGCGACAAGCCGCTACGGGGAATTCCGTCGCTGGTGCAGCGCTGAAAATTTGCAGTGACAAAGCGGACATGACAAAGCGGAGCGGGCGGGACGCATGGTTGCACATGGACACGGGTTTGTTATCTTCCAGCCGCGCCGTTCTCGCCAGCGGTGATGGGGCGAGTGCGGAAATACCGGGACTATTGACGTTCATGGCTTCACAACCCACGGAAGCACTCTTGTTTGATCTGAACTAAACGCAACCAACTGAACATCCAGTCATGACAAAACTCCTCGTCCTCTACTACTCCATGTACGGCCACATTGAAACCATGGCCAACGCCATCGCCGCCGGTGCCCGCGAAGCCGCCGGCGTCCAAGTCACCTTGAAGCGGGTGCCGGAAACCATTGCAACTGAACGCGCGCAGGAATTGGGGGTGAAGCTCGATCAAATCGCCCCCGTGGCCGATCCCAAGGAGCTGGGGAATTACGACGCCATTCTCTTCGGCACCCCCACACGCTTCGGCAACATGGCCGCGCAGATGCGGAATTTTCTCGATCAGACCGGCAGCTTGTGGGTCAAGGGGGGTCTGGTGGGAAAAGTGGGCAGTGTGTTCACCAGCACCGGCACGGGCGGCGGCAACGAAAGCACCATCATGAGCTTTGTGAACACCCTCATGCACCATGGCATGATCTACGTCGGGCTGCCGTACTCCTGTCCGGAATTGACCGATCTCAGCGAGATCCGCGGCGGCTCCCCCTGGGGTGCGGGGACGCTTGCCGGCGCGGACGGCACCCGGCAGCCCAGCGCGAAAGAACTCGCCATGGCACGGTTTCAAGGCCGGCACGTCGCCACCATTACCGCAAGACTGTGTTCGTATCCTGAAGAAAAACGGTAGGGCTGTGGATACCGCGTTCCTGCAGAGCGGTCGCATGGATGCGGAGCGTGATGCCTGGGATGGCCGAGGTGCAACGCACCGCGAGCGATTCGCAACGTCTGTCTGTCGGGACTTTCGTGGAAGTTGATTACCAGGAGAGAGCGCGGGGTGGAATTGGTCGTGGTGGGGTTGTGCGCCAGCCTCAAGGTCTTGCCGCCTTTGCGCAAAAGCGGTTTGCGTACCGTTCGCACGCCGGGGTTGGAGGGCCATCGTTGGGACACGCCCACGCAATGTTTCTGTGGGTGCGAAGCACTTGATCGAATGCGAGTCATCAGGCGCTTACGACACTGCCGGCCCGCCGCCATCCCTCGCTTCACCCCATTCCCCTTTAGGGGGCCTTCATCAAATCTTCCGCCGTAAAGTAGCCGGAATGATCCTTGATGCCAGCGCGGACGGCTTCCGCATGATCGGGTTTCACCACGCCCGGCAGCTCACCAAAATGGCGGCGCACGTAGGAGGCAATCGCCGCAATCTTCGCTGATTTTTCCTTTTCGTCGCCCGGCAACGAGTCGCCCACGGCCAACATTGTGCCAGTATTGTAAACCTTGCCATTCACCGTGATCGGACCGGTCAACCCCCTGGAAATGAGCATGATCATCCGGTCGGGCGCCTCATGGTGAACCCATTCCGAATCAATCAACGGCGGGCAACCGTTGGCCGGGTTGCCCACGCCGGTTTCCATGTGACAAACCGCGCAATTCTCGCTGTACAGCTTTTTGCCGAAGGCGACGAAATTAGCATCCGGGTCACTGTTGGGCTGATACCGCGCCAGATCCGGCACCGAGCGATAGGGCGCATAAACCCGGGCATCGAACCAACCGCCGTACAGATCGAAATACCACGCGCCGAAAAACAACAGGACAAACAGCAAGGCCATCAGCCACACCGGAATGGCGGTCATGGTCACGGTGGGCTCGATTTCGCCCGTCCCGGTCGGTTGGGAAGTTTCAGTCTTCATTTCGTGGCCACCGCAACGCCATTGGTCGCCGGCGCGGGGGGCGGAGTTACTGGCGATTCATACAACGGCGCATCCGCGCGCAGGCTCAGGAGATACGCCACCAACGCCTGCGCCTCCTCGGTGGGGACCACTTCGTGCCCGTCCGGCGGCGCGAATGTTCCCGACAGCGGCAACGCGTCAGGCGCCGGGGTTTTTCCGATTTTCCGTTCCACAAACAGAAAAGGGTAACCGGGCATGGTCGAATCCGGCACCACCGTTTTCGGCGCATACAAATGCAACAATTGCCATTCTGCACTCGCGCGCGTCGCGCCCGCGTCCGTCAGGTCCGGCCCGAAGCGACGGATGCCCGGCTGCACCACGGGATCGTAGAGATAATCCTGCGCCACGCTCCGGCGGCGTCCCCAACGCCGGCGGATGTCCGGACCGTCCGGCAAAATGGCAACCGTGGCTTCGCCGCCGGCTTCCGCAATCGCCGTGACCGCGTCATCCGCCAGCGCCGTATCCGCCACCTGCCCCAGCACCTGCGGCACGCTGGCCAAGGAGGCAGTTGCCGCCAGATGCGGAGCGGCTTTTTGAATGGCGCTGAGGACATTGGCGGCATTCGTTCCGACACTCGTCAGCGTGACTTCCACCGTCGTGCCCTGCTGCCCGATTTGGCGGCTGTGGCAATAGACGCAACCGAGCGAGCGATAAACCTCCGCGCCCTGCCTCGCCTGTCCCGAACGCGCCACGGGATAAGCGTCTCCGGCAGGCACCGTCTTGGCCGCCTCCAGACGCCCCAGTTGCAATTGCGGCACCAGCACGAAGCCGGTCCAGGAAAAGGCCAGCGCGACAAACGCCGTGAGGAACACCAGGCTGCCGGATTTCACGACTTCACCTCCACGGGTTGCCAGGCCAGCGCATCGGTCATTTCCCGCTTCAGCAGGGCGCGGTAATGGCTCAAAATCAGCCAGCCAACATTGGCCAAATACACCAGCGCTCCCAGCGCAATCAACGTCTCGCCCAGCGTGCTGATCCGCACCCACAGCACGGCGGCGCGGGCGGTTTCCTGAAAGGGCACGGCGGCATCCGCCAGCCGTAATCCCTGCCGCACCCCGCCCGCCAGCAGTGGCAACGCCAGCAACAAACTTCCCGGCATCGCAAGCCAGAAATGCGCGCGGACGCGGCGCGGACTGATCTCCCGGCCCGAAATGCGCGGCAGAATGTGATACACTGCGGCAAACAGGGTCATCGCAAAGAAACCGTAAAGTCGCAACAGCACCTGCCCCTCCGTGAACCAGGTGAACTCCGTCACGCGCGCCATCACCGGACAGGCCGCCACCGCGGCGAGCAGCGTGGCCAGGATCAACATGAACGCCCCAAACTTGGCAAAACAAAGTACGCCGCCGAAGCAGGGCGGCTGGTCGCCGCCCCCGCTGGTTTTCACCACCAGGATCCCCAGGGCCAGCGCGGGCACAACCATTAACGCCGCGGCGGTGCTGCTGAAGATGCCCATCCAGGCCGGCAACGGCGCCTGCACCGGCATCCCCGTCCATGAACCGAACAGGGCCACGGTTACAAAAATGAACAGCGCCAGATAATAGCTGTGCAGCGGTTTGCCGCTGAGTTTCGGCAGCACATAAAACGTCACGGCCAGACCCGCCAGCGGCAGCCAGACGTTCAGCAGATTGCCCGCAAACCACCAGGCCACCGCCGCCTGCACCACGCCGCGCACCGGATGCATTTGCAATAAGAACACCGCCGTGGAGAAAATCCAGATGAACCAGAAGACCGCCGCCAGGACAAACCATTGCGACGGATAAAGCCGGGGTTCCGCGCGCCAGGAAAAGGTCATGAACAGCCACACCGTCATGAGCATGAAGGCCAGAAATAAAATGACGGCGGCGTAACGCGGCAGTTCCAGCCACTCGAAGCCCGAACTGTCCCCGGTGACAATGCCCAGCAATCCCACCAGCACCCCGACATGCCATAATTTGGCGCCCACAGTAATCAAGGCCGGATTCATCGCCTTAATCCGGCCCAGGCGCGCCAACAGCCACAACCCCGCACCCAGGGCGGTGGGAACGCCGAACCCATAGATGAACAAATGCGCCCAGGCCGGATAGGCCCGGCCAAAGGTAAGCACCGAACAACCCGCCAACAATGCCGGATTATGAAAGGTCATCGCCGCCGCCAGGCCGAACGCCGAGCTCAGTGCCAGCCAGCCGGCGGCACCGCCGAACAGGGCAAACAAGGGCGAGCGGCACGACCGGTCAATCGGGCCGGGCGATGGAAGGGTAGTCGCGGTCATCGAGACAGGAACCGGGAGTTATTCAAAGTCACTGGGCGGCGGCGGCGGCGGCGGCGGCACGTAAAAGGCCTTTTCCACCCGTTCGAGCAAAATCGCCCGGGCCTGGGCGGGGTTTTGCCATTGGCGCTCGGCCAGCCTCATGGCTTCGGCAATGGGCAGACGGACGATGCCCTTGGCTTGATCCACCCAGCCCACATGGTTGAGGGCCTCGGCCTCCGCACCGCGCAATTCGGCCAGCGCCGCGGCGCGTTCGGCGGCGCGGTGGGCGTCCAGCGGAACGGGGGTGGTGTATTGCCGGGTCTTCCACACGAGCGCTGCGAAAATCAGGCAGGCGCCTACCACCGCGAGGATGCGGGGCAAATTCTTGCCGCAACCGTGTCCTTCAGATTCGTAAGCCTCGTCCATCAGTTGGTTCCTCCGGTGCGCGCCGTAGCCCCTCCCAGTCCGCTCCCGGAAGCGGCCCCGCCGACCAGCGGCGCATGGTACAAGCCCATCGCCTCAATCAGGCGCGGGTCTTTTTGTGGGAAGGGTGCGGTGCGATGAAACTCCTTCAAAAATTTCAACATCAGGACTCCGATCATGCCGGCCGTCAAACCCAGGGCCACCACGCCCCACCCCACCGGGAAGCCGGCACGAAAATGCGGCGGAAACACGCACCAGATCATGTCCACGAAATGCATCAATCCGGACCACAGCGCCAGCGGGACCATGATGGCGAAATTGCTTTTCACATCAATCCGCAGCAGGGCCAGGAACGGCAGGAAGAAGTGGCCGAAAATAATCACCATGCCCACCCAGAACCAGCTGCCCTTTTCGCGCACAACGAAGTAAAAGGTTTCCTCCGGCATGTTGGCGTTCCAGATGATGAAATATTGCGAGAAGGTGACATAGGCGTAGAACACCGTGAACGCCAGCAGCAACGACCCAAGAAAGTAGTATTGGTGTTCATGCAGGACATCGGAAATGATCCCCTGCCGGTCCAGAATCATCGTGATCACGTAAACCACCGCCAGGGCCAGCCAGACGCAACCGGCGAAATAGTAAACCCCGTACATGGTGGAAAACCAGGCCAGCTCCAGTGCCTTCATCCACATGATCGCGCCGAAGGTCAGCGAAAAACCGTACAGAAAAATCCCGATGCTCGCCGTCACCCGCAGCTTGTGCGTCCAATGCGCGGCCCCGTCCTGATCCTGACTGACCGACAAGGCCCGCAGCCGCCAGGACAGGAACCAGAGGATGGCCAGCGTCCCGACCGAGACGAGCCAGAAACCGGTTGTGGTGAAGACAGGTTGTTTGGCGTGCAGCGCATGATTCAGCTGCGGATTCCAGCTCAACCACGGATAAATCTTTTTGGCGAAGATCCCGATCGGGAGGAAGAATCCCGGCGCCAAACTGAAGACTGCGACGGAAAGATGCTCGCAGAACCGGCGGATGGGCACCGACCAGCCGGCATCAAACAGGTGATGCACCAGCACCAAAAACAACGCGCCAGCCCCCAGGCTGAGCAGGAACATGAACGCGACCACATACGCCAGCAGAAAACTGGTGACGGCTTTCCCCGCCGCGGCCGCTCCGAGCCCGATCAACCCGATGAGCAGGCCTCCGGCGATCAACTGCAGCGGCAGGTGGCGCCAGCGCGCCAGATTCAGCGGCCGGGCAACCGGATCAACATTGGAAAATTCGTCTTGTTGGCTCATACGCTTACTGAAGTTTGGCCCGCAATTCCGGCGCAAGATCGTCCACGCTGCCAAGCCGGCTCAGTTGCAGCGCCCGCAAATAACCGGTGATCGCCCAGCGATCGGGGACGGCAATTTGTGACGCATACCCCTGCATCACGCCCTTGCCCTGGCTGATGACGTGAAAAATTTCCCCGTCGGTGAATTCGACGATGCGTTTGTCGTGCAAATTGGCGACCACGGCCATGGCTCCGATTTTTTTGGTGATGCCCGTGCCTTCCCCGGTCCGGCCGTGGCAGGGAGCACAATAGATGTTGAACTCGCGCTCGCCGCGGGCCAGGAAGCCGCCCGTGATCGGGAAGGGATTGAGCGCAATGAAATTGGTCGAGCCGGTTTGCCGGCCGGTATTCACCGGTGCGTCCTCAAACGAATACACCGCCCGGCCTCCCACGGTCAGCGGCTGTTCCTGGGCGATGGTCCCCTCCGGCGGCAGTTGCGAACTGAAGCCATTGGGAAAAAAGCCGTTGGCCGTCTGCGGCCGCAACTTGGCCTGCCGCTTCATGTCCGGGAAGATCTGCATGGGACGATTGCGCGAGAGATCGCCGCGCCGTCCGGCAATCAGCACCACGCCCAGGATGAGGATGCCCAAAGTGATGATAAAGTAGCGCATTATTCCTCCACCATTTCGATGCGCTTGCTGCCGGCCGCCTCGAGCAGTTTGCGGGTTTCCGTCTCGGAATACTTGGGGTCGGAGGTTTCGATCACCACGAAGAATTTGTCGTGCGTCGCCAGCGCGAACCGCCGGTGTTTCAGCAGGGGATGATGCAACTTGGGCAGGCGGTTCAGAAACAACATCCCGCCCAGCGCCCCGAACGCGCCGAACAGAATCGTCAATTCGTAGGAGGGCGGAAACGCGCCAAACGGACTGAACATCGGCTTGCCGCCGATGAGAATGGGGTAGTCCACCGCGTTCATCCACCAGATCATCAGCATGCCCGTGGTGTAGCCGGTGACTCCGCCCAGAAACGCGAACCAGCCCACCTTGGAATTTTTCACGCCCATGGCGCGATCCATGCCGTGGATGGGAAACGGGGTGAACACGTCCCATTTGCGGAAGCCGGCGTCGCGGATTCTTTCCGCGGCGTGCAGTACCGTCGGCGTCGTGTCGAATTCAGCCAGAAGGCCAAAGGCTTTTGCGTGGGTGCTCATCAAGAGTGTCCTCCGGTCGCGCCCGCCTCGGGATGATGGGGGTCCGCCTGGGGCGTGACGCCCTTGATTTCCGAGACGGCAATCATGGGGAGAAAGCGCATGAACAACAAAAACAGCGTAAAGAACAAACCGAACGTGCCCAGATAGGTGCAGACATCCACCCAGGTCGGCTTGTAGTAATCCCAACTGGACGGCAGGAAATCCCGGTACAGGCCCACCACCACGATCACGAACCGCTCAAACCACATGCCGATGTTCACAAAAATTGAGAGGATCCAGACCACGACCAGGTTCTGGCGGATCTTCTTGAACCAGAACAACTGGGGCACGAGCATGTTGCAGCTCATCATCATGACCCAGCCCCACCACATCGGGCCCAGCGCGCGGTTCATGAAGTGAAACCGCTCCATCGCCGAGCCGCTGTACCAGGCGATGATGAATTCCATAATGTAGGCATAACTGACAATGCAACCCGTCGCCAGCGTCACTTTGCACATCACATCAATGTGCCGTTTGGTGATGATGTCCTCCAGGTGGCACATGCTGCGCAGCGGGATCAGCAGGGTGAGCACCATGCCGAATCCCGAGAAGACCGCACCGGCCACGAAGTACGGCGGAAAGATCGTGGTGTGCCAGCCCGGCAGCTGGGAGACCGAAAAGTCCAGGGACACGATGGAGTGTACCGACAGCACCAGCGGGGTGGAGAGTCCGGCCAGGATCAAATAGGCCTTTTCATAATTGCTCCAGTGCCGGTTGGAGCCCGTCCAGCCAAAGGAAAACAGCCCGAAAAGAAACTGCTTGAGTTTGGTCTTGGCGCGATCGCGCAGCATCGCCAGGTCGGGTATCAGTCCCACGTACCAGAACAGCACCGAAACGGTGAAGTAGGTGGAGACGGCGAACACGTCCCACATCAACGGGGAACGGAATTGCGGCCAGAGCCCCTGGTAGGTGGGAATCGGAAACAGCCACCAGTCAAACCAAACACGGCCAACGTGAATCGCCGGATAAATGCCCGCGCACATCACCGCAAAAATGGTCATGGCCTCCGCGGCGCGGTTGACGGCCGTCCGCCACTTCTGTCGCAACAGGTAGAGGATCGCCGAAATCAGCGTTCCCGCGTGGCCGATGCCGATCCACCAGACGAAGTTGACAATGTCCCAGCCCCACATCGTGGGATGCTGGTTGCCCCAGACCCCCACGCCGGTGGCAATCTGGTAATACAACATGGCCCCCAGCAACCCCAGCAGACAAAGGCTGGGCACAAAGGCCGCCCACCACCATTTGGGGGTCTTCCCCTCGGTGACGGCGCTGACGCGGTCCGAGATCCAGCCGAAGCTGCGTTGGTTGGCGACCAGGGGCTCCCGCATCAACTCCAGCGGAGTGGCGGGCACTTTGGTGTGCGTGGCAACTTCAGACATCAGTGCGCTCCTTCCGGGCTCCCGGCGCTGGAATGTGACGAGGTTTCACTGTCTCCATGCAGAAAAGGGTTTCCATTCTTTGATTCAAACTCCTCGAACGTAAACGGCGCCTCCGTGTAATCGGGCATGGCCGGATTCGGGTTGCGCACCTTGGCCAGATACGTGGTGCGCGGCTTGGTCTTCAAGAAGTCCAGCACCGTGTAATTGCGCTGCTGCGCCTTGAGTTTCGCCACCCGGCTGTCCGGGTCGGCAATGTTGCCGAAGACAATCGCCCCCGCCGGACAGGCTTGTTCACAGGCGGTCTTGATGACCCCATCCGGCACGACCACGTCGCCCGATTCGCCCGCTTTGACCTTCTGGGCGATCTTCGCGGCTTCGATGCGCTGCACGCAGAACGTGCATTTTTCCATCACGCCGCGCATGCGCACCGTGACGTCCGGATTCTTGAGCATGCGGATCAAATCCCACTCCTCTTCCGAGCGCATGCCGGATTCCGGGTTGCGCCACCAGCGTTTCAAGTCCCACTCGTCGTCCGTGGTGTGCAGCAGTGCGGTGGCGTAGAACGGGCCTTTCAACTCCGACAGCGGGCGCTTGTTGTAATCCAGATAATTGTACCGGCGCACCTTGTACGGGCAGTTGTTGGAGCAGTAGCGCGTGCCCACGCACCGGTTGTACACCATCACATTCAGCCCCTCGTGGTCATGCACCGTGGCGTTCACCGGGCAGACATTTTCGCAGGGGGCCGCCTCGCAGTGCTGGCAGAGCATCGGTTGATTGACCGCCTGCACGTTGTCAATCCACTCGTTGAATTGCTGATCCTGATCGCGTTTGTACGTCTCGTCCTTGAACCATTCGCCCCAGGTGTGCTGCCGGGCACTGGCGGAGAAATACCGGTCAATCCGCATCCATTGCATCTCGCGGCCCCGGGCCACCAGGTCCTTGCCCACGATGGGAATGTTGTTTTCCGCCTGGCAGGCGATGACGCACGCGCTGCACCCCACGCAGGTGTTCAAATCAATCGCCATGCCCCACTGGTGCAGCTTCGAACGCCGTTTGGGATCGTCGAACGGATTGGGATACATCGGCGATTCGTCCGGCGCCTCCGGCGCGTTCATCCTCTGCGCGAAATCCGGATGCGCCTTGAACTGCTGCAAATTGGCCTCCCGGACAATCGCCCGCCCTTCCATGCTCCAATGAGTCTGGGTGCAGGAGATGGGATACTTGTGCCCCAGTCGCCGCACTTTGGCCCCGGCGGCGAGATAACCAGTCCGGCTGTGCAGCAGTGGGTAGGCGTCAAAACCCGCCCCCAGACCAACCCGGCCCGCCTTGCGGCGCCCGTAGCCCACGGCCATGCCCAGTGAGAAATCCGCCATGCCGGGCTGCGTCCAAATCGGTCCAACCACTTTCCGGTCGCCAACCGACACTTCCACCACCTCGTTGTTTTGCACTCCCAGTTCGCGTGCCGTCTTGCGACTCACCAGGATCGCGTTGTCCCAGGTGATCTTCGTGACCGGATCCGGCAACTCCTGCAACCAGCCGTTATTGGCGAACCGACCGTCATCCACCTTGGCATCCCGGTAGAGGATGACTTCCAGGTTCTCCTTGCCGGCCACCGTGCCGGCCGCGCCGCTGACCGCTTCCCGGAGCACCGCGGCCTCCAGACTGGCGCGGACCGGCTGCCACGCAGTGCCCGCGGCGAACCCATCATGGAGAAATTTGTTCCAGGCGGCCTCGGAGGCGTCCCCCGTGAGGCCGGCAAACGTCGCGCGCACGATGCGGTGCGGATTGGTTTCCGGCAACCCGGCGAGGCGCGACAAAAATTCCAGGTCCGTCACGCCGCCAAACAACGGCGCAATCAACGGTTGAATGGGCACCAAAGTGCCATCATTGGTGCGGGCGTCGCCCCACGATTCCAGATAATGCGCTTCCGGGAAGTGCCAGTCGGCCTGCTCTCCCGTTTCATCCTCGTAATAGCCCAGGCGCACGACGGTCCCCGCCTTGCGTTGCGCGACCGCCCAGTTCAAATCCGCCGGCGCGTTGTACACTGGATTGGCGCCAAGGATGGCCAGGGTTTCCACTTCGTTGCGCTGCAGCGACTGCGCCAGCTCGCCGAGTCCGGCGAAAGGGGTGGCCGGCACGGCAACCAGCTCCAGCGTCTTGCCGATCGCCCCGAGTTTTTCGTTGATTGCAGCGGCGAGCAGATGCGCGGCCAACGGTTGCCCCACGCCCACGACCACCAGCGCCCGGCCCGCGTTTGCCTGCAAATCCCTGGCACATTCCGAGATCCATTTCGGGTCCACCTGTGACCTGGCCGTTGCCGCCAGATCGCCCGCGTCAATCCCCAGCTCCGCCGCGAGCGCGGCCGCAACGGGCAGAACCAAACCCGCCGGGACGCGCAACCGGTGATCGGCGTTCATGCCGGTCACGGTAAACAGCGATTCCACCACGTAGAGCCGGTTTAACTTGTCGTCGGGTGATGAGATTTTGCGGCGGCGGGTGAACTTGCGGATGCTGCTGAAGGCTTCATCTTCGTTCCCCAAAAAATCGCAATCGAGCGACAGAATCGTGTCGGCCGCGTCATAATGGAAAACCGGACGCACGGGCCGGCCAAACGCCCGGCTGGCGGCACGCTGGGGGAGGTCCGCGTCAATCGCGTCATACCGGTACCATTTGGCCTGCGGCAATTTTTTGCTGATTTCCAGTTGCAGGCGCTGCCGGGAGGGGGAGTGGCTGTGCTCCACCAAAATCGCCAGCCCCTGTCCCTGGTTCGCGCCAAATTTGCGCGCCTGCCCCGCCAAAAATTCCGTGGCCTCACTGGCGGTCACCACCGCGCGGTTCGCGCCGGCGCCCTTGGCAAAGCGCATGGCCCGATCCGGGTCGTACAAATTCAAAATCGACGCCTGCGCAAATTGATCCGTGCCGCCATTGCCGCCAGGAAACTGCGGATTTCCCTCCAGCTTGATGGGCCGGCCTTCGTACGACTTGGCGACGAGAGGAACGGCCCCGCTGCGTGTCGGCATGGCCGTGGCGAAGTATTGGGAGGTGCCGTGGGTGTAATTTTCCGGCGCCCTGCCAAACGGCATCAGCTTGTCCTCGGGACGGCGGCAACCCGTGGTGCCCAGGCCGATGCCGGCCAGTGCCAGGGAGGCCGACATGATTTTGACAAAGTGACGCCGGGAAACCGGATCGGAAAAATCATCGGAATTCGCGGGAAATTCCCGCTCGAGGAACTCCTTGAACTCGGGAGTTTCGGACAATTGCTCCAATCCGCGCCAGTAATGGCGGCCGGACTGGAGTTGACGCGCGGAAGCAGGAGGGGTTTTCATCGGTGGCAGGCGGAACAGTTGTTCATGGACTCGATGCGAAAATCGTGGACGTATTTTTTGCCGAACGCCTCCTGCCGCTTGGCGGCTTCGTTCGGATCTTCGCTGGGAGTCCAACCGAGATCGGTGATTTTATCCGCCGGACGCACTTTCGAGGCCGGATCATTGTGGCAATCCAGACAGAACGACATGCTCAATGATTTGGCGTGATACACCTCCTCCATTTGATCCACGCGCCCGTGGCATTCCACGCAGCTGATGCCGCGGTTCACGTGAACGGAGTGGTTGAAATACACGAAATCGGGCACGCGATGAATTTGCACCCACGGAATCGGTTTGCCGGTGGCCGCGCTCTCCCGCACCAGGGCCAGCCGCGGATCATCCTTCAACACCTGATTGTGGCAGTTCATGCAGGTGGAGCTGGAAGGGATGTTCGAAAACCAGGATTTCTCAACCGTGCTGTGGCAGTAGCGGCAGTCCATGCCCAGCTGGCCGGCATGCGTGGCGTGGGAAAAGGCCACCGGTTGGATGGGTTGATAGCCAACTCGAAAATATTTGGGCGTGAAGTAATACCACACTCCCGCCGTGACAGCCCCGGCTGTCAACGTGCCGCCTATGATGATCATCAACGGCAGCTTATTGGTCCACTTCGGAAAAATGGCTGACATCGCAAATCGCTTTCAGTCCGTCGCAACAACAAATGAATACAAAACAAAACGCCCCATGAAAAAATCGGCTTAACGCCAAGCCGACTTTCCAGGAAAAATCGCGGTGGAGGAATAATTCAACCCGACCCGCTCCGCAACGGAAAAAGGTTTTACTAACTCATCCCTCCCACTGCAAGACTCTTTGTGAAATTTTTCACTACTTTTCGTCGCGGTTAATGCAGGGCATAAGTTGCCGCCGCGCCGGCCGTCGTGGTCCATCTCCAATAAAGCCGCTGCCGGAACGACCGCGGCGGATTGCAAAATGGCCGCGCCCGGAGCCACGGAAAGGCAAACGCCGGGCAGCGGGCCGGGACGCATTTCCTTGCCCGGGGTCCCCGTCCCCTCCGTCCGGCCGGCGCCACGCCGGCGCCCCGGCGCCGCCCTCACGGCAGTTCCACGCGATAACGATAGTAATCCGCCACCATCCATTCCATTTCGCTCACTTCCCCATAGCGCGACAGAAAGATGACGAGATCTCCGGTTTCGCGGTCCTGATAGAAGCGGAAATTGGACATCTGCACCCGCGGCGAGTCGTTGTAGTTGCGTTCATCCACCGCAAAGATGGTTTCGCGCTTGAGTGCGAAAGGCGTCTCCTGCACTTCCACCAGGCAGAGCGGCGAGCGCGGCCAGTTGCCATTGGCGCGTTCACCGCGCAACGCCAGATTGCCCAGCCAGTAGAGTTTGCCATTCTTGAGGGATCGAAACAGCGCCGAACCATTGGCGCCGGATTCAAGCGGCGGCCCGCCCGTGGCCGGCAACGGTTCGGGCGCGGACCACGTGACCCCGTCGTCACGGGAAAAACTCAGCCATTTGTAACCGGGCTTGTCCGGAAACGCGCTGTTGTCCCCGCGGCACACCGCCGCAATCCGTCCGTCCGGCAATTCAAACAGGGCATTCTCATCCAGCCCGCGCGAGCTGCGTTCCGGCGCAATGTTCAACGGGTGTCCGAGTCGAAACGTCAGTGCTCCGTCAGGGGTCCATTGCCCGATCACCGTGACCACCTCGTCCACCGGCGCCCACGTGTTCTGGTAATGTACGGCCCGCCCCGCGGCGTCAAGGGTCTTGCGCATGCCGGGAAAGAGCAGTTGTCCACGGGTGGTTTTGAGCGGAAACGAGAAGCTCATGGCCGGTGAGCGTTGACCGGGAAATTTCAATTCGCGCCGTTCCGTCCACTCGCCTTTGGCCGGATCGTAAAGATTCAGCTCGAGCGTGTATTCAGCATCCACGTTCAGTTTGTCCTTGGGATACAGGGTGTGATCAATCAGCACGATGAGCTTTTCCTGGTCCGGATCAAAAAACGCCGCCGGCTCCGCGTAGCGCATCCGGCCTTCCGGCACATTCGTTCCCCGCCAGCGCAGCTCGGGCTTCGACCAGGTCCGCCCGTTGTCCGTGCTGATCTGCACCGCGAAATCGTCGTAACCATCCGAATAATCTTCACGGCCGAAACAGTGCATGAGCACCGGCTGCGTCTTGCTGATATAGGTGACGAAGCCCGTGACCGCCGGACGCCCGCGGTCGTGACGGATGAAAACCTCCCTGGCCAGCACCTTGGGACGCGCTGCCCATCGGGCAGTGGTTGATTCCGCCGCGGGCAGGGACGCGATCCCACAAACCAGCAACGCGGCGCCCAGCGAGCGTTCCATCGTCAAACGTGAAAGCATGGCGGCAGTCTGGACCGCATTGCGTCAGAAATCCAGCCGTGTTTGCATGCCCGTCCCAACGAGCCCCACGCCCGCCCCATTCAGGGTGAAGGGCACCAACCCATGATGCTGCGCGATCGTGCCGCCGGAACAAGCCGTGCTGCTGGTGGACAGGGCAACACCGGCGATTCCCGCTCCGGGGTTCGGGCAACGCAATCGGAGGCTTGCCGGACGGCCTCCATCACCGCCATGCTGCTGTGCATGCAATCCGAACGCCGCCACGACTGGAGTCCCCTCACGAGGATGATGGCCGGCTGTGCGCTGCTCGGCGGTGTCCTCCCCTGGTTGGCGGGCGCCGGCGATCTCGAGCGTCTGGCCCAACCGCAGGAAGGTCGCTCCATGCGGTCCACCTCCACGATGCGCGTGGGGGAAAACCGGCGCGACGGTGGCGAGAACCGGCATGATCCCAAGGCGGCGCCACGCGGGGACCGGAACGAGGCAAGCAACTATGACAATTTTCGTGTGCCGCCGGGTGCCACGCACGTCCTGCTGGAGGAAGACGGGCCGGGCGTCATCACGCACATCTGGCTCACGTTTCTCGGACCGGAGCCGCAAGCCTGGGCTCGGGAAGGTTCGGCAAATCATCAGGAATTGCTGCTGCGCATTTACTGGGACCATGATCCGCGCCCGGCCGTCGAGGCGCCGGTGGGGGATTTTTTTGCGAATTGTTTTGGCCGCCGTCGCGAAGTCATCAGCACCCCGGTCATCGTGGAAGATGGTGATTCCTACAATTGTTTCTGGCGCATGCCCTTCCGCAAGGCGGCGCGTGTCGAAATCGTCAATCAAAGCGAGAAACCGCTCAACCTGCTCTATTACAACATTGACTGGATCAAGTTAAAGCGGCTGCCGAGAAACACCCCTTACTTCTATGCGCAGTACCGGCAGGAGTATCCGGCCACGCCCGGCCAGGACTACGTGGTTTTGGAGACGCAGGGCAAAGGGCACTATGTCGGCACGGTGCTGGCCGTGCGGACCCGCAGCCCGGCCTGGTTCGGTGAAGGCGACGAGAAGATTTACATTGATGGCGAAGCCCAGCCGTCCATCTGGGGCACGGGCACGGAGGATTATTTTCTCTCGGCCTGGGGCTTGAAAACCACCAGCACACCGTACTTCGGAGTGCCGTATTTTGATCAGTGGGGCATCGTGGGCGGACACACCAGCGCCTACCGGTGGCACATTCACGATCCGCTGGTTTTCAACCGGGGGATCAAGGTAACGTTCGAGCACTTCGGCTGGATTTCTCCCGACGAAAATCCACAGCACAAGTCCACCAGCTGGAACGAGCGCGAGGACGACTACTCCAGCGTGGCGTTCTGGTATCAAACGGGCACGCCGACGTTCAGCGCCCGCGCGCCGGACGCCCGGGCACGAGCGTTGCCCAGTTTGGAGCGGCTGATCGTCCATGCGCGCGACTTCGCCGATGCGCGGCACCACGGCGCAGGGGCGGCGGTCCGCCAGCCGCTTGATTTCTACGAGGGCCCGCAACTCTTTTATCGCCCGCCATCCGCGGACAACGCCTGGGTCGAATTCAGTTTTGCCGTGCAAAAACAAGAACCGCTGCGCCTGCTCCTCCGGGCCACCAGGGCGGAGGATTACGGAAAATACCAGGCCCTCCTCAATGGCGTGAAACTGGGCGAGCCGCTGGATTTTTACGGCGACAACCTCGCCGATCACGAATTTCACCTGCTCGATTTCTGGCCGACCCCGGGGAACTACACGCTGCGTTTGGAATGCGTGGGCAAAAACCGGTTGTCTGCCGGCCATTACTGCGGCATTGAGTCCGTCCGCCTGCGCGAGCGCCGCCCGCGCGTGACCGAATACGGATTCGACAAGGACAAGGACTGGAGGCAGAATCCGCGGCTCTACAAGTGACCGCGCGGGGCGATCCCCGGCCCCGCCGCACGCCACCCCGGAGGGCGCGCGGTCCGCTCACATGTGAGCAATGATGTTGTCCCCAAACGCGGAACACTTGATCTCGGTGCCCCCGTCCATCAAACGCGCAAAGTCGTAGGTGACTTTTTTGGAGCTGATTGCGCCGTTCAAGCCCTGGAGGATCAAATCCGCCGCCTCGATCCACCCCAGGTAGCGCAGCATCATTTCGCCGGACAACACCACGGACCCCGGGTTGACCATGTCCTTGCCGGCATATTTCGGCGCCGTGCCATGCGTGGCTTCAAAGATGGCGTGGCCGGTCAGGTAATTGATGTTGCCGCCGGGCGCGATGCCGATGCCGCCGACCTGTGCCGCCAGGGCGTCGCTGAGATAATCGCCGTTCAGGTTCAGGGTGGCAATCACGTCAAAGTCCGTCGGCCGGGTCAGCACCTGTTGCAGCGTGATGTCGGCAATGGCGTCCTTGATGACGATTCCCGCCCCGGGTTTGCCTGCAGGGATCTTACACCACGGACCGCCGTCCATTTCCGCCGCACCAAACTCGCGCCGGGCCAGTTCATAGCCCCAGTCGCGGAAGGCCCCCTCCGTGAACTTCATGATGTTTCCCTTATGCACCAAGGTTACGCTCTGGCGTCCGTTGGTGATGGCGTATTGAATGGCCGCGCGCACCAGGCGCTCCGTGCCCGGTTTGCTCACCGGTTTGATGCCCAGGCCCACGGCGTCCGCCGCCTCGCCGCCGAACCGGATTTTCTTGAAGGCCGCGGGCAGTTCCTGTTGCAGCAGGGCCAAAATCTTTTTCGCCTCCACCGACCCGGCCTGATAATCAATGCCCGCGTAAATGTCCTCGGTGTTCTCGCGGAAGATCACCATGTTCACCTTTTCCGGATGCTTCACCGGACTGGGCACGCCCTGGAAATACTGCACCGGCCGCAGGCAGACGTAGAGATCCAGCATCTGACGCAACGCCACGTTCAGCGAGCGGATGCCACCGCCGACCGGCGTCGTCAACGGCCCTTTGATGCCCACCAGATAATCCTTGAACGCGGCCACGGTGTCGTCGGGCAACCAGTTGTCGAATTTGTGCTTGGAAGCCTCGCCGGCATACACCTCGAACCAGGAAATTTTCCGCGCTCCGCCGTAGGCCTTTTGCACCGCGGCATCAAAGACCCGCACGCTCGCCGCCCAAATGTCCGGTCCGGTCCCGTCGCCGCGAATGAAGGGGATGATCGGGTCGTGGGGCACGGTGAGCTGGCCGGCCTTGATGGAGATTTTGTTGCCGGCGGGTGGAGTGAGGTGTTGATAGGCCATGGGTGCTTCAGTGTGATTCAGAATTTCAATTGAGAATGCGAACGCAAAACCAACGCCGCTCAGGGTTAAAGGTTGCCGTCGGAAATTCAAGGAAAGAAATCACCAGAACCGTTAATTCACTTGATAAGCCGCCACGCGCCGCCGCCCGGCCGGCAATGCGGAGCGTCATCGCGGTTCGCCGGTCACAACGCTTCCGGTTCGCGTTTGTGTGACAGTCCGAACTCCTTCAGTTTCTCGCGCACTTTCAGCCGGGTTACGCCCAACCACTGGGCCGCCTTGGTGATGTTGCCGCGGGCGCGTTGAATGGCCTGCGCGTACAGCTCAGGTTCGAGGTCGGCCAGCATTTTACTGAACGCATTGTGAACTTCTCCGCGCTCGACCTGATCCATCAAGGCGGTCACATAGGCGGCATGCGACTGGGCGGAGACCGCCGCCGGGGCGCGCGCCCTGGCGAGCACGCCTTTGACGTGTTCCAGGCTGATGGCGTAATCGCGCGCCGTCAACAGCGCCTTGCGCACGGTGTTTTCCAGTTCGCGCACGTTGCCCGGCCAGTCCTGGCTCTGCAGGTGCGCGATGGCTTCCGGAGTGATGGCGGGCGAAGCCACGCCCGCTTCCGGCCCGTAACGGCGCAGAAAATAGCGGACCATGTCGGGAATGTCCTCCTGGCGCTGCTGCAGCGGCGGCAGCTTGATCGTGACCACGCTCAACCGGTAAAACAGGTCTTCACGAAACAAGCGTTCGCGAATCGCCGCTTCCAGGTCGCGGTGCGTGGCGGCGATGATGCGCACGTCCACGGCAATGTTTTCCCGTCCGCCCACGCGTTGAATCGTCTTGTCCTGCAGCACCCGCAGCAGTTTCGCCTGAAGGTTGGCGTCCATGTCGCCGATCTCGTCCAGAAAAATGGTGCCGCCATTGGCCTGTTCAAAGCGGCCGATGCGCCGCGCGTCAGCGCCGGTGAACGCCCCCCGTTCGTGACCAAACAGCTCGCTCTCCAACAGGGTCTCCGGAATGGCGGCGCAGTTGATGGCGATGAACGGGGCGGCGGCACGATTGCTGTGTTGA
This sequence comes from Verrucomicrobiota bacterium, assembly GCA_029573725.1. Taxonomy (GTDB): domain Bacteria; phylum Verrucomicrobiota; class Verrucomicrobiia; order Limisphaerales; family JADLHS01; genus JADLHS01. The sequence goes on from JAKQDQ010000117.1 coordinate 32,071, forward strand.
TAGATCGCGCGGGCGATCAATTCCTTGCCGGTGCCGGTGTCGCCACGAATCAGGACCGTGACGGAGGTGGCCGCGACGCGGCCAATCTCCTTGTAGATTCCCTGCATGATCCGGCTGTTGCCAATGATCGCCGTGCGCCCCGGGACGGCCTCCCCCATGTCCACCGGCTCGGACATCAGGCGGCTGCTCTCCAGCGCTTTGGCAATCAAGTCCAGCAATTCCTCGACTTCAAAAGGTTTCGGCACGTAATCGAAGGCGCCCCATTTGGTGGCCTCGATGGCCACCTCGGTGGAACCGTGCGCGGTGATGAGGATAATGGGCAATTTCGGTTTGACCTGATGCAGCCGGCGCACCAGTTCCAGCCCGTCCAGGCCCGGCAATCGGAGGTCCGTGATGACCACATCAAAGGCCTGTGCGATGGCCTGTTCCAGGCCGGTGTCCCCCCGGCTCAGCGTGGTGACCTCGTAGCCGTTGGCGCGCATCACCTTTTGCAACCCGGAGGCGATGTTTGTGTCGTCCTCCACCAACAGAATTTCAGGCTTGGCTTTCATGATCCGCCGCGAGCGGCAGCACGATGCTAAAAGTGGTGCCGCGGTTCAATTCCGTTTGATAGTGGATAGCGCCGTCATGCTGCTCAACAATCCGGGCCGCGATGCCCAACCCCAGACCCGTACCGCTTTCCTTGGTGGTGAAAAACGGATCGAACATCCGGTTCTGAACCTCCGGGGGAATGCCCCGGCCCGTGTCGCTGACCTCCAGCACCAGGACCCGGTCGGCGCGCCCGTTCCGCGCGCGCTTTTCCACCCGGGTGCGCAGCGTGATCGTGCCGCCGCGTTCCGTGCTTTCCGCCGCATTCTGAATCATGTTGATCAACACCTGCTTCATCTTGTCCGCGTCCGCCAGCACCGTCCCCTCCGTGCCCAGCTCCAACTGGAGCTGCAATCCGCGCTTGGCCAGATCCGCGGACAACAGCGCCGCCGCATCCTGCAACAGCCGGGTGGCGGCCACAGGTTGCAGTTTGGGCTCGGTGGGCCGCGCGAACTGCAGGAAGTCCCGGACGATCCGTTCCAGCCGATCTATCTCGTTTTCGATGACTTCCAGGTCTTCGTGATCCGAGGCGGCGACGTGCGCAGATGCCTTCAAACTGAAAACGCGCACTTTGATGGCCGTCAGCGGGTTGCGGATTTCATGCGCGATGCCGGCGGCGAGCACGCCCAGTGACGCCAGTTTTTCCTGACGTTCGATGATCGCCCGGCTTTCGGACAGGTCGGTGCGCAGGGGCGTAATCATACGGCGGTAAATCAAAATCAGAATGACAGTGCCGCTCACCAGGAGGCCCACCAAGGAAAGCAACAAAAACTGCCGCACCCGCGCCAGCGCCGAGTGGGTTGCGGCGACAAACTGCTCCGTGGCCGCGGAGTCGGCCGTCACTTGCGCGAGGTGGGCGGGGGTGATTTCCGCTCGCAGTGCGCCGATTTGCCGCCAGGCAAGCCGTTCCGCCCACACAAGCGCGAGGATGATGGCCGCTGCAAGGAGCAACAATTCCGTGAGTCGCGATGGAATTCTGGCGGGCATCAACCGGTGGCGGGAGCGTAGCCGAGGCTCAGATTGCGCGCAAAGCAGAAACAGGGGCGGGACGTCCGCCCGCCGCCGGGGCCGTGGCCCGCGCCTCCAGCAACGCCTGGAGGCGCTTGCCCGCAATCGTCAGCTCCCATCGCCCCCGCTGGGACGCCACCAGGCCGGCGCGTTTCAAAATCAACGTCACCTGCCGGAGCGCCGGGACCGGCAGTTCGCGCCGCCGCCGGCCGCGCAATTGCCGGTTCACCGTTCCCTGAAGCTCCGCCTCCAGCAGCCCGCCGCCCGGCTCCGCCAGCACGGCCAGAATTTGCCGGGAGGCGACGGACTGTTCAAAATGGAGCAGCAAGCTTTCGCACAAAGTTTCATCCATGGCGGCGCCCACGGGAAAGTTCCGGTTTTGCTGCTCGTCCGCCGCGGGCTCAATCAAACTGTCGAGCAGGCTGGCCGTCCATTGATCATGCCGATGGGGCGCCACCACCAAACGCACAACGATATCCACCACGATGACAACGGCGAGTGCCACAACTCCAATAATCAATCCAAACCCGATCATGATGCATCACTCCCTAGCGGGCCATGTGCCAACCCGACGGTGGCTCGACGCGGTAACGGCTCTGGAGTCAATACCCGTCATCGGCAACCTCCGAAAGCCGCGTGAACCCGTGAAAATCCTGGCGGGAGTCCCCTGCCCTGCTCCGGGGCCGCCGCACGCAGTCCGGATAAATGTGGCTTCAAGCTGCCGGAGCGGGTGAAACAAATCAGACCATCCGCGGAACGAAATCGCCCAGGCCGACCGCCGGGCACGCGAAATTCTCACACGATCGTGGGACGCGGATGCGAGCGGTTCTCTGGCACGCTCCTGGCTGGCCACCCCACGCGACGTCCAACACCCGCTTGGCGCCGCAACCGGCAGCCGTCATGAAAATCAATCCAGTGATAACCATATCCCGGAAGAACAACTGCACGTCGCCAGTTCGGAAAGTGCAGGTGTCACCTTGGCGTGAGGAGCGCATGGACATCGTGATTCGTGAGGCCGGACGCCCGTCCCCTCCGTGGAGAACCCGGCGCAGGCGGCGCGTCTCCGCAACAGGCCAATCGCTCCCCCTCGCGGAATGATTGACGCCCGCCGACGTGGTCACGAAACCCTCCGCCGCGGCGGACGGTCCTCATCCACTCGCCGTTGCTGAAGTCCGTTTCCGGGTCGTCCGGGTATAAAGCGCGCGTTGCCCGGGTGACGCAGTTTTCGACGGCGAATGGCAAACGGGAACGTCCGGGCGAAAATTTTCAAAATGTACGAGACACACCCCGGAGCGGAACTTATAATGCGCCTGCAAGCTGCGTGGGGATGCGCAATCCCGGAACTTCGGTTGCCGCGTGGAATCGTTCCCCCGCCCACGGTGTAATTCGAGCCAACGGTGCCGCTGCGAAACAACGGACGCGCCCGGCCTGCGCGCGCGGGCGCATGGTCGCCACGGTGGATGCAGACGGAAATCGAACGGACCGGATTCACGGTCGGGGCTGGCTCGACGGGACCTCATCGCCAGACCGCCACGTGCCAGTCGCGCGCTTCAAGGAGTACGCCGCGGGTTGGACGCCGGACAATGAACCGCCCCGGCGCGCGAGGGCGGCAAGTGACAAGCAAAGGTGATGAAACTCAAATTCAAATGAAAACTCGAATGGTCGAAATCGTAATCCGACATGGCTAAGAGCTCCGCACCCGAAAAGAAAAATCTTCACAGTGTCAAACCGCTCCGCTCCGCCAAGGCCGCCGGCCGCCCGAGGCGTTTGATGTCCCGGCGGACGACCGGACAAAAATCCAGGCGGGCCGACCGGATCGACGGATCTTTTGGCTGGCCAGACCAGCGAACGGGGGCGACCGCACGACAGCCGCAGGTATTGATTTTGGGGGCCTCGGGGCATGTGGCGCAGGCCTTTCTGCTGCGCATGGCGGCCCGGCGGAATGATTTTGGCCAGTTGGTGCTGGTGGATCCCAGCGACCGGGTGACGCGCAATCCCTACCTGGATCACGGGACGTTGCGCTATGAATTCATCCAGCGGGCCTTTCAGTTTCCGGAGGACACGGCGGCGTACCACGAATTATTGCAGCAAAAGCGGATCAACATTGTGGTGGACCTGACCGATCTGGACACCCTCCCGATTTTGGCGGCCACGGACGAGCTGGGCGTGGCATACGTCAACACCGCGTTGAATGAGGTGAAGCGCGGGATCGCCGAGGTTGTGGCCGACGCGCAATTCACCCGCAACCGGCCCCGCAAGGCCCCGCACATTCTCAGTTCCGGCATGAACCCCGGGGTGGTGAACCTGTGGGTGTGGCACGGATTCCAGAACTACGGCGCGCCGACAGAAATCATTCATTTTGAATACGACACCTCCGTCCCCGCCTCGGGCTGGCAACCCATCATCACCTGGTCGCGTCAGGAGTTTCTGACCGAGGCGGTGTGGGACCGGACCGGACAGGTGGTCAACGGCACATTGCAAATGCTGCCCGGAAACTCCCTGCAACACCGCGAATCGCTGGCGTCCGTGATGGAACCCGTGATGAAACTGCCGGATTATCCGCACGGCCTGCTGGTCCTGCATGAAGAAAACGTCAAGCTCGGGGCCCGACTGGGGGCCTCCTCGAAATACGTGTACGCCATCCACCCCAGGACCATGGCCTACTTGGAGCAGAAACATCGTTCCCAGGCCCGGGTGGAGATCGGCGACCTGCTGATCGGCAACAACACCACCATGCCGCTCGAGGGCGAGGACACCATCGGGGTCTGCCTCGAGTATCCGGACAAGCGGGTGTACTACCTCCACAGCCTGGCCAACAACCAGGTCACCGGCACCAACGCGACATGCGCACAAGTCGCCGTCGGAATGGATGCCGCCCTGTTTGCGCTGGCCTTTGAACGGCTCGCGCCGCGCGTTCACTTTGCCAGCGACCTGTATGACACGGTGTATTCCGACGTCGCTTTCGCCGCGCTGCGCGTCGAGCACTCCATCTTTGACAAGACGAGCCGCCGCCTGGTGCGCAACCGGCATGAACCCCGATTGCGCCCTCATTCGCCGACGGGAGAGAACTCGTTGCCCATCTGAGTTCACCGGCCGTGCGCACCAGCCCGGCTTCCCCCGGCTGACACGAATCCAAACTGCCGTGCCCGGGGGGATCGACTGGCACAAATCCAACCGGCACTGGTGGCGAATCAACCGCTGGATGGCGTCCGACGGACTGCGCGTTGCTAAAATTTCCCCGTAATTTCACCCGTTGATTCCACCGCGCCGGTCTGGCACGAACCCAGCTATACCCGGAGCAGCGACGCTGCGGCGCCGCCGACACAGGAGAACCAACATGAAAACAAACCACCATCACGACCTGGCCGCGCTGGGGTTCCCTTTGACCGCGCGGCATGCACAAACCGCTGAATTCCCGCCGCCTGGTCCGGCCCGGTTCAGCCCATTCAAGTTCCGCATCCATGTGCGCCCCGGACGCCAGCCGCACCTGGTTCATCGCGGCATGCGGAAGCCCTGGAAACCGGATTTTATCGAAACCATAACTCACAACTGAAAAGGTGAAGCCATGAAAATCAATCCTGTTGGCCATCGGGTTCTGGTGGTCAGTAACGACTTTACCGTTCGCGAATCCTTGGGCGGGATTCTGGACGCGGCGGATTTCACGGTGCTGCTCGCAGCGAATGGCCGTGAAGCCCTCAAACTGGTGCGCACGCAGCCGGTCAAGGCCATTGTCCTGGATTACCGCGCGCCGGCCGAGGCCAAAGGAGGCACCCCCCGGCACTCCAACCTGCTGGAGGCGCTGACCGATTTGGACCCGTTCCGGCCTGTGATCCTGACCTGCAAACCCGAGGTGAAACTGGACTACCGCTCGCGGCTCATGGCGGATCTGATTCTGCACCATCCGCTAACGCCAGCCGCCCTGCTGGACGGACTCAGGCTGCTGCTTTCCGAATCCTTGCGTGAGCGGGCGTTCCGCAAATCCGAACTGACCACCATGGCACGCTGACCCACAACCAATGCGCCACATGCCCCCACGAACCAAACAACCAAAGGCAAATGTTATGAAATCCAAAATCCTGGTGGTAGATGATGACCAATCAGTCCGCGTCTCGCTGGAAAAACTGCTCGAAGCCCAGGGCTACGAAGTCTTCTCCGCGCGCGACGCGCGCGATGCGACGGAGATATTCCGCGCACAATCCATTGACCTGATTGTGCTCGACATCAATCTCGGCTCGGACAACACCTGGGCGCTCTTCGACACCCTCGCCCTGACACAGCCGTTTACGCCAACCATTGCCATCACCGCAGAGTGGGGACAACACGAGGAGGCCGTGGCCCGCGGTGTAGAAGGGCTGATCGAGAAGCCGATTGATGTGCCCGAGTTCCTGAAAATGATCCGGGAACTGCTGGAGGAAACCAGGGTCGCCGGGCTCAGACGGGTGCGGGGCGACGAGGCCTATTGCCGCTATGTGAGCCGCCATTACGAGCCGTATCTGCGCATGTTGCAACAACGCTACGCCGCGCCGTACCGTTCAGATGCGGATCCAGTCCCGCCCCGAACCGGATCGGAGGAGAAATCCCCGACCTGGCCCGACCTCGTACCGGCGGGAACCGTGGCGCATAATTAAGTCGCGGCCGCCCGCCGGATCCGACGCGGGACCTGCCCGCGCCTCCGCCCCGGATTGATTTGAAAAGCCGGGGTAAAACCGGGCTGAAGTTCGCGCCGTCGGGTCCGGCGCAGGGGCGACTGCACCGCCGCCAGGGCTGGAGGCCGGTTCAACCGGCTGCAGCCCCGGTTTGGCGCCGACGTCGGCGCTGCATCCGCAGGGCGGCGGCCCCCGCCAGGACGAACCCCAGGGCCATGTTCAACAGAAACAAGCCCACCGCCACCGCATTGCCCGCTGCGCCCCAACCGCGCCAATCGGCGCGCCCCGCCAGATCCCCCCACAACCTTACTCCGAGCGACAGGTGCAATGCCACCAGCGGAACATACGCCGTCCACCGGTACTGTACCGGCAACCCCAGTACCGCCGGAAAAATGACCGGTGCGTGGCCGAAGATCATGGAGAAAACGAACCCGAGAAAAAACGAATGCAACGTGGCGTCATAGCTGACACCACTGCTCTGCGGCCAGCGGAGCGCAATCAAAATTCCGGTCAACGTCAGCCAGGCATGCCCGCTCAACAGGCAAATTGCCATGAAACGCGGCAGCCCGGGATGCCGGATCGTGCGCCAGGCCAGATCGAAGCGCAATAGCCACCCCGCCAGCACCAGCAGCCCCGCTCCCGTCACCAGCCCGCCCGTCCGTGGGACCGCACCGCCCAGCACCAGCCCGATCCCCAACCACACCAATGCGACCACCAGCCACGGCCGGGCGAGCGGGGAGGGTTTTTGAAACCGCGACAATTCCAGCCGCTCCGCCACAATGACCAGCAAAAGAAACGTCAGCCACCACAGCACCACCTGCGGGATGCTTTGCCCCAGAGCCCAAAGCAGATTGCCCACCGTCCACGCCACCGCCCCCAACCCCATTACCGTGTTGGAGAGGTTCGGTTGAATCTGCAAAATCCGCACTGTCACGGCCACATACACCCCGCTCGCCGCGATCAACAACCAGCGCGGCCACGGCGCCAACACGCCCGCGGCCAGAGCGCCGCCCCCCACGCAGGCGCACAGCGGCGCAAGAAAAGTCCACAACGCGCGCAAGCCCACGGCCCGCTCCAGGCTGATGACCGTGCCCAGAAACCCGCAGACCATCATTGGTCCGTGGAAGCTGATCCAATTGGCATGATCCACCGGCAAAGGCAGCCGCAAAGGCACCCGCAGCAAGCCACCCCAGATGCCCGTGAACAGACAACTGATCGCCAGCAGCAACAAGGCAACCCGGCCCAGCCGACTGCGCGGTTTGGTTGTGTGAATGGAAGCCACGAATCCCCGGTGAATACATTGAAACGGCTGCAGGCGGGTGACAAGAGAAATAGCGACCTCCCTCCAACATCCGACACCGCCCAGACCTTATCGGCATATTGCAACCACGACGAATCCGGCACCCGCCTTTGACGTCGGTCACGGCTCCATCCGGATATCCCGGTTATCAGCAGCGCACATGGATGGCAACCAACGTGGCGGCATCATGTCCAATAAGCGAGCTTTTCCGGCCAAGCCCGGGGGAACCTCCCAGTTCGGCTGGAAACACCCCTGGCTGGGGGATAACCCTCCGCTCAAACATCCCGCAATCACTCATACCCCATTCGGACGCCAGGAATGGAAGCCCGCGACAGCCGGTATCGCGGTCTGTCCCGGCCATCCTCGCGGCGTGGCGACACTTCCAATCAGAGTCCGGGTTCAAAATTCATTTGAATCCAGCCATGCAGAAATTATGCTGGTATTCGTTCCGTTTCTTTAATGAATAATGCCGCATGACCAATTCGCCGCGCTTTCCCTTCCTTGGTTGGCCCGGCTTGGGGATTCCCCTGCTCGCGATTGTGCTCGCGACCGGCCTGGCCGGCGCCGCGCCCGTTCCCAACCAGGGCAAGGTCAGTTTCAACCGGGACATCCGACCCATTCTTTCGGACAACTGCTATGCCTGTCACGGCCCTGATAAAGCCAAGCTGAAGGCCGGCCTGCGCCTGGATCAAAAGGCAGTCGCCCTGGGCAAGCTCGAGTCGGGCGATTTCGCGATTGTGCCCGGGAAGCCGGATGAGAGCACGCTCGTTGCGCGCATTCAGGCGACAGATGATGATCAGATGCCGCCGGAAGAATCGGGCAAGAAACTCACCCCGGAACAAATCCAGACGTTGAAGCGCTGGGTGGCGGAAGGTGCGGAGTGGCAGGCGCACTGGTCGTTCATCAAGCCGGAGCGACCCGAGCCTCCCGCAGTGAAGTCCAGCCGGCGCTGGGTCAACAATCCCATTGATCAATTCATCCTGGCCCGGCTCGAGAAGGAACACCTCAAGCCCGCCGCCGAAGCGGACAAGCCCACGCTGATTCGTCGCGTCACGTTTGATCTCACCGGATTGCCGCCCACGCCGGCAGAGGTGGATGCCTTTCTCGCGGACAAAAAGCCCGGCGCGTACGAACGGCTCGTCGAGCGGCTGCTGCAATCGCCCCGTTATGGCGAGCACGAGGCGCGTTACTGGCTCGATCTGGCGCGCTACGGCGACACGCACGGGTTGCACCTGGACAACGAGCGTTCGATGTGGCCGTATCGCGACTGGGTGGTGCAGGCATTCAACCGAAACCTGCCGTTCGACCAGTTCACCATTGAGCAACTCGCCGGCGATTTGCTGCCGGATGCCACGCAGGAACAGAAGGTCGCCAGCGGTTTCAATCGTTGCAACGTGAGCACCAGCGAAGGAGGCGCGATTGACGAGGAGTTCTACGTGCGTTACGCGGTGGATCGCACCGAAACCGTCGGCGTGGCTTTCCTCGGCCTCACGCTCGGCTGTGCCGCCTGTCACGACCACAAGTTCGATCCCATCTCCCAGAAGGAATTCTATTCACTCTACGCGTTCTTCAACAACTTCAATGAAAAGGCCATGGACGGGAACGCCCTGCTGCCGCCACCCAGCATGAAACTGCCGACGCCGGAACAGCAAAAGCAGCTCGACGATCTGGCGGCGGCCGTCGGGCCTTTGGAGAAGCAACTCATGGAGGCGGCCGACAAGGTGGACTATGAGGAGCCGCCAATGGCCGCATTGAGCACCAACCACACGGACTTCGTGTGGATGGACGACGATTACCCCGCCGGGTCGAAGGCGGATCAGGCGGGAGCGCCGCGCCAGTGGACCGAGGGTGACAAGGTTCTGAGCGGACGACGGGCACTCACGCGGACGGATGCGGGCCTGGCCCAGGATCTGTTCACAGGTGCAGCCCAACCGCTCATGATCGGTGATCAGGACACCCTCTTCGCCTACGTTTATCTGGATCCGGCGAATCCGCCCAAAGCCGTGATGCTGCAATTCCACCTCGGCGGCTGGTCGCATCGCGCCAACTGGGGCGATCCGGATGCGATTCCCTTCGGTGAAAAGGGCACGACGCAAAAAGTCCAGATGGGCGAATTGCCCAAAGCGGGCGAATGGGTGCGCCTGGAGGTCGAGGTGGCGAAACTCGGACTGAAGGCGGGCGCGAAGATTGACGGGATGGCGTTCACGCAATTCGGCGGCACGGTGAACTGGGACAAGGCCGGTCTGCACACCGCCACTCCGCAGGAGGATCGCTCCGGAGTTTCCTTGCTCGCCTGGGAAAAGCAGGAGTCCATGAAGAAGGAGTCTAAGCTTCCCGGCGAAGTGCGCGACGCGCTCAAAGCCCAGCCCGACAAGCGCACGGACGAGCAGCGGCGATTGATCCGAAACTACTACGTCGCCAATGTCTATCAACCGGCGCGCCCGCAGTTTGATCCCATGCTCAAGCAGATTGCCGCCATCCGCAAACAGCGCGAGGACCTGGACAAATCCCTGCCCGCCACGATGATCTCCCAGGACCTGATGGACAAGCCGCGCGAGGCCTACCTGCTCAAGCGCGGCGAATACGATCAACGGGGCGAGCGCGTCTCACGCGGAGTGCCCGCCGTGCTGCCGCCGCTGCCGCCGGGCGACACGACCAATCGCCTCGACTTTGCGCGGTGGCTGGTAAACCCGGAGAACCCGCTGACGGCACGCGTGACCATAAACCGCTTCTGGCAACAGTTCTTCGGCACGGGCCTGGTGAAAACCTCCGGAGATTTCGGCGCGCAGGGCGAATGGCCGTCGCATCCGGAATTGCTCGACTGGCTGGCGACAGAGTTCATCCGGAGCGGTTGGGACGTGCAACACATGATTCGTCTCATGGTCACGAGCGCGACCTACCGGCAAAGCTCCGCCGTGACTCCGGAGTTGCTTCAACGCGATCCCTCCAACCGCTTGCTCGCTCGCGCGCCGCGGTTCCGGCTGGATGCGGAGGAAATCCGCGACAACGCGCTGTTCGTGAGCGGCCTGTTGGTCGAGAAAATGGGCGGGCGCGGGGTCCGGCCGTATCAACCCGCCGGCATCTGGGAAGCCGTGGGCTACACGACCAGCAACACGGCGAAGTTCGAACAGGACCATGGCGAGGCGCTGTACCGGCGCAGCCTCTACACCTTCTGGAAGCGCACCGCCCCGCCGCCGTACCTGGCCGCGTTCGATGCGCCGTCGCGCGAGAAGTATTGCACGCGCCGCGAACGCACGGACACGCCGTTGCAGGCGCTGGTCACCATGAACGACCCCTGTTACGTCGAGGCCGCGAGACACCTGGGGGCGCGAATGATGACTCACAGCAATCGCGAGCGGGACCGCCTGGCATACGGCTTCCGGCTGGTGACGGCCCGGATCCCCAGTGCAAGGGAATTGAAACTCCTTGAAGGCTCGCTGGAGCAGTTTGAGTCGAAGTACCAGGCCAATCCCGAGGCCGCGCGAAAACTGCTGGCCGTTGGCGAGTCGCCGAACGACGAGAAACTCGTGGCGACCGAGCACGCCGCCTACACGATGGTGGCGAGCCTGTTGTTGAACCTTGATGAAACCTTGAACAAGAATTAACCATGTCGCTCCCGCATCTCCATCCCATCAGCCGTCGCCATTTTTTCAAGTCCGCCGGCATCGCGACGGGCCGCATCGCACTGGCGGGATTGCTCTTTCCCGAACTGGCCCGTGCCGCCACGAAGCCTGCGGTCGCCGCGCATCCGCATCCGGCCCTGCCGGGACTGCCGCACTTCGCACCCAAGGCGAAGCGGTTGATCTATCTCTTCATGAACGGCGGGCCGTCGCAGATGGATTTGCTCGATTACAAACCCGGCCTGAAGGAAATCTATGACACGGATTTGCCGGACTCCATTCGCATGGGGCAGCGGCTGACCACGATGACCAGCGGGCAGTCGCGATTTCCCATCGCGCCCTCGAAGTATTCCTTCAAGCAATACGGCCAGTCCGGGATCTGGTTCAGCGAACTGCTCCAGCACACCGCCAGGGTTGCAGACGAGATTGCGGTGATCAAAAGTGTTCACACGGAGGCGATCAATCACGACCCCGCCGTCACTTACATCCAGACTGGCAATCAAATCCCGGGCCGGCCCAGTCTTGGTTCGTGGTTGAGCTACGGGCTGGGCAGCGAGTGCGACAACCTGCCGGCGTTCGTCGTGATGACTCCGCGCTGGTCCGCCAAGCGGGATGCCCAGGCCTTGTATCAACGGCTCTGGGAGGCGGCGTTTCTGCCCACCAAGCACGCGGGCGTCGCGTTGCGTTCCCAAGGCGATCCCGTTTTGTATCTCAACGATCCCCCCGGCGTGGACCGCGAAACGCGGCGGGACATGCTCGACACCCTCGGCCAGTTGAACGGACTCCAGCATCAAAAGCTTGGCGATCCCGAAATCAACACCCGTGTGGCGCAGTACGAGATGGCGTTCAAGATGCAGGCGTCCGTGCCGGACCTGGTGGACATCTCCGGCGAATCAAAGGCCACCCTCGAACTCTACGGCCCGGAGGTCACCCAGCCGGGCACGTTCTCCCACAGTGCGCTCATGGCGCGGCGGCTGGCCGAGCGCGGCGTGCGCTGCATCGAGATTTTCCATCGCGAATGGGATCATCACGGCGATCTCCCGCGCGATCTGCCGCTCCAGTGCCGCGACGTGGACCACGCCTGTTACGGCCTGATCACCGACCTCAAAAAGCGCGGCATGTTGGACGAGACACTGGTGGTGTGGGGAGGCGAGTTTGGCCGCACCGTTTATTGCCAGGGCAAACTGACCAAGGAAGATTACGGTCGCGACCATCACCCGCGTTGTTTCACGATGTGGATGGCCGGCGGCGGCGTCAAAGGCGGCACGGTCTATGGCGAGACCGACGACTTCAGCTACAACGTGGTGAAGGACCCGGTCCACATCCGCGACATCAACGCCACCATCCTGCATTGCCTCGGCATTGATCATCGCCGGCTGACGTACAAGTTCCAGGGACTCGACACGCGACTGACCGGTGTGGAGGAGGCGAATCCGGTCAAAGGCATCCTGGCCTGAACCAACGCCCGACTGAAAGGCTGGGCAGCCTCAGTCCTCCGGACCGTAATCCGCAGATCCGTTGTTATCGTCGCCCCCGAGGGCGGCTGCCGGCCTTGCGCCGGGCAGGAGAGGAGCGAATCATCGGACGCCTGGGCGAGGGTTTGGATTGTCGGAGCGGCAACTTCGAATGGGGATGCTGCCGCCGTGAAATCTTGGGTAATGCCCGGTGGACGTGACCAGCCGATCCTTTGTCGCCGGCGCGTGCGAGGCGAAAGTCCACCTGCTTCTTGAAACTGTCCACCTTCGCGATTTGCACTTCGATCTTGTCGCCGAGCCGGACCACCCGGCGGTGGCGGCGACCGGTAAGCTGCCCGCGGGTCGCATCGAAATCATAGAAGTCGTCGGTGATGCCGGAGAGATGGAAAAGCCCGCTTGTGGGTGGGCACGGCGTCGGAAGCCTGACTCGCTGACGTTCGCGGGGTGGAAACCAAAGTCCACGCGGCGAGAGACCATCCGCGCACGCGGGACGGGCCGGAGGGCGGAAGCAGCGTCCGATTCTGGACTTCATCACGGAGGACGCGCGGGCCATGCAGCGCCGGTTTGACGCCGCCGACAAGGACAAACTGGATCAATATCTCACCGGCGTGCGCGAACTCGAACTGCGCATCCAACGCAGCGAGCAATTTGGGGCCGCGCAGGATCCCAGCGCCCAGACGCCCACCGACATTCCGGCCAGCTATGCCAAACATGCCAGTTGATGTTCGACCTGCTGGTGCTGACCTTCCAGACCGATTCGACGCGCGTCGCGACCCTGTTGCTGGCGCACGACGGGAGCAATCGTTCGTTCAAGGACATCGGCATTTCGGATGGCCATCACGAATTGTCGCATCACATGGGTGACGCGGAGAAAATCCGGAAGATTTCGGAGATTGACCGGTGCTACGTCGGCCAACTGGTGAAGTTCCTCGAAAAATTGAAGGCGACGAAGGATGCGGCCGGCAACGCGCATCCATCCGCGCCATCCCTTGCCTGTGTGACCGCCGTTCGCAGCCACATCCAATGCGGCTTTCAGGAGCCCCGCACTGGAGCGCGTAAATGTTTTTGAATTCCTGACGGGTTTCGGGCACGATGCGCGCATGTTCACCAAACTGACTGCCGTAATGATTGGCTGCTGCCTTTGCTCCCTCGTCCTGGCGACCGAGCCTTTGCGCGTGATGACGTGGAACGTGCAGCGCGGCGCGAAGCATTTCGACGATGGCCCGGCGAAAACGGTCCGCGTGATCCGCGATTCGCGCGCGGACATCGTGTTGATGCAGGAGAGTTACGAGAACGATGCGTTGGGATCCAAGCTGGGCGCCTGGGTTGGGAAACAGCTTGGCTGGCAGACCCACCAGGGCGACAGCCCGCACCTGTGCATTTTGAGTCGTTACCCCATCACGGAAACATTCTCCCACGCGCCCTGGCATGGTGTCGGCGCCAAGATTCGTCTGCCGGGAGGGCAGGAAATTCTGGTCTGGTCCTGCTGGATTGATTACCGGGCGTTCATGGGGCAGCGGCTCATTGACAAACCCGGGAGCACGGATGCGGAGTTGCTGGCGTGCGAAACCACGGATTCCGGCCGCGCACAGCAGACCCGGGACTTGCTCGCCCGGCTGAAAGCGCTTGGGCAACTGGAATCGAAACTGCCCCTCCTGGTGGGCGGTGATTGGAATTGCCCGTCTCATCTGGATTACACCGAGGCAGTGAAAGACCTGCATCAGGGAAGAGTGCTGCCTCTGCCCAGTTCGTTGCTTTTTGAAAAGGAAGGGTTCACGGATGCCTACCGCGTGGTGCATCCCGACGTGAGAAAACATCCAGGCCTGACCTGGTCACCCTTGGTGAAAGTGAACGACGAATCGCGAAACGCCGAAGCTCAGGATCGCATTGACCGGCTGTACCTGCGCAACGGCGGATTCCATCCGGTGGCGGCAACCGTCTTCCCGGTGAGGGAGGAGGATTCGGCGATTCCCCAGTCGAAACGCATCTTTCCGAGCGACCATGCCGCCGTGCTGATTGAGTTGGAGTACCGGAAGTGAGCGCCGGTCTGCAACTGTAACGCGATTCACCCGGTTTTATCAGACCCGGAGTCCGTGCCGGTCGAAACGCCTGCGGGTGGAGTCGGGGATGACGCCTTGTTCGCGGCCAGCCGGTTGGCGCGGCGGTTCCAGCAACGAGCGAACACACCGTGCAAAGCCAGATCCACCGCCATGGCGATCGCGAAGAGGGCCAGCCATGCCTTCAACTCGACCTGGCCGCGCATGGCATAAAGCAATGCGCCACCGACCGCCAGTCCCGGGAGCGCCAGCACGATGCTGCTCAGAAGAATGTAGGGCAGGCCGATGGGACGGTCCTTCCTGGGCCGCAGCCATCCGAACCCGCCCCACGCGGCATCGCTGTCCGCGAGTCGCAATCGGAGGGTTTGATACACTTTATGCGGCCATGGTCTCCAATCCGCGCCCTGACGAAGGGAAACCCTGTCGCGAGGTGGGCAGATTATACCGGGGTTTGTCTTGGAGGAGCGCGCTCCGGCAGGCATGGACCGCCGGACAGGTCCCTTGAGCTGCCTCCGGAAAGGAGTTCCCGCGGGCAGATTGACACCGAGGGGGTTCGCGATTTCCTTGTAGAGATAACCTTGCCCGAGGCGTTGCAGGACTTCGCATTCGCGGGCAGATGCCCGGCCTCGCTGATCTGCGAAAGCCCCTTGCGGGCGACGTTGGCGACCATCGGTGCGCGGCCGCTGTTGACCTCGCGCAGGGTTGTTGATCAATGTAGCGCGGGGCGTTTGCTTGAGCAGACAACCGGCACTTCCCGCGGCGGATGCGCTTGGCGCGGGGCGGCGTCTGCGATTTACTTGACTCCGTGCTGATTGCGTTCAACAAGCCTTACGGAGCCCTTTCCCAATTCACCCCGGACGACTCCCGCCATCGCGCGCTGGCGGAATTTAATTTTCCACCTCGCGTGTATCCGATCGGGCGGTTGGATGCCGATTCGGAAGGGTTGCTCTTGTTGAGCGATGAACCCCATTGGAACGCGCAACTGCTCCGGCCCGAACACGCGCATCCCCGGGAGTACTGGGCGCAGGTGGAACGCATCCCCGACCGCGCCGCCCTGGACCGGCTGGAGGGCGGGGTGCTGATTCAAGGACGCAAGACCCGGCCCTGCCGGGCATGGCGGTTGCCCGAGCCGCCCCACTTCCCGCCCCGCCAGCCACCCGTTCGCCATCGCCAGAATGTGCCGGATTGCTGGCTGGCGTTGGAGCTGACCGAAGGGAGGAATCGGCAGGTGCGCCGCATGACCGCCGCCATCGGCCATCCCACGTTGCGCCTGGTCCGGGTGCGGATCGGCCAATTCTGGCTGGGCGAACTCGCCGTCGCACAATGGCGCATCCTCGGCCCGACGGAGCGGCGGCAGGTGAACGCCGGCGCCTGAATTCTCGTGCGTCAACGCGCGGCGGCTTTACAGCGTCAGAAATTTCAAAATCTGCACCTCCCGCTTCAGCACCAACAGCAGCAGATTGTCATGCATTTGAACATCCCACGCGCCACGCGGCTGGTAATAATCCCAGATCACGCGCCCGTTTTTCGGGTTGAGCCGGCGGATGTTCAAGTGCGGCGCGGCTTCCAATCCCCACGCCGCCCAGGTTTGCTGGTCGGCATCGCCCTCC
Organism: Verrucomicrobiota bacterium; assembly: GCA_029573725.1. Classification (GTDB taxonomy): domain Bacteria; phylum Verrucomicrobiota; class Verrucomicrobiia; order Limisphaerales; family JADLHS01; genus JADLHS01. The sequence continues at coordinate 48,375 of JAKQDQ010000117.1, forward strand.
TCGCGCGGAGGCGTGTAATCCACCGCGTAAAGATACCGCCCGGCAACATAAGCCAGCCAGCCGCCCCCGGCATACCGCCACCGTTCTCGGCCAGTGTTCGCATCCAGTTTCAACGTCAGATTTCCCGTGCGCTCATTCACGTCAATTTGCCGCGCGTACTGGATGCGTTCCGGGCTTGCGGTGGTGGTGTTGACGTAAAGCGCACCCGCATCATCGAAAAACACGCCGGTCACCCCCACGGACGGCAGCCGCCAGCGCGCCGTCCCCGTCGCCAGATCAAACGCGCTCAGCACGCCTTGATCGAAGACGTACAACGTCTGCCCGTGCTCCACCACCGGGCCCGATCCGTACCGTCTGACGGAGCGGCTTGCGGCAACAACGCCGGCCTCCGCGATCGGATACATCAAACGGCTCTCCCATCTCAGGTGGTTGTGTTGATCCAGGACGATTAGCGACGTCCCCGCAATCAGCACATTGACCGTGGACTGCGGATACAATTCCGGCGCGCCCGTCACCTCCCCCTCCCAATCCGGCACGGCGCCGGCGGCAAAGCGATGGAGGCGAACCCGGTAGCGGCTTTGATCCTCCTCGACCTTGTCCTCGCCGGCATTTCGCGCCATTTCATTCAGCAATTCATTGGCGGCGTCGGCCGTTGCGCCCGCGCTCAACTGGCCGTTCAGCGCCGACCTGGCCGGGGCCGCCCGCATCGCCGAACGCGAGACGATGTTCCGTTGCAACAACCGCACCGTCATCCCGATAAACCCTGTTCCGGCGGGCAACACGGTGACGTCCCCGGTCAGCGCCGGCTCGGGAGTGGAGCCGACCGTGTGGTTTCCCGCCCGCTGCCCGTCGTCGTCCCCGGCCAGGAGCCGGTCGGCCTCTTGCTGGCGGCGCGCCACGGCGATGGTGGCCGGGGCCGCGAGCTTTCCCGGAGTTGAACTGTCCGCCACCCTGCCGCCGAGTTCCTGTGCGCTGAGGGGAGCGGAAGCCGTCCCGACGGCGGAGGCGGTGGCTCGCGGCGATTCCCCGGACGTCGCGGGCGCAGTTGCCGATCCCCGCCCTGCCCCGGTTGCGACGGTGCCGATTTGTTCCGTGGTCAGTTTCCCGTCCACCAAATCCAGTCGTGTTACTTGCATGGCCGCCGCACCCATGGCCTGCGCAATTTCCAACTGCCCATTTTGCAGCCGGGCCTCATTGAGGTTGCCGGCAAAAGCCACCTCCCGCCGCACCCTGCCCGTGGCCCAATCGAATTGCCGCGCTGACCCGCCATTGCCCACCCAGATGCTGTGTCCGAACACGCGCAATTCTAACGCCCGTTCCGCGGCCCGACGCCGATCCTGAATTCTTTGATCCAGCGACGGGATCGTGCCGGAAGCTTGTCCCTCCGCTGCCATCGCCTGCATCCCGCGGATTTCTTGCTCCGCCTGGTCCCGAATCGCTTTCTCGTCCAGCACGGACTGCCGCCAGACCTGAGTTTTGGTCGCCAGATCGCACCGCCCCAATTTCGAACCATGCAGGAAAATCACCTGTTGCTCCGCGGCCAACACGCTCGTCCCGGCACCGGCGGGGTCATCGTCAAAGCGGAGAGTGAGCATGGGTCGCGGCCGTGACCCCCACCCGACATACCAAAGCCAGGCCCCCAGAATCAACAGGACCAGGAACAGTCCCAGTTTGACCAGCAGCGCGAAACGCCGTCGCCGGCCTGACTTGGCTCCGGCGCCTCGTGCGCCCGCGTCCCCTTCCCGACCGGACAACCCGGCTCGCGCTTTGCACAAGGGGGAACAGCAGCCATCGAACAGCCTGGCGCATTTCGCACAGAGTCCCTTGCCACAGACGCAACATTGTTGCGTGATCGCCTCCGCCGGATGACGCGCACAACCGCGTCCGACCGGCGCGGGAGCGACTGGTTGCGGCGAACCGGTTGGCGACGGCAATTGAATCCGCAACGGAGGCCGCTGCGGAGTTGGGGAAGGCGACGACACCGCTCCGGCGCCAGCCGCCTCCTCGTGTTTCGGAGCGGCGAACCCGTCGCGGATGAGCTGGTTGATCCGCCCGGACAAATCCCGGCCGCAGTTGGGACAAGTGAATGTCACCGGCGAATGCCGGTTGTCTTCGGTCACGTCGAAGGCGTACTTGACTCCGCAATCACAGACGATCTTCATGCACCGTCAAGGGTTGGGATTCAGCAGGACCACACCGGCGGCCAGCGGCAGGTCCACCGCCGCGCGCGGTGGCGAGGTGAGCGTGTCGCCGGTGAATCCCAACAGGTTGCCGCCATCCTTGGCATGGTTGTTCCCGGGCTTTTCGCCGGTCTCAGAAAAAAGCAAATCCCCGACGCGTTTCGCCCGTGTGTTCACCTGCCAATCAGTCAGGAGGAAGCCGGCGGGCGCCGTCTGGCGGTGGCCCTGGTAATACGAGTAACTGATCCGCCCCTCGCGCAGCACCCGGTCCGGGGCTGGCGCCGTCTCCGTGCGCCCCGGACACACCAGGATCGTTGGGTCTGCCGTGTAACGCGGCACCAAGGCCACCAAGGCCATTCCCGCACCGGTGGCGTTGGTGGCCTGTGGAAACCAGCCGTCGTGGTCATTGGCAAACAACTGCAACGCCACGAATGTTTTTTGCAGGTTTCCCTGGCAGCGCAATCTCGCCTCCGTCCGGCGACTGCTCGTGCCGGCACCAAAAAACATCGTGAACAAGAGGAGAAGGATCACCACGGTCACGAGCAGTTCAATCAGCGCCAGGCCCGGCGCCCGCGGTCCGCGTTTCAGGAGGCCGGCCGGGTGCGGGAGACAGTTCATGTTTCGGTACTAACCGAGCCAAGCCGCACGGGCAATGGGAAATCTTAAGTCTCCCCATTGACCCGCAGCCGCCGCGGGGCCCGAGCCTCTCAAAGCGGGGCCCTGCTGGTTGGAACGCGGAGCCGCCCGGTTGATTTCACGCCGGCGCCCCGGCGGGACGGAAGGTGCCGCTTCCGACGGAGCTTGAATTCATGGGCACACGGTTTTCTACCATGATGTCGCGCCGACGGCACCGGGCCGCGGAAATTTTCGCGCGCATCGGCCTGACACAGCGCCGCCGGCGCTTGCGAATGGTCATCCACTGGCCGGGGAGACAGCGGAGTCGCGCGGCGCCGGCCACCGCAGCCCCGGACGTTGCGCGCCACCGGGAACATGTCCGCCCACTGATGGCGTGGCGCGTATAATTCAAAACCCACCCGTGCTCCAACCCTGGCGATACTTGCGCCGGAGGAATTTGTTGGCGTCCGCGAGGTTCGTCACCTTCATCGGTTCGTGATTCCATTCCAGCTTCTGGCCGGGAAGCCGAATCGCCACCGTGCCGAGCAGAATGGATTCCGTCATCGGGCCGGTCTGCGCGAAGAAGGATTCCGTCTTCGTCAACCCCAGACAGGCGTCCACGAAATGATGGTAATGATCGCGCGGCTCGAATTTGGGCCGCTCCAGTTTTTCAAACTTCGCCTCCGGCAGCAGCGTGGGACTGCGACCGAGTTGATACAACAACGCGCCCTCCGTACCGATGAGCATCGCCGACTCCGGCGGATAATCCTCCAGCGAATACAACGCGCGAATGTCCTTCGGCGGATAAAACTCGCCATCGAACCATTCGACCGTCAGTCCGCTGCCGGCAATCAAATCGTTCCCCGGGAAGGTCCAGGTGATGTGGTTGGCCTGCGGCCAGGTATCGGCGCGCCGCGCCGGAGATTTTTCCCAGGACGACTGCACTTCCGCCTGCACGGTGAGCGCGGGTTTCAACCCCAGCCCTTTCCAGGTCGCATCGAAAATGTGACAGCCGATGTCTCCGGACCAACCCGTGCCGAAGTCCTGCCACGCGCGCCATTTGGTCGGGTGATAAATGTCCGGCGCAAACGGCCGCATCGGCGCCGTGCCGGTCCACAGCTCCCAGTTCAAACTGGCGGGCGGCGACTGTCCGGAGGCCGGCCGCGGCCCCAACAGCCGGTACGTCTCCACCGCGCCGGGACGATTCGAGCACAGATAGGCGTGCTTGATCTTGCCGACGACGCCGGTGCGGAGCCACTGCACCGTGGTGCGATCGCCGATGCCGGCAGCCATTTGCGTCCCCAGTTGCGTGATCACGCCCTTTTTGATCGAAGCCTCGGTGAGCGCGCGCACCTCCGCGACGTCATGGCACAGCGGTTTCTGACAATAAACATGTTTGCCCTTCTCGATCGCGCTGTGGGCGATGGCAAAATGCATGTGGTCCGGCACGGAAACATTCACCGAATCAATCCTGTCTCCCTCCTGCGCCAGCAACTCGCGCCAATCCGAGTAGCATCGCGCCCCCGGCACCGCTTGGGATGCCTTGGCGAGATGATTCGCGTCCACGTCGCACAGCGCGACGATCTGCAATCGCGGATGCTGCAGGAACGAGTTGAGGTCATTCCAACCCATCCCGCCCACGCCGATGCAGGCATGATTGAGTTTGGAATTGGCCGATGCCCCGTGCAGCCCGGCCGGCACAACGAACGGCGCCGCCGCGCCGGCCAGCACGGTGGTCTGCAAAAACTGACGGCGCGTGAACCTGGCGACCGATGCGTGAGATGTCATGCGGCGATAATAGCCCGTGGCATCAGGTTTCGACAGGATTAAAAACACCAGCCAGCTACGTTCCGCACCCGCAGCACGCGCCGCGCGCGGCTCAGGCGTTTTCCTGCGAAAACGATCAAGCCGGACCATAGCCCCGTCAGGGGCGGAATCTTTGTAGAACTTGGCGACGCATAGCCCCGTCAGGGGTGGAATCTTTGTAGAACTTGGCGACGAATAGATTGAAAGCCCCGGAGGGGCGGAAGAGGTCGCTCCTGACGGAGCTTGGGTTCCTGGGCGCACGGTTTTCTACAACGATGTCGCGCCGACGGCGCTGGGTGGCGGGAATTTTGGAGTGCGCCGGCAAAGCGCAGCGGCGACGGCGCTTTCGGACGATCCTACGCCGGCCAAGGTCAAAGCGGTGTCGCGCTTCGCTTGCCACCGCAGTCCAAGACGCCGCGCGCGGCTCAGGCGTTTTCCTGTGAAAACGATCAAGCCGGACCAAAGCCCCGTCAGGGGTGGAATCTTTGTAGAACTTGGAGCCAAATGAATTGAAAGCCCCGGAGGGGCGGAAGAGGTCGCTCCTGACGGAGCTTGGGTTCCTGGGCGCACGGTTTTCTACAACGATGTCGCGCCGACGGCGCTGGGTGGCGGGAATGGGTCTTACCCCAAAGGGGTAATGTCGTTCAGCCCAGGGTTGCGAGGAACGAGCTACCCTGGGTTGGCGAATCAAAATCATCATCAACCCCAACGGGGTTGCATCAAATCCGTGCGACGAGGATGCAACCCTTTCAGGGTTGGGAAATGTTTACGAACCGTTACCCAGGGTAGCCTCGCGGACTCGGCAACCCGGCACGCCACGGCTCGAACCAAGCGCGCGCAACCGCAGCAACAAGTTGATGACGCGGACGGGCTGATTCGCTACGCTGACGGCGCTTCTATGGCAAAGCAAAGCACAGCTTCAAAAAAGCGACCCGTCGAACAATACGACCACAAGAAGGACAAACGCCCCAACAACCCGCCCGTCGGCCTTGTGGACGCCAAATCCGACGCCGTCGAAGGGAAGAAAACCTACGCCTACGACCCGCACCTTGACCCGACGCTCGTCTGGGCCGGCAAGGCCGAGCGCACCAGTTTCGAGATTCCCACCGTCTCGCTGCACGTCCACGAACGCATTGATCCGCGTTCCATCATTGAAGCCGTCCGCAAAAAGAACGGCAGCGATTACGAGCAGATGTCCCTGTTCAATTCCAGGGCGGAAAATCCGCCGTTGCGCGAGGCCATCGAGTTTTACCAGCACGCGCACAACTGGAGCAATCGCCTCGTCGCGGGCGACAGCCTGCTGGTGATGAATTCGCTGCTGGAAAAGGAGGGCCTGGCCGGGCAGGTGCAGATGGTCTATTTCGACCCGCCCTACGGCATCAAATACGGCTCGAACTTCCAGCCCTTCGTCAACAAGCGCGACGTGAAGGACGGCAAGGATGAAGACCTGACCGCCGAGCCGGAAATGGTCAAAGCCTTCCGCGACACCTGGGAACTGGGCCTGCACTCCTACCTGAGCTACCTGCGCGACCGCCTGCTGCTGGCCCGCGAACTCCTCCACGAATCCGGCTCGGTCTTCGTGCAAATCTCGGATGAGAATGTGCATCATGTCCGGGAAATTTTGGATGAGGTGTTTGGGGCACATAACTTTGTCAGTCAGGTCGTGTTTGAAAAGACTACAAGCGCAAGTTCTGAAAACTTGTCTGGTGTCGCTGATTTTCTCCTTTGGTATGCGCGTGATTCAAAAGTATTAAAATACCGCGCGCTTTTCCGTGAAAAGATTTTAGGAGAGGTCGGCACGACGCAATACATCTGGCTTGAGTCACCGGACGGAAAGACCGAACGAAGGATGACATCGGAAGAAATTGAGGACTCGACGAAAATTCCAACAGGCTGGAAAGTTTTTGCCTGTGACAACTTAACGAGTCAGCGCCCTCCGCAAGGCACAGACGTCCGCACCTACAATTTTGAAGAACAAGATTTCGCACCGGGAAAAGGCACTTTCAAAACCGACAAGAAGGGACTCGATAGCCTTGCAAAAGCGCGGCGGCTCAAGCCTATTGGCAATTCTCTCATGTACAAGCGCTACCTGTCGGATTTTCTGGTTTCGCCCATTGCTAATGTGTGGTCAGACGTGAAAATGACGGGTTTTTCAGAGGACAAGCAGTATGTCGTCCAGACGGGAACACGAGTGATTCAACGCTGTCTCCTGATGACCACCGACCCCGGCGATTTGGTGTTGGACATCACGTGCGGCAGCGGCACGACGGCTTACGTGGCAGAGCAATGGGGACGCCGCTGGATCACCTGCGACACCTCCCGCGTCGCGCTCACGCTGGCCAAGCAGCGGTTGATGACGGCGGTGTTCGATTACTACCAGCTTGCCCACGACGCCGAGGGCGTGGACAGCGGCTTCCGTTACAAGACCGTCCCGCACGTCACGCTCAAGAGCATCGCCAACAACGAACCGCCGGAGCAGGAAACGCTTTACGACCAGCCGCTCGTGGACAAATCCAAGGCGCGCGTGACCGGCCCGTTCACGGTGGAAGCCGTCCCCGCGCCGATGGTGCGGCCGATTGATGACGTAGCGGCAGGCTTCCAGCCTGCCGTAGAGCCGGGCTTCCAGCCCGGCGGAACTTCGGCCACGACTCCGGCTTCGTCTTCCAAATCCGGGCGGCAGGATGCCGCCCTCTACGGCAGGCCGGGAGGCCCGCCGCTACCTGCCGACAATTCGGTGGCCCGCAGCGGCGCGACGATCCGGCACGAGGAACTGCGCAGCGAGCTGCTCCGCGCCGGCATCCGCGGCAAGGGCGGCCAGATGATCCGTTTCTCCCGCGTCGAGCCGCTGTCCGGCACGCGCTGGCTGCACGCCGACGCGGAAACCAAACCGAACACCGACGGCCCGGCGAAATTGCGCGACGGCGCGGCGAAGGAGATTCAGCGCGTCGTGATTTCCTTCGGCCCGGAGCACGCGCCGCTGGAGCAAAAGCAGGTGGAACTGGCGTTGGAAGAAGCCCGGAAGCTCGTGCCGCGCCCGCAACTGATCGTGTTCGCCGCGTTTCAATTCGACCCGGAAGCGGCGAAGGACATTGATGAATTGAACTGGCCCGGAGTGACCACGCTCAAGGCGCAGATGAACGCGGATTTGCTGACGGAAGATTTGAAGAAGAAGCGAACCAGTAATGAAAGTTTCTGGCTGATTGGCCAGCCGGACGTGCTGCTCCGCAAATCCAAAACGAAGCCCAAGGACAAAAAGGACAAGACGGAGCTTTGGGAAGTGGAAGTAAAGGGATTCGATTATTACGACACGAAGACGGGTCAGATCGTCTCCGGCAGCGCACAACAAATTGCGGTCTGGATGCTCGACACCGATTACGACGGGCGGAGTTTGTTTGCCCGGCAGGTGTTTTTCCCGATGGCCGGCGAAAAGGAAGGCTGGTCCAAGCTGGCAAAGAACCTGAAGGCGGAGATTGATGAAAACCTGATCGAAGCCTATCGCGGCACGGTGTCACTGCCGTTCGAGTTGGGCAAGCACAGCCGCGTGGCGGTCAAGATAGTGGATGACCGGGGGATAGAGAGTTTGAAGATATTGGAGATGGTTTAACCGCAGAGAGCGCAAAGAACACAAAGAATTTAGGGAAGGAAAATGAGCCAGCCACAAAGAAGGCAAAAAATACAGGGAAAGCTCCACACACGTTCCTTTCCCGTCTCGGTGCTCTTTGCGTTCTTTGCGGCTAAAGAAAGAACCGCATGAAGGACATCAAGGCGTTGTGCGATCAAGTGCGGCAGACAGCGTATGACATCCACGTGTATCACGCGCACGGGCATTTGGAGAAGGTTTATGAGAACGCGCTGGCCCATCGCCTGCAGAAAGCGGGCTCGGACGTGCAACAACAGCAGCCGATCCAGGTGTATGACCAGGACGGCACGCTGAGCGGGGATTATCTGGCGGACCTGCTCGTGGAAGGGGTGTTGATCATTGAACTGAAGACGGCCAAGGCCCTTGCGCCGGAGCATGAGGCGCAAATTCCCGGCTATTTGAAATCGGCTCGGCTGGAACACGGGCTGTTGACCAACTGCGGCTCTTACCAGTTTGAAATCCGCAAATCTGCGTGGTCGGAACAACAACCACAGAAAGCGCAGAGAGCGCAGAGAGTACAAAGATTTGTTGGATTACGGTTCTCTGTGTTCTCTGCGCTCTTTGCGGTTAAATCGTCATGAAGCAGCCAACACCCCCACCCGGCGGCGAAATAATTCTTTATCAGACCGAGGACAAGCAAACGCGCTTGCGGGTGCAATTGGACGGCGAGACGGTTTGGCTATCGCAAGCGCAGATGGCGGAGCTGTTCCAAACGACGAAGCAGAACGTCAGCCTGCACATTCGGAACATCTTCACGGAAGGCGAGTTGCGCGAGCCGTCAGTTGTCAAGGAATCCTTGACAACTGCCGCCGACGGCAAGAGCTATGCGACCCAGTTCTACAATCTCGACGTGATCATCTCGGTCGGCTACCGGGTGAAATCGCATCGGGGCACGCAATTCCGCATCTGGGCGACGCAGCGGCTGCGGGAATACATCATCAAGGGTTTCGCCTTGGACGACGCGCGCTTGAAGGAAGGCAAATCGGCATATTTCGACGAGTTGCTGGCGCGCATCCGGGACATCCGCTCCTCCGAGAAGGAATTCTGGCGCAAGGTGCTGGACCTCTACGCAACGAGCGCCGATTACGATCCCAGCGCGGAGGCGTCGCAACGGTTCTTCGCCACCGTGCAAAACAAGATGCACTGGGGCGCGCACGGCCACACGGCGGCGGAGATCATCCATGCCCGCGCCGACGCCACCAAACCGAACATGGGATTGACGGCCTGGCTCGGCAGCCGTCCGCGCAAGACCGATGCCCTGGTCGCAAAAAATTATCTCACGGTTGATGAGATCGAAGCCCTGAATCTCATCGTGTCCCTGTATCTCGATTTTGCGGAGCTTCAGGCAAAAAGTCGCAAGCTGATGACCATGCGGGATTGGATCGCCAAACTGGATGATTTCCTGCGCTTGAGCGACCGGCAGATTTTGACGCACGCGGGCAAGGTGTCGCACGAGGTCGCCGCGGCAAAAGCCGGCGCGGAATACGGGAAGTTTCGCGTCCTTGAGGATGCCAGGCCCAGCGCCGTGGAGAAGGACTTCGAGGAAGCGGTGAAGAAACTGAAACCGCCGGCCACGAAGCGCAAGAAGCCCTGACCGCATGACGACCAAAGGCATCACCCATCTCATCGTCAACTCGCCCTACGACGAGCCGAAGCACCATTGGCATTATCACCGGGAGACGCAGAAGTTTTCACTTGAATCAGGGCGGCGGCCGGCGGGTTACGTCATCGCGTCGGAAAGTTCCCGGTCGTTTGATGATCCCGGACGGTTCATCCCGATTGAACTGGTGAACCAAATCCGTCCGCGCGTGAAGGCGTGGCGCGAGGCGGGTTATCCCGGCGTGTCCGGCATCACGCGGCGCTTGCTGGAACATTGGAGAGGTTCGGAGCGCTACGAGCGGCAGCGGTTTTTCTTCTGCCAGTTTGAAGCGATGGAAACTTTGATATGGCTCACGGAAGCCCCGGCGTCGGAGCGCGTGGGCATTGCCATCCCGTCGGACGGGGGCGCGTTTCAGCGGTGGTGCTGCAAGATGGCAACGGGCAGCGGCAAGACAGTGGTAATGGCCATGCTGGTGGCGTGGCAGGTGTTGAACAAGGTGACGTATCCGCAGGACGACCGTTTCTCGAAGCACATTTTCATTGTCGCACCGGGCCTGACGGTCAAGAACCGGCTGCAAGTGCTTCTTCCCGCCGGGCCGGGAAACTATTACGACGAGTTCGACATTGTGCCCGCCGGCCTGCGGGAACAGTTGCGGCAGGGCAAAGTGGTGGTGCGGAACTGGCATGTCCTGAACTGGGAGACGGAGGAGAAGCTCAAGAAGAAGCGCAGCGTGGACAAGCGCGGGGCCAAGAGCGACGAGGCATACGTCCGCGAAGTGCTGGGCGATCTGGCGAAGGTGAACAACATCGTCGTCATCAACGACGAGGCGCACCACGCCTGGCGCGTCAACCCGGAGTCGAAGAAGGCGAAGATTGACCGGCAGTTGATCGAGGAGGCAACGAAATGGGTGGGCGGGCTGGACCGGATTCACAAGGCGCGGAAGATTCTGCGTTGTTTTGATTTCTCGGCGACGCCGTTTTCGCCCAGCGGCAAGCAGAGTTCGGAGGAATCCCTGTTTGGCTGGATTGTCAGCGATTTCGGGTTGAATGACGCGATTGAAGGCGGGCTGGTCAAGACGCCGCGCGTCGTGGTGCGCGACGACGGAATGCCGGACGTGAAGAATTACAAGTCGAAGCTCTACCACATTTACGAGCACGTCCGGGATGATTTGAACCGGAGCGCGGAAAGTTTCGAGCCGTTGCCCGACCTGGTAATGAACGGCTATCTGCTTTTGGGCAAGGACTGGCTCGCCACGTATCAGGACTGGCAGAAGCTTGGGTATCCGACACCGCCGGTGATGATCACGGTGGCCAACCGCACCGAAACCGCCGCGCGGGTGAAGAATGCCTTCGACAAACGGAAGGTGTTGATTGATGAATTGTGCAAACCGGAGTTGACGCTGCACATTGATTCCAAGGTGCTCGACCTGGCCGAGGCGAAGGAGGAAGAAGGCGCGTCGCAACAGGATAGCGGCACCGGTAACGACGACGACGAGCCGAAGCAGAAGAAGCTGACCAAGGCGGAACAGGCGGAAAGGCTGCGCAAGACGGTGGACACGGTCGGGAAGGTCGGCGAGCCCGGCGAGAAGATTCAAAAGGTGATCTCGGTCGGGATGTTGTCCGAAGGCTGGGATGCCAAGACCGTGACGCACATCATGGGTTTGCGGGCGTTTTCGAGCCAGTTGCTGTGCGAGCAGGTGGTCGGGCGCGGCCTGCGGCGCACCAGTTACGACGCGAAGAAAGTGCCGCATCCGGTCACGGGGGAGGAAGTGGAATTGTTCGAGGCGGAATACGTGAACATCTTCGGCGTGCCGTTCACGTTCCTGCCGCACGAAGGCGAGAACGGCCCGCTGCCTCCGCCACCGCCGAAAATTCGGATCGAAGCGGTACGGGACAAGGTGGGTTTGCTGATCAGCTGGCCGAACATCATCCGGATTGACCATGTTTACCGGCCCAAACTGGAGTTGAACGGCGCGCAGCCGCTGGTGCTGGATGCGACCGACAAGATCGAGAACGCGGAAATGGCCGCGGTCGTCGCCGGGAAACCCAACCTGGCGGTGCTGACGGAGATTGATTTGCAGGCATTGGCGGAGCGGTTTCGTTTCCAGAAGATTGTGTTTGAGGTCGCGCGGGACATTTACGACCAGATGCAACCGGGCTGGCGTGGGAACAAGCAAAACCTGCTGGCACAAGTCATCCGGCTGGTCGAGAAATTCATCGCGTCGCCGAAACTCGAAATCAATCCGCCGCTGTTTTATCAGGACGAAATGCGGCGGCGGGTGATGCTCACACTGAACATGGGGCGGATTGTGCAGCACATCTTCGGGGAAATCCGACAAGCGAACACTGAAACGCTGGAGCCTGTCTTCGACACCAACAAACCGATTCGCTCCACAGCCGACATGCTGCCCTGGTTCACGGGCCGCCCAGTCGTGGCGGCACACAAATCCCACATCAATCTCTGTGTGGCGGATTCGACCTGGGAAGCACAGGCGGCGTATGAGCTCGACCACAATTCCAGCGTGGCCGCCTGGGCCAAGAACGACCATCTAGGCTTTGACATCACCTACATTTTCGCGGGCGTCTTTCACAAGTTCCGTCCCGACCTGCTCCTCCGCCTCACGAACGGAACGAATTTGATAGTCGAAGTGAAGGGGGAGAACACGCCGAAGGACGAGCGGAAGCGCGAATACCTCGACGAATGGGTGCGGGCAGTGAATGAACACGGCGGATTTGGGAAGTGGAACGCGGCGGTGTGTTTGCATCCATCGGACCTGCCGACTCTGATCCACAACGCCAACGCGAAACCGAATTAGCCTTCGAGAGTATTCCTCCCGCCAAGATGGCAGGCATGGTGAAGCATAGCACTCGCAGCAAGCGCAAGGGCCGAGCGCCAAGACGATCGAAGCCCCGCCGAGACCAGACGCGGTTCATCACACGGGCGCTGGCGCGCCGGCAGGCGGAGCGGCATGTCCTCAAGCGGATGTTCCGGGGCGCGACGGTCCGGGACGGCGCGGAAGTGCGGCTGGGGATTTATGCCCGGGGCAACTGGACGGCCAAGGATGTGCGGGTGGTGTATAAGAACCCGGAGGAGATCGCGCTCAAGTCGGCGGAGGTGGTGTTGGTGTCCAAACGCACGGGTCGCGTGGTTTATGAAGGCCCGGCGGGCGACGAAGGGCAAACTCGCGCCGCGCGGTTTTTTGTTTCAATCATTTCACGCGCCGCGCCGCCGTGGTGACGATTCAAATTGATGCAGGCCGTTTTGGCGGTGCCCGACGTGAAAACACTCAGAATTCCGAGGAAAAGAATGGCGGGAGCGGCGGGGCTCGAACCCGTAACCTCTGCCGTGACAGGGCAGCGCTCTAACCAATTGAGCTACGCCCCCGCGTGGGAGAGTGACGTTAGGCAAACCGTCCGCCGTGGTCAAGCAGAAGCTGGAAAAATTCGGGCAGCAGACGCCAAGGAGGTGGGGGTGGGGAACCCCGCTGAAGAAACGTGCTGCTGCCCGAATACCGAATACTTGAAGATGGTCCGAAAAATGTCAATCCCCGCCGCCGGCAAATCATCCGCAACCATTGTCGGGTTTCTCCTGTCCCCATTTCGGAGGACCGACCGCGGCGGAGCGCGCGCAAATCACTCCAGGCCGCTTGCGCGCCGGGCGCGATGCAGCACACCTGTCGCCTGCGCGCGCGCGCGCGCCGCTCCCTCCCGCAGCACCTGGTTCACATAATCCAGATTGGCGCTCAATTCCGCGCGTCGGGCCCGGGCCGCCGCAAAGTGTTCCCAATAGACCTCAAACAGCTTCTTTTTCAGATCGCCGTAACCCAGGCCGCCAGCGCGCAATTTTTCCTCCCACTCCCTGCCGACATCCGCATCAATCACCTTGAGCAACTGAATGGCGAGGTTGTGTTCCGCATCCGGTTTCGGCGCGTCCGGAGTGCGGCTGTCCATCTTGAGCGACATGACTTTTTTGCGCAGCACTTTTTCGTCGCCGAAAATCTCGATGGTGTTGTTGTAACTCTTGGACATTTTTTCGCCATCCACACCCGGCACTTTGGCGGTGTCCGCCTTGATTCTCGGCTCGGGAATCACGAAAGTCTCGCCGTAGGCTTCGTTGAACTTGATGGCGATGTCCCGCGTCATCTCGACGTGCTGTTTCTGGTCCTGACCGACGGGCACAATGTTGGAATCGTAGATCAAAATATCCGCGGCCATCAGCACCGGGTAGGCGAACAATCCGTGGTTCACAGGAATGCCTTTCGCGGACTTGTCCTTGAATGAATGGGCGCGTTCCAACAAACCCATCGGCGTCAGCGTGGAAAGCATCCACGCCAGTTCGCACACCTCAGGCACGTCGGATTGCCTGAAGAAGACGGTGCGCTGGGGATCCAGACCACACGCCAGGAAGTCCAGCGCGACGTCCAATGTGTTTTGCCGCCGGCGGGGCGCGTCGAACAGCGACGTCATGGAATGGTAATTGGCAATGAAATAATACGCCTCCCCCTGCTCCTGCAGCGCCAGGGCGGGGCGCATCATGCCAAAGTAATTGCCGAGGTGCAACGTGCCCGACGGCTGGATGCCTGACAAAATCCGCATGCGCCCAAGTTAAACGAAATGGCGCAACGGCAGAAAGCACAGAATCACCGCGCGCGTCAAACCGCCGTGCTTTCCGGCGGCGTTTGCGCACGGGGCGGAATGAACCGCTGTCGCGAACCAGCCTGGCGATCCGTTGGGTGCGCCTAATCCTGCGCCTCCTTGTGCTCGAGGTATTGCGGATGGCTCGTCAGGTTGCGCGAAAGATAGACGTGCTTGGTTTCATGATTGAAACCTTTCTTGCGGAAAAAAGCCAGCGCATCGTCGTTCCCTTCGTCGGTGTCCACCAGCATGATCCGGGCATCCCGTTCGATGAACATCTCCGTCAACCGTGCCAGCAACCGGCTCGCCACACCATGACGTTTGTAGCGCGGTTCGATGCCGAGCCATTCCAGCCAGCCATAACGCCAGGCATTCCTCGGCTTCTCCATCATCGCCCCCAGGGCGAATCCCACGATCCGCTCCTCCACCTCCGCCACCAAACACGTCTCGCCATCCGAGCCGAACAGCTCCACCACTTCATCCTCATCCCACGAGCGGTAGAGCGTCGGAAGCTTTTCTGCGGTAAACAATTTCTGACCCAGTTCAAAAACCGGCGGCAAATCAGCCAGCTCCATCGGACGGATCTGCATCGAAGGCGGCCCCTTGAGCCGCCGTTTTACACTCTTCATCCTGCGTTCCATAAAAATTTAGCCCGCCATCAAACGTGCGGGAGGTTCATCCTCCTGCGGATGGTTTCATGGCAGGCAACCGACCTGAACTTTCCAAGAGTCATTCCGATCGTCAAGCCTGAACCCGGTCAAGCCACCTCCCCAATCGCAGGCAAATCCATTTTTGCAACCTCCTATACAATAACATGTTGTATATGCGTTCAACAAATCCGACGCGTCCCAGGCTGCGACTATTCCCGCCCATAATCGTGAACGGTCTGGCAATTAGGATTTCTCAAACCGCCCTGGGTAGTCAGGAAACGTTCACGGCAATGACTCAAAATGAGGGAGGCCGGCCCTCGACTGTGGAAAACTCCGGAACGCTCGGGAGCGATCGGGGATGATATGCCTGCTTCAGCCGTGGCGTGGCCGACCTGCACGGCAGTTGCGGAGGTGAAGCGGCCGCCGGAGCAAGGTGGCTCTCCTCCGTTTGGAGGCGGGATCGAGCCGGTTCATACTGCTTTCTGCTTGCCAATCATCCCTCCTCATTTTGAAACTACAACATGAACTTTTTGCCACGTGGATTGCTCGGTTGCGCTTTGATGCTTGGTTCGCTCGCCCTGCTTCCCGCCGAGGACGAGCCCCGGCCGCTGTTTGTTGAAGGTTACGCTGGACAGATCAGTTATGCGCCAGGCGAGGCCTTGACACTGCACGTGAACAGCAGCGCCGCCAAGTTTGCGATTGAGATCGTCCGGATCGGCGCGAAACGGGAGAGCGTCTGGTCCGGAACGGCCGAGGGACGGGAATATCCCGTTCCGGAAAACGCTTCCTCGCACGGGTGCGGCTGGCCGGCGGCCTTGACGCTGAAAATTCCGGACACGTGGCGCAGCGGATATTATCACGTGAGTTTGCGGGCCAATGATGGGGGCGGAAAATACATCCAGCGCAACGCGCGCGCAGCCGAGGGCAGTTGCTTCTTCATCCTCCGCCCCGCCGCGCCCGGGCGCCAAAGCAAAATTTTGCTCCAACTGACGACGCACACTTACAACGCCTACAACAACTGGGGCGGCTTCAGCCTGTACGCCTACCACGGCCGGGGCGGCAACCAGGGACACCGGGTTTCGTATCAACGCCCCCCGGCGAGCCAGTTTGGCAACTGGGAACAACCGTTTGTGGAATGGGCGGAGGGCAACGGAATCGCGCTGGATTACGCCGCCAACGCGGATCTGGAGTTTCATCCGGAATTGCTGAAGGCCTACCGCCTCGTGCTCAGTGTGGGGCACGATGAATATTGGTCTGCCCCCATGCGGGATCACTTGGAGCAGTTCATTGCGGCAGGTGGCAACGTGGCGTTCTTCAGCGGCAACACCTGTTGCTGGCAGGTGCGCAGCGAGGACAACGGCCAGGCCCTGGTCGGTTGGAAGCAGAACTACCTCTGGGATCCGATTTACGGCACACGCGAAAATTACGGGATCCTGTCCACGCTCTGGAGCCACCACCTCGTCAAGCGCCCGGAAAACCAGCTGACCGGGGTGGGTTTTTTGTGGGGCGGATACCACAAGAGCCATGGCCAGCTCATGGACGCCAGCGGCGCTTACACGGTGCATCGGCCGGAGCACTGGCTCTTTGCGGGCACCGATTTGAAGCGCGGCGACGAATTTGGCGGCAAGGACACGATCGTGGGCTACGAGTGCGATGGCTGCGAACTGGAATGGCGCGACGGGCTGCCGTTTCCCACCCATCGGGATGGGACTCCGGAGACGTTCGAGGTGCTCGCCACCGCGCCGGCCCAGTGGCATCCCGACGACTGCCAGTGGTATGAGCGCTGGGAGAACGGCCGCCAGGGCAACGCGGTCCTCGGCGTCTATACACGCGGCGGCACCGTATTCACCTGTGGAAGCACCGACTGGGCGCACGGCCTGCGTGGCGGCGATCCCGTGGTCGCCCGCATCACCCGCAATGTCATCGAGAAACTGTCCCGGTGATTCGCGCTCGCAAGTTCCACAACCTCGTCAACAAGGCAGACGCGGTGAACGGAACCCGTCTGCCCTCCGGCGCGGTCCGGCCGCCACGCCTGGTTGCCGCGCCCGGGAGAAAGGAACCGGCCGTGGGCCGGTCCATCCGTCCACGGCGCGCCTCCGGTTTGCTGACCCTGGCCGCCAGTCTGATTACCGCAGTGGCGGGCAGCGCACCACCGACCACGCCCGGCCCCGTGGTCCGTGATTTCGATCACGACGGCATTGCGGAGCGGCTCGTCCACACCGCTGCCGGCATTGAAGCGCAACGTCGCCAGGCTCAAACCGGCCACTGGGAGAAGCTGGACTGGAGCATTCCCGCCGACCTCCGCCTCGCGGATGAAGACGGCCACGATTCCGGACTCCGGTGGGTGGATCTGAATGGCGATGGTTTCGACGACATTCTCTTTTCCAATCCGGAACGCTACGCCATCCATTTGTGGAACAAGGAAGTCCGGCTGGATTTGGGCTGGATGCCCGGCTGGTCGCATTTTGTCAAGGCTGGCAGACGCACCGGCGCGCCGGACGAGCCGCCTTCCCTGGTCGGCGCGGACGTGCGCGTTGAAAACGGCGATTTGATCATCACGCGCGCGGCGCGCGACGGGCAGCCGGCAACAATCGAACGCCGCTCCACCCGCGAGCTCATTGCCTTCGACATGCCGCCGCCACAGACACCTGCGGCCGCGCTGGCCAGTTTCCGGTTGCCGCCCGGGTTCCGCATTGAACTGGTGGCCGCCGAACCGTTGGTGGTGGACCCGGTGTACCTGGACTGGGATGCACGCGGCCGTTTGTGGGTGGTGGAAATGCGCGATTATCCGCTGGGGCTGGACGGCCGGGGCCAACCGGGCGGAGTGGTCAAATTTTTGGAGGACACAGACGGCGACGGTCGTTACGACAAAGCCACCACATTCCTGGAGGGCGTGGCGTTCCCCACCAGCGTCATGCCGTGGCGCAACGGAGTGCTGGTGGCGGCGGCGCCCGATCTGATTTACGCGGAAGACACCGATGGGGACGGGCGGGCGGACCTGCGGCGCGTGCTGTTCACCGGCTTTACCCCCGGCAACCAGCAGCATCGCTTCAACGGCTTTGAATGGGGTCTCGACGGCTGGATCTATGCCGCCAACGGGGACAGCGGCGGCCAGGTGAAATCACTGTTGACCGGACAGCTTCTGCCCATCAGTGGCCGCGACGTGCGGTTTCATCCGGACACCGGCGCCATGGAAACGGTTTCCGCACAAACTCAATACGGCCGGCGACGGGACGACTGGGGACACTGGTTCGGCAACAACAACCCCACCTGGCTCTGGCACGTCACGCTGCCCGAACACTATCTGCGCCGAAATCCTCGACTGGCAGTGAAGCATGTGGTGCACGTGCTGGCCAATTACGACGACCCCACCCGCGTCTTTCCAGTCAGCGCGCCGATGGCACGACCGAATCAGCCGTGGTCGTTGAACCATGTGACCAGCGGTTGCAGTCCGAGTCCGTACCGCGACGACCTGTTCGGGCCGGCGTTTGCGACCAGCGTTTTCATCAGTGAACCGGTCCACAATGTTGTGCATCGCGAAGTCCTGGTGCGCGACGGTGCCGGTTTCCGCAGCCATCGCGCCCCCGGCGAGGAACAAAGCGAATTTCTGGCGAGCACGGATCACTGGTTTCGCCCGATCACGGTGCGAACCGGGCCGGATGGCGCGTTGTACGTCGCCGACATGTACCGCTTCGTGCTGGAACATCCAGAATGGATTTCCCCGGAACTGCTGGCGCGGCTGGAGGTGCGGGCGGGTGAAGACAGGGGACGGATTTACCGGGTCGTGCCCGAAGGCCGCCCGCGTCGGACAATCCCGAACCTGGCCCGGATGAACCAGAGGGAACTGGTGGCGGCCCTGGACAGCCCCAACGGCTGGCAGCGGGATGTTGCGCAGCAACTCCTCTGTGCGCCGGCGGAACCGACCGTGGTGGCCGCCCTGCAGAATCTGCTCACGCTTTCGCACGCCCCGCAAGTCCGTCTGCAAGCGCTCGCCACGCTGGGGGTATTGGACGCAATGTCCCCCGCGCTGGTGCTGACGGCCCTGGCCGATCCGCACCCGGAAGTGCGTTGCGAGGCCCTGCGGCAGAGCGAAGCTTGCGCCGGCCGGCATCCGGACATCTTTCCCGCCATTGCGGCGCTGGCGGCTGACGGAGAGGCGCCGGTTCGATTGCAGGCGGCCTTTTCATTGGGCGCCTGGCCCGCGGCACAAAGCGAACCGGTCTTGCGCGAACTGGCAGCGCGCCCCGATGCCGATGAACTCCTGCGCGTCGCCGTAATGTCCTCCCTGCGGCCGGAAAGCGCGCTCTTCGAGCAATTGAACCGGCAATCGGTCGCACCCCGACCGGCAGCCACCATCGCCCTTGCGCCATCCTCGGCAGACCGCGCCCAGGTAATCGCTAAATTTTCCGGAGTGGAACAGTTGTCCGGCTCAGCTGCGCGCGGACAACAGCATTTCCAAGCCCTGTGCGCCGTCTGCCACCGTTTGAACGGCGCGGGCCACGAGGTGGGACCGGACCTGGGCATGGTGGCGACCAAACCGGTGAACTGGCTGCTTCTGGCCATCCTCGATCCGAATCAAGCAGTGGAAGCACGCTACCGTGCCTGGAACATCACCCTCAAGTCGGAGGAGGAATTGACCGGCATCATCTCCGCCGAGACCGCCAACAATCTCGTCATCCGGATGGCGGGCGGAGTGGATCATGCGGTGCTGCGGAGTGAGATCGCCACCATCGAACAGTCGCAACTTTCCCTGATGCCGGTGGGATTTGAATCGGCGCTCACTCCACAGGACCTGGCGGATTTAATCCAGTGGCTGCGCACGCCCGCGCCGGCACCGAAATCGGGCGCGCCCGAAGGCGCGCCCTGAACTTTCGTGCGGCGCAGTCAGCGCGTCAAACGACCGGACGCCGCATCAGGCCTCCGCTTCCACCACTTTTTCAGAGGGGCTGTTGGTGATCACCGAAGCAATCCCGTTATCGCGGGCGGCTTCCGAAGAATACATTTCGCTCTTGCCAATGACCTGTCCGTTGGCGGCCTTCAAAACGAAAAACGGCTCGCCCTTCACCGAAGTTTTCTTTTCATAGGAGGCGGCGTTCGGTCCGTTTTTGCGGACGGAGGCGATGCCATTCAACGCCGCGTCCTTGGACTCATAAACCTCGCTGGTCAAAATGACCTCATGGTTGCCGGCTTTGAGGTTGAACATGGGCTTGCCGGCCGCCGTGTTTTTCAATTCGTAATAACCATTCATTGTTTAAGTTTCTGCCTTAGTGTTTCGTTGCAATGTTACCCCTGCGCCGGCTGAAGATCCGAAGATCGGCGTGCGAAGCTGGCGGAGTCCGCCAGCCAAGCCCGGGATGCCCGACGCAGAACCGCCCCATACCTATCAGATTTTCGTGGCCGGGGAAAAAGAATTTTCCGCGCCGGTCCCTCCTCGCGGAGGAGGCCGAAGCGCCGCCGCCAGGCGAACCCTCGCCGCTGCGGCCCTTGCGTCCGCACAACCACGGGCTTGAACCTCCGGGCGGTGTGCGCGCACCCGGGAGCGACTGCGCTCACGGTTCCGTGAAATAATCCAGATCCACCCGCTTGATCGCGTAGGTGGCCATTGGAATCACCCCGATGTCGCAGTCGATGAGCAACTGCGCCAGCTCCCGACCGTCCACCAGGACAATCTTGGTTTCGATGTGGGCCACGAATTCCCGCGCCTCGCGCGAGAAATCCGAAGTCGTAATGAACACCCCCTTCCGCGCCCGCTGTCCCTGCAAGGCTCCGGCGAATTTTTGGATTTCCGGACGACCCACCGTCTGCCCCCAGCGTTTGGCCTGAATGTAGATGACATCCAGGCCCAGGCGGTCCTCCTTGATGATGCCATCAATCCCCTCATCGCCACTTTTGCCAATGGCCCGGCCGGCATCCTGGCGGCTGCCGCCATACCCCATTTTTACCAGCAACGCCACGACCAGCCGTTCAAACAGCTCTGGTGGACTCTGCTTGATTTGCGCGAGCAGTTCCGCCGCGAGTTCATCGCGCAGATTTCCGTAGGCACGTTCCAAGGCTTCTTCGGGAGTGGCAGTCTGGTTTTGGTCCTCACTGGAGTCCGATTTATCCGGCTTGCGCCGGAAAGTCTTGAACTCCCGAAACTCGGGAAATTGTTCGAGGAACCGGGCATCCATTCCGGCGGGGGAACTGGCCAGGACCTGCCGGCCGCGATCCGTGATCTGGAAAAAGCCGCGCCGGGTCGAGTGAAGCAACCCGGCCTTCTTCAGGTAAGTGCGGGCCCAACCCGTACGATTGGCAAACACCTCCTGTTGGCCGCTCGGCAACCGTTCACGCCGTTCGTCATCCCGCAACTGAAATTTATCGGCCAATGCTGCGACGGCGTTCCGCAGTGAATGTTCCGCGCCATCGCCTGCATATTGCAGCAGGGGCAGCAACAACTCCTGGTAGTCCGGAATGGGCATGGCTTGCCGGGTTTGCCTCCACCGCCCCGGTCAGGGCGACTGGACCCGATAGAACCGGGCGGCGGCTTCCACTGGGGCGTGAAAGCGGTAGGCCGCGCCGGGAATGTTGGTGGTCAGCACGGCGGCGAAATTGGTCGTCCAGGGGCCTGTCGGAACGTCCGCCTGCACGAGTTGAAAACTGGCCGCCCGGCTGGTCAAAAAATCCAAGCGGACTTGATTGCCGACCAGCACCGGAGTTTGCATCGTAACCGTCAAGGGCGGCGCGGTTGTGGCGGCAACCGGACAGGCCGGCCCCCACGCCAGCGGAAATTCCTGAAAGAGATAGGCGCGCACGTCCAGGAGGAAAGCCCCCGGTTGCGGCGGCGTGAAAGTAAAATTTGTTCCTGCGACTATCAGGTTTGTGCTCAGCACCGTTCGCACTTCCGCGCCCGAAATCGTGATGTCATCCAAATACCAGCCGACGCCAGCGGAAGCACCCGGATAGTAATTTCCGAAACTGAAAGCATAGTTAAAGCGCAACCGGACTTCCTGACCGGCGAAAGCTCCCAATCCAAAGGAACGGGTGATGAATGAAGTCTCGCCAGGCTGCCCCGTTCCTGGCTGGGTGTAAAGATCCTGCCAACTCAACCCGCGATCATCTGAGATTTGAATTATCGCCACTTGATCGCTTGTGGCGGCACCCAACCGGCTTTTCACGGTGAGCGTGGCCCCGGCCTGTGGCACAAATGACTGGTTCAGGGTCAGAAGCTGATCTTTGGCCGGCGACGGGTGCGCTAGATGAAACGAGTAAGCGCCCGTAGCTTTCACGCTCGAATCCTGCACCGCATAACCCGGGGTGGTATGCACCGTAAAATTCCCCAGACCGGTTTCGGCACCGTCGGTGAAATCGTAGGGCGTCGCCTGGCTCACGCGCCATTCATAGCCATCCGCCCAGGGCACAGATGTAAAACTGTACGTATTGCCCTGTCCGACGATCGGGGCAGCCGGACCGCTGATGGTGGGGGGGGCGTAATCGCTCCCGGGCACCTGCGGATCAAACAGCGTGACGGTGTAGGTGAATCCAGTGGTGACGGCACCGTAGTGGATGTTGGTCACCATAACCCAATAGGTGGTGTCGGTCCCATTGAACGGCATCTTCGCGCTGGAGCTGGCGTAGTCCAGCTCCATTGGCACCCACACCACGCTATTCTCGCCGATACCCGTTGCATAAGGCTGCACGCTCACGGCCACATTCACGCCATTGCTTTTCATGGAAACGGTCGCACCGGAAAGGTTCGCATTGGTCAACGCGAACGACCATTGCGGATAAGCCAGTTGATAGGGCAAATAACCGGCCGGCGGCCACGCCACGAACGGAGTGCGGGTGGCGGGACGAACGCCGCCGTAGTTCCCATCAAAAACCCAGGTGGCATTGGCGGCCCCAAACCCGTTGGTGGCCGGCACATCACCGGTGCCCATGATTTGGGTTTGCGGATACAACAGCCAGCGCCGGTGTCCCACCGCTGTGTTGTTCGCCCCAAAATCCCAAATGTAGGCCGTAATGGCATCCGGTCCGGCATTGCCAAGGGCCAGGTTGGAGTGGGAGGCGGCATCGGCGGCATCGGCGGTATAACACAGCCAGGAGCCGTCGGGATAATGACTGAGGGCGTTATTGCGCGACATCACCACCGCCGCCTGTTGCGCGCGGGCGTTGGCCGGTGCATCAAAAGTCACCGTGGCCGGCATTCCCGCCATGGCGCGAAACCAGTTGATGCGCCGCAACACTGCCTCCCGATACGTAAGCGAGTTGGTCCCCGGCGTGCAATTGGCCACGTCGGAAGTTGTTTCCATGGGCACGCCTTCGGAAGCCAGATAAACCGCCTTGTAAAATGAACGCACCTGCTCGCGCGAATTGGCGTCCACAGTAAAACCGCCGGTGACACTGTAAATTCCGGTGGGCCGCGGCAGGCCGGACAGATCGGCCGGCGCCGGCGGCGGCTCGCCCAAATCCACTTCACTGCGCGCCGCGGGAAGGACTGCGAACGTTCCGGCAATCACGCCGGCCAGGATCCAAAGTTGAGTCATTTGGTGCATCGGTTTGTTGTTGCGCATGGTAGGAACCGTTGAACGGGGCGCAATCAAATCTTCCGCTGACGGGCCAGCCATTTCTGGTTAAACGCCACCGCATCGGTATAACGGACGCCGCCGCCGCCAAAAATATCCAGTGCCGAGCCGATGGTTAAATGCACCCGCCCGCCCCCCAACTCGCTGACCGTGGCCAAATCCGCCAGTGAATTCGCGCCCCCGGCATACGTGACCGGCAACGGCGACCATTCCGCCAGACGGGTCACCAACTGGCGATCAATGCCGCGACATAGTCCTTCCACGTCTACGGCGTGAATTAAAAATTCCGCGCAATAGGGCGCAAATTTTTCCAAAGTCGCCGCCGACAACGCAACGTCGGTAAATTTTTGCCAGCGATCCGTCACCACGAAATACTCACCAGCGCGAAGGCGGCAGCTCAGATCCAGCACCAACCGGGTGTTGCCGACGCGTTGTTGCAATTCGGCCAAACGCGCCCAATCTACGCGACCGTCGCGAAACACCCAGCTGGTGACAATGACGTGAGAGGCGCCGGCGCTCAACCAGTCGGCCGCGTTGGTGGCGTGGACGCCGCCACCAATCTGCAAACCATCAGGGTAGGCGGCGAGCGCGCCGCGTGCTTCCGTTTCATTGCCTGGCCCCAGCATGATGACGTGGCCGCCGGTCAGACCGTCCCGCCGATAAAGTTCCGCAAACCACGCGGCAGAGCGTGCGGAGACGAAGTTGGTTTGCACGCTGTGGGGGTCATCGCTCAACGTGCCGCCCACGATTTGGACGACTTTTCCGTTGCGCAGATCAATGCAAGGCCGAAACACAGGCGAAAACTAAAAGGTCGGGGCCAACGTGCCAAGACGCAAAACCGGTGCGCGGGTTGGCGTTTACGGCTTAACCGCCACGAGCGCCAGCGCGCCGATGTGCGCGCGTTGGCGCCGGAAAGTGCGCCGCATGGCCAGCACGCGCCGGCGGACCTCGGGTGTGCGCAGCACGTTGAAACCAAACCGCAGGGCGCGGAAGAATCCTTCGTCTCGAAAGATGCGCAACGGTTCGAGCAACAGCATGGGCGCGGTGATTTCCGACTGGATTTGAAATCCGGCCGCCGTGAGCAGCTCCCGCCATTCCCGGACGGTGAGCGCGCGGGTGCCGACGTGGATGCTGTGCGTCATGGTGCGATTGATGTCCTGCTTGACCTCCAGCGGCAGATCATCCGGCACCAACGTCATCTCGTGAATGCCATACCGTCCACCCGACTTAAGCAGCCGGAAGGCCTCTGCCACAATACGCTGTTTTTGATCCGCCCCCTGCATGGTCAGCATGGCCTCGCCATAGACCACCGTGGCGGATTGGTCCGGTAATCCGGTCTGCTCCGCGCTGCCCAACTGGCAGCGCTGGGTGGGACCGCGCAAATAACGTTTCACGCGCGCCGCCGCCCGGGGGTCCCGTTCGACGGCGGTATAACAGGCCGGTGTTTTGCGCAAAGTCATGCGCGCCGTGACGCCCATGCCCGGCGCGAACTCCAC
Organism: Verrucomicrobiota bacterium; assembly: GCA_029573725.1. Lineage (GTDB taxonomy): Bacteria > Verrucomicrobiota > Verrucomicrobiia > Limisphaerales > JADLHS01 > JADLHS01. Next base: position 73,557 of record JAKQDQ010000117.1, read on the forward strand.
CACCGCATCAGCATGCTGAATCGCCAGCCGCGCCAACATTGCGCGGGAAAGCTCCAGCCCCCCGGGGCGCAGCACACGCTTGCCCATTTTGGCAAGCAACCAGTGCCCCGGCATTTTGCCGGGATCAACGGCGGGCGCACCCGCGGTTGCTCCGGCGGTCTCGTCACGCAGGCGATTCATCATTTTTCCCTCTTGCACCGTGTGGCCAGTGTAGCCGCCGCCGGACGCCTGCACCAGCCTGCAATCAAAACCGGCGTGGCCGGCGCCCCGGGAGAGCGATTCAGTCCGGGCGGACGCAGGGAGCAAATTACTCTGCCCCGTCCGGTTCCGTCGCCAGCAGTTCCCGCAACTTTTGTACAACGGGTTGGATGTCCTGTCCCAGCCCGGAGAGCTGGTGAACAATTTCGCCCTGGGAGTTGAGCACGGTGATCAGGTTCGAATGAGCAAACTGCCCGTTGGCCTCCAGCTTGTATTTCACGCCGAGCAACGCGGCCAGTTCCAGCACATCCGCGTCCACGCCGTGCAGCAAAGTCCAGTTGGCCGGCAGTTGCCGCAACTTCCGGAACTTGGCCAGGGCTTCCGGCGTGTCCCGCTGCGTATCAAAGGTGACCAGCGTAAAACCGGTTTTTCCGCGCAACTCCGCCGGCAAGGCAGCTTCAATGCGCGTCAGGTCGTGGACGAGAATCGGACAGGCATACTGGCAACTGGCAAAGAACATCACCACCACCTGCGGCCGCCCCTGGAGCGCCGTGAGTTTTATCCGTTGCCCCGTGTCGGTGGTCCACTCCGATTCGACCTGGTAGAGGGAGGCATCACTGAGCGGAACGCGTTCCGCCGCCGGAGCAGGTCCGACGCAACAGGCGGGTTTTTCCCGCGGGGTGCCGCAGGCGGTCAACCCCACGGCGCAGAGCAATCCGAGCCCCCATGGGCCAGCCCCGATTCCCGGACGCTGTGGCGCGCCGGTGCGGCGCCGCGCCCGTCCGAACAGTCTGCTGGTGATGCTTTTCATAAATCTTTGGCACAGCGGAAACCGAGATTGTGCACACAATAATCCGCCTTCAAACTGCTGCGGAATCCATAGCGCATGAACGCCGCGTAATCGCTGACGTCCCGCGCTTCCAGGGCACCGCTGCCGCAAAACAATTGCCGATCCAGCCCGGTGTCGCCGCGCGCGTCACCGGTCACCATGGACGTGTTGAAATCCGCCACCCATTCCCACACCAATCCGTGCAGGTCGGAGACCCCCCAGTAATTGGTGCGCCCCGCGCCGGCCGGATGCAGTTTTTGCGTGGGGGAAGAATACCATGCCAGCAGGTCGCGACGAAATTCCGGCTCCGCCCCGCCATCGGCAGTGGTGTAGCCCGCAGCCGCCGTGAGCTCCCATTCCGCCGTGGTCGGCAGCCGTTTGCCGGCCCATTGCGCGTAGGCCTTGGCGGCAAACCAGGAGACATAGGTCACCGGGGCTTGTGGCGCCGCCTCCGGCCCCAATGTCAAATCCCCCGCCCAGTGTTGCAAATACGTTCCCCCCGCAAACAGTCGCTTGACCGCGGAGCGCTGCCAACGCGGATTCGCCTGCACAAACCGCAGGAACTCGGCATTGGTCACCGGTCGTTTATCCAGACAAAACGGTTTGACCCCCACTTCCTTGAAATCCGCCGTTGACCGGAACATCGGTTTGAAGGTTCCGCCGCGGATCCGGACCATTCCCTCCGGCACGGGCGCCCCGGCAACCGCCAGTCCACCCCACGCCCCGGCGGCCAGCAGCAACCCGAGAGCGATGGGGTGGACAGGTTTCATAACTTCACCAAACCACGTTACTCAAACTGACTGGTAGTCGTCGGCGGGGCGATCGTGGCGCGGACCCGCTTCACCGCGTCGGCGCTGATGACGCCCCCTTCGTTGCCGAAGCTGTTGCGTACGTAGGTCAGCACGTTGGCAATCTGGTCGTCCGTCAGATAATTCAATGGAGTCATCACGCCGTTGTATTTTTTGCCGTTGACGACGACTTCGCCGCTGCGGCCGGCAATCACAATGTGAATGGCCTCGTCATCCGTCATGTTGGCAAAGTAATCCGACTTGGCCAGTGGCGGAATCTGCTCGGGAATGCCCTCACCGTTGGCCTGATGGCAAACGAAGCAGGTCTGCATGAAAACGTCCTTGCCCTTGGTCATTTGGATTTCCTTGGTCAGCTTGGCGATCTTGGGATTCTCGCGAATCTCGACCTCCACCGCCTCCTTAAGCTGGGCCACGCGTTGTTCGGAACCGCTGTCCACCGCCTTGCCCAGGTAAACGGCATCCACTTCCTTGCCCGTGTAAACAATGCTGTTTTCCGCCCCCTCCACTTTCAGCATGCCGATCGCCCCTTTGTTAAAGGCCCGAAACAGGGAGTGATCCACCAGAATGTACGTGCCCGGAACTTCGACCTTGAAATCCACGATGGACGCGCCCCCCGCGGGAATCATCGTGGTTTGGACATTGTGCGTCACCTGGCTGCCGCCCTCCTGATAGACGTTGTCAAAAATTTCGCCAATGACGTGGAACGAGGAAACCAGATTCGGCCCGCCATTGCCAATGAACAAGCGGACCCGTTCACCCACCTTGGCCGTGAGGGCTTTGTCCCCCACGAGCGCCCCGACCGAGCCGTTGAACACCACGTAGGGCGGACGTTCATCCACCGCTTTGGCCATGTCGAAGTATTGCAGGCCTTCCTCGGCATATTTGCCCATGGTGTAAAATTCCCCCTGCATGACGTAGTATTCACGATCCACCGGCGGCAAACCTTCCTTCGGTTCGACGAGGATCAAACCATACATGCCGTTGGCGACATGCATGCCGACCGGGGCGGTGGCGCAGTGATAAACATACAGACCGGGATTCAACGCCTTGAAAGAGAAACGCGACGAGTAGCCCGGTGCGGTAAATGAGGAGGTGGCCCCGCCGCCCGGTCCGGTCACGGCATGCAGGTCAATATTATGCGGCATCTTGTTGCCCTGATGGTTGTTCAAATAAAATTCCACCTGGTCGCCCTCGCGGATGCGAATGAAGCTGCCCGGCACATCGCCGCCAAAGGTCCAGAACACATATTCGACCCCGTCCGCTAGCCGCTTGGTGACTTCCCGCACTTCCAAATGTACCACAACCTTGGTCGCATGCTTGCGGGTAATGGGCGGCGGGACATGGGGCGCTTGCGTCAGCACCGCCTCCTCCTCCCCGGTCACTTCGGGATCAATCAGTTTAACACCATTGGCCATGACCTGTTCCTCCGCCGCGCACAGACCACTGGTCATCACGCTGGCGAGTGCGAGCAAACTAAGCTGTTTGAGTATATTTCGTTTCATATCGTATTTTGTTATGCAGCCGCTCGTTACTGTGAAGCAACACTTATTCTAAGACAATACTAATTTTCACTTTTTCAGAAAAAATTTGCAGTTAAACCGCCACAAGAGAGGCTTTTACGCGACATAAGCTTTTTACATGTCAACGCGATGCTGGAATAAGCAATTACCGATTCCCTATCCAAAATCCGAAACCCAAGAATTGGTCTCCGGCAACGGGCGGAGGCGAATTGTTGAGGCCTGTCCGGCTTCGGAATGGAGGATTGCCACCGCGATACCGGAGCGCATCCGGAAAGGGAAGGTCGCAAATTCGGGCTGAAAAATTTCACGCGTTGGAAAAACTCACGGGCTCACGACATGATCGTGCGAAAGAGATTTGATTTCCGGTTTGAAATAATGAATCAGCACACGAACAAGGTTGATTGCAAACAATCCAACAGCCACGAGCAGCAGGATTGCGCCCACCCGGACGACAAGTTCACTGCCGAGTAATATTGCCGCCGAGGTGATGAGCAAACTGATCAGAAAAACCATCAGCCCCGAAAATTGCGCCGGTTCAGACACCATCGTGTTGGCTGCGGGGATCCGGGCGCGTCCGGCATGTGGACAATACACTTCCAACCAGACCAGCAGGGGTAGAATCTTGTGGAGCATGCCAAAAATCGCCAGCGTCACGACACCGAACAACCCCACGAACCCGTAGACATTTTCCAGCATGCCGTAGAACTGGGTTGGCGGCAGGGCGGGCCAGGCCAACACCACGGCCAGGCCGCCGACGGGCACCAACAGCCCGAGGGCGACCAGGAAGGACTTCAAGCCCCAATCCAGAGGTGAAGCCGTTCGGGCCTTCAGCATGGCGCGCAATTCCCAGGCAAACACGAACAATCCCGCGAGAATCACCGCCGTCCAGAGCAGTTTCCACCCGCTGCGCAACGCAATCGACACGGCGGCGCCGCCCACCCCCAGGTTCAGCAAGGCAATGGAGAGCAGCGCCCGTCGCGAACTTTGGATCCGGGTCAACGCGAACATGGGAATCAGCCGGTAGGACAAGCCGACGATCAACATCAGGAAAAATCCCACCACGCCGAGATGCACATGCGCATGCATCAAACTGATGGCGTCAAAGCGCGATACCACCTGGGCGGCAATCCGCAATCCGCCAACCAACTGGCGCACCCCTTCCACGGTGGCCAGCCCGTCGGTGGCGTCATAGGCGCATTTGGCCGCCGCAACGGACAAGCCCACAAAAACCGTGGCGCCAAACCAGAACCCCGCCGATGCCACCGCGAACGCGATGACATTCCATTTGGGCATCCGCCAGAGCGTGCGGGCCAAATTGTAGGCCCACAAGGCCACGCCCAGGGCCAGGCCCGATCCGAAATGGCCAACCTGTTTCATATCCCAGACCCGAAACATCCAAATCATGCCGGCGAAACTGATGAGATGAACGACGAACTGCCATTTGGCCAGACGCAGGCTGTACAGCTCCGTTTCAAACACTAGGGCGGCCAGTTGATAGAGCGTACCCATGATAATGGTGCTGACGAATCCCAGCACCACCAGGTGCGTCGCGGCAATGACAAATTGATTGTAATGGTAGGTGGCCAGGAGGGACGGTTGAACCACCATCCACGCCACGGCGATGAACAACGACACCCACCCGGCAACCAGAAAGCACAGGAGCAAACCAACGCACGGTTGACGCGCGCCCGGCCGGGCGGAACGTTCCCGCCCTGCTGATGCACCCGCCGCCGCCCTTGTTGTGGCCATCAAATTTCGTTCCGGATTCACTCAATCCCCCCGGGCGTGACACTTTAGAGCAATGCGCCCCTGACGCCAATGTGAATCCGCCGGCAGTGTGTCCAGCGGACCAGGTGGCGTCGCGCCGCCACGCTCACCGGAGCCGGCCGGGCGCAACCTCCCCGCCGTTGGACCAGGCGTCGCCGTGCTGCGGCTGAGATTAAATGACTGTGCAAGCGTCCAATGCCCGCTAACATCCGCCGATGATCTGCAACATCATCTTCGATTGGTCCGGCACGTTGGTGGATGACCTCCCCGCCGTTTGGGAGGCGTCCAATTACGTGTTGATGCAGGCCGGCCGGCCGGAGATTTCATTGGAACAGTTCCGCGCCGAATTCTGCCTGCCGTTTCAAGGCTTCTACGACCGCTACACGCCCGACGTGCCCATGACTCAATTGGAAGAATGGTTTCACCGCCGATTTCGGCAGGTGCAATCTTCCGTCATTGCCCTGCCCCACGCCGAAGCTTTTCTGCAATTTTGTCGCCAGCAACGAATTCGCACTTTTTTGCTGAGCACCGTTGCGCCGGAACATTACGCCACCCAAAACCGCGTCATCGACTTCGGGCAGTACCTCGAGCGCCCATACGTCGGCATCTGGGACAAACGCCAAAAAATCCGGGAAATTCTGGCGGAAAACCAACTGCAGCCCGCGGAGACCCTGTTCATCGGCGACATGCAACATGACATCGAAACCGCGCGGCACGGCGGCATCCATTCCTGCGCGGTGCTGACCGGATACAATACGCTGCCGCAACTGCGGGCTTCCCAGCCGGAGCTGATTGTCGAACATTTGGGTGAATTGCAAACCATCCTGCGTCAGAACAATTTCAGCCTGGGCTCGGCGGCCCCCACCTCGGAAGGCCACCCCCCACCGATCGCCACGGTCGGCGGCCTGATTTTCAACGCCCAAAACGAAATCCTGCTGGTGCGGACGCACAAGTGGTCCAATCTCTGGGGCATTCCCGGCGGCAAAATCAAATGGGGCGAGACCGCCGCCGCCGCGCTGCAACGGGAGCTGAAGGAGGAAACCAATTTGACGGTGGACCAGATCCAATTCGTCCTGGTGCAGGATTGCATCCATTCCCCCGAGTTTTACCGCGACGCGCATTTCGTCCTGCTAAATTACACCTGCCGTTGTGAGGCGCATTCCTTGGTCAAACTCAATGATGAATCCCAAGAGTTCCGCTGGCTCAATCTGGAGGCCTCCCTTCAGATGCCGTTAAATACTCCGACCCGCGTCCTGATCGAGACGGTCATCCAGCAAACGCCCCAACCTTGAAATTATGGCTACGATTACCATCACTGATCTGGAAGTGCACTTCCGCGTGGGTGTGCCCGATACCGAACGGGCGCAACGCCAGCGTCTGCTGCTGACCCTCGAAATGGAGCACGATGTTCAAACCGCGGTGGAGCATGATGACCTCACGGCCACGATTGATTACGCCGCCGTGGCGGACAAAATTGACGCGCTGGGCCGGGGCCAGGAATGGAAATTGATCGAAAAGCTCGCGAGCGATGTTGCGGATCTGGTGTTAACCCATTACCCCGCCACCGCCGTGACGGTCACGGTCAAAAAGTTTCCCCTGCCCCAGGCGGCCCAAGTTTCGGTGAAGCTGGCCAGGCAACGCCCGGCGGGAAACGACCGGCAGTAGGCGCCGCGGGGCGATGCCATCCGCGTCATCCAACTTCACCCGGAGTCCCAAACCACTCCGCCGTCAAGCGGCGGGAGTCGGCACTCCGGAAATGTAGGTCTCCAATTGTTGGATGGTGGTGTGCTGATTGGAAATGATGCAGTTCACCAGATCGCCAATGGAAATCACTCCCAGAATGTCCGCCCCCCGGACCACCGGCAGATGCCGGATCCGATGCCGCGTCATCAACTCCATGCAATCCTCCACCGTATGGTCCGGACTGACCGTGATCACCCGCCCCGAAATAATCTCGCGGACCGGAGTGGTCCGGGAGGAGCGTCCTTTCAGCGCCACGTTCCGGGTGTAATCCCGCTCCGAAATGACCCCGATCAATTCGCCGTCCCGGGTGACGAGCAGAGCGCCCACGTTTTTTTCAGCCATGATTTCGATGGCTTTCAGCACCGTGGCCTCCACCGGCACCGACCAGGCCTGATGCCCTTTGGAAGCAAGAATTTCACTGATGGGAATGTCGTGTCTCATGCACTTTCTCCGTGGCTTAAGTTGATCCATGTTTCACCCAATGCCGCAGCCGGCAAAGCGCCTTCCGTCCGGACCGCCGCCCCCAGCGGACCGCGCTGGTCGTCGGGCATTGGGTCATCGGCAAAATCCTATCACAGGAAATTGGATTGTGAACTGAAAAATCTCTGAACGCCGGGGAGCCAGTTGGGATGATCCTCGGAAGACGGCTGGTGCGGGTCACGAACCGATCCGGAGTGACCAAGTTAATTGCCGCGCGTCCCCTGGGCGTCACCGCCGCCGACCGTGCGCATCAGTTTTCAAGCATGACCGTCCGCACCGCCACCCTGCTGGCGCCGGGTCAATTCAGTTTGGGAAAAAATTCCCGGGCCGTCCGGCAGGTGGCGGCGCTCAATTCCTCCAACGAACAGTTCTTTACCTGCGCCGCCACTTCGGCAATCTGCCGCACATAAGCAGGCTCGCAGCGTTTGCCTCGAAACGGCACCGGCGCCAGGTAGGGCGCATCCGTCTCCAGCATGAACTTTCCCAAGGGAGTGACAGCCAGGGAGGCGCGCACGTTCTGTCCGTTTTTGAAGGTGACGATGCCGGTGAAACTGACCAGGCAGTCCAGGGCCAGCAGTCGTTGCACCACGGCGGGATCCCCGGCAAAGCAATGAAACACGCTGCGAACCCGCCCCGCGAAAGGCGCAAGCAGGCGCAGTGTATCCTCCAAGCAGTCGCCGCGTTGATGAATCACGCAGTTGAGCCCGGTTTCAGCGGCCACTTCGAGTTGCTGTTGAAAGAGGTGCGCCTGCTTCTCCTTGCAACGTGCATCCGCTGCGGTCGTCCCCGATCCTTTCCCGCCCGGCAACCGGTAGTAATCCAATCCCGTTTCGCCGATGGCCACCACCTTGGGGTGCCGCGCCTGCTCCCGCAGCGTGGGGCGGATGTCGTCCGGCGCGTTCAGCGCGTCGCCCGGATGCCACCCGACCGTGGCATACACGTCCGCGTGTTGTTCGGCCAGAGCGATCGCCCGGCGGCTGCTTTCCCCATCCGTGCCAATGGAAATCATTTTCGTGATCCCGGCGGCGCGGGCGCGCGCCAGCATTGGCACGAAGTCCGGTTGAAAATCCGGATAGTCCAAATGCGCATGCGTATCAAAGAAGAACGGCATGACCTTCGCAGCAAAGACAGGGAATTGTTGCCAAACGGCCGGCGACCCCGCCGCCAGCATCACGCCTTGCCGTAAAACGCTTCAATTTCGCGCCGAAAGTGGTTTTCCGCGGGTTGAACAATGCCCACCTCACGCACCACGCTTTCCGGCGCGTCGCTGGCGTGGGCCGTGTTGACCATGATGCTGGAGCCGAACTCACGCCGAATCGAACCGGGCGGCGCTTTGGACGGATCGGTGGGGCCCAGCACATCGCGGATCTTCGCAATCGCGCCCACGCCTTCGTAAATCAGCGCAATGCATTTCTCGGAACCGGGCTGGTGAAGCTCCGCGGCGGGACAGTCCCCCGGCGCGCGGCCGGACATGAAGCGCACGATGTTATCAAACTGGTTGTCACCGAACACCGGTCCCAGCAGCTCACCCAGCTGGCGCACCACCCCGTCCGGCAGGGCGAGGTCGAGCTCCCTTTCCACCGCGGCCCGCGCCTTGCTGGCCACCATGTCTTTGAGCTTCGTGCGCAACACCTCCCGGACCGGCCCGTAAAATTCCATGGCTTCCGCCACGCTCATGCGATGCACCTTGATGGCCACGATGAACAAGCCGGTGCGCGAAAAGAAATCGATCACGTTGCCCGGGCGGCCCGTGGCAAAGCGGAAATTATCCGGCTTGATCAACACCAGCGTGCGCTCGGGCGTTTCGCCGGCGGCGTAGGTGTTCACGTTCTCCAACAACCCGCCGTCCGTGTCGGAATGCTTGACCCACAACTTCAGCTCCGCTTCCGCCCCCGCCGGGGTAACGGCCGTGAGCACCGCCGGCTCGAAATACTGCACCCGCCCTTGCGCATCCTGGATGAAGTCGGCGTACGTATCGCGAATCGTTTCACCGCCGCGGCGGTTGGCTTCGAGCGTGCCCACCACCGCGCGCACCTTGCGGACCGCGTCTTCCCCGCGAAAGACCAGAATCATCGTGCGGCGCCGCCTGCCCGTCTCCGGGTCGGGGCGGAAATTGCGAAGGATGTAATCCCGCAGACAGTCTTGAATCCGGGCGTCCGCCGCCCCGTTCCCGGTGGCGGCCATCTCAACGTACTCCTGCACCAACGCGGGGCCTGGCGCGAACATGCGCGCGGCGACGAGATCGAGTCCGGTGCGGGAAATCAAGCGGCTTAAAATGCCGCCCGTGCGGGATTTGTGAAGCGAATAGGGAGTAAGAATGACGTAAGCAAGCTCTGGCGACATAGATTTAAGCGGCCGGGGGCGGTTCGGATGGTGGTGTTGGGCTGGACGAATCGGCGGGTTTGCCACCGAGGATCTTGAACATCACCGTGCCACAGGTCGGGCACTTGCCTTTGATGGCTTTGCGACCGTTTTTCATGGTTTCCTCGATGCCGTCAGCAATTTCCTTCTTGGCTTTGCACTTGACGCAGTATCCTTCGGCCATAATTAGATTGCCGTCCGCGGCACACCATGCGCCCGGCGGTTTGCAGCAGTTTGGAGATTCAAAACCCTCAGGTCAACCCCGCAACCCGGCAGCGCGGCCCGCGCCCCCGGTCATTCGCCGGGTCAGGTCGGATCCGCCACCGCGTGGCCGGAAGCCCGGGGCCTTCCCCCGGTCGCTGCAGCGGAAGACCGCGCGGACTATTCAACGCCCCCGCTTCGTCCGGCCCGCTGCGCCAGCCGCGAGAACATCTCCCCTTTCCCGCGCAACCGCGCGTCCGTGGCGAATTGCTTCACCGTCGCCTCCATGCGCGCCGACCAGTTCGCCGCCGAGGTCGAACCCGGCACATTGAATCGTGCCGTCTGTCCAAACACGTCCTGAATTTGAAAAATCGCCAGCCAGGAATTGGATTCCATGACCGCGCGCAAAAAGCCTTCGTGAATGCGGTCGGCAAACTCGCGCGGCGGCTCTTCGTGGGCCAGCCCGCCGAAGCGCATGATGCGGCGCAGCTCCCACTGGTTGTGCTCGCGCTCGTGACCCGCATCCACGTTGGCCCAGCATTGCCGCCATAACGCCGCCAGCGGCGTGTGATCGTGCGTGGCCGGTTGCGCGAGGGACAGGCGTGGATACTGCTTCGGATCGGAGTAAGTCCAGTCGGGATCCCGGAACAACATCGGGATGCGGAAGCCGGGAATGCCCAGGCGTTGCAACGTGGGCGCCACATAATCCGGCACGAGCCCCAGATCCTCCGCAATCACCACCGTTTCCCCGGCCGCCGCTTGAATCATTTTCAACAGCTCCTCGCCTTGCGCCTGATTCCGGGCCCGGTGCTCGGCAGTGTCATCGGGATACGCCTTGAACCCCGGCAACCGCCCCCCCGTGCGCGCGGCGGCTTCCGTGGCGGTGAGCGGCAGGAATTCGGCATTGCGATCCGGAGTCCACGGAAAGGCATAAATGCGAAACAGCCCGAGGACGTGATCAATCCGGAACAGCTGAAATATCCTCCGGACGTTGCTCACCCGCTGACGCCACCAGCTGAAATCTTGCTGCCGCAACACGTCCCAGCGGTACAACGGCACGCCCCAGTTCTGCCCCCACTTGACGATGAACGGATCGGTTTTGAAGGTGGTTTCGGGCGGCGCGCCGCCGTTCCAGTCCAGGTCGAACAGCCTCCCATTCGCCCACACATCCGCGCTGTTCCGGCCAACACCATAGGGAATGTCGCCCATCAAACCAACCCGCTTTTGCAGGGCATAATCCCGGAGTTGTTCCCATTGCGAAAACGCCAGCCATTGCACATAGGTGAAATAAAGCTGCCGCTGCTCCAAGGCCTGACGGCGCGCGTTCGGCAGTGCCGCCAGCCAGGCGCGCGCCGACCGGGGATCCCGCAATTCGCGCGGCCAGGCTTCCCAGTGCCGCGGGTTTCCGGGCAACTCCCGCAAGGTCCGGAACAATGCGTAATCCGCCACCCAGGCGGCGTGATCCCGGGAAAATGCCGCGAAGGCGCGGGCCCGCGCGGTGTCCCGCGCCAGCTGTTCCGTTTGGAACGCGGCAAAGGCTGCGCCCAGGAGCTCGTGCTTGAGCGCTTTGACTGCGGGATACTGCACGGCCCCCTGACGCAACCGCGCCACGCGCGCCTCGGGGGCAAGGGCGGCAAATTGCGTCGCGGACAAATCCGGGATGGCCTGGGGGGTGACGGTCAACGTGGCGGGCTCAATGGCCAGGGAGCTGATCGCGTTGTACGGGGAGTGATCATCGCCGGTTTCGTTGATCGGCAAGGTTTGAAAAATGTGCAGGCCGTGCTGCGCGCACCAATCAACCATCTGTCGCACCCCGTCGGTGTCGCCGACGCCCAGATCCGTTTCCGTGCGGATGGCAAAGACAGGTTCGAGGATGCCCGCCAGCGATTGTTCAACACTCAATTTCATGCGCGCAGGATGATGCCGGAAACCCGGGGGCAATCAAAGCCGGCATCGCAGGCCGCCGGGCGGCGCTGATACCCTTTCCAAAGTGGTTCACCAAGGCACGGAGCGACGCCCCGGGAAGCGCGAGCGCCGCGCCCTGGTGAACCACCTGGCGACGGGCGAAAGTCTCGCCGGCAGTCGCCGCTTTGCCCCGACGCTTCACGAACGCCCCGTCCACCGCATCCTGACGCGCCCTCGCGCCAGCTTCCCTCCCGGGCGAACCGGACCACGCGCGGTGGCGCGCGTTGCCCCCGACCGCGAGGGCGCGGTCGGGCACACGCTTGGCACGTGTGCTCCCCGTAACGAGCGTCCGCGTTGACAGTGTGCTTGGAGCATTTCCATTAACCACGTAGCACTGTTTCACCCGCCGCCCCTCGCCCCGTCCCTCTCCCCATCCGATGGGGAGAGGGTGGACGATAGGCCGGGTGAGGGGACGACGAATGGTTTGGAGCTTCATCATTCCTGGAAATGTTCCAGGGCGCGGATTTTCCAAACACAGCCATTTTTGATGCGTTTGTCCTCGGCGACGAAGGCTTGCGCGAGCGACAGGCGTCTGTCATCCTGCCAGCATGATCACGCGCCGCCAGTTTCTGAAGGCTACTCCACTTTTGCTCAGCGCTTTGACCGCTCCCGGTGCGACTCTACTTGCCGGGTCAAAACCCGACCTCGTTCCGCCGGAAATTGGTCGCAGCAAGCGAACCGCTGCTGCCGGGACGGCGGTTGCCACACTGGATCTGGGGGGCGCTGCCGGTTTGCGGCTGCTCCAGTTTACCGACAACCACTTCTTCGGCCGGGTGAAGGAGGGGCTGACGCGCACTGAAGCCGACCAGGCGACGGAGCGGGAGTGGCGGGATTACGTGCGGATTTTTCGACCCGACGCGGTGATCACCACCGGTGATCTTTGGCATGACAATCCCGGCGGACGCGGCGCGGCCACGCAGGCACATGCACTGAAACAGTTGGAAGGACTGGAAGTGCCATGGGCCTTCTGCTGGGGCAATCACGATCAGTTGGACGATTATGACGCCGGCCATGCTGCCTTGGAAGCCGCGCGCGGCTCGTTGTACCGGGGCGGTGCATCGCATGGAGATTATCGGATTGACGTGCGGCGGGGGGGCGATCGCAACGTGGCCGCGCGGCTCTGGGTGTTGAACAGCAATCGCTACGGATTGGGTGAGTGGCAGCTCGACTGGCTGCGCGCCTCCAGGGAAGCTCTCGCGGATGCGAAGTCTCCCACGGTGCCGGCACTGGCTTTTTTCCATATTCCACTGCTCGAACAGAAAACCCTTCATCGCGCCGGCACCACCCCCGGGGTATGTTTCGAGGCTGTGTGTCACGAGAAGGAGACAGGCCGGGCTGCACCGGTGCTCGCGAAGGATGAGCGATTGAGAGCCTGCTTCTGCGGGCATGACCACGTGAACGACTACGCCGTCAAGACTGGCCACCTGGACCTCGTTTATGGCCGGGCCACGGGCCATTCCGGCTACGGTGGCGACAAGGTGCGCAAAGGCGCCAAGCTGATCGAACTGGATTTGATTACGGGCGATTATCAACAGACGACTGTCTTCGCCGACGGCTCGAGGTGGCGACCGGCCTGAGCCGCGCGGCTGGGCATCCCGGTCGAGTTCACGCGTCGCAGTTGTCCGCAGGACAGCGAAGCGAACGAACGGACGCGTCGCAGTTACAAGACAGACACGACCGCACCGCCCCACAGCACACCGCACGGAATAAAGTCGCTCCAATGGTCTATTTGCTGCGCATCCCACCCGAGTCTTGGCGGCGACGGGTGTGGGCGCTTTGCGCGCGGCTCGCTGGTGCAATACCAACCGGTAATCCCAACAGCCGCAACCCACTTTTCCACCCTGCGCCGACACCCATGTCCCCGCGCTGTGCCGGGTAACTGCCGCCCGGCACGGTCGCCGGTCGAGGCAGCCCGACTATTTGCCGGCGCGTTTGTAGATTGATTTTGAATGGTCGCAGTCTTTCAATTCGAACAGGCATTGTGATGGGTTCAGCCATCTTGGCTGGCTTGGCGGGTGTATGAAACGGGCATTCATCCATGTTGCGCGTTCAGCAGTGGGAAACCTTGTTCACTGTTTTGGGGGACTTGATGATTGAGCAATCAAAATCAATCCGGGTTCACGAACGAAACATGGGAAATGTTCTCCTGAGCCGCCGCCAGTTCGCGCTGCGCGTGGGATCCGCGGGGGTTGGGCTGGCACTCACGACCATGCCCGCCTGGGGCGCGTCCGCCCGGCTCCCCGCCGCGTGGCGCAATCCACCGCGCGAGTTTTCGTTTTGCCCGTTCTGGTTCTGGAACGATGAGCTTTCGGAAGCCGGGATTGAGCGGCAACTCGCCGATTTTCAGGCGCACGGTGTCCACGCCTTTGTCATTCATCCGCGCGTCGGACTGCCGCGAAGCATCGGCTGGTTGAGCGAACCGATGATTCATTTCATGCGGTTTGCCATCGAACGCGCGAAAGCGCGCGACATGTGGGTCGTGCTCTACGATGAGGGAATGTATCCAAGCGGCTCTTCGAGTGGACAGGTGGTGGCGAAAAATCCGGCCTTCCGAACCCGCGCCCTGTTTGCGGTTGATCTGGATGAAGCAACGCCCGGCGACACGATCCAAGGCATCCACATCGGTAGCGACCGCACACCACAACTGGTGGCCGGTCAGCATCTCGTTGCCATGGTCCGTCGAGCCAATGGCCATCGCCTTGCCATTGTGGATCGCGCTGCCGCTGCGGGTCATCTGGTGCTTCCCCGCCAACCGCCGCTTCGCTACCCTCGCCGCCATCGTGACGATGCCTTTCCGCACCCTCTGTTTGCTGCTGCTGTGCCTGCTCGTGGCCGGGCCGATGAGCACGCCGGCATGGGCGCTGGCGCGGCCAGAAACTCGCGTCGGGAAAATTTTTTCAGCCCCCCTCAAATCCGCTTCCACCGACCTCGATCAAACCGTTGCTACACGC
>JAKQDQ010000124.1 GCA_029573725.1 Verrucomicrobiota bacterium
CAGCGGAACAACCGGCGCTTGGGACTGGGACGCGCTGGCAGGCTGGGACGTGGAGAACCTGACAGCCTGGGGGCTGGACGAGGAACTGCTCAAAGACTGGAACGCGGGAGCTACCGCGCTGCGTGAGATGCTGACGGCGGATGGCGGCGCGGTTGAGCAGAATTTGATCCCCGACAAAGACCGTTACAGGGAGCAATACGGCGTGATCGTTATCTGCGATGACGCGGAACATCAGGAGACTGTGTACAATGCCCTGCGAGAAGCGGGGTACTCCGTCAGGGTGGTGGTAACATGAAAATTACGGTTCGGAATGTCTGCACCGATTTTGACAGCTACCGCGCTGCTCGCGTTAAAAGCCTGTTCAACGCCGAGACCGGCGCTAACTTCGATCTCGACGCCGAGATACCAATCGACGACAACGGCTGGAGCCTGGGCGTTATCGTCGGGCCGTCTGGAAGCGGAAAAACGAGCATGGGCGGGCAACTGTGGGGCGGCGAGGCGTTCGCGGATTTTGACAATTGGCCTGGCGACCGTCCCATCGTAGACGCGATAGCGCCGGGCGGAGACTTCAACGAGGTGACGGCCGCGCTGGCAGCCGTTGGGCTGGGAACGGTTCCGGTTTGGCTGCGACCGTTTCCCGTCCTGTCGAACGGGGAAAAGTTCCGCGCCAACCTGGCACGCGTTATCTGCGATGCCCCTCAGCGCGTTGTGATTGACGAGTTTTCCAGCGTTGTAGACAGGCAAATCGCCCGTTTCGGCGCGCTGGCGTTCTCGAAGTCGTGGAAGCGGCTGGCGAGAGACGGCGGTAATCAATGCGTGCTGTTGTCATGCCATTACGATATCATTGACTGGCTAGAGCCAGATTGGGTGTTTGATACGGCGACCGGCAAATATGCAGGGAGGGGGCTTTGGCGCAGACCAAAGTTTGAAGTCGAAATTTGGGAAACAGACTGGCGTTACTGGCCGCTTTTTGAGCCGCATCACTATCTGAAGGTTCCGAAAATGATTGCCGCGACAAACTATGTCGGCGTGGTGGACGGCGAGCCTGTCGTTCACATGGCGCAAAGCACCAGGCCGGGGCTGCGCGAGGCGCGCGGCTGTAGGCTGGTTGTCATGCCCGAATGGCAGGGCTCCGGTGTAGGTCTGCGGTTCCTGAACGCTATTTGCCAGATGTGGCTGGATGGCGAGAACCGTTTCCGTAAGCCCATGCCGACCCTGTTTCACACGAGCCACCCCGGCCTGTGCGCGGCGTTGCGCAGAATGCCGCAGTGGGTGCAGGTAAGCGCCCACTTGTACGGCGGGAATAAGACTAGAAGCGGGGCTTCGATGAAGAAATCCCGCTCAAGCGGGAAATCAACGAACGCGGGGGTGGGCTACGGAGGGCATTTTCGAGCGGTGCAAGGTTTCCGCTACATCGGGAGCAGGCCATGAAGGTTTTCATCGCCGGGCAAAAATACTTCGGACGGCTGGTCTATGAGGCGGTGCGCGGCATGGGGCTAGACGTGATCGGCGTATGCTCCCCGGCCTTTCGGGACGAGCGTTTACGGGCGTTCGTTGGCGGCCCGGAGGACAGGCCGGACAGGTTACGCGACGTGGCAGACCGTGACGGCGTGCCGTGGATGGAGGCCGGGAATTTGCGGGCTGAGACGTTGCCGGGCGGGGTTGATTTAATCATCGCCGCGCATTCGTTCGACTTCATCGGCAGGCCAACGCGCGACAAGTGCAAGCTGGGGGCAATCGGTTATCACCCCTCCCTGCTCCCGCTGCATCGCGGCCGCGACGCCGTGCGCTGGACGATACGGATGGGCGACAGGATAGCCGGAGGCACCGTCTATTGGCTGAACGACACCGTTGACGGCGGCCCCGTCGCGGCGCAGGACTGGTGTTTTGTGCGTCCTGGGTGGGACGCACAAAAGCTGTGGCGGAATGAGCTTCAACCGATGGGCGTTAGGTTGATTGCGCAGACGCTGGCCGATGTGCGGCGCGGCCTGCTGGTGCGCATCCCCCAGGACGCGGCGCTAGCGTCCTGGGAGCCGTCGATAAACCAGCCGCCGCTCTACCGTCCAGAACTGTTGCAGATAGGCGGCGCGTGGGAGGGCTATAAGGTAATCACTGAACGGTGGGCGACGATGACCGGACAAACGCCCGCGCTGCTGGACGGTGCGCCATGACCAAGCCGGGTAGGCCCAAGGCCGACATCGACTGGGCTGTCGTGGGCAAGTTGCTTGAAGCGGGCTGCGCAGGCACCGATATCGCAAGCCAGCTTGGGATAAGTGCGACTACCCTGCAACGGCGCTGTAGGGCTGAAAATAATGTTAGTTTTGCCGCGTTTTCCCAACAAAAGCGCATGAGTGGCGACAACCTGCTGCGGGCCGCGCAGTACAA
>JAKQDQ010000126.1 GCA_029573725.1 Verrucomicrobiota bacterium
CATCGTTCATACTGTCCTGGCGTCCAGCGGCAGCGGGTGGACAGATGCCGTCAGTGACAGTTTCGGCGCGAACCTGGGCGACTGGACCAGTGTGGGGGTTGAAATTGACGGGGCTGCCACTGTCCATATGTGGCTTCACTATGCCCAATGCGGAGCAACGCCGGGCAGCGGGACAGTATCGGTTGATCCGTCCGGCGGGACCAAGCAGATCATGTTCGTACTGGAAGTGACCGGGCATAACACCACCAGCCCGGTGACGCAGTATAAGACCTACTCATCGGACGCCACGCCAACCAGCCCGGAAATCACACTAGACAGCAGCCCGGCGAGCGGATCGCTGGTGCTGGGTGCAATTGGCGGCGGTCCTGGCACGACTTCTTCCGGGGCAACGTCCGGCACTGGATTTACCGAACTGGCGGACACGCGGGTGGCGGCACCACGTCTCCCAGTCACGTCCTGCGCCGTACAGTATGACAACGGCAGCGCGGACACGACCTGCGACTGGTCGCTATCCAATTATGGACAGACCATCACCGGGATTGCCCTGGAAATTGCCGCAGCAAGCGGCGGAGGTACGGCGCATGAAGCCGCCGCAACCCTGGCAAACACCAGCGAAATGACCGGGGCAGGCTTGCGCAAGCTGGGGACTTCCTCCACTTTTACCACGACATCCGAAATGACGGCGGCAGGAATACGCGGGCTGGGTGCAGCTGCGGCATTGACCCTGACTTCTGAAATGACAGCAGCCGGCATTCGTGCGCTTGCCGTCAGCACCCTGCTGGCGATGACATCAACAATGACCGCCAATGCGGGCGGATCGAAGGCGCACACTGCCGAAGCAGCCCTATCCATCACCAGTGAAATGACCGGCGCGGGTATCCGGGGCATTGGGGCAGCCGCCACACTGCCCCTGACTTCCACGATGACCGCCGCAGCCATCCGGGGACTGTACGCAGCCGCAGCCCTCACTACAACCAGCGAAATGACGGCAGCCGCCATCCGGGGACTGTATGCCAGCGTGGCATTTGGCACGACATCGGAGATGACCGCCGCCGGGATACGAACACTCGGCACATCGGCAGCCCTGGCATTGACAACCGCAGCCACAGCCGCCGGAACCAGGCAGCTGGGCGCAGCCGGGCAGATGGACATCACCAGCGAAATGACGGCAACCGGAAGCACAGGCAGCAGCCTATCGGCAAACCTGGTGCTGACATCCGTGATGACCGCACTCGGCTGGATACTGGCAAAAGGTGCCGGCGCGCGGGTTCCCTACAACGTAGCCAACCGCCCGACCAACGGCACTACAACGCGCACCAGCGCAACAACCAACAACCGGGATGCTTACGAAGTATCCCATCGCGTGACGCATGAAGCGGACACACGCGGGGAGGTGGAGATTGAGTACTGATATTTACACGGTAACACAAGCGACAACCGAAACCAGGACGCATTACATTGACTTCACCAACGACCTGCCGGATGGCGTGACCGTATCATCGGCAACGGCAAGCCACACCCCGCCCAGCGGGGGAACAGCGACCACGCCAACAGTGGGCGTGATTGCATCGAACATCGTGCCGGTTACGCTGACTACCCCGACACCCGCCGGGCAGCATATTTTATCGGTGCTGGCAACGCTATCCAATGGGGATACGTCCGCCGCCCGGCTGATTGTCCAGGTGGATTGGACGTCGGTGCGGTCCGGCATGGCTGACCTCATCCTGCGCCTGCGCGGGATGACAGATGCCGGGGCAACCGACTACCAGGTGGCGGGTGCATATTACTGGTCTGACAAGCACTTGCAGGACATCCTGGACGCAAACCGGGCAAAAGTGCGGCTGGAACCCATGCAAGCCATCCCTAGTTATGGCGTGGGGACGGTGCTTTATACCGAGTACCTGACCGGGCTGGCGGATTGGGAGAACAGTCCAACCATCCAGGACAGCACCTATGGCACGGTATCCAGCAGCGGGTACACCTTTGATGCCATCACCGGGGCGGCAACCTTCACCGCAAACCAGGCAGGCAGCGCACGCTACATCACCGGTTCGGTGTACAACCTTCCGGCGGCAGCGGCGATGGTATGGCGCAAGAAGGCGGCGCACTATGCCGGGATGTATGACATCTCCACCGACAACCACAGCCTGAAACGCAGTCAGCTTGTGCAGCACTGCCAGACAATGGCGGCGCAATACGAAACGCAAGCGGGCGCGGGCGTCATCAACCTGGAAAGGGGGGACAATGTTACCTGACAGCGAACTGAATGCCATCCGGGATGAACTGGAACGGCTGACCCTGCCGGACACCGCTTACATCCTATCGGGAACACTGACATCAGACGGCATGGGCGGATATACCGCCACCTGGGGAACAGCATCCACCGTGAAATGCCGGCTGGACAGAACCAACACCGGCTATGAAAAGGCATCCGGCGGGGGCGTGGAACCCTGGCAGGGCTGGGTATTATCCCTGCCCCATGACACCAGCGTCACCGTCACCAACCGGGTGAAGGTGGCATCCACCACCTACGCCGTCAAGGCAGTGGACAGCGCAAAGTCGCTAAACTGCGTCCTGCGGGTGTACCTGGAGGAAATCAATGTCTGAAATGGTGATCCGCCTTGACACCAGGAAACTGGATGAGATTGCCGACAAGCTGGGGCAAACCCGCGACCAGGTGCTGAAGAATGTGGCATTTGAAGTGGAATCACAGGCAAAGATAAACGCCCCAGTAGACACCGGCA
>JAKQDQ010000136.1 GCA_029573725.1 Verrucomicrobiota bacterium
TTTCGCCGCAGAGATCGAGTTCGGCCATGAATACGGCACGCTGGAAAAGCTCGTTATGGCGGGGAAGATAATTTACTCCCTGGAGGCAAGACACAAGCTGTCCGCCCTGCTGGATACGTTTCCGGCGGATGTGGCGCACGCGCATTGCATCTACCATCATTTGTCGCCGTCGGTATTGGTGGAATTGAAGCGCCGCGGCATTCCCACGGTGATGACCTCGCACGATCTGAAGCTGGCTTGCCCCAGTTACAAAATGGTTAACCGCGCCGGAATCTGCGAGCGTTGCAAGGGCGGCAATTTGCTCAATGTGATTCGTTACCGTTGCGTGCGAGATTCGCTACCGGTAAGTGCGTTGATTGCTTTGGAGTCTGGCATCCACAAGCTATTTGGACTCTATCGAAAGAATCTGGATCGGGTTGTCGCGCCCAGCCACTTCATGCGCAATAAGCTGATCGAGTGGGGGTGGGGTCCACACCAGATCGCGTATATCCCGAACTACGTTCATGTGGAACGTTTCACACCTAGCTATGCGCCCGGAGACTACTTTGTCTACTTCGGTCGCCTGCAGTTGGACAAAGGCGTCGCCACGGTGGTCAGGGCCGCCATACAGGCCGGCGTCAAGCTGCATATGGTTGGGACTGGGCCGGACGAGGCTTTCGTCAAGCGCCTGGCGGAGGGAGGCGGGGATCGCGTGATCTTTCATGGTTACCAGCAGGGCGAATTCCTCCGGACGATCATTGGCCAGGCGCGTGCCGCAATCCTTGCCTCGGAAATATACGAAAACGCACCGATGAGCGTGCTGGAGGCGTATGCCAGCGGCAAGCCGGTGATCGGCGCGCGCATCGGCGGCATTCCCGAGATGGTGCGGGAGGGCGAGACCGGCGCGCTATTCGAGAGCGGCAATGTAGAGGAACTGGCAGGCTTGATGCGCCGGTTTGTGGATATGCCCGATAGTGCCGTGGCGGAAATGGGGGTAGCGGCGCGGGATTATGTTTCGACCACGTTCACCAGCCAACGCTATCTGCAGAACATCCTCGCGCTGTACTCAGAACTGGGTGTGGTGGTGGATGCCGAGACGCGAATGGAGTTTCCCCACTACCAAG
>JAKQDQ010000149.1 GCA_029573725.1 Verrucomicrobiota bacterium
AACACCCATTAGCCCCGCCACTCCCGGTCAATTCGCTCCCCGTTTGTAACCCGAGCCATCCTGTAAATCCACACTGCAATTGAAGCGTTCCGGCATCCAGCGGCCACCATCACCCGCTGATACATGCTGTGCCCGCCAGGCCGAAATCCTTCCAGCCGGTCGATGGGCGGCAGGTCCCGTTGCGGATCGGTGAAGGTCACCAGTTCCCCATGGATCAGATCCCAGTCGCCGGTCGGGCGGTCGAAACGCGGTGTGCCGATCTCCTGCTGTCTGCTGGCGTCGGCCAGTGGATCGGCGGAGCCCCGGCCCAGGATCAGACCTTCCGGCACTTCGAGGGCCGGAAAACCGGCGTTGAGATGGTAGAGCCTGCCCCAGACCACGGCCGGTTCGATTTTGCGGGCCTGGGCGCAGAAGCGTTGATGGTTCCAGTAGCCCCGTTTCAGGGTGCCGTAAACGAAGAGCCGGAGGATGGTCTCGGGAGTGTCTTCCGGGTTTGTGTTAAGCTTCGCGGTGTCTCCAATGTTCATGCATTCACTCCTTCGGGCAGTGTCCCCTTGCGCTCCTGGGGTATGAAGCGGAATTCGCTGTTATCGATGGCCCGCACATCCGCGTGGCGGATGGTGAGCATAGTCATGGGTGGCACCTCCAGCTCGCGCCAGCCCTTCTCGTTGTCCACGGCAAAGTCGATGAAGGCGGCCTCCGAGGCGTAAAGCACCACCCGGTGCTGGCGATGGACGCGCAGGCAAAGCGGCTTGTTGCCCTTGAGCACGGTGATGGTGCCGGGGTCGAGCCGCGAGGCCAGCACGGCGCTCATCTGGCCGCGACAGAGGGCAAGCGCCTTCTTCAGGCCTTCCTGATCGATGGGGCCTTCGGGCGCGAAGCGGTCGGCCAGACGGAAGATCAGCTCGCTGTCCACCTCGGCGTAGCGCGGCAGCCCGAGACGGCGGAACAGATAATCGGCGTTGTAGATGGTGCCGTTGTGGGTGCCGATGACGATCCCGGCCCGGATGGGATGGTTGTTGCGGTTGTTGAAC
>JAKQDQ010000170.1 GCA_029573725.1 Verrucomicrobiota bacterium
TATGGCAGTCCCGGAGTGGCGGGCTTTGTGGGATCGATGGCGGAAGCGGATCGAGCGGCAGGAATGGGCGGCGGTCTGGCGCATCGAAATACAGGAGCGCGGCCAAGTGCATTGGCACCTATGGGTGACAGCGCCGCCGCATGTCGTCGAGAGCGTCACCGTTGGGCAGTATATCTGCGGTCCTGATTGGACTTCCGGCCAGTTGCGTCAAATGTGGTTGGACTGTCTCGACGGGTGCGAGGCCGTTCACTACACCAAGAAGGATGGAAGCCCTTGCGCTGGTCGATTACCGACAGGTGAATGGGTGACGTGGGGATCGCGGTCCTGGTGGCCTGGCGCAGAGCGTCACGCGGTGGATGTCAACTACGGGGAAGGCGAGCAAGTGCGCGGCGGATGGCTGCGCTACCTGCAGGACCATGCGAGCAAAGGCAAGCAAGAACAGATCCCGGAGAACGTCGGGCGTCATTGGGGAGTGATCGGCAAAAATCTATGGCGGGAAGTTGTGCCAGACTTCGTGCCTTTGCCCGGGCGTGCGTGGTGGCGTTTCATTCGGGCTTATGAACGGCTCGTATCGGGCACAGAGTACTGCCCGTCTGCAGTATTCGGCCGACGGGTAAGGCGAGGCATCAAACGGGGGCGATTCGGCCGGACCGTGACTTTCACGCGCCCCGATACACTTCTACGCCTATCCCGGTGGGCCTCTGCCTTCTAAAGCCTTCCGGGTCGCCAACGGCGACAGAGGCGGCGGGGATTGCCTCGAGTGCGGGTCAAGGCATGCTAGCCGCCGTTGAATCGTTGTAGGATCGCCCACAAAGCCTGATCGGGCTCTCTATCGGGTAGGACATCCAAGGGACATCCAAGGGCTATCCATGGTCAGGCCGGCCGGCGGGCGCACGCCCCCAAGGAACGCCGGGGCGTGCGCCCTCCGGAACGGCCTGCCAAGCGGTCCCCTTGGAATAAATACTCATATCAGGACGCAAGCCCTAGAATCCGGGGGGAAGGGGAACGCCAGTCCAGCTATTGACAGAACGGGAGCAGGTAGTGTAGTTTCTCCACGAGAAAGGGAACGTCTATGCGTAAAGCCACACAATGTGTCATGCCGGGGGTAGTAACGGAAGCCGATATCGTCAGGTCATTCATGATCCGGTGTGGACATAAAGGCGGGTCACGGAATACGCCGGCGCAACAGCGTAATCGAATCAGGCTTATGGCTGAGATCAATGCACGGAAGAAAGCCCGGGCGGCTGCCCGGAAAGAGGCTCCGGAGGTCCCAAGTGACTGAGCAAGAAAAAGGCCGCCCCGGCAAGGGCGGCCCAAGTCGTAGAAGTGAAAACCTGAGAGAGAGTAGATCACGGCGGCCAGTTCCGTCAAGGTCGATTCCTGAACGCCCCGTGGGGGTGAAGGTCTACGCGGGTGGCGGTCAACTGTGTGCGCCGAACTGGCAACCGGGAAACCCGACAGGCAAAGGCCGGGGAGAGCGCGGCGAAATTGTGGGGTGGTCGCTGGCGTCGCGGCGTCGGATGCGTCAATGGCTGGTGACTCACCAGCCGCCTGAAGGGTGGCACCAGTTTGCGGTCACGGTTACGATTCCGGGGCCGGTTATGGCAGTCCCGGAGTGGCGGGCTTTGTGGGATCGATGGCGGAAGCGGATCGAGCGGCAGGAATGGGCGGCGGTCTGGCGCATCGAAATACAGGAGCGCGGCCAAGTGCATTGGCACCTATGGGTGACAGCGCCGCCGCA
>JAKQDQ010000171.1 GCA_029573725.1 Verrucomicrobiota bacterium
TGCGGCGGCGCTGGCCCGGCTGCAGCGGGAGCCGGCTTTGCGCACCCGCCTGGCCCGGGCGGCGCGCGCGCGCGCGGAAGCCCGGTTCGGGTGGGACGCCAAGCGGCAGTTGCTGGAGGAGACCTACCTAAAGCTTATCCACCCCGATATTGGAGGAGAATGAGGTTTTGGCCCGGAGGTGCCGTTTGAGATGCCGTCCGCCGGGAATCAGGTCGCATTTCCCGAGGATAAAAAGCTTTTCGAGCTGGCGTTTGAACCGGGCGTAGGTCTTCAAGGCTTTGCTGACAACCCCGCCGGGCACGACCCGCCTGCCAGACTGCCTCCTGCGGGGTGCCGAAGTCATGCACCTACGAATCTGCGCGGATGTGGACCTAATGCCCGACTACGGAACGTGCTCACGGATTGAAATGTGCCGTTGCTGCTTTAGACGGCTTGGACGAGAGAGCGCCCGCGCGCTGGGCGATCGGAGTTCGAACCCGGCCCCGCGCGATACTCTCCACGCCTAAGACTGGCCGTCGTCGGTTCCCGGGGCATAAAAATTGCCGTAAATAAACGCGTTGACGCCCAACTAAGCTCCCGGTAGGGTCGATACATGCTAGGCGACACGAAAACCAATTCTTCCTCACCCGCGCAGTTCTGAGCATGTGCGAACGCGTAAAAAATGATTTCCTATCACTATCAGTAATAGAAGATGCCATGCTGGACGGAAAAACAGCGGCGGTGCAACTGCAAAACCACGAATCCTAGGATATTTATGAGAAATAAGTTTAATCGGAAGCGTTGTTGGGAGCTTTATGAGAAGACGCTAAAGCCGATTTTAGCGAAGCATCCGCTAGCACCCTATTTGGACACTCGCAACGAGTTCTACCTCGAGATGCTAGCCCGCCATGGGGCGTTGGAGTCGGGAAAACATCTTGTAGACCTGGGGGCTGGGCTTTCGGTTTTTGGTCCATTGTGCCGGGTGCACGGTATGAGGGTAACCTTGGTGGATGATTTTGGGGGCGGCGGGGGCGTGGAAGTAGATCAGCGCGGGCAAGAGGTTCCG
The DNA here is from genome assembly GCA_029573725.1 of Verrucomicrobiota bacterium. GTDB lineage: Bacteria > Verrucomicrobiota > Verrucomicrobiia > Limisphaerales > JADLHS01 > JADLHS01. Next base: position 1,046 of record JAKQDQ010000171.1, read on the forward strand.
TTACTAGAGGCTTTCGAGAGGAAGCTGGGCATAACCGTTGTTCGGGAGAATTTTTTGGAACAGGCGCTACCACTGCCGGATAAGGATGTGGACGTAATAACCTGCTTCCACAGTTTGGAACATTGGCATCATTCGCCCAAACGCCTGTTTCGAGAGATCGTGCGCGTGCTCAAGCCTGGTGGTTTGTTGGTTCTGGTCACCCCCAATGCGGTGAATTTGCGTAAACGGCTTTTCGTCCTGTTCGGTCGAAACAACTTTCCTCTGCTGCGAGACTGGTACGAAGGAGGGGATCCCGTCTATCGCGGCCACGTCCGTGAGCCAGTCATCCGGGATTTGCAGCAATTGATCGAATGGAATGGTTTGCAGGTCGTAGCGACCTATGGCCGCAACTTCATCGGCCGCAAGAGCAAGGCCCTCAACTTTTTGCCGGCGGCCTTGGTAGGCGGTATCGCAGCAGGGTCGGACGCATTGCTCCAGTTCTTTCCCTCCTTGTGTTCGGATATCCATGTCATCGGGCGTGTCCCTGAATGAGACCGCGCATCTTGATGATCGCCTATGCGTGCGACCCCCGCGGCAGCGCGAACACTGGCTGGGGTGGAGGGGCGGAATAGGTCTCGCGTAGTTACGAGGTGGAGTTGGTGACCACCCCTCAAGGCGCGTGCCGCCGTGGAGGAAAGCTCCCGCGCAGCGGGCATCACGCCGCATTTCATTGACGTGCCGGAGTGGCTGCGGTCGCTGGCCGACCGAGGGTGGGCGAGTTGGTCGCGCAAGCTGGCCTGGCAGAAGCGGGTGGTGCGGCTGGCCCGCGCGCTGAACCAGGAAAAGAAGCTTTCCTTGGTGCATCAGACCACCTTCCACACCTTCCGGGTGCCCTTTCTGGCGGCGGGGCTGGGCATTCCGTCGGTTTGGGGACCGATTGCCGGCGGCGAACATGTGCCGCCCGGATTTGGCTGTTACCTCGGGCCGACAAGATGGACCGAAAAGGGGCGGACTCTGGTGAATCGCTTTTGGCTGCGGACCTTTGCCATCCAGCGTTCGCTGCGGCAGGCCTCCGTGCTTTATATATCGAATCGCACGACGCTCGACTTTCTGCCGCCCCGCTTCCGGGCCAAGTGCCGGATTGTTTCTCCGAATGCTTTGCGCCCCGAAGATCAGCAATGGGTTGCCCCCCCCTCCGAAGCTGCCGCCGGGGGGGCCATGTTTCGAATGCTTTACGTGGGTAATTGCGTGTCCACCCGCGCCATTCCGCTGGTGTTGGAGGCGCTGCTGCGGGCGCGGCTGGAGGATTATGAGCTGACGGTAGTCGGGGACGGCCCGGCACTGCCGCACTGGAAACGGCGGGCGGCGGAACTGGGGCTGGCGGCCAACGTCCGGTTTGCCGGCAAAGTGCCGCGCGCGCAACTCGACGATTTTTATGCCCGGGCCGACGTGCTCGTATTTCCAGCCTTGCGCGACAGCGGCGGCTCGGCCCTGCTCGAAGCCATGGCGCGCGGGGTGCCGGTCATCTGCCTGGACTGGGCCGGGCCGGGGGAGATGGTGGATGAAACTTCGGGAATAAAGGTTCCGGTCTCAACGCCGGAGGCGGCGGTTGGGGCCTTTGCGGCGGCGCTGGCCCGGCTGCAGCGGGAGCCGGCTTTGCGCACCCGCCTGGCCCGGGCGGCGCGCGCGCGCGCGGAAGCCCGGTTCGGGTGGGACGCCAAGCGGCAGTTGCTGGAGGAGACCTACCTAAAGCTTATCCA
>JAKQDQ010000172.1 GCA_029573725.1 Verrucomicrobiota bacterium
GCCAGCATACCCAGACGACCGCTGTTATCATTGAACCTCTCCCCGAAACAAGCCGTACTCTTCCGGCGCATAGCCCGGCGTATGATGGACAGACACCACCCGCGCGGCGCCGAGCAACCACAGCCAACGCACAGGCGACGAATCCAGGACTACGCCAAGAATTCGACAAAAATATCCCTCTTCGCCGACATCACCACAATCGCGCGCATACTTCGAGACGTATGCCACGTTCCCGAAAGCCGACTTTTCGACTTGTCGCGCTATCTCCCACCTTTGCGGGTGACACCTATCAGCCCAATACTCCCGCCGCGCAAGCCCGCGACGGCGTGGCAAAACTCTTTCAGGATGCAACGCACGAGCCCAGCGAAAGCAGGCGAGGACATCCAGCAATCACACCGACAAACGCGCGCCCACCGCCCGACGCCAAAATCACGAGCAACACCAGACCCCCACATCTCTAACCGAGGACGCGCGCGCACGAGCCACGAAATCGCGCGCGCCGAGCAAATCCGCCACGAACGACCCAACCACACCACGACAAGGAGCGAGCCATGCACACATTCCCGCCCGACTGGAAGCCAGATTACGCAGAGTCCTTTATCGCCGGATTACACCTCGGCTCGGCGATAGCCAACCGAGGATTTCCAGCAGATGACCACGATGCGATAACGTGGCAGATCTGGACACAGACACCCGGTAACAAGATGGCGTTCGCGCGCGGCTTCAAGTGCTCAGAAGCTTACACCGCGCTGAGAAACCGCCCAGCGCCGAACGAACGCACCCCCGAAGAAGCACGGTAGAGCGCCGGCCGACCGCGCCGGCTTTACATAAGGCGGCCTATCGGGCGCGGCGCAGTTGGGGAACCGGGCCGCCGCGTCCGATAAACGGCCTTATGTGACGCTACGCAAAGCCGGCGCGGCCTGAACCCTTCCCCCCGCCGCACCCCCCCCGCCCGTCCGCCGCGCGCTTCGCGCACCAGCGGCCGGGCGTCGCCATTTTCCGCTTCGCGTTCCCGCGCGCTTCGAAATCCTTCCACCGCCGCGCGCGCTCCCGCGCAACGGCGTTCGAGCTCGTCCGCGAACCGTTTTCCCCAGCGAGCCCGCGACATACGAGCTGCATATTTCCGCGCCGCACGATTCGCACCCTTGACAATTGAGGACGAGGCATCTAACTTTTCGGCTGGATGCAACCTCGTTGCAACCTCGACTTCATTCAATCCGGGAGGACGACATGGCATACTTGCCGGCAGGCATCTACGGACCGGGCCGCGGCAAAGTCGGCGGCACCGTTCTGAGCGAAGCGCGCACCTTGTGGGGCAAGATGGGAACCGCCCGCGAGTATAACATTCCCACAGATCCCAAGACACCCGACCAATTGAAACAACGCGAACGATTCCGCGTAGCAGGCACCGAAGCAGGCATGTTCGGCTCCGGCTTCTATCAACGCGCATGGAACAACGGGCTGGGCCTCAACGCCGGATACCAGAGCCTCGTTTCCTACCTCATCAGCCAACTCAAAGAATCCGGCGACACCTGGAATTGGAAACTCTCCCTATCTCCCAAGACGCTCGGCCCCGTTTACAACGGAGCCCCGACCGCAGCAGTCGCAGGCGCGTCCGGCAAGGTCAAAATCACATGGGACACGACCATCGTCGGAGACTTCTGCGCCGCCACAGACCCGCTCACCCTCGTGATAGCGCACGAAACCGAGATGTGCAATCAAAATCCCTCGTACTTCAAGGCCGTGCCTGCAGCAGCCATCCGTTCAGCAGGCCTTTACGAATCGCCCGCGCAATTCATTCCGGGCGACGACTACTGGATTTTCGCCGTCTTCGAGAACTACACCGACGGAGTCTGGAGAAGCTCCACCATGCAGCCGTTCCTTGCGACGGCCAAGGCATAACCAAACACACGCGGTTCCAACCAGCGGCGGCCTGCACCCACCGCGGACGAACGAACGCGTAGGACGGGAAGAGACAGGGGAAGGCGTGCAGGGCCCAAACCTGTCTCTTTCCATTCGGAGGATCAAACGGTGGCCATTCTGACCTCAGGCATCACCGGCCCAGCGGCCGGTAAGTGCGCAGGCGTGCAATTCTTCAAAGCCAGAACGAAATCCGGCAAAATCACAGCTGCACGCATCCACACCGTACCAACCGCACCGAGATCTGAAGCCCAGATAGCGTACCAAAACCGCCTGCAGCTGATCCGCGACTTCTGGTTATCCACGCACGGGCGTTTCGCTTCCGTCATCAAGAACCAATCAACAGCGCCGTTCGGCTGGTTCGCTGACTTCTACCAACTCCTTGCCCCCATGTTCGCCGCGCCAGCACCAGCGTTTTCCTTCAAAACCACCGGCAACAATCAGAGCCGTTACGGCGAAATACCCATTGCGCCGTACCGTTTCCTTCGCAACTCAAGCACCTCGTTTTCGCTCATCTGGCCCAACTCCAACTACTTGCCCGGGCAATCCGGGACCGACTACCTTTACGCGACGGTATTCTCCTGCACCCACCCAATGTCACGCGCAGCAGGCTACTACCTCTACAATTTCAACCTCACAACCCGATCAGTCGGACAATGGAACATCTCCGGCATCGCCGCGTCGATCCCGATCGTCGTCATCGCAACATTCGCCAACCACAACACCAACCCGACAAAACGGGATCCGCTCTCAATCATGACGCCGCAAACCTGAAACACACCCACCCCAGGCCCTGCACGCTATGGGACAATACCCGCAGCCGCGAGACTTCACAGCACGCAACCGCGCAGCCGAGGCAATGCGCGCATACCGCGCAGCCACCTTGGCAAGCGCTTCATATCTGACCGAACCCGTCCGTCTGGACGCCTACACCGGCATCACCTACTTCGCCGAGCGCCGCCCGCCCACCGCAAAGTTCCCAGCGCAACCACCAAAACGCGGAACCATCACAACCCTATCACAACCAGCGCGGCGCCGGCTCACACGCTTCTTCGCAGAAATCACCCTCGAGGAACTCAGCCCCCCAATCTTCGTTACCCTGACGTTCAGAAACGACCGCGCAAAACAGGAGAGCTACCGATGCCTCACAGTCTGGTTGAAATCAGTCCGCCGCCACTACCACGCCATGCAGTGGCTCTGGAGAATGGAGCTCCAGAAGCGAGGAGCAATACACTTCCACCTTTTTCTGTGGCATCAGCGCGGAAACGACGACTTCATCAACGACCCGAGACTCCACCGCTGGCTATCCCGCGAATGGCACCGCATCGCAGATCCCAAAAACAAGGCCCACGCCCGTTACGGCTGTCATGTGGAACCCATCCAATCGCGAAAAAAAGCTTACCAGTACGTATCCAAATACTGCGCGAAAGAAATCGACCAAGACACCGAAATCCACGGGCGACGCTGGGGACACAGCGCCAGCATACCCAGACGACCGCTGTTATCATTGAACCTCTCCCCGAAACAAGCCGTACTCTTCCGGCGCATAGCCCGGCGTATGATGGACAGACACCACCCGCGCGGCGCCGAGCAACCACAGCCAACGCACAGGCGACGA
>JAKQDQ010000162.1 GCA_029573725.1 Verrucomicrobiota bacterium
GCCATCAAGGATCAGCCGCCCGAGCGCGCCATTATTGGAAAATCCCGCCGCCACCGGCCCGCGGTCCAATCCTGCCCAGGAGTTGGGAACCTTGGCCCCGGGAAGCCCGGTATTGGTAATGGTGGTGGCCAGGAGACCGCCCCGGGCGGGGCGGGTAAGCAGGTTGATCCCGTAACCCACATTCCAAATGTTCGGATGAGTGACGGAATCCGCCCCGTCCGCCAAACTGCCGTCATCCAGGCTATTCGTGACGGAAAGTGTGAGGGTATTCCCGGCTTGCAACACATGGTTGCTCACCAACAGGCTGTCGGCATCAATGCGAATGGCGCCCGCCGCACCTGCCGCCAGGAACGCGCCATTGGTGAGCACCGCAGTCCGTGCCTGCCGCAACTGAAGGGTGCCGCCGGTGGCCAGGAAAGTGCCACTATTCAAGAAATTAGTGGCAAAGATGAAACTGCCAAAATTGGTAACGCCGCCGGTGTTGACAAAAACGGCGTATGGGTTGGTGGAACTGTCCGGACCTTGGTAGGGCGAGCTTTGTGACCCGCCAAACACGATGAGGTTTTGCGCCCGGATGCCGCCATGATTGGTGAGATATTGCAACCGCGGTGTCGCCGACGGCCACAGCACCGCCGGATTAAGATAGTTCAGGATGCCGGCCGGAGCGGGGGCACCGGGCGCGTTGGTCGCCAGAGTCAGCCGCCGCGTGTTAAGCAACAGATTAGAGGTGACGTTAAAGACATCGCTAATAACGATGCGGTCATCGCGCGTCGCGGCATTGGTGGCGCTCAGGCTAAGGGTTTGCACCAGCAGCGGCGAAGAAGGTTCGAGTTGGGTGTCCACGAAGAGCACGTGGTACCGATTGGTGATGTTATTTATAATGTTGGTCCAGCGCGCGCTAAACAGGTCGCAGATGCCAATCGGGCGGGGCAGGTAGGGCGCCAGCACGTTGGTGATGTTCAGGAAGCCGTTGGTACTGCGCAGATAAAGATCGGCATGAGGGGCCGTAATCTCCGCGCCGGCACTGCCTCCGAAGTGGTTGGTGGCTTTCAGCAGCAGATAGTTGACGCTGCTGATGTGGGCGTTGGTGAGGACAAGGTATTTGTCGGCCGTCAACTCGATGCGCCCGGGCAGGTTGGTGACGTTCTGG
>JAKQDQ010000013.1 GCA_029573725.1 Verrucomicrobiota bacterium
GTCGCCATCACCGACAGTGGCCCCCTCATCCTTACCCAGGAATGAACCGCCACAGAGTCTGGACGAAATAAGCAACCAGCGGTATAATCTCCGCTTTGGCTGTCTTAACAGCAAGAGAATGAAGGAGCAATTGGAATGAAAGTTACATCATCAATTGGCAAGCGCTGCTCAAAGTGCAAGATCGTCAAACGATCTGGCAGATTATACGTGATCTGCGAAAACCCAAAACACAAGCAGCGACAAGGATAGGATAACATGGCGAGAATTGAAGGTATTGACCTCCCGCGCAACAAGCGCATTGATGTGGCCTTGACCTACCTGTTTGGCATTGGCCCCACCCGCTCCCGCCAGATCCTGGCGGCCACGCGTGTCGATCCCGCCATCCGCGTGAAAGACCTTCCCGAAGTGGACGTCAACTCACTGCGCGAATACATCGCAAAGAACTTCAAAATTGAAGGCGATTTGCGTCGCGAAGTGCAGATGAATATCAAGCGGCTGATCGAAATCGGCTGCTACCGTGGAATGCGCCATCGCCGCAACCTGCCGGCCCGCGGCCAGCGCACCCGCACCAACGCCCGTACCCGCAAAGGCCCCAAGAAGACCGTTGCCGGTCGCGGTCGTCGTCGCGGCGCTACCAAGAAGTAATTCTCTGCATTTCGGCGCAGGCCGGGTGGGGTTTCTCCTTCTTTTTACCCCGCGGCAGCCCGGCTTGCCCCGTTCGCAGAAGTTACCAGTGCCATTAAACTTTAAGATTTGTGAGGAAATATGGCTCAAAATGTCCGTTCGGCGCGGCGCACAACCACCGCCCGTAAAGTGAAGCGAACCCTGTCCTCGGCACAGGTTCATATCTACGCTTCTTTCAACAACACCATTGTCACGATCACCGACCTTCAAGGCAACACCGTCTGCTGGGCTAGCTCCGGCTCGGCGGGCTTCAAAGGCTCCCGCAAAAGCACGCCCTTCGCGGCGCGTCTCGCGGCTGAGCAGGCCATGAAGGCTGCCCAGGGTATGGGCATCCAGGAAGTGGAAATGATCGTCAAAGGCCCCGGCCCCGGCCGCGAAAGCGCCATCCGGGCTGTTCAGGCGGCAGGTGTCAAAGTGCGCGCTATCGCTGATATCACTCCGGTACCGCACAATGGCTGCCGGCCCCCCAAGAAACGCCGCGTCTAATCAACTAAAGAGAGGGAAGATATGGCGAAATATACTGGTCCGGCATGTAAACTCTGCCGGCGTGAAGGTGAAAAACTATTCCTCAAGGGCGAACGCTGCTTCAGCGTCAAATGCGCCTTTGAACGCCGTGGCTTTGCCCCCGGTCAGCATGGCCGCACAATGCAGTCACGCTCCGACCGCATCTCCGTCTACGGCACCCAGCTGCGCGCCAAACAGAAGGCCCGCCGCGTCTACAACGTCCTCGAGCGCCAGTTCAGCCGCTACTATGGCATGGCTCGCCGCATGCGCGGCGTCACCGGCCTTAACCTGCTGCAGACCCTGGAACTCCGCCTCGACAACGTGGTCTTCCGCATGGGCCTGGCCGAAAGCCGTGCCCACGCCCGCCAGCTGGTCAACCATGGTCACTTCCGCATCAACGGCGTCCGCGCCGACATCCCCTCGATGCTCGTGCGTCAGGGCGACGTGATTGCGGTTAGCGAAACAGCCCGCAAACTCACCTACTTCAAAGAACTGGCTGATGTGGCCGAAAAGCGCCTCTGCGCGCCCTGGTTGGAACGCGATCTCAAATCCCTGAGCGGACGCATCCTGCGCCTGCCCGAACGGGCCGAGATTGACGGCAACCTCAACGAACAGCTCATCGTTGAATACTACTCGCGGTAACCTGCGATGCAGTGCAACCCTCGGAAAGGGGTGAAACGTGTGTGCCTTGACTAATATGGTAACGCCAAAAATTGAACGGGAAGCAGAAGCCCGCAATTATGGCAAATTTGTCATTGGGCCTCTCGAACGAGGCTATGGTGCCACGCTCGGCAACGCGCTCCGGCGCGTCCTGCTCTCCTCACTGGAGGGCGCTGCGGTTACGTCCATGCGAATCACCGATGTGCTGCATGAATTCAGCGACATCCCCGGTGTTCGTGAAGACGTGGTTCAGGTCATGCTGCAGGTTAAGCAGCTTCGCCTGGTCCTTCATGATGTGGACAGCGCTCGCTTGCACCTCGACGTGCGCGGCGAAGGCACCGTAACCGCTGGCGACATCAAACTGCCCGCCGAAGTGGAACTGATCAACCCCGACCTCTACCTCTTCCAGGTAAATGACAGCCGCACCCGGCTCGAAATTGACCTGACCGTGGAACGTGGTCGTGGCTATTCTCCCGCGGGAGATCGCTCTGGCAAACTGCCAATTGGCGAACTGCCCGTGGACGCGATCTACAACCCCGTGCGCCGTGTCAACTATGTTGTCAGCTCCGCGCGCGTGGGTCAGAGCACCAACTACGATCGCCTCGTTCTCGAAATCTGGACTGATGGCGCCCTCTCCCCCGAGAAGGCCCTCAGCACAGCTTCGAAATACCTGGTGGATCACCTGCGCTTCATCTCGGGCGCCAGTGAAGATGTGTTGATTGCCGGCGTGGAAAAAGAAATCCCCGGCAGCCGTCTCACCAGTGAAGCCGCCGAAACCCCCATTGAAAACCTTGACCTCTCGGTCCGGGTCTTCAACTCCCTCAAGCGCACCGGCATCACCACCGTTGGCGATGTGCTGGAACTGCTTGAAAAGGGCAACGAGGCTGTCATGTCCATTCGCAATTTTGGCGAAAAGAGCCTCGAAGAACTGCGCGACAAAATGCGTGAAAAGGGCTTCCTGCCCGAAGATCAAGATACGGAGAGTAAGTAACTATGCGGCATCGTGTAGCTGGATATAAGATTTTTGGCGATAAAGACAAAGGCATTGGCATGCGCCGGACACTGCTCAATCAGTTCTTCGCGCACGAACGCCTTCAGACCACCCGCGCCCGTGCCATGGCAATCCGCGGCGACGCAGAACGCCTGATCACCCTGGCGCGCAACAGCAGCAAAGGCACCGACATTGACAAGGTCAATGCCCGCCGCCTGGCTGCCTCCCGCCTCGGCGACGCCGAAGTGGTCAAGAAATTATTCGATGACATTGCGCCCCGCTTCAGCACCCGCCCAGGCGGCTATACGCGCATGTTCAAACTCGGCCCCCGCCAGGGCGACGCGGCCGAGATGGTCTTGCTGGAACTGGTTGACTGATCCAGCATCCCCGGCAGAGCGTTCAACTCTCCCCCGGGAAAACACAATGCCCAACTCGGGCATCGCACGTTACCAGATGATACTCGCCTACGACGGCGCCCAATTCCGCGGCTTTCAACGCCAGGGGAAGGCCCGCACCG
>JAKQDQ010000034.1 GCA_029573725.1 Verrucomicrobiota bacterium
TAATGATTTTACCGGCAGCAGTGACAGTCTGGCCCAGGTGGTGACGAGTCTGGCGCCCTGCAGCCAGACCAATGCGATCGTGGGCATAGCCGACAACCGGGACGGCACGTTTACGATTACCTTCCAGGGCACGCCGCAGGCTCAATACTACGTGGTCAGCAGTCCGGATATCGCGCCGCTGCCGATTTGGACACCGTTGCCGGGCAGCACGAATAGTGCGGCTGCCGGTGATGGCCTGTGGTCGGTCACGGTGACCAATTCAAGCCCGCAGCGGTTCTATCGGTCCACGGCAATTAATCCTTGCCCTTAGCCGGGCGGGGATGCAGAATTAACCCCGCGCGATAGGCGAGCGCGAAGGCGTGGCAGTTGGCGTGGCGTGGAAAAACGCCGCCCGCTGTCAGCCTGCGCGTTTTGCTTGTACCGATAAAATGCCAATGCGTTACCGATAGTGCTTATGAATAAGACCAAACCTCTGCCACAATTGAATGATGCTCCCCGCCCCCTGCGCTTGGCCTTGCTCCTTGGCGGACTGATGCTCGCGTGCCGCCTTGCCTGCCCGGCGGCCCTGGTGTTCTACCAGAACGAACAAGGAGGTCTTTTCGGTGTCAACCGTGACGACATTACGGATGCCGTGGCGGCATTAGAGGCGCTGGCGGCACCGCCGGCGGGATTATTATCCGCCGTGCCGGGTGGCACGAGAGTGGAGCGCTACACCTCGGAAGCCGAGTTCGTCACCGTTGCTTTTTCCCAGGAAATCATTTCGGCGGGGCTGGATGATCTGCGCCTGGAAACCATCTTCAACCAGGTGCGAGCCACGCTCATGCAATTCGGGGTGGACACCAGTATCCGCCTCGAGGCGGATGGGCGCTTGCTGAGCGATTATCTGCCGCCCGCACCGGCGTTTGCTCCCGAAGCGGCTCCGCCGCCCAAGTCCGCCGCGGCCACTCCCAAAGCGGCTGGCCTGACGGGCAAGACGATCACGCTTTCGCCCGGACATGGAAAAGTCTGGACCGGCTCCAGCTATACCTTTGAACGGCCGGTTTATTGTGCGCCGCTGAGTCGCGAGGATGACCATAACGTGGAAATCATGACGTACCTCCAGCAGTATCTTGCGCAGGATGGGGCTGTGACGAAACTTTGCCGGTGCCTCAACAAGAGCTACGGCACCCACGCGGGCAGCGGCGAGCCTTGGTGGCGCGTGTCGGCGGGATATTGGCTCAAGCTAAATGGCTATCCGTGCAGCGTGTATGCGAGTTCCACCGGAAAGTGCAGTTTGCAAGAAGCGGGCGTCAGCGCCTCGAGCGATTCGCTGCGCTCGCGCGGGCTCGCTTCGAACTACGACAATACGGACATCTATATTTCCCTGCACAGCAATGGTTATCAGGGGGATTGCACCGGCGCATCGTGCCCGAATGGCACTTGCACTTACTACGATACGAGCACCGAACATGCCTCGTGGGGAGCCATCAGCAAGACGCTCGCCACGGCGATTAACACCGCCATTGTGGACGCGATTCGCAATCGCTACGGGGACGCGACCTGGCGAAACCGGGGCGCCATTGACGCCAATGGCGGCCAGGCCGAGACGCGCATCCCCAAACGCGCGGCGGTGCTGATCGAACTGGCCTTTCACGATACCTGCGATCGCGACGGCTTGTATCTGCAAGACAACTTCTTCCGTTCGACCACGATGTGGGCAACCTATAAGGGGGTTTGCGATTACTTCGGCGTGACGCCCACCTGGGACTACTATTCATGTGAACTGGTCAGCCATGATATTCCCAGCACCATGACTCCCGGCCAGACGGTTACGGCTCATATTACATTCCGCAACCGGGGGGTGCTCTGGAATGACGCGCGGAATTTCAAACTCGGGGCGGTTGGCGATTCAGACCCCTTCACCGCCACGACCCGCTACAATGTAGGCGGGGAGATTAATCCGGGCGCCAACAAGACTTTTACCGTGACGCTGACGGCGCCTACCACCCCGGGTACCTACACGACGGATTGGCGGATGGTGCGCGATGGTTACACCTGGTTTGGGCCGACGCTGACCAGGCAAGTGACGGTGAGTTCAGGAGGCGAGATTGGCCACCCGGCGGCCTGGGGTCCCTACAACCTGACGCAGGCGCGGTCCATCTATTACCCGGCGAATCAGGCCGTTCCGCTCCGGACAGGTTGGTACACCACGACCGCCGGCACGGGGGCGGCGCGGACCATCCTCAAGGCTGCCGACGCGGCCATGGCGACGATGCCGGCGGCGGCGATGGTCTCCGGTTCCACCTTCACCGTTGCCTATGCGACGGCGGGCACCTACAGCTCGTTGGTTGACAATCCGCTCAACATTTACCGGATTGGGCAGTCCTGGGAT
>JAKQDQ010000038.1 GCA_029573725.1 Verrucomicrobiota bacterium
CGGCGGGCGCGGCGGGAGTTGCGGGAGCGCTACGAGAGCCTGGATCCGTTCGTGTTGAAGGCGGAAGTCGAACGGCGCTTGAAGCCGATCCTGGCGGGGGCAGCGGAAGTCGCCCACCGCCCGCAGGGCGCAACCCCGCCAGGGGGATTGACACCCAAAGTAGACTCCCAAGCGGAAACTGAAACCACGAGTCTACCATGCCTGCCTGCTCAGACTCCTTCGGTGTCATTTTTCCATGAGGCAACGGGTGACGCGGCGCTGATTGATTACGCCCAGCCCATCGTGAACGAACTCCGCGCGAACATGGTGCGTGTGGATGCGGATTTCAGCGCCACGCCGTTCAAGGCGAAGATCGCCGACGCGGAACAACTGCGCGTCCACACGATGCTCATCATCGGCGGCAAGGACATGGAAGCCGGCAACGTCTCCGTGCGTCTCGATCACGGCGGCCCGCAAGGCGCGAAGCCGAAGGCGGAGGTCGTCGCGAAGATTCTGGCGGATATCAAGGAGCGGCGGGCGTGACGGAGTGGAGGGCGAGATGATGGCTGCGCAGACGCAACGCCGAACGAGGCGGTGGAGGGCCAGTCGCTCCAGTCTGCCGCGCGGTTAATCCGCCAGCTCGCTCAGGCGCTGCTGCAATTTCCGGGTGGAAACGATGTGCACCAGCGCCGAAGCCGAGGTCTCCAACGGATCCATGGCCCCCACTTTACCCACCACGGTTTGAAACTCTGCAATCATTTCGGTGAGCCGGCGCTCGAAGTCCGCCGCTTCTGATTTGGCGATCATCTTCTTGCTGGCTTCAATAATAAACTCGTCGTCCGCTGCGGCGGCGGCGCCCTCGTGTGTGGCAATAAATTCGGAAAAGTCCTTCACCACCGAAAGCGTCGTGGGAATATCGAGCAGGATGGCCTTCTGGCTTTTCGGCACGGTGACCAGCTGGGTGACGATCGGACGCGGACGCCCCTGGATGGGAACCTTGAGCTCGCGGAGCGTCATTTCCGCGCGGTGGCCCCGGAGGGCCGATTGAATCAGCCGCTCATGCTGTTCCGGATCAAACTCGGCCAGGCTGGAGGGAATGCCCACCAGCAGCCCGCCGATGTGGAATTGGCCGTGCTCCGCCACCAGTTTGTGGATTTCATGTTGCGGATCGCGGATGGCCATCAACAACGGGCGGACATAGTTGAAGTAGTAACCGGTTGCCAGTCCCCGGGTCAGCCCGTAGGTGGCGGCCTCCTGGCGGATGTTTTCCTTCCGTCCGAGGATCACGAGCGCCGCCAGCAGAAACGCCCCCGTCAGCGCCAACACCGACGCGGCCGGCTCGAGCCAGCCGGGCGTGTCGCGGCCGGAATACGCACTCCAAAACCACCAGAGGGTGCAGGCGAAGGAGGCCACCACGAAGGAAGCCGCCAAGGGCGGCCAGGCCGTGACAATGGTGTAAATTCTCTCCCAGATGGTTTTGAGCTTCATACATTGCAAGGAAACATTAAAATTTCGGACGACCACAACCAACGTCCGCCCGGTGTGCTCCGAAAGTGTGTAGCGTTTGAACCCGTGGCGGCAACCATCAAATTATCCGGCTTCGCCTTTACTCCGCGCGGCTCCGCGGGCGCGGCAACCGCGCGTGACGATGCAGCCTGGCTGGTCTGCATCCACCTGGCGTGGACGAGTCACGCGCCGGTCCGGTGCGTGCGACTCCGGACTTCCGTGCCATCTCCGCGAGGGGTCGCCTTGCCGATTCGGAGCCTGGCTGAAGAGCCCCGGCTCCGGGAAGCGCTGCGGCTCGTCACCTTCAGGCACGCTCCGGATTTCGCAACCCGGGTGTGCCCCGTCACTGCGGCCACCCACAGGCCGGCGGGCGTGACCGGGATTCCCACATGCCGCCCGGTGCTGGACATCCGAAAAATCCGGCTGGTCGCCGGCAGGTGGATGCGGCACGATGATTTTGTGCAACCCACACTGCGCCCCATCCCGTGGCTGCTGGCATTGATGTTCGTGACATTGACCGGCACAAGCCAGGTCACGAACTCGTGCGATCCAATCCGGACATTCGCCGACGGCAAACAACCCCTGCGCGAGATTTTTGTTTCGCCCACCGGCAGCAATACAACGGGCGACGGCACGCAGGCGAATCCCTACCAAACCATCGCCCGCGCGTTGCCGGGGGTGCAGCCCGGCGACGCCATCCGGCTGCTGCCCGGCAATCATGCCCCCGGCAACTCGATCGGGAATTTCGCCGGGACGGCGGAAGCGCCGATCTGGATCGGTGGCGTGCCCGGGCAACCGCGACCGGTGATCAGCGGCGGCGGCACCGCCATTCAGCTTTCCAGGATTCGCTACGTGATTCTCGAGAATCTCGAAGTCGCCGGCGCGACGGCCAATGGCATCAACTGCGACGACGGCGGCGATTACGCGAACAGCAATGCGACGCACCACGTTCTGTTTCGCAATCTTTTCATCCACGACATCGGCACGGGCGGCAACAATGACGGCCTGAAGCTTTCCGGCCTGAACGATTACTTCGTCTTGGATTGCGATTTCGCCCGGATGAGCGCGGGCGGGAGCGGCGTTGATCACGTGGGATGTCATCGCGGGCTGATCGCGCGCTGCACGTTCACCGACGCGGGCAGCAACTCGATCCAGTGCAAGGGCGGCAGCGAGGACCTCGAGATCCGGGGAAATCGCTTCGTCAACGGCGGTGCCCGCGCCGTCAACATCGGCGGTTCGACCGGCTTCGAATACTTTCGTCCACCGCTCGTGACCAACTTGCCGAACACGGAGGCCCGCAACATCCGGGTGATCGCAAATCTGTTTCGCGGATCGGAGACGCCCGTGGCGTTTGTCGGCGCGGTCAACTCGCTGGTGGCGAACAACACCATCGTCGAGCCAACCCGCTGGGTGTTGCGCATCCTGCAGGAAACGGTTTCCAGCGGCGGCTACACTTTTTTGCCCTGCG
Source organism: Verrucomicrobiota bacterium (assembly GCA_029573725.1). Classification (GTDB taxonomy): domain Bacteria; phylum Verrucomicrobiota; class Verrucomicrobiia; order Limisphaerales; family JADLHS01; genus JADLHS01. The sequence goes on from JAKQDQ010000038.1 coordinate 2,954, forward strand.
GCAGCAACCAGTTCGTCAACAACCTGGTCTATTTTGATCGCTCGCAAATCAGCACGTTTGTGAACGTCGGACCGAACACCGACGCCGCGTCCTTTCAGTTTGCAAACAACCTCTGGTATGCGTTCAACCAGCCGGGTCAATCGCAGCCGTCACTGCCCGCTGCGGAGACCAACGGGGTTTACGGACTGAACCCGCTGTTTGTGTCGCCGGCCACAGGCGACTATGCGGTGGCCACCAACAGTCCGGCCGTCGGCAATGGTCGGCGGTTGCCCCGGGTGTGGGCGGACCACCTGGAGCGCTGCTACGCCAATCCGCCCACGATTGGTGCGTTTGAGGCGAAGCCGCCGCCCTCCGACCGCGCGGACGCCGACGGTGATTCCATGCCTGACTTGTGGGAGGCGGAAAACGGTCTGGACCGCGACGATCCCGGCGACGGCGCGCTCGATGCGGACAACGACACCCTGAGCAATTACGGCGAGTATCTGGCCGGCACGAATCCCAACGATCCGCAATCCGTGTTTGCGCTGCGCGCGCCGCAGCTTGCGGCCGGCGACTTTTCGTTTCGCTACGCCACGGTGACAGGCCGGACGTATCGCGTGCAGGCGCGCGACCCGGCCACCGCTGTTCCGTGGGCAGATGCCGCCGTCACGAATGGCACGGGTGATGACGTCGAATTCCGCACTCTGGTTTCCACCGGGGCGCGCATGTTTCGGGTGCAAGTCCAGCCGGCTGAATGACCGGCAAATCCGCCGATTTTTTTCGTGACCCGCGCCCGGGTGACGAGGTGGACTCGACGATTGCACCAAAGCGTTCGTCCCCTCGCGACGGCGGCGGTTTGCGCTCGTACTCTGCCTGCCGGGTGGGCGGACAAAAGGGGAGGGTGGCTTTCACCCTTTCTCTGATTGGGTGCGTTTGCGTTTAGCCACCGCCTGACGCAAGAGGTATTCGATCTGCCCGTTCACGCTGCGCAATTCAGCCGCCGCCCATTGTTCCAGTTCCTTCCACAAGTCAGGAGGGATGCGCAGGAGGAATGGTTTGCGTTCTTCAACCGCCATGACTCAGGAGTAGAGCGTTCCCGTGTTGATGACCGGCGTGGCGTCGGAATCACTGCAGAGCACCACCAGCAGATTGCTCACCATCGCCGCTTTGCGCTCCTCGTCGAGCTTCACGACCTGCTTCTCCGACAGATCGCGCAAGGCCATTTCCACCATGCTCACGGCGCCATGCACAATCTTCTGCCGGGCGGCAATCACCGCCTCCGCCTGTTGCCGGCGCAACATCGCCTGGGCGATTTCCGGCGCGTAGGCCAGGTGCGTCAAACGCGCTTCCTCAACGACCACCCCCGCTTTGCCCAGGCGCTCCTGCAATTCCCGCCCCAGCGCGGCGGCAACTTCATCCGCGCTTTCGCGCAACGTCGGCTCGTGTTCCTCGCCCCGGTCGTAGGCGAACAGGCTCGCAATATGCCGGATGGCGGACTCGCTCTGGATGTGGACGTAACTTTCAAAATCATCCACGTCGAACGCCGCTTTCGCCGTGTCCTCGACCCGCCAGACGATGACGGCGGCGATTTCAATCGGGTTGCCGCGCTTGTCGTTGACCTTGAGTTTGTCGCTGTTGAAGTTGCGCGCGCGCAGTGAAAGCTTCACGGGCAAAGGGCGCTGCAACAAATTCTGCAGCTGTTGACGCGTGCCGATGCTCTTCAGTTTTTCCGCCGGCACCGCGTCCGCCGGCAGCGGTACCCTGCCGCGACAGCGCGAATAAAACGGGTTGGCCCACCAAAACCCGCTGGTGCGCACCGTGCCCTTGTAGTCGCCGAACAGGATCAACACGCGCGCCTCGTTTGGCTGGAGCGTGAAATGACCGCAAAGAAGAACGACCGCCAGCACTTCCGCCAGCGTCACGGGTATCAGCCACCACAAAAGCGCTGGGTTCTGCGCCTGAGCGGTCTGGACTATTGTCCAAATCAGGCCTGCCAGTGCTCCCAAGAGCAACGCGAGGTTGAAGATCAACATGACCCAGCCGTTGACCGCGGTGGTTTCGCGTTCAACACTGGCGGATTTAGCGTGGTTTTCATTCATATAATCCTCTTCCGGAATGTTATCGTGATGATATCATCAAGCTATCTTCCGTCAATGGATAAGTCTGGGCGTGGGGATCATGAAAGAATCCCGGGTGAAGTTATTCATCCGCCTTGGATTTCTGCACCGTTCATGCCCGTTGGCCGGGAGGCGTCCTCCTGGTTCAAGGGGGGACGGGGGAGTGTTTCGGCCGTCGTCGTCGTCGGTTCGTTCCGTCGCAGCGGGTTTTGGGTGGAAGGCGAATATGGGAACGCCGCTTCCGGCGGGCAGCCTGGCGGGATTGAAATGCGGTCTTGCTGTGGCGCAAGCGGTTGGCTAAACCCGCTGCGTGACTTTCCTGCCGATTGTGGAGCGTGAATTGCGCGTGGCCGCCCAGCGCCGCGCGACGTTCTGGCTGCGGCTGGTGGCGGCGTTGACGGCGTGCGGGATTGGCGGCGGTTTGTTCGGCCTGCTGAACGTGATGACGGCCGGCTCGGTTCCCCACGCGGGCCGGCTCCTGTTCGAAACGCTGACCTGGATGGCACTGATCGCGGCTTCGCTGGTGGGCGTGTTTTTTACCGCGGATGCGTTAAGCGCCGAGAAGCGGGATGGAACGCTGGGGTTGTTGTTTCTGACCGATTTGCACGGTTATGACGTGGCCCTCGGCAAGCTATTGGCGACTTCGTGCCGGTCCCTCTTCCCGTTGCTGGCGATTTTCCCGATTTTTGCGGCCACGCAGTTGCTGGGAGGCGTGGCCGGCGGGGTCTTCTGGCGCGTGATGCTGGCCCTGTCGCATGCGTTGTTTTTTTCGCTGATCTGCGGGTTGTTTGTCTCAGCTTTGAGCCGGCAGCCACAAAGAGCCTTGTTCGGGACTTTGGGACTGCTGCTGGTTTTGCTGGCCGGCAGCCTCGTGGTGGATGGCTGGTGGGCGTATGCGTGGGGACAGGCGTTTGTTCCGCGTCTGTCCCTGGTCAGTCCGTTCCTGGTATTTTGGATGGCGGACCACGGAACCAATGTATTTTGGCTGGCACTGTTGACCAGCCAGGGGGTGGCTTGGGGGATGTTTGCCGTGACGTGTTTGCTGATTTCGCGGACGTGGCGCGAGCGGGGGCAACCGGACACTCCCCGCCGCGTCTGGCGCCTTTGGCGCTGGCGGCGATCCGCGGCGCGGCGGCGATTCCGGGTGCCGGATGGCTGGCGGGAGGCGCATCCCGTTTTGGGGCTGACGGGACATTGGCGTGGGCAGGTGCCGTGGTTGTGGGGGGGGGTGCTGATCCTGCTGGGCGGCGTCATCTTTGTGCTGCGGAGAGAGTCGCCTGTGGCGAGCGGGTTGTTCGCTTTCCTGCTGCTGCAACTGGTGCCCCTTGCGGCGAGTCTCTGGATCGCTTCACTTGCCGCTCATCTGTTTGCCGAGTGGCGCCGCACCCGATGGGTGGAATTGCTGCTGGTGACCCCGCTGGATTTCACCCGCGTGACCCCGACCATCTGGCGTGAAGGGCTGCGATTATTTGGCCTGCCGGTCATGGTGGTTTTGCTCCTCGGATTGGCCGTCAGTTTCACGAACCCGGCGGCCGCATCGCTGAGCACTTCCGCGGCCGCTTTGTCCTGGCGGTCGAGTACGGCGACCCAGGCGGGCCTCGCGCTGGGGGGCGTCATCGTGTGGATCACGGATTGGGTGGCGCTCGCATGGTTTGGTTTTTGGATGGGCCTGGTGTCGCACAACAGCCTTTCCGCGACATTGAAAACCCTGCTGTTTGTGAAGGTCCTGCCGTGGCTGGTGATTGCTTTTGGCTCGAGCCTGCTGCTGGCGGCAGGATTTCTGTTTGTGGGCCGGTCCGGCCAGGGAGGAGGCGCCACGACAATATTGGCGCAGATGGAGGTGTATTCGCTGTTCACCGCCGTGCTGCCCCTGGCGATGTCACTGATCAAGAACTGGTTGTTTTATTCTGTGGCCCGGAAGCGGATGGTCGGCGGCTTTCGCACCACGGCGGTGCAGGCGGTGTTGCCGCCGGCCGGTTGGCCGGGGCGCTCCGCCCCCGCAACCGGCGTGCCCCCGGTGATCGGCCCCCCGCCGGTCAGCGGCGCCGTGCCGTGACGCGGGGCCGGCCCCAACAGCTTTTTGACTTTCGCCGGACACGTTTTTAAGCTGGGGCATGGATTCACTGCATGCGCCGTGGCGCATTGAATATATTCTCTCGCCCAAGCCCCGGCTGGACGGGAGCCTGTTCGTGACCATAGCCCAATCCAGCGACGATGAAGGGAATCTGGTGATTGCGCGCGACCGGACCTGTTTTGCGTTGTTGAATCGTTACCCGTACGTGGGAGGGCATTTGATGGTGGTGCCGTACCGGCAGTCCCCGGATCTGGAGGGCCTGACTGATGACGAGGTGGCGGATTTATGGAAGCTGGTGCGCCGCTGCGTGGCCGTGCTGAAGCGGGAGATGCGGCCGGAAGGCTTCAATCTCGGCATCAATCTCGGCCAGGTGGCGGGCGCGGGGATCCGGGAGCATGTTCACATTCACATTGTGCCGCGCTGGAATGGTGACACGAATTTCATGCCGGTGATCGCGGGCGTCGGGGTGGTGCCGCAGGCGCTGACGGAACTGGCGCGACAACTGCGCGCCGCGCTGGCCCAATAATTCGACTCATGGCTTCGGAAACCCTGCACTTTGACAACGCGCGGCTGGCGCAACAACTCTACAACAACGAACCGCGCAATCTGGCCGCGCTGGAACAACAGCTGGGCGTCAAGGCGACCGCGCGAGATGGCTGGATCAAGCTGGAAGGCCCGGCGGCGGCCGTGGAGCGCGCCCGGCAATTGTTCGTGTCGCTGGAGGCTTCGCTCAAGGCTGGCGGCGCGATTCGCAACCGTGAGTTCATTCATGCCCTGAACGTGGTGAAGCACGACGGCGCAACCACGTTGCGCGACTTGATGAGCGACCGCGTGCAGACCCACGAGCGTCGTCCGGGGGTGACGGCCAAAACGGTCGGGCAAAAGAAATATCTGGAAGCGATCCGGAGTCACGACGTGACTTTCGGCATCGGGCCGGCGGGGACGGGGAAAACTTATCTGGCGGTGGCCATGGCGCTGGTGGCGTTGCGGGAGGGAAAAGTCTCGCGGATTATTCTGACGCGGCCGGCGGTGGAGGCGGGCGAGGCGCTGGGATTTTTGCCGGGGGACCTCAACGAGAAAATCATGCCGTACCTGCGGCCGCTGCTGGACGCGTTGCAGGACATGATGCCCGCGGAGGAAATTCAGAAGCACACGGAACGCAACACCATCGAGATCGCCCCGCTGGCGTACATGCGGGGCCGCACTTTGAACAACGCCTTCATCATCCTGGATGAAGCCCAAAACGCCACGACGGAGCAAATGTTGATGTTCCTGACGCGGCTGGGCTACGGCTCCAAAGCCGTGATCACCGGCGACGAAACCCAGATTGATCTGCCGCCGCACCGGCAGTCGGGGCTGCTGGAGGCACACCGGATTTTGCAGGGTGTGGACGGGATTGCGATGATTGAATTCAGCAGGCGGGATGTGGTGCGGCACGCGCTGGTGCAGCGCATTGTCGCCGCCTACGAGGCGCAGCGCGGCAAACCAGCGGCGTTGTGAAGCTGGAATTGCATCTCCACAACCGGCAGCGCGCCCGCCGGTTGAACCTGCGTTTGGTGCGGCGAATCGTCCGGGCGCTGGTGGTTGAACACCTGCAAATTCCGGCAGTGGAACTGGGCATCACCTTCGTGTCGGCCCGGCGCATGGCCCGGGTGAACCGGCAGTTTTTACAGCATGAAGGCAGCACGGATGTCATTACTTTCGATTACCGCCAGGTGTGGCCGGCGGGTTCGCGGCTGGCCCGCCCCCCCGCGCATTTGCACGGCGAACTGCTGATCTGCATGGACGTCGCGGTCGCCCAGGCGCACACGTTCCGCACCTCGTGGCCGGTGGAAGTCGTCCGGTACCTGGTCCATGGTATTCTGCATCTATGCGGCTATGACGATCGAACTCCCTCCGCGCGGCGCTTGATGAAGCGGGAGGAAAACCGGCTCCTGCGCCGCCTGGCCGGGGAATTTCCACTGGGTGCGCTGGCGCGCGGACGGGGGGCGCGTCAGGCGACCGGCACCGGGGACGGCGGGTATTTGGCCCGCAGGAGGTGAACGAGGGATTTGACCGCCAGCTCCAGGAACGGGAACGGTTTCGCGATGAAATCGTTGCCGCCGCTCATGGTGGAGTGGGCGCGGTTTTGGAAGTCGTTCAGTCCGGTGACAAAAACAACCGGAGTTTGCTGGTAGCGCGGCACGGAGCGCAGCCGGGCGCACAGTTCGTGTCCGCTCATTTCCGGCATGTCCACGTCCAGGAAGATCAGGTCGTAGGTGGAATCATTCAGCATTTGCAACGCCGCCTTGGGATCGTCCACCCCCACCGATCGTAATCGTGCATTTTCCAGGGCGCGCGTGATGGCGCGGCGCGAGAGGGGCTCGTCGTCCACCACCAGAATCCGGGCGCGGGCCAGGTCGTGAGGGGCGGTCGCGGCGGGGCGTTCATACAGGACGGGCAGGAAGTCAATGGCGGCGGCCAGCGTGCGCAACGTGGAGGCGGTGATGGATTCCGGCTTCTCGTGCAGTTCCATGACCAGGGCTTCGAGTATTTCCACCAGGCGGGCGAACTCGCCCAGGCCGGCCAGATGCGTCACCCCCATGAGCGCGTGCAGGTGGTAGTAGATGTCCTGGATCGGTTCGGAGCGTTTCGCAGACGGTGGCAGCTTGGCCAGCGTCGTGATGGCCTGCCGCAGTTTCATCAGGGTTTCCGGGAAGGACTGCGCGAACGAGTGGCGCATTTCCTTGACGAAAGGCGACTCGGTTTTGGCGGGTTTGGTTGGCGTGACGGGGGTGAGTTTGGCGCGCGGTTCCGGCGCAGAGGTCCTGGCGGTGCCGGCGGCCAGGCCCAGGGTGGTCCGGAGGGCTTCGACCACTTCCTTGGGCGAACAGTTGGCCTTGGAAAGACACTTGGTGGCGCCGGCCTTCCAGGCGTCCTGGATCAGGCGGCTGAGATAGGTGTTGGAGAAAATGAGGATGGGCAGCTGCTGGTATTGGGGGGTGGCGCGGAGCTGTTTGAGCAGGTCCAGTCCGTTCATTTTGGGCAGGATCAAGTCCAGCAGGATGGCGTCGGGACAAAAATCCTCCAACCGTTTCAGGCCGGCTTCTGCAGTCGCGGCGGTTTCAACGGTAAAGCCTTCGACCCCCAGTTTGTTGCGGTAGGTGTTGGCGACGACCTGGTCGTCCTCGATCATCAGAATTTTTTTCATGCCGGGGCGGAGGAGTCGGGCGTGGGCTGCACGTAGGGCTTGAGCAGCGTGCGGATCAATTCAAATTCGGACTGCACCTGGGTGAACAGCGCGGCGGCGTTGACCAGTTGTCCGGCTTCCCCCTGCTGTTCCAGGGTGCTGAGGAGCGGGACGATGCGCTTCATGCCGCACGTGGCGCTGGCGCCGGAACAACTGTGGGCCAGCCGCCGGACGGCCTCCGGGTCGTTTGCTTGGATGGCGGTCTGCAACTCTTCCAGTTGTTTTTCGGTCTGGCGGAGATACAAGGCGGCCAGTTCCGCCAGGTTGTTGGGGTCGCCTTCGGAGAATTCGTTCAATCGATCCAGGTCCACGGCGGGCAGCTCGTTCATGGGGGGTTGTGTTTGGGTGAGGAGATTCAGTGTTGCAGTGGAAGAATCGCTGCTCGCCGGACGCGAATCAAGCGCCGCTTTTGCGCCCCAGCGCTCAAGCAACCGGCGCACCTCCTCCGGGCGGACGGGCTTGGCCAGATAGTCATCCATGCCGGCGGCCAGGCATTTCTCGCGGTCGCCCGGCATCGCGCTTGCCGTCATGGCGACGATGACCAGGGGGGATTTGTAGGAGGGATGGTTTGCCGGGTCTTGCTGCCGGGCGCGGATTTGCCGCGTGGCTTCGAGGCCGTCCATTTCCGGCATCATCAGGTCCATGAACACCAGATCGAAGGGGCTTTCCTCCAGCGCGCGCAACGCTTCACGACCGTTGCCGGCCACCTTGGGGGTGTATCCCATCTGACCCAGCAAGCGGGTGGCCACCTTCTGATTAATTAGATTGTCGTCGCACACTAAAATGCGCAACGGCAGCCGTTGTGCCAGCGTCGGATCCAGTTTGCCGGTGCTGACGGTTGGGACCGGCGTGACGGCGCGGCGGGAGACCACTCGGACCAGGGCTTCAATCAACTGCGCTGGTTTGAGCGGCTTGGTGAGGCTGGCGGCAAATTCGCCCGCCTGCGTGGCGGGGGCGGTCGTCCGTTCCGTCATGGAGACAAGCAAAATCAACGGGAGGTCCCTTCCGGCCGGAAGTTTCCGCATGGCTTGGGCCAGCGCGAACCCGTCCGGAGCCGGCATGTGTTGATCCAGCAAGGCCAGATCAAACTGTTGCCCGGCCTGCAACCAGGCCAGCGCCTGCTCGCCCTGCGTCGTCGTTTGCGGAGTCATCCCCCACTTGCCCGTTTGCCGCGCCAGGATGCGGCAGTTGGTCGCGCTGTCATCCACAATCAGCACTTTCCGTCCGGTCAGTTGCGGGTGGGGTTGTTCTTCCCAGGCCGCCTTGCCGGCGGGAGCGACCTGGTAGGGCAGGGTGAATTGGAAAACCGAGCCAATGCCCGGCGCGCTTTCCGCCCACATGCGCCCCCCCATCAATTCGACCACCTTGCGGCTGATGGAAAGGCCCAAGCCCGTGCCGCCGAACTGGCGCGCGGTGGAGGCGTCTGCCTGCATGAACGGGCGGAACAACCGGTCCAGACGATCCGGCGCGATGCCGATGCCGGTGTCCCGCACCCGGAAATGCAAATATCCGGATTCGGCACCCGGCTCCGGCCCCAGACCGTAGGGCCGGACTTCGACGCCAATTTCGCCGCGGGCGGTGAATTTCACCGCATTGCCGATCAAGTTGACCAGCACCTGACGCAGCCGCGTCACGTCGCCGTAGATATGGTGCGGGATGGCATCGGCAATTTCGTAAGTCAGGTCCAGATGCTTTTCTCCCGCCTTGGGCCCGAGCAGATCCAGGGCGGCTTCAATGCAGTGCGGCACGCTCAGCGGCAACCGCTCCAATTGCATTTTGCCCGCCTCAATTTTGGAAAAGTCCAGGATGTCGTTGATGATGCGGAGCAGGGACTCGGCGCTCGTGTAAATGGTTTCCACATAGCTGCGCTGTTCGGAGGTCAGCGGGGTCTCCTGCAGCAAACTCGCCATGGCGATGACGCCATTCATGGGTGTGCGGATTTCATGGCTCATGTTGGCGAGGAAATCCGATTTGTGACGGAGGTTCAGCAGTGCCGCATCGCGTTCGGCGGCCAGTGCGCGACTCTGGCGCTGGGCCGCCAGGAGCTCACGCCGGTGTTGGACGATTTCGGTCACGCGGGTCTTCAACTCGGTGTCCAGCAACGGTGGTCCCAGGCGGTCGGTGTGTCCAAGCCGCTCCGCGGCCGGGTCGCCGGGAGCGGGAGGATGCTGGCGCACGACCAGGACGGGGATGTTCCGGGTCCGGGACGCTTGCTTGAGCTGACGCCACAGTTCCGAACCGCGCAGGCCGGGCCATTCCGAGTCCAGCAGGACCATGTTGGTGCGATGGTCATGCAGCCGGAGCAGCGCTTCTTCGGCAGTGGGCGCATGGACGAGTTTCAGGTCCGGCGAGTCGAACGATGTTCCCAGCCGCGTCGCAATCGTGGCCTGGCGCTCCACCAATAAAATATGTGCGGTGTCGGACATCGTAAATATTCTGGTTCAACCCCTGCCAACCGAGTGCAACGGGCGCCGAATGTCGGGAAATTCAGCAGGTTCAACACCAACTGGATTCCGGGGGGGCTGCCCGTACCGGGGCCGGCGGCGGGGCGGAGTGGAGATGGGGGGCCGCGGTTCGGGCGCGAAGCCGGAAGCCCGCCGGGCCCGGACCGCGCGGCCGTGCGGTCGTTGGCTTGATTCAGGACAACTTGAAATGCCTTCGGGACATTGGGGCGCCGGTCCGGCAGCCGGATCCCGGGCTGGCGGCGGGCCGGGAGGCGTACGATGAGGTGGATGGTCCACCGGCTGTTGGGCCCGCTGCCGGCGGACCTGCACCATTTGGTCCTGCCAGCCGGGCCCGGCAGGGCGGTCAGCTGTTGCACGGGCCGATGACAGCGGGATTATGGAAACGGCATGGCCGGATTGATCGGGGCGGACGTGCGCACTTGCAGCCAGGGCACGTCGCGTGGTCCCTTGGGGCTGGGCGGCTTGGTCTTCGCCAGTGTGTCCGGATCCCGCCATTTGTGGATTTCGCTGTGGCCGTCGGCAAAGGAGAGGCCGCAAGCGCCGTTGTGGAAATTGCCGGGGTCGTTGCCCCAGATGATGGTGTTGAAGACCACGAGAAAATAGCCGTCATCCAGGGTGCTGGGGCTTTCATCCAGAAACACGAAGGCCTGCGACGGCGCGGGCCGGATGATTTCGGACAGCTTCCGGAACGTGAAATAGGTGTTCTTGGTCTGGTCGGTGTACCAGCTGTTCCCATTCATGTTGCCGTTGAGCGACATGCTGCGCACACGCGGTCCCAGCACGGCGTTGCCGATTTTGACCAGGGTTTTGTCCGCCGGACACTTGTAAATGCCCACGGATTGATTGTAATTCCACAACAGACCGGACGGCGTTTTGAGGAGGTTCACATTGGTGCCGTCCAGCGGGTTGACGTTGAATTGGCCGCCGATCCAGCCTGTGTAAACCGCTCCGTCACCATTCGGCACCAGTTTGTCGTTGTTATCCTGCGCATACATGACCCAGCAAAGCTGCAGTTGTTTGAGGTTGTTGAGACAACCGATGCCGGTGGCTTTCTCCTTGGCCTTGGAGAGGGCGGGCAGCAACATCGCGGCGAGAATGGCGATGATGGCGATCACCACCAGCAGCTCAATCAAGGTGAAGGCGCGGCGTGTTCTTCCCGTGGTTTTCATGCGCCAACCTTACCGGCTGCGCGCCGGTACGCCAACTGTTTTCCCGGTTCGCGAAGCGCACAGGTCCGGAAACCCGCCCGCCCGAGCGGGGGGCGGCCGGATCACTGGAAATCCGTCGCCGTTATGTTCGCGTTCAGAATGGCTTACCCTGCGGGATGAAAGAATCATTGCACCGGTTTCGATTCGCCTTGTAGCATCTCCCAATGGTTCAAGCGGCAGTGGAGAGCGCAACCAGCGAGACAACGACGACACCTCGGGAGCAATATCTCAGGGCCTTCCGCTTCATGCTGCTGGCGCGGTTGTTTGACGAAAAGTTCGCCAGTCTCTACCGCGCCGGCAAGATCATGGGCGGAGTTTTTCTCGGGCGCGGCCAGGAGGCATTGAGCGTTTCCATCGGCGTCCATTTGCGGACCGGCGATGTGTTTGCGCCCCTCATTCGTGACCTGGCCGGGCGGCTGGCGTTTCACGAACCGGTGTTGGATGCCGCCCGCACGTATCTCGGCTCGGTGCAGGGGCCCATGCGCGGCCGGGACGGCAATGTGCATCGGGGCCGCCCCAAAAGCGGGCAGCTGGCCATGATCAGCCACCTGGGCGCAATGATTTCCGTGGTCAACGGAATTTTGTTCGCCCGCCGGATGCGCGGGGTTGACGGTACGGTCGGAGTGGCTTCGTACGGGGAAGGGGCCACGTCCACCGGCTCATTCCATGAGGCCTTGAATCAGGCGGCGGTCGAGCAACTGCCGCTCGTCGTCGTGGTGGCCAACAATCAATTCGCCTATTCAACTCCCACGGTGCGCCAGTTTGCCTGCGACTCGCTGCTGGCCCGCGCCACCGGCTACGGCGTGGCCGGCGCCGCGGTGGATGGCACCGATCTGGGCGCGTGTTTGCAGGTGGTGGGGCGGGCCATCGCCCAGGCGCGCGCCGGCAGGGGCCCGCAACTCGTCGTGGCCAGTTTGTTGCGCCTGTGCGGACACGGCGAACATGATGACGCCCAGTACATCAGCCCCGCATTGAAGGCGTCCCCCGCCGGGCGCGATTGTGTGAAGGTGGCCGAGCAGTACGTGCTGCAGCAGGAATGGGCCGGGGCGGACACGATCGCCCACTGGCGGGCGGAGGCGGCTCAGACCATTGAGGCTGCGGTCGTGACGGCGCAACGCGAGTCCGCTCCCGATCCGTTCGCGCCCCACTACTGGTCCGCACTGGCCAGCCAACACCGCTGGGAACGGCGCGAAGAAGGGTCATGAGCATCACCTATCTGGAAGCCATTCGCGCCGCGCAGGCCAGGGCGCTGGCGGAGGATCCGCGCGTGTTCATCTACGGGCAGGATGTCGGCGCGTTTGGCGGCGCGTTCAAGGCGACAAAAGGGCTGGCCCAGGAATTTCCCGGGCGCGTGGTGGATGCGCCCATCAGTGAGGACGCAATGGCCGGCCTGGCAATTGGCGCGGCACTGGATGGCCTGCGCCCGATTCTGGAAATGCAGTTCGCCGATTTCTCCACCCTCGCCTTCAATCAAATCGTCAATCAGGCCGCCACCCTGTTCTGGCGGACCAATGTTCCCTGTCCGTTGACCTTGCGCCTCCCGTGTGGCGGCACCGCGGGCAGCGGGCCGTTCCATAGTCAGATGCTGGAGACGATTTACGCGCACTATCCCGGATTGGTGGTGTTGACGCCCGCCACGGTCGAAGACGCCTACAGCATGTTGCTGGAGGCGGTGGCGATTGATGACCCGGTCATTTTTTGCGAGCACAAATTTCTGTACTACCACCTCAAGGCGGAGGCCTTGCCGACGGAGGCCCTGCCGGCCAACGAGGCGCGGATCGCGCGGACGGGGCGCGATCTGACCATCGTCACCTACAGCGCCATGGTGCATGAAGCCCTGGCCGCCGCCGAGGAGTTGCGCGGCGAAGGGTGGGAGGTCGAGGTGGTGGACCTGCGTTCCGTGAAGCCGCTGGATACGGACACCGTGATGGCGAGTGTGGCGCGGACGGGGCGCTTGTTGTGCGTCGGCGAGGCGTTTCCCTGGGGAGGCGTCACCGCGGAGGTGGTGGCCCGCGTGGTGAGCGAGGGCTTTGATTTGCTCGACGCTCCGCCCATGCGTTTGAACGCCAAAGACACGCCGGTGCCCTACCATCCGAATCTTTGGTCGGCCCATCGCCCAACCGCCCGCACGGTGGCGATGGCCGCGCGTAAAGTGTTGCACAGCTGATGACTTCATCCAGGCTCCATCTCCGGCGCTTGCCGGATCGCGAACGGGCCGGGCGCCCGGCGCGTTTCCGGGCGGCACGGACGCGGGGTCGCGGCCCGCAACATTTCTGGAACTGGAATTTTGGAGGTTAAGACATGCCGCAAGTCCCCATCATCATGCCGCAGCTCGGTGAGTCCATCGCCGAAGCCACCATCGTGAGCTATCTCGTGAAGCCGGGCGATCCGGTCGAGGCCGATCAGGACGTCATGGAAGTCGAGACGAACAAGGCCAACATGAACGTTGCCGCCACGGTGCGCGGCACCATCGCCCGTTTCGAAGCGCAACTGGGGGAGAGCTATGCCGTGGGCGCAGTTCTGGGGTACATCGAAGTGACCCGGGAGGAGGCCGCCCGCTCCGGCCTGGACACGAGCCAGTTGCTCAAGCCCGGGACCGGGTTGGTGGTGGAGGAGGCCGGAACCAAGCCGCAGGTCGAACCCACTGTGCATGGACTGCCGGTGCCGGCCCATGCTGCCGGCGCGGGGTACTTGTCGCCGCGGTTGAAAGCCCGGATGCAGGAACTGGGTTTGCACGCTGCCGACCTCTCGGGGGTGGCGGGCAGCGGCGCGGCCGGACGCGTGACGATCGAGGATTTTGAGAAATACATCGCCAGCCTGGAACAGCACCAAATCACCCCCGCCTCGTCCATGCGCGTGGCTGTGGCGGATGCCATGCGCCGGAGCTGGACGCGTCCGCTGGCGACCGTCGGGATGCCCCTCAACATGGACCCTCTGTTGACGCATCGCAAGGCGAGGACGCCGAAACCCGGCCCCACGTTGTACGGGTTGCGCGCGCTGGCGCTGGCTTTGGCGGAGAACAGCGCCCCGGCAGGGCGCCTGGTGGGCAACCGGATCGTGCATCCTTCGGCGATTGACGTGGGTTTCGCCGTGGAGGCCGAGGACGGAGTGTTGGTACCGGTGATTCGCAACGCGGACCGGACCCGGCTGCCGGACCTGGTGGCCCAGTATGATGAATTGGTGCGGTTGGCGCGGGCGCGCAAACTCCCGGCGGGCGCCACCGGCGGGTCCATTGCCACCATCACCAATTACGGCACGTTCGGGCTGACGGTGGGCACGCCGATTCCCCTGCCGGAACAGACTTTATTGTTGGGCATGGGCGCCGGGCGCAAAGCGATGCGCTGGGATGAAGCCGGGCAAACTTTCGTGCCGGTCACGGAAGCCCATCTGACGTTGAGCTTCGATCACCGCGTGCTGGATGGCGGGGCGGCGGGACGGCTGCTGGCCCGGGTCACACACCTGATGATGCATCCGGACGAACTTTGACGGGCCGGCGCTGTGACACCCGGGGATGACGAACTGCAAGCCCAGGCGGCCCGGCTGGGAATTGGAAAAATTCAGCGGCACATTTTTTTGTGCGCGGACCCCACGATCCCCAATTGCTGCGCCCGCGACCAGGGGACGGCGGCGTGGGAATTTCTCAAGCGCCGGCTGAAGGAGCTGGGCCTGTCCGGGCCGCAGGCGATGGTCTATCGCACCAAGGCCAATTGCCTGCGCGTCTGCCGGGACGGGCCGATTGCCGTCGTTTACCCCGAGGGCAACTGGTATCACTCCTGCACCCCGACGGTGCTGGAGCGCATCATTCAGGAGCATTTGATTCAAGGCCGGCCGGTGCAGGAATTCACCTTTGCCGTCAATCCGTTGCCGCCGGTCGCGTGACCCCGGAGGGCAACGCGGCCTGCCAGCGGCCGACCGCAGCCCGGATTTGCTCCGCGGCGTTGAGCTCGGGCCTGACAAATTTGGGCGTGAACCACGGAAACGTGCCGATCAAATCCGGCGTCACCAGGACCTGCCCGTCACAATGCGGGCCCGAGCCGATGCCGAGGGTCACGAAGGGAAAATTCTCAGTGATTTGCCGGGCGACGTCCGCGGCCACCAATTCCAGCACCACCGCAAACACTCCGGCCTCCGCCAGGGCCGCGGCATCCTCCCAGAGTTTGGCGCGGCCCGCCGCGTCGCGACCTTTGATGCGGTACTTGCCGCCTTCTTCCAGGACGTGCTGCGGCAACATGCCCAGGTGTCCGACAAACGGAATGCCCGCGCCGTGAATGGCCTGGATTTGCGGCAGAATTTCACGCCCCCCCTCGGCTTTGACGAATTCCGCGCCCGCCGCGACGAGTCGCTTCGCATTGGCCAATGCCTCCGCGGGGGTGTCATACGTGCGGTAGGGCAGGTCCGCACCGAGCAGCGCTTTGGTTTGGGCGCGGGCGGCGGCGCGGGTGTGATGTTCCATTTCCGCCATCGTCACCCGGGTGGTGTCGGGATAACCCAGCACCACCATGCCGAGCGAATCGCCGACCAGCAGCAGGGGAATGCCACATTCGTCGAGCAGTCTGGCGGTGGGATAATCGTACGCCGTCAGCATGGCAATTCTTCCGCCCTGCCGCTTCAGGGCGCGAATGGCGTCGGGCGTGATTTTGACGGGGTTCATCAGCGGAAGCGGGCAAGCAATTCGTCCGGGGTCGCGGTGGCGGTGCCCACCTTGCCCACGACGATTCCCGCGGCGTGATTGGCGAAAATGGCGGCCTCCAAGGGGGAAGCCCCCGCGGCAATGGCCAGCGTGAAAGTCGCGATTACCGTGTCGCCCGCGCCAGACACATCGAAAACCTCCTGCGCCACCGTGGGGATGTGAACGGGCGCCTGACCGCGCGTGCAGAGCAACATGCCCTGCTCCCCCAAGGTGATCAGCAGCACCGCCGGCCGCAGTTCGCGCAACAGACCCGCCGCCGCCTGCATCAGATTGGCGTCCGCCAGCGGGTCCGCGTCGCGGGTGGCGTCGGCGACGCCGGCCAGTTCAAACGCTTCGCGGCGGTTGGGGGTGATGAGGGACAAGCCGGCGAGCTGCAGCGGATGCACCGGCTTTGGATCGAGGCTCAGCCACAATCCGCGCGCGCGGCAAAGGGGTTTGAGGGCCTCCAGCAGGTTCTGGGTCACCACGCCTTTGCCGTAGTCCCCAACGATCACCGCGTCCGCCTGGTGGACGTGTCGTTCCAGGTTCGCGAGCAGGCGGCGGGTCAACGCGGGCGAAACCTCGTTGCGCGATTCCCGGTCAATCCGCACCACCTGCTGGGTTTGCGCCACGATGCGTGTCTTCAAACCGGTCTGCCGCGCCGGCGTGGCCACCAGCCCGCGGCAGCCAATCCGTTGGGTGGTGAGCAGGGTTTGCAACGCGTCTGCGGCGGCATCCGTCCCCACGATGCCGAACAGCTCCACCTCCGCCTGCAGGGCGTTGAGATTGCGGGCCACGTTGGCGGCGCCGCCCGGCATGAAGCTTTCCTGCTGGAAATCCACGATCGGCACCGGGGCCTCGGGGGAAATGCGCGTGACACTGCCCCAGATGAATTGATCCAGCATCACGTCGCCGATGACGAGCAGGCGGCTGCGGCGCGCCGCCTCGAGCAATTTTTTGACCCGCGCCGCGGAAAGGTGCAAGGAGTTCATGAGCGGGCACAGTCGAGAAACGCCATGAGCGGACTGGTGGGGCGGGCCTGTTCCGAGGGCGGGGCCAGCTCAACTTCATACGCGGCGCGTCCGGCGACCACTGCCGATTTGAACGCCGCCGCCATCCGGTTGGGGTCGCTGGCCACGGCGATGGCGGTGTTGACCAGGACCGCAGCGGCGCCCATTTCCATCGCGGCGGCGGCATGGCTGGGCGCGCCAAGGCCGGCGTCCACCACCACGGGCACCGTGGCCTGCTCGATGATGATGCGGATCTGGTCGCGGGTTTGCAGGCCGCGATTCGAGCCGATGGGCGCGCCCAGCGGCATCACGGTGGCACAACCGATTTCCTGCAGGCGTTTGGCCAGCACCGGATCGGCGTTGATGTAGGGCAGAACGGTGAACCCCTCCTGCACCAGAATTTCCGCGGCGGCGAATGTCTCCATGGGGTCCGGCAGCAAATACCGCGGGTCGGGATGGATTTCCAGTTTCACCCATTTGGGCAATCCGGCGGCGGCGGCCAGTTTCGCCAGGCGCACCGCCTCGGCCGCGTTCATGGCGCCGCTGGTGTTCGGAAGCAACAGGTATTTGGCCGGGTCAATGAATTCCAGGATGTTGGCAAACGGATCCTTGCCGCCGGACAAATCCGCCCGCCGCAGGGCCACGGTCACGATTTCCGTGCCGCTGGCCGCCAGCGCATCCCGCATCGCTTCCGGAGCGGAAAATTTGCCCGTGCCGAGAATGAGGCGCGATTGGAAGGTGCGGCCCGCAATGACGAGCGGTTGGTTCTGCAACGACATGCCGCTCAATCTGTGCCGCCGCCGGCGTTTTGTCGAGCCGTGAGCCGTTTCAAAAATGAAAATCGAAGGCGATGGAAACGCTGTGGGATTCGGTCCGGCCGAGTTTCACCCGGTCCGAGGGCACGCCCACCACCACGTCGGCGGACAGGCTGGATTTCTCGCCGTGGAAGTAATGATACTCCAGGCTGAGCCCCATGCGCTCATTCAGGGCGAACCGCAACCCGCCAAATGCCTGGTACGCAAAGACCGCGTCGGCGGAGGTGCCATCGAAAATCGTCCCGCCGATGCTCACGTTGTCCCCCGTGAGAATGGTGCTGGAGACGCCGAATCCCGCGCCGACATACGGGCTGAAATGATACGTGTCCGGCAGGTGCAAACGCGCATTGAGAAAGAACGGGACGTTGGCGAGCGCGCCATCTGACCGCGTCGCGCCGGTGATCGAATCAATGCGGTAGGAGGTGAACCCCACTTCCGCCTCCGCATCGAGCCAGTCGGTCAGGCCGTAACCTCCGCAGAACCCCCCCCGCCAGCCCGGGTCCAGTTTGATCTTGCTCCCCGGCGCAATTGGCTGACCGAAAAACTCGTGCAACTGCACGTCGCTGGCCCGGCTGCCGCCCAGGTCGGCCTTGAGATAAAACTGGTTTTGCCCGGCAAAACCCGGCTGCGAAAGCAGTCCGGCCGTGATCAGCGTGCCGAGGGCGGTGAGCATCGAACGGGTCTTTTTCATAAATCGTTTTTCGGGGTTGGACGCGAACGCTTGAAATTTGTTCGGCGGAATTCTGTCCGAACCAAGCGGAGACAGCAAGGGGCCTTTGCCGACAGAGACGGCGAAATCGCTTGTCAGCGGCGGGGTGAATTTTCTAGCCTGCCGCTTCCTGGGCGCACCCATAGCTCAATTGGATAGAGCATCTGACTACGGATCAGAAGGTTTCAGGTTCAACTCCTGATGGGTGCGCCAGTAAAATCCAGGGTTTCCCCCCCATTTTCGTCCGGACCGGGAATGGCTGGCAACCGGTTTCGGCCCGGTTCCCCCAAGCAACACTGGTTGACGAACCAACCGCGTCGGACGCGGAGCAATGATGTGAGAAACTCAAAAGGCAACCTGCGTTGAACAACGGCTGGATTCCCAGACGCGCACGACTCAGAACAGTGGCCGGAGGACCGACGCTCTGCCGGGAGGCGACCAACAGGATGCCTTCCGTCACACGGCACGTATCCGGTTCGATCAACGTGTTCACGTGCAAGATTGCGGCTGCAACACGGAAGGGTTGCTGCTGGCGGGCACAGGCACGCCAGCGTGCCTGACAAGATTCACGTAGCCGATCCGATTGCTGGATGTGCCTTTGCAGGTGCGAGGATCCGACAGTAACAGGTGACGGAATGAAGAGAAAAATCGCTTCAACGGGGCCGCGCTCAATTGAGCGCGGAGATTGCTTGGCAATCGGCAACCGCAGAACCCCAACCAAGTGCTTCAACGGGGCCGCGCTCAATTGAGCGCGGAGATGGCCGGCGCCACTCAAAACAAGAAAGGAAACAGAAATGCTTCAACGGGGCCGCGCTCAATTGAGCGCGGAGATTTGGCGCCGGTCGGTTGAGGGCCGGCGCCACTCAAAAGCTTCAACGGGGCCGCGCTCAATTGAGCGCGGAGATCACAATCAATCGACCGTCAAAGACAATCACGCAGACGCTTCAACGGGGCCGCGCTCAATTGAGCGCGGAGATCAGGCGCTCGACGCGGCACAGGCGGAGATTGAGGAGGCTTCAACGGGGCCGCGCTCAATTGAGCGCGGAGATATTAAGCGGCGCGCAGATGCCGCCGTCCTGGGTGATGCTTCAACGGGGCCGCGCTCAATTGAGCGCGGAGATGCTGGCTGGCAGTGGACTTGATCCCAAATTTCAAGGCGCTTCAACGGGGCCGCGCTCAATTGAGCGCGGAGATCGGGGAGTACCATTTGGCGAACGGGTTCTACTCACTTAGCTTCAACGGGGCCGCGCTCAATTGAGCGCGGAGATTCCAGTAATACGCTCTGGCAATCCATCGGCACCACGAGGCTTCAACGGGGCCGCGCTCAATTGAGCGCGGAGATCAGACTCGTGTAATCCACAACGCCGGTCATGTCCGGGCTTCAACGGGGCCGCGCTCAATTGAGCGCGGAGATTCGGCGTTTATGCCGATGCGTGGCCGTCAGAAAACTGCTTCAACGGGGCCGCGCTCAATTGAGCGCGGAGATGGTACTCCAGATGTGGGCACCGTGTGGAACGTGACGCGCTTCAACGGGGCCGCGCTCAATTGAGCGCGGAGATATGGCGTCAAGAATCTCGTAAGCCGGGATCGCCGCATCGCTTCAACGGGGCCGCGCTCAATTGAGCGCGGAGATGTGCGCGGCTCGCGTCAAGGTGTATTCATTCCGACGCAAGCTTCAACGGGGCCGCGCTCAATTGAGCGCGGAGATATGCCGACGACATCGGTAAGCGGTTGATCCTGATCCGCGCTTCAACGGGGCCGCGCTCAATTGAGCGCGGAGATCACTCATGCGGTTTGAGGTCGCTCGATTTTTTGTGCGGCTTCAACGGGGCCGCGCTCAATTGAGCGCGGAGATTGTCTCCGGTCCTCCCGGCAACGGGAAAAGTCTGCTTGCTTCAACGGGGCCGCGCTCAATTGAGCGCGGAGATGCCGCCTTTCTTATCTGTTGGGTCCCAGCGGTGTCATCGCTGCTTTGCGACCGGTGGCCAAATGGCATCACATTCGTGGCTGCAAAGCAAGGGGTTGTTGGGCCTTATTCGTTCGCGGAGAGGTGTTTGTGACTTGCGAGTGCTGGCGGGGTTTTGCGCGTCACCTCGCCGCTCGCGGGTTGAATTGTCAAAGAGCGCAGAAATCTCAAACGACGTAACAAGGAGCGTCCAGTTTCACGTAGGGCAAGCCCAAAGCGGTGATTGCCCGGTCTCCGCGTCCTTCGGCCGGGCCCAGCCCCACGAAAAGGACCTGATCTTCATCGTGCTTGATGATATCACCGAGCAGGGTTTCCAATTCAATTTTTTCCGTTGGGTTCAGGTCGCATTCGAACACCGAAAATTGCAGGTGTTCGCCGAAGTTGCGGCAGGTCTTGAACACGCGGCGCAGCCGCTTGTCGTCGGTGATGTCGTAACAGACCAGATAGGTGGTGCGCATGGGTTATCTGGTCAGCAAGGGGAGATATTCGGCGATCTCTCCGGTCAGGGTTTTGGCCAGCAGCCGCGTCTGAAGTTCCAGGGCGCGGCGATAGCTGACCTTGTAATCGAACAGGGGGTGGGTGAGGAGCGCACTCATGCGCTGTTCGTAGGTTTGGAAAACCCGTTTGCGGCCCGGGGCCGAGAGGTTTACCGCCTGGCCGGCCTGCACAAAATCCTTCTCCGTAATGATGCGATTATTGATGCAGCTCAGCACGGTGGATTCGGCGACGAGGGGGCGGAACTCCTCCATCAAATCCAGGCCCAACGCCGGCCGGCCAAAGCGTGGCTGGTGAAAGAATCCGAGATAGGGATCAAATCCCACTGCCAACGCGGCGAGGGTGCAATCCTTGGCCAGCAGGCTGTAAACGAGGGAAAGCAGTGCATTGACGGGGTCGGTGGGGGGGCGGCGGTTGCGCTGGGTGAAATTGAACGGGAACGACCGTCGCTGGGTGTTTTCCACGGATTCTCCCATGGCGGGCAGGTCATCCTCGGCTTTGATCATGCCGCTGAAATGCTGGAAATAGAGGCTGGCGGCGGCGCCTTCAATTCCCAGCAGTTGTTCCAACGAACGGGCGTTCAGGGCATCGGCGGCGGCGCGTTTGAGTTTGCCGACCGCCTCCGCCGGTGGTTCGAGATGGTTGCGCATCAGCAGCGTCCGCTGGTTGCGGATTTTCCCCTGCACAAATTTGCGGGCGAGCGCGAGGCAGGTGGCGGCATCGCCCGCCCGGCGGAATTGTTCCATGCGCAGGAAAATGTTTTTCAACGTGTGCCCGCGGGTGAGACCGTAAAACCAGCCGCCCATCGAGAAATAGGTGACGGGCACTTCCTGTTCGCACAGCAGGTGAATGGCCTGTGTGGAAATCTGGATGTTCCCGAACAGGGCGACGTGTGAAACATCGCGCGTCCGCACTGCCTCAACCAGCTTGTCCTTGTCTTTGACGGTCAACACCTCGGCCTGGCAACCGACCCGGAGACCCGGGGTGTTCAAATACAAGGCCCGGGTGTCGTCGCGTGCGGCAATCAGCCGTCGGATGCTGCGGGCGGCGGGTGCCGGGCTTGTCGGTTGGGAGGACGGTGGGGCCGGCGGGCGGGCGCGATCCTGGAGGTGGGGGGCGACGGGCGCGGGCGCGAGCATTCGGGTTTCGTCCGGCAAACATACCGGCGCGAGGGAGCAGCGGACACATTTGGGGGAATGGACGAGCGGCGCGGGAATCGGTCCGGCGAGGACCTGGCGGGCGGC
This sequence comes from Verrucomicrobiota bacterium, assembly GCA_029573725.1. GTDB lineage: Bacteria > Verrucomicrobiota > Verrucomicrobiia > Limisphaerales > JADLHS01 > JADLHS01. The sequence goes on from JAKQDQ010000038.1 coordinate 24,934, forward strand.
GGCAATTTGCGCAAGGACCCACTGTTCCAGCTCCGGGGTGATCGGCAAGCGCACCCGTTGCCTGGTGGCGCGGTAGTAGATGAGGCCTTCGGAGCAGGTGTATCCGTTGTCGCGCAGGATCAGCGCCTGCAATCCCAACTGCATTTTATCCGTGTCCCAAAGCTCATTCGCCTCGGCTCCCTGGCGAGGGGCGCCCGCCTTGTAATCCACCGGACAAACCTCCAGGGCGGTGAATAAATCCGCCTCCGCCGCGTTCGCGTGCATGACCCGTGCCTCCACCAGATCCATCTTGGCCACCACGCCCAAACGTTCAGAGCCCATTTGCACTGAACGCGAATGAATGGTTTCCGGTGTGGCTGGTTCCGCCTGGTCTGGAGAAACGGCGGGGTGAGGCGCGGGCGCCGGTGGCTGATCCTGCTGCCGGCGGGTTGCCTCCGCGTTTGGGACAGCAGGCAGGGCGCCGTTACCGGAATCCACGCGTTGATGCAGGGCGGCACCGCGCCGGGTGTCGGCATTGTCAACGAATACTCCCTCGACCAGTTCGTAATAGAACAGTCGGGGACAATAAACGAACTCGTTGAGCATCCGGGCGGGCAGGGTGTCCCGCTCCGCGGACTGGGGAGAGGTTCGGGGCCGCGCGCCGGCGGTGGGGTCATGGCGGTTGCGGGCCGGTGTTGATGCGGTCGCCGTGCCGGCGGCAGGCGGGCTGGCGACCGGGAGTGATGGGGGTGCGGATCCGGTGGGGCGCGCTGGCGGCCGGCCTTTCCTGGCGGTGACGCCGATCAAGGGCGGCAGGCTCCTTCTGCGGGGCAATCGCGCGCGGGTTGGCAGCTTGGACGGCTCGCCACGAGACTGGACGAGAGTTGGGGCAGATTTATGGCGGATGTCCTTCGCGGCGGCGGTGGATCCGGCTTTCGGACTGGAGGCCTTCCTGCTGTTGCCGGACAAGGGCTGGACCCCGGCGGCTTTTTGCGCATCGTTCATTGGTGTGCCAACTGTGCGCTTGCATGGCAACTTTCATGCCGGACCGATTCCACAGCCGGTTTCGGGGGCGAACAGCCCGAGGCCGAAATGCGCGCCGTAGCCGAGCGCGATGGGGCCGGTCACCGGTTGGGGAAACTCGATGACAAAAGCCGCGCCGCTGTCATGGCCGCGCTTGCCATTACCGTGATGACGAACGGTCTGGAACTGGAGTGAGCGAAATTTTTGCTCCTTCCGCTCACCGAAACTAAACGGACGATCGCGTTCCATAAGTTGCTTGCGGATTTTTGCGCCCTGCCATTTTGGGTTCAACGCGAGCAGCCGGAGCAAATCATCCGCCGCGGAACCTTCCTGCCAGCCGTTGTCGGCCATCTTTGGGCGACCGTCGCGAAAGGTTTTGGCGTGGCGCGTGGGAACGAATGGCGTGAGCGAACGCCAAATCTTCGATGAACCCAATAGCGCGCAGTCGTTGAAATCACCGGGCAGGCCAATACCATGAAGCACGAGGCGAATGTCGTGTCCGCCGTGCCCCCAAACTTTTCTCAATTTGCGGAGCGCAAGACAGGCATCGCCGTTGAATCCCATCGTTGCCCAAATGGTGATATGCGTGATGGCATCGCGCTCGCCATTGGCCTCGCAGAAAATGTGAGTGTGCGCGTGGTCGCCGCGCGGTTTTCCATCGTCACCCAAACCGGTGAACACAGCGGCGCGGCCTTTGCCCTGATCCGACCATTTACAGAGCGCGTCGTGCACGCGATCCGCGACGGAAATCGCCTGGGTAATGCTCGGCGCGACGGTGCTCACCACGGCGTAACGCGCCACGGTGGGCAATTCCTTGCTTTGCCGCAGGCGCGGCTTGGCCGCCGGGGCGAACGCATTTTCCGGGCGGAGGTAATTCACATATTGCGCGCCGGGAGGAAGATTCCAACCGGCGGCTTGCAGTCTGCCGGTGTCGGCATGGAGTGCGGCAAATAAATCTTCGGGAACTTCTGGCGCTTCCGCCGGCTTGGATTTTTTGCCTGATTTCTTTTTGCCGTCCCCTGCAGGTTGGTTGGCTGCAAGGAACGCCGCGCGCCATTGGTGGTAATCGGCCGGGTTCATCGCCGCCAGGAGCCGGACGAGTTCAGTTTTCGGCGGCTGCGGCACATCTTCGGTCAACAATTTTGCAACCGAATGAGTCCGCTCGATTTTCTCCGGCAAGTCGGTTCGCACACTGGCTTCCACCAGACTTTCCGCGCGTCCGAAATAGCCGAGTCGCGCGGCGAGCGTTTTCAACGCAGCCAGTTGCTCCGGCGGCAACTCCACGTTTTCCCACGCCACAAACACGGCTTCGTTTTCTGCGACTTGAATAAACGTGTCGAAAACCTTGGTGGTCTTCTCATTTTTGCCCTCGTTGTATGGCATATAATGTCGCGTGTGCGCGGTGGTGGCACTCGGCAGGTGAAAAACGGGCGGTTGACTCAATACGTCAGCAAGCGCGCGAATGGCAGGCTCGGAAATTTCTTCGTCTCGACGTGCTTTCAAATACCACGTCGCGATCAACGCCCGAACGATGCGCCAAGGCGAAGGCGGCCATTCGACCGCGCCCTCGTTCACATGCCGCCCCCACGGCGTGGCGTGGAAACGCCCGGCGGGAAAGCGCAGTTCAAGGACAGTCATGGTTATTCCTCAAAGGTGAGGTCGGTTTCTGGCGGATTGGCGAAACCGCCGGACGCCTTTTTGATGAGGCTGGGCAGTGTCTTTTCAAGTTCGTCAAGCGTCGGCACGACGAAACCTTCGGGACGCTGCACAACAAGATTGCCGTCAATTTCCAAATCACACGCCGTTCGCAGGCGCAGACCTTCCCGAAGGAATTTCTGGGTTTTGAAAAGCGCGATGGCGACGAGCAATGTTTCGACATCTGCGCCGAAACCGAAGCCGCGAATGAGCGCGAGGTCGAGATTGAAGAACGCAGTGATGTTCCCGCAGTATTCATCGCGGTGGAACGGGACGTTGCCAAAGCCCTTTGCAGTGTCGCCGGATGGATCAACCGCGTCGTTTTTCACGCCGCCGCTTGCGGCAACGGTGACATTCTCGGCTTCGATGAACGCGGTGAGCGCGCGCGGCAGGCGCATCCGGCCACCAGCAATTTCTTTTTTGGCGAGAAACACGCCATGCAGTAGCGCGTTGGTGTCGTATTTCAAAAGTGTGGCGGTGAGTTTCTTGAGGTCCACGATACCCTTTTCGGCGATGGCGAGTTCCGTCTTGAGTTTGTCCAGGAAACTCTTGTCCTTGCCTTCGAGAATATACGGACTGTTCAACCGATGCGCTTCGAGCACGGAGTTTGTCAGTGGCTTGCCAGCTTTATCTTTCACCTTCACAACAGGCAAACCTTTTAGCGGTTTCACCCAATCATCAGCGACAGCGTCCCAACAAACCGCTTCAAGCCGGTTCGCCATGCTTTGGGCGGATTCCACCAGCAGCATCTTCCGTCCTTCTGGACCGTCATAAGTGGCCGCGCCAAGATCGGGAAAGCCGGTCGGTTGAAACCGTGTGCCTTGAATCGGTTTAAGCGCCGCTTTGAGCAGCAAGCGCGGTTGGTCATTGAGTTTGTCGAGGTTCATGTGTTTTGTGTTTGTTGTTGTTGAAGAATGATGCGTTCCAGGAGATGGAACTCGTGACCGCTGATGGGGAAAAGCATCGCCGCCGCCGTGCGCCGGGCGATGTCTCCGGCGATTGGCAATTCACTCACCAGCGGAGCTTTGCCAGAGGCACGGAGACGGCGGGCGGCGAGAATCGAAGCCTCTTTACCTTGTTCATTGATGGCACGATGCAGAATCGCCGGAACGAGCGGAATGGCTTCCTGTTCTTCGCCTTTCTTGGCGCGACGAAAGCAGAGCCGCAACAGGGCATAGAACGCTGAGGGTACAACACGCTGCTCGAAATCAGAGGCGTTTTCAGCTTCGCTTGAATCATTGTCATCCGTCGCGCTGATTTCTTCTTCGGATGACAAGATTTCGGTTGAACGGGTTTTCGCCTCGCGTCGTTCATCCCGGATGACGCTTTCCCAATCCACCAGCGAAAGCCCCCAAATAAGGTCAGCGAGCAGCGTTTCATTGACGCGACCTTCAATAAACTCGGTGATGTCATCCAATCGCGCCGGACGCGGCGACCAATCAGGCCAGCCTTTCGCAGACGATTGTTGCACCCGCACCAAACGACGGGCGAGAATGGCATTGAGCGCGTCGGTCAAATCTCCGTCATGCCATGCAACGTCATTTTCCGAACTCATCTCCGTCCACGCGGGACGGAAATACTCTCCTCGTTCCATTCGTTTCAAGGGTTCAAGGTGTTGCCGAAACCAGAGCTTCTCCATTCCTTTTCCGAACGAGGCACGAAGGCTGGCCAATGACATTGCGAGACGCGTTTCGGGGCAATCAGCGATTTGCGTCAACCACTCGGGTCTTAATCTGCGAAGTGGGCTGACGTTTTCTCGTTGGCTTTTGTCTTTTGCAGTCGCCCATTTGAAACTGCGTGCAACCGCGCGTTCTGTCGCTCCCAGCGCCGCAAGAACCGCCAGCAAACGGTCTGGTGAATCTTCTTCGCAGAGTTCAAAGATGCGGCGTTCGAGCAGCGCAAAGGCCGCTCGCACGGAATTCGGAGCTTTGGGCTTCGCTTCCGGGTCAGTCTTTATCCGTAACCGCTCAATCCAGCGTTGCACATCAGCCAGCAAGTCCGCCCGTGCGTTTCGCCGAACTACGAATTTTCCAAGTGGAGTGGCAAAGGTTGATTGCCCGTTACGTTCAAGCAGCGCGTATCGCTGAAAAGCTGTGATTCCCCGATCAACACCGAGCGTCACGGCGGCTTGGGCAAAGTCCACGCCGTTGCGCGCTGTCGAGCCGCGCAACTGTGCACGGCCTTCGCCGAAGACGGATAGCAATTCAGTGAACGTTGTGGGCTGTTCCCACAATGGTGTCCAGATTTCACAGCCTGCTTTCGCTTCATCACTGCGCGTTGCGCTGGCGAATCCTGCCCCATTATGGCTGACACAAAATGGGCAGACCATTGAGCCGTTGCCAGAGCCGTTGAGTTTCTTTACAGCCGCGCCGCCAAAAAGCATCCCACCCTCCATCATCAAAACATAGTCCCACGGATTAACGGTTGAATTGCCATTGAAGCCTGTTGTGGCATTTGCTCCGCCTGCCGCACCCGGGAAAAACTGACCAATAGGAGCTTCACTGAGTGGGCCGGAAGTTATTTCTTGAAACAGGGAAGCTTGCAGCCAAGTGGCGGATTGTGCTGACGGCAGTCCGCTTTGAGCCTGAATGATTTCACAGAGGCATTGAAGATACGTGTTGGTGAACTCCAATCGTCCATCTGTTCCACCACTTCCGAATAAAGGCGGATAAGCAACTGTCCCATCGGAAAGCGTCGGGACTATCGCATCAATGCCAGGAATGACTGTATCAGCGAGAGAAGAGCGCGCCAGCATAACGAGCAATTCCTTGCCTGAAGCTCGGTGGCATTTCTTGAAATCCGTTCGCACTTTCTTCCCCGCTTTAAGCAAATCCCTTAACGCCTTTTTTGATGGCTGTGATGAACCAACGTCTAACGCCTCAATTTGTTCAATGTGACACGCCAAAATCTTTTCACGTTCTTGGCCTGTCTTTGCGATGAAGGCATCAAGACTTTTTAGGAATTCAGCAAGTTTGTCGCGGATAACTTTGGCCGCTTTTCCATCGGATTGAGCAGCCACTTTTTCCAAGGTGGCAGTCATTTCAGCCAAGGGCTGTTTGGTCGGGCCAAGTTGCGACCAAGTGAAAATCATCTGAATCGTATGCTTGCAAGCATCAAAACGAGGCGCAGGACTTTGGCGAATCGCCTCAACGGCAGACTGGTCATCTCCTTCGTAGAAACCGCTGCCGCCATTCCAAGGAGCGACGATTGGCGTTGGTTGGTAACGATTCAGAAAAAAATCAAGAAACGCCTTTTGGTCCAGCGTAGAGCGCAAGTGAAAGCGTTCATTGCGCCAGTAGCCTGCCGCAGCAGGGTCAACTTGTTCCGCGATTACGCGAAGCACGCCCAACGCTTTCAAATAGTGAGCAAGCGGGATGGGAGCGCAGCCGGGTAGTGAAAGAGGTTTCATTCGACATCCTCCTTGATGTTGAAACTTGAATTTTTATCCAGCATGAATGTAAATTCCCGGCATGAGTTCAGTCGTCGAGATCGAGCAGGCCATTGCCAAACTTTCCGCTCAGGAGTTTGTCGAGTTGGAGCGCTGGTTCGACGCCGAGCGAAATCGCAAGTGGGATCGCCAGATCGAGGCAGACGCGCAAAACGGCAAATTGCGCGACGCTTATGAGCGGTTGCAGTCAGAAAACCAAGGCCAGCCCGTCGTTCCGCTCGATGATTTCCTCGACGACAAAAAGCTTTCGTGACCGGTTCAGGAAACTTCCTTCTGAAATCCAGCAAATCGCCCGGAAGAATTTCCGGCTCTGGCTGCGTAATCGGGCGCATCCTTCCCTGCATTTCAAAAAAGTCGGCGAATTTTGGTCCGCCCGTGTCGGCAGCAACCATCGTGCTCTGGCCCTGTGGCATGGCGACAAGGTGGAATGGTTCTGGATTGGTTCTCATGATGAGTATGAGAATTTGATCGGGTAGTTCATAAGCACGAGGTGTCGGTAGCGAATGATGATGGTGGGCATGGCGGTTAATCGGTGGCGTTTGCTCACCGCTGGTGAGGAAATGGGTTCGGGGTCAAATTGGCCAACCGGCGGTTGACCAATCGGGAGGAGCGCGCCAGTCGCCAATTCGCCAACCGCCGGTTGGCGAATCTGCGGGTAAAGCCGATACAAAGTGCGGCAATCCTTCAATGTGCTGACACCCAACCCGGTGATTTCGCGACTCTTGAGGTCATCCGCCACCCGTTTCAGTAATCCTGCGCCGTATTTCGCCCGGTCGTCTCCCGCCTGCTCAAACTCGACGAGATAAGCGCCGACAAGCCAGTTGCGGAGAATGAGGTGACGGTTGACCGCTCCGGCAGCACCAGCTTGGGCTTGCCTGTGCGCATCGCTGATGGCGGAAAGGAGACCGGGGTAATTCATTGCCGGGAAGCGCGCGCGTCGGCGGCGCGTAGCAGGGTTTCCAGATAGGCAAGGCGGAATGGGCCAAGCCGGTCGCGCAGAGCAATGGCGCGGGCCAGCCATGATGGGCCGTGTTTGCCTTCGCCCATTTGCATGAAGCTGAGGTCGAGCGGGATTTCCGGGGTGGTCAATCCGGGCAGCGAAACCGGTTTCAAAATTTCACCATCCCAAATGCCGCGCGCAAAAAGTCTGGCTGGATTCTTCTCATCGCCTTGCTCATCCGGCAGCGAGCGGATCGAGAGCCGGACTTTGCCGTGATGCGCGGCGATGAGATAAGCGACAAGATTGCGCTCCGGTGCATCGAGTGGCGCAGCCTGCAGCCACGCGAGCGCGGACGCGAGTTCGTGGCGAAAGCCGGGGCGCTTGCACTTGCCGCTTTGGTCGGCAGACTTCGCCCAAAGCTGCCCTTCACGTTCGGCATCGCCATTGCGAAGCATTTTTTGGAACTCGTCATGAGCCTTCCCGATGTCGTGCCACAGCGCGGCGGTGTGGAAGACGGCTTTGTATTTGTCGTCCAATGCGAGCGTGGCGGCCAGAGTGTCGGTGGCTTCGATAACGAACTTTGTGTGGTCGGCGAGAGTTTGCCACGAGCGGGTATAAGTGTCGGGGTCGCCGTCGTGAGCATCTTTATCTTGGTCAGGAGGCCGGTGTATCGTTGGTTTTTTCACCTTTGGCTCACCAGTCCAGCCAAGAGCATCTTCATAACCGCCGCTGGCAGCATCCACGAGAAAAACTCCGCCGGGACGCGGCTTCTCAGCGGTTTCCCAATTTTTCTCCAAGGGATTCCAACGCCAGGCACGCGTGGTTTTCTTTTTCCAGAAATCCGCCGCGTCGCGAATCGATACACGGCAAAGTTCATTGCGGCTGGGCAAAGGCTCATTGTCTTTAGGTGGCTTTCCATCTTCAAGGTTGCGCCAGAAAAGTTGCACGTCATTGTCCTCGCCGTCGCGAATGTAGCGGGAGATGTCCAAGTCTTGCCCGCATATATCCGGTGTGGTGTCGAACAAATCCACGAGGTCGCGGCGGCGGATGACGGGGCGGATGATTTTTTCCGGCGCAATCGTTTTGCCACGTTCTGCCAGCGCCGCCGGACTGGCATCGGCGAGGGGTGTAATGGCATCGCGCGCCTTCTTGAGTTCCGCTTCCGAATAGGGCCAGAGTACGTCGTCTTTGTCATCCTTGGGTTGAATGTCCACCCACAGCACTTCCGCATCGGAAATGTCCGCACGCCGATTGCAGCGGCCCATGCGCTGGACGAGCGATGACCACGGCGCAAGTTCGGTGATGAGCAGCCGCGCAGAAACATCCACGCCGGCTTCGACGGCCTGCGTGGCGATGACGATGCGGTCGCCTTTTCCGTCCTTGTCGCCGAAAAGAAGTTTTGTGTGCCGTTCGCGATCCACGGGCCGGAAGCGTGAATGAAGGAGGGCGATTTTCGTGGGGTCGTAGAGCGGTTGTTCGGATTTTTTCTCCACTGTTGTAAGCGCCTCGTAGATTTCCCGCGCTCGCTTGACGCGATTCACGATGACGAGGGTCAGCGTGCCGGGCTGGTGGCGGTCCTTGACAAGTTTGGCAAATTGCCCGGTGTAGTCTTTTGTTCCCGAACTGAGCGTGAGTGGAGCAGGCGAAAGCTTCTTGGATGCGGTGATGAGTTCATGCGGCCTGCCGGTGGCTTGCTCGGGCTCGCTCAACTTTTCCGTATGCGCTGGCTTTTGGTGATCCACCGTTTCCAGACGCTTTTCTTCAAGCGTTGCGCTCATCCACCAGGTTGGACACGTGCCGAAGGTCGGCATCTTTTCGTTATGCCGGAAACCATCCAGTTGCGCGCTGGTTTCAACACCCACGCCCATCAACTGCGTTTCATCCATGATCCAAAGGCAATCGTTGTTGAGCAGACCAAAGTGCATCGGCCAGCGGTAGCGGCTCATGCCGTAGCCGCGATTGAGGGCGCGACTGAGAAGCATGTCTTGCGTACCGATGAGGATGGCGTTTTCCTCGGGATAAATGTCCCATTCGCCGGCGTCCTCTCCGCCCATAAGGATGTGGACGCCAACTTTGCCTGCTCGGTTTGCGGGGTCACCATCCCATAGCCGTTCGTGAGCGGTGAGCCATTTTTTGACTTCCGCATCCGTCTGCTCCACGAGCGACCGCATGGGCAGGCAATAAACGAGTCGGCGCGGCCAGGCTTCACACTTGAGGTGGAGGCGATTCCACAACCACGCCAGTACCACGGCAGCGGTTTTACCGAGACCAGTGGGGATATTGATGAGTTGCGATTGGCAGGGCGTGCCATTTTGCAAAGTCTCAGGTTTGCCAGCATCAGCCTGCGGGCCGCAGGCCAGCCGACATTGGTAACCGTAGGGTCCGTTGGAATGGTTCGTGGCCTGATGAAAAAATTCAGTGTACATCATGTCATTCCCGCTGGCTGGGAGCTTTGAGATCGCGTTCGGTCGTCATGGTCCCAAACCAGGAAATTCTCAAGCCCCTTGAGTTGCCCGCATTCGCGGGCAACTCAAGGATTGATGGAAACTTAAGAACGGTTCAGGCGTGGGGCCAAGCGCAAAAGGAGATCGCCAAATTTTTCCGCCGGAGCCGGTGATGCCGGCGGCGGCGGCGACGGCGCCCGGATAAATCCCTTGACACCAAACTTCCGAAGTCATTTACTCCTACCCGCATTTTACGAATTCTGATTTAGCAGATCGAATTTGAACTATTATTGACCTTGCATACCGTCTATGTCGCAGCCTGAAGCTCACCCGAGCCACGAACCTCATGCCGAGCCGGGTTTTCTACGCAAATACGTTTTTTCCATTGATCACAAGGTGATCGGAATCCAGTACGGTTTCACGTCACTGGCGTTCATGCTGTTTGGGTTTTTGCTGATGGGGATCATGCGCTGGCAGATAGCGCATCCGGGTGAGGCGGTGCCGTTGATTGGTCATTTTCTGCAAACGGTGTTCAAGGATGCGGCGATCAATGGGGTGGTTTCGCCCGACCTGTACAACATGTTTGGCGCAATGCACGGGACGATCATGGTGTTTCTGGCGGTGGTCCCGGTGCTGACCGGTGCGTTTGGCAATTACCTGGTGCCGATTCAGGTGGGGGCGTGCGACATGGCCTTTCCCCGGCTGAACATGATGAGCTATCAGTTTTACCTGTTTGGCGGCATCGTCATGCTGGCGAGTTTCTTCATTCCGGGCGGCCCGGCGCAATCGGGCTGGACCTCCTATCCGCCGCTGGCCTTGATTGTCCCCACCGACGGCCAGACGTTCTGGTTGATCGGCATGGTGTTTATCATTACTTCCTCGCTGCTCGGTTCGGTGAACATTATCACGACGATTGTGCAGTTGCGCGCGCCGGGCATGACCTGGTTGCGTCTGCCGTTTTTCATCTGGACGGAGTTTGTGGCGGCGTTCCTGTTGCTGCTGGCGTTTCCGCCGCTGGAAGCCGCCGGGCTGCTGCAGTTGGTGGACAAGTTGACGGGATCGAGCATGTTTTTGCCGACCGGGCTGGCGGTCAGCGGTCCGGCCGCACATGCGGCGGGCGGGGGCAGCCCGATCTTGTGGCAGCATCTGTTCTGGTTTCTGGCGCACCCGGAGGTGTACGTGTTGATTCTGCCGGCGATGGGGATGGTGGCGGAGATCATTGCCAACAACATCCGCAAGCCGCTGTGGGGCTACAAATCCATGGTGTATGCCTCGCTGGCGCTGGGTTTTCTCTCCGTGCTGGTCTGGGCGCACCACATGTATCTCACGGGGATGGGGACGGTCATTGCCACTTTCTTCCAGACCACCACGATGATGGTCTCGGTGCCCTCGGTCATCATTCTGACCTGTTTGTTGATTTCGCTGTGGGGCGGGAGCATCCGCTTCAACACGCCGATGCTGTTCGCGCTGGCCTTTCTGCCAATGTTCGCGATCGGCGGATTGACGGGTTTGCCGCTGGGCTTCAGCGCGAGCGACCTGCACCTGCACGACACCTATTATGTCATCGGCCACTTCCATTACGTGGTGGCGCCGGGAACGATTTTCGCCGTGTTCGGCGGCATCTATTACTGGTATCCCAAAATGACCGGGCGCTTCATGAATGAATTCTGGGGCAAGGTGCATTTCTGGGGCTCGTTGATCTTCATGAACGTGATTTTCATGCCAATGCTCTCGCAAGGCATGGCCGGCATGTTGCGGCGCATGTCGGATGGCGGCATCAACTACGCCTTGTCGCACACCGGGGCCGAGGGCAGCCTGCCGCCCATGATCATGGGAATGAACCACGTGATCCTGTGGGGCGCGGTCGGCCTGGCCGTGGTGCAAATTCCCTTCATCCTCAATGTCTTCCTCAGCATGCGAACGGGCGTCAAGGTGGCAAACGACAATCCGTGGGACGCCACGACGCTGGAGTGGCAGACGGAGACGCCGCCCTGGGTTTACAATTTCCGCAAGGAGCCGGTGGTGCATCGCGGTCCTTATGAGTACAGCGTGCCGGGCTTCAGCCGGGATTTTACGCCGCAGACCGAACCGGACAATGTGGGCGCCAAACACTGATTTCACATGGACATTCCCTACACAAGCAAAGTTCGACTCGATACCGGATTGTACAATGGCAAGCTGGGCGTGTGGCTGTTTCTGGCTTCGGAAGTGATGCTGTTCGGCGGCCTGTTTTCCGCCTACACCTACCTGCGGATCGGCGCGCCCCCGGATACCTGGCCGCACGGCTGGATGAACGTCACGCTTGGCACCATCAACACCGTGTTGCTGGCGCTCTCCGCCATCACCACGTTGCTGGCCTGGGCGGCGCTCAAGACGAAGCAATTTGGGCGTTACAAATTGTTTGGCCTCCTGACGATCCTGCTCGGGTGCGCGTTTCTGGGCATCAAGTCCTATGAGTACCGCGACAAGCTCACCCATTACCAGGTGCAGTTGAACGATGGCCGCGTGGCCGACGGGCACATGGTGGAAAACCGGAAGGACGCGGATTACGTGCTGTTGCGGGGGCGTTACGTGGCCAGCGCCGCCGAACTCCTGGACGGTCGCGCCGCGGGCGGGCACCCGCACGAGGAGCTCAAGATTGCCCGCGCGGACATCAAGAGCCTCAAGAATTACGGTCCGGCGTTGAACAACTTTCTGGCGCTTTATTTCTGCATCACCGGACTGCACGCGATTCACATCATCGGCGGGCTCATTGTGTTTGCCTACCTTTGGGGGCCGGGTAGCAAAATGTGGTTTACCGCGCCGGAGCGGTTTGCCAACCGCCTCGAAGTCACCGGCCTGTTCTGGCATTTCGTGGACCTGGTTTGGATTTTTGTGTTCCCGCTGTTCTACCTGACTTGAGCTATGAGTGACCTCCCTGCGAAAACATTTGACAGTTACCTGCGCCGTTACGCCCTGATTTTCGGCGTGATCGTGGTGGGCATCGGCCTGATGGTTGGCTGCTCCTACAGCAGCCTTGCGCCGGCCGCGCGCCTGGTGCTGATCCTGGGGCTGGCGGCGGTGAACGCCGTCCTGGTGATCTGCTTCCTGATGCATCTGGTGTCTGAGCGGAAACTTTTGTTGAGCATGTTGTTCATCACCGCGCTATATTTCGTGGCGTTGCTGGTTTTGAGCGTGATTGGCTTCCACGATGTGCCGCACTTGAAACCCGCCGTTTGAGGTTATGTCGCTGAAGGCTGTGCATCTGGTTTTCGTCACGCTCCTGAGCGGGTTATGTGCGGGCGTGAGCGTGATGAAGCTGCGGCAATACCGGGCAGCCGGGAACACGGCGGATTTGATCTGGGGGGTGGCGGCGCTGCTCGCGTTGGTGGCGGTGGTCATTTACGGCCGGTATTTCCTCAAGAAACTCAAGCAACACAGTTACCTCTGATGCGTCTGGCCGGCTTCCATGCGTTCGTGCTCCTGCTGGGGGGCGTTCTCTTCGAGAACGCCGCCAGCGCGTGCGCGGTCTGTTTCGGTGAGCCCGGCGCGCCCATGACCCGCGGGTTGACGTGGGCGATCATCTCCCTCGGTGGCATCGTGGGCCTGGTTCTGGCCGGTGTCGCGGGGTTTTTTGTGCATGTCAACCGCCGCAGCCAGTCCCCGCCCGAATCCAAGTCTGATGATGCCCCAGTGAATCGTTAAGTTTATGGAAAAACTGCTGCAACTCCCGGTTTTGGCCTCCAAACAAGGACAAAGCGTTGATGATCTGATCGTCTATCTGCACTACCTGATGATTGTCCTGTTCTTCGGATGGTTCATCTATTTCATCTATGCGCTGGTGCGCTTCCGGAAAAAGGCCAACGCCCGTGCCGACTACAAGGGGATGCGCGGCCATTTTTCCAATTACTTGGAATTGACCGTGGCGGGCATCGAGGCGGCGCTGCTGATTTTTGTGGCCTACCCGATTTGGGCGCGCCACGCCGGCAGTTTCCCGGAGGAGAAGGATTCCACCGTCGTCCACATCATGGCGCAGCAATTCGCCTGGAACGCCCGTTATGCCGGGGCCGACGGCCAGTTCGGGCGCCAGGACATGAAACTGGTTTCGGCGGACAACCTGTTCGGAGTGGATCCTGCGGACACCCACGGCGCCGACGATGTGCAGGTGCTGAACGACATCCACGTGCCGGTGAACAAACCGGTGATCTGCCAGATCAGTTCCAAGGACGTCATTCATTCGTTCCGCTTGCAAACCATGCGCGTGGCTCAGGACGCCATTCCGGGCATGCGGATTCCCATCTGGTTTGAACCGACCCGGGAAGGGCGTTACCAGATTTTTTGCGCGCAACTTTGCGGCAACGGCCATGCCGCCATGGCCGGCGGATACCTGGTGGTCGAAAGCCAGGAGAAATTCGACCAGTGGCTGAAGTCCAAGGCCGGCGCCTCGGCCAGTTTCGAGTAGGCGGTCCGGACGCGCGGTTGGGGATGGTTTCCCAGCGCGACGTCTGGGGACAAGGAACCTGCTTGTGGAGCCCGCCGCGCGACATCCGTTTCGCACCTTGTGGATCGGCGTTGTCCTGCTGGGACTCATTTTGATTCTCGGTGCCGTCATCTCCCGGCGGCACGCTGCGGCGATTGCCCTCCCCGTGCTCGGCGTGGTGCAGGATTTCGCCTTGACCAATCAATTGGGCCAGCCAGTGACGCTGGCCGATTTGCAAGGCAAGGTCTGGCTGGCGGACATCATTTTCACCCGGTGTCCGGGCCCCTGCCCGCGCATGACCCGGCAGATGGCCGAAATTCAAAGATCCCTTGCCGGGAAGGCCCCGGTGCGGCTGGTTTCGCTGACTACGGATCCGGGTTACGATTCGCCCGTGGTTCTCAGCAATTATGCCCGGCGTTTCGACGCCGATCCGCAGCGCTGGCAATTTTTGACCGGGACGAAAACCGCCATTGCCGGCCTGGCCATTGACAGTCTCAAACTGACGGCACTTGAAAAATCCGCGGCCGACCGGACCAGTGAGGAGGATCTGTTCATTCACAGCACCATTTTTGTGCTGGTGGACAAGCAGGGCCGGTTGCGTGGGATTTTTGAGACGAGCGATGCGGATCAGGAATGGGCGCAGGTGCGGCCTGCCATTCTGGCGGCCATCCGGCAGCTCGAACGTGAATAATCCGCGCCCGGCTGGATCGCTGCAGTCGCCGTTTCCAGGTCCAGCCTCGACCGCCCCGGGTTTCCTTGGGTGGTCCGGGTGGGCGGTCACGGTGGCGCCCCGGGCGGATGTTGGAACGTCCAGCGGGGAGCGCCGCAGCCATGCCCGTCGCGACGAAAGCCGTAATTCCGTCCCGGGCAAAAGCTGCTTGCAACCGGCCGGCCGCGCGTTGACTCACGGCAAAATGTTACCGGAGACGGGAGTCGTCAGGCCGAAACCGACGTCGAACGCCGGGGCTCGCCAGGGTGCGGCGTTTTGAGTTAACCTGCCGATGCCAATCGTGAAAATTCTGGACGCCATGATTTCCGGGTTCTTCCAACCTGTCGCTGCCCTTGTGGCAGTTTTGGGGGTGGCGCCGGCTGGAGGGTGTTTTCCGTTGGCGCGCTGCCAGTGCGAAAGACGATTCGCGGGCGCGCGCCAGGGGCTGTGTGGCGTCCTGCTCGCTCTGGGGTTGGCGGGAGGTGCGCCGGGAATCTGCCGCGCCGATACGGCCATTTTTGCGCGGTCCAATCTGATGGCGTGGTGCATCGTGCCGTTTGACACCCAGCGGCGCGGACCGGAGGCGCGCGCGCAGATGCTGGCGCGGCTCGGGATTCCCCGGCTCGCCTACGATTGGCGCGCGGAACACATCCCCACGTTTGATGCGGAGGTGGCGGCCATGCAGCGTCACGGCATTGAACTGGCCGCCTGGTGGTTTCCCGACGAACTGAACGCTGCGGCCCGGGCCATCCTCGAATGCATTGAGCGCAATCGCCTCCATCCCCAATTGTGGGTCATGTTGGAGGGCGGACCGCACTTGCGTTGGGAACAGGCGTTTGAGGCCACCGCCGCGGCGCAGGCCGCGCATGTGGAACGCCTGGTGGCGCGCGTGAAACCCCTCGCGGTGGCCGCGGCGCAGCGCGGATGCCAGATCGCGCTGTATAATCACGGCGGATGGTCTGGCGTTCCGGAAAATCAGCTCCAAATCATTCGGCAGCTGCGACAGGACGGCGTCACGAATGTGGGCATGGTTTACACGCAGCATCACGGTCATGGTGAAATCAGCCGGTTCGCCGGGGTGTTCGAGCAGATGAAGCCTTATCTGCTGGCCATCACCTTGAATGGCATGATGCAGGACGGCGACCGGCTCGGACACGATCTGGGCACGATGCCCCTCGGGCAGGGCGATGAGGATCTGCGCCTGCTGCGCGTCATCAAGGACAGCGGCTGGTCCGGTCCGGTGGGCCTCATCCTGGAGGTCAATGCGGATGCCGAGGTGCGTTTGCAGGATAATCTCGACGGACTGGACTGGTTGCGCGCGCAGCTGGACGGCCGGCCGGCAGGACCCAGGCCGCGGCCGCGCAGCTGGCGGAGGCCCGAAACCGCGCCTCCCGTTGCCTCCCCGCCGGCCGCGGCCGCTTCCGCGCGCGGACTGGTTCTCGCAGGCAAACCTGAATATCGTGAGCGTCCGCTCACGATCGAATGCCGGGCCCGGCTCAACAGCGCGCAGGACTTCAACATCCTGGTGGCCAGCGATCCCAAAACCTCGGCGGAGCATTGGGAGCTTTATGCCTATGCCGGCAGTGGCGGGTTCAGTCTTTATCAGCCGGGCCGCGGTGGTGAATTTCAATCCGCGGTGAACATCTGCGACGGACAATGGCATCACCTCGCCGCTGTCCTGGAAGCCCGCCGCGTCCGCCTTTACGTGGACGGCGCGTTGGTGAAGGACGCGCCCGCACCACCGCGGCAGGGGCAGCCGCTGCCGGGCGGACTGGCCATCGGCCAACTGGTCGAGGGCACCATTGGTTGTGACGGCGAGGTCGAGCAGGTGCGGATTTCGAGGGGCGTGCGGGAGATTACCCCGCAATCGGCGGCCGTCCCGCTGGAGAGCGACGCGCAAACCCTCGGTTGGTGGCAACTGGCGGCGGCTGGTCAACCGCAGCGCGATTCCCAATACTGGACCGTCGAAGATGCGGCGGCCCGCGCCCGGCTGCCGCTGTATCAAATCATTCCGGCGGCGTCACCGGAAGCGCTCACGCCGACGGATGGTCTGCCCGCGCGGGAAACATTCCGCACCTGGCATCGTTCGCACGGGGACAACGGGGGGCGGCGGTTTTCGGCCCTGGATCAGATCAACCGCCTGAATGTCACCAACCTGCAGGTTGCCTGGGTGTATCATTCCGGCGACGGCAGCAACTTCATTCAATGCAACCCGATCATTGTCGGCGACGTCATGTATGCCCCCACGTCCGGCAAGCACCTTGCCGCCGTCAACGCAGCAACCGGAGTTGAGGTGTGGCGTTTCAAGCCGGAGGGCAAGCCGGCCTGGCGCGGGTTGATCTACCGGCCGGCGGAGGAGGCCGGCGCGAGCGCCCGGCTCCTGTTTTGCGCGGGCAAGTTCCTCTACGCGTTGGACCCGAAAACAGGCCGGCCCATTCCCGATTTTGGCGACGGCGGCAAGGTCCTGCTGCCGGGTGCGGCCCCCGGCGATTTCGGTGCCGCCACGGCCGGCCCCGCCCTTTTCGAGCGCATCCTCGTCGTGCCCGGATTCGAGAAGGATGTCTGGGGCTTTGACGCGATCACCGGCCGGCACCTGTGGACGTTCCACACGGTGCCGCATCCCGGAGAGCTTGGGTATGACACCTGGGACCGTCCGGTCGCCTATGGCGCGAATTGCTGGGGCGGCATGGCGATGGACGAAGGGCGGGGCATTGCCTACGTCACCACCGGCGGACCGAAGCCCAACTTCATTGGTGTGGGGCATCGGGGCGATAATTTGTTCGCCAATTGCCTGATCGCCCTGGATGCCCGCACCGGTCGCCGGCTGTGGCACTTGCAGGAGGTGCGCCACGACCTGTGGGATCTGGACATTCCCGCGCCGCCCAACCTGGCCACCATCACCCGCAACGGCAAGCGTGTGGACGTGGTGGCCGCAGTCACCAAAGTTGGGCATACGCTGTTGTGCGACCGCGTCACCGGCGAGCCGATTTTTCCCTTCCGCCTGCGCCGCGCCCCCACCAGCGATCTGCCCGGCGAGCGTACCGCGCCGTATCAGCCGGATTTGGAATTGCCAGAACCCTTCGCCCGTCAGGAATTCACCCGGGCGGACCTGACGGAGCGGACCGAGGCCGCGGCAGAGTTTGCCCTGACCCAGTTCAAAAGCGCCACCACGGGCTGGTTTCGTCCCGCCAGTGAGGGGCGGGTGAATCTTTTTTTCAACATTGACGGGGGAGCGGAATGGACCGGCGCGTGCGTGGATCCGGACACCGGGCGGTTGTATGTGACGGCGAATCACCTGGGCTGGTTCATCACCGTGGCGCGCGATGACGATCCGCCTGACGATCCCCATGCGCCCAAAACGTCGGGCCGGCAAATTTACGACACCCTCTGCGCGCAATGTCACGGAGCCGATCGCATGGGCCTGGGCACGGCCCCCGCCCTGCGGGGCTTACGCCACCGGTTGACCGATGAACAGATCATGCTCCAGATCCGCCGGGGCAGCAACGCGATGCCCGCGCATCCCGAGAGCGTCCTCAATAACGCCGACCTCCAGCGCCTGGTGGACTTTTTGATGGTGCGGGACCGGCCCGCGCCCGCTCCGGCGGTGGTGACGGAACGTCCCCGTTATCGCGACGCCGGGTATCCCAAGTTTTATGATCCGGAAGGGTATCCGGCAAACAAGCCGCCGTGGGGGTCATTGAGCTGCCTGGATCTCAACACCGGCAAACTGCTCTGGCAAGTGCCGCATGGTGAGTACCCGGAACTCGCCGCCCAAGGCGTGCCGAAAACCGGCACGGAAAACTACGGCGGGGCCATCGTCACCGCGGGCGGACTGGTCTTTTGCGCCGGCACCCGCGACAACAAGCTGTGGGCTTACGACAAGGACACGGGCGCCGCGCTTTGGTCGGGGCAGTTGCCGTTCACCGGCAATGCACCTCCCGCCACCTACGCGGTGAACGGGCGGCAATATGTCGTCATTGCCGCGTGTGGTGGGAACAAGCTCGGCACGCCTTATGGAGACGCGTACGTGGCGTTTGCGCTGCCGCCGGGCCGGCACGATCAATGAATCCGCCATGCGCCGCGCGTTCACTCTCATGGAATTGCTGGTGGTCATTGTCATCCTCGGTCTTCTCGCCGCGCTGCTGCTCCCGGCTTTGAACCGGGCCCGGGCGCGGGCGCGGCAGGCGTCCTGTCTTTCCAACCTCCACCAAATCGGCCTGGGTTTTGCCCTGTACCTCGCGGACGCTGCAGACCGTTTTCCCGATCAGCGCGGTTTGAAGCGGGCGCTCGGCTACCGGCCATGGACTGACTGGCCGCCCTCCGATCCGCGAGGCGGTTGGGCGGCCGTCACGCTGCACCAGGAACTGAACGCCGCGCGGGTCTGGTTGTGCGCGGAACTGGCGGGCACGCCGCAACTGAGGACACGGCCGCAGTGCGTGCAGTGGGCGCGCACGAACGAGCCGGCCTCGGCGGTGGGCTATTGGCTCTGGCGTTTCGACCGGATCGAAGCACCGGTGCCGCTGGACAATTTCTGGCTCAAGACGCCATCGCAGGCATTGATGGATTTGCGCGCAGCCAACAATCCCATCGCAGGGCGGCCGGCGGCGTTGGGGGACGTGGAACTGGCGGTGGACCCGTATTTTCCCCGCACCGCGCCCACCGTGGCGGCGGAACTCAAGGGGGTTGCCGTACACCGTGGCGGGCGCAACCAATTGATGTTGGACTTGCGCGCCGAGTTCGTTCGCGACCCACGACTGCGCTGAACCGGCCGACCGCCGGCGCGCGCCTCTTCCGCCGCCTCACGCTGATGGTTGTCTTGGGTGGAGTGATTGCGCTACCATTTGGGAAGGGGCCGGGTTTGCCATCGGGCCGACCGCCCCACGCGATCCGGGGACGCGTTCCGCGTCCGGGTTGGCGGGAACTCAAGCCGTTGGCAGTATGACACAATCTTCCATCATGGCTCTGGCCGGGGGCCTCGAACTGGCATTCTGGAAACCAATGCGCTCGCCGCAGGAATTCACCGGGGTTTGCGCAGCCGCGCGCGATCACGGCGTCCGCGCCCTGCTCGTGGCGAGCGCGCAACTGCCTGCGGCGGCGGCGGCGCTGGAGGAAAGCGCCACGCAGTTGATTGCGTGGGTGGGGTTTCCGCTGGGGCTGAATGATCGCGATGTGAAGCGTTATGAGACAGAGGTGGCGATTGATCTGGGCGCCCAGGAAATCGAGCTGGTGCTGAGTTTGGACCAGCTGAAGCATGGGAATTCCCGCCTGTTGTTGCGGGAGATTCATGATGTGGTGGAGGCGGCGGAGGAACGACCGGTGTGCGTGGCGTTCGAACATGCCGCCGTGACGCCCGCAGAGTGGACGCGGCTCATCGAACTGGTGGCGGATTCCGGGGTGAAAGCCGTGGCCACCGGCACGGATTTCTGGCCGGACGGCCGGGTCAGCAGGGAGGAGATCAAGGCGCTCCGCGACGCGCTGGCGCCGCAGATCTCACTCAAAGCGGTCGGCAACATCCGTAACCCGGAGGCGGCGCGCGAGTTGATGGCCGCCGGGGCCGCGCGGATCGGGACCGCGGATGCCTGGTTTTTGAAACCGTCGTGATGCGGCCCGCATTTGACTTGTCCGGCCTCTCTCGTCACTCTGCTGACTGATGAGTCGGATTCGCCTGTTGTCGGAACAGGTCGCCAATCAAATCGCCGCAGGCGAGGTGATTGAGCGACCGGCGAGCATCGTCAAGGAACTGGTTGAAAACTCGCTGGATGCCGGGGCGGCGCGCATTCTTGTGGAGATCCAGGCGGGCGGGCGCAGTCTGGTGCGGGTGACGGATGATGGCAGCGGGATGAACCGGGACGAGGCGCTGCTCTGTCTCGAACGGCACGCCACCAGCAAGATCAGCCGGGCCGAGGATCTGGCGGTGATTGCGACCATGGGATTTCGGGGGGAGGCGCTACCCAGCATCGCCAGCGTCAGTCGTTTCACGTTGACGACCCGCGAACGCGACCAGGCGGCGCCGGAAGGCACGCAAGTAGTGGT
Organism: Verrucomicrobiota bacterium; assembly: GCA_029573725.1. Classification (GTDB taxonomy): domain Bacteria; phylum Verrucomicrobiota; class Verrucomicrobiia; order Limisphaerales; family JADLHS01; genus JADLHS01. The sequence goes on from JAKQDQ010000038.1 coordinate 45,664, forward strand.
CAATGGCGGCCGGATTATGGCGGTGAAAGCGGCCGGTTGCGCCCCCGGCACGAGTGTCGAGGTGCGCCAGTTGTTTTTCAACCTGCCCGCCCGCCGGAAATTTTTGCGGACGGAGGAAACCGAGGCCGCCCACATCCAGCATTATCTCACGCTGGCAGCCCTGGCGTTTCCGCACGTGGCGTTCACCTTTCTCAAGGACGGGCGCACGGTCTGGCAGCTGCCGGCGCAGCGTTCGGGCGCGGCGCCGACGGAACAACTGACCGCCTTGCGGGAGCGGATTCGCGCGCTGCTCGGCGAGGTAAAACTGGTCGCGGTGGATTTCACGGCGACGATTGCGGGAGGCGGAGAATCATTGGACGAGACGGAATCTTTCGAAACCGCGCTTCCCGGGCCGCCGCCGGCGGGTGCCGGAGCACGGTCGCAGCTGCGAGTCTGGGGATGGCTGGGCGCGCCGGGGGTATCACGGGCAAACCGCCAGGATCAGCATGTGTTTGTGAATCGCCGCCCCGTGGAAAATCGTGGCGTCAATTTTGCCCTGCTGGAGGGCTACCACACCGCGTTGATGAAGGGACGCTATCCGGTGGGTTGTTTGTTTCTGGAGATTGATCCGGCGGCGGTGGACGTGAACATTCATCCCACCAAGCGCGAGGTGAAGTTCCATCGCGAGCGGGAGGTCTCCCGCGCCGTGGCGGAGGCGGTGCGGCAGGCGTTGCTGACCTTTCACCAGTCCGGTCCGGCGGTGGCGGAACCGGACCCGATGCGCCGGAACATCGTCGGGTCGGCCGCGCCATTGGCGGTGGGCCGGGATTTGACATTGCCGCGCGAACTGACGACTCCGCCGTTGCCCCACTTTTCCAGTCCGCCGTCGGTGGCGGTGTCGCGCGCCCCTGCACCGGGCGCATTAAAAATGGGATTCGCGCCGGCGCGCCCGGAGGCGGCGCGTCCCCCGGTGCCGCTCCCGCCCGCAGCCGCCCCCCCGGAGAACGGCGGCAAGGAGGCGCCCCGCGCACCGGAATCATCCCCAGCCGCCGGGGCGGCGGTGCCGTTGCTGGCCGTGCCGCTGCGCCTGGTGGGCGTGATTGGGCGGCTATACGTCGTCCTGGAGTCGGATCGGGGACTGGTGCTGCTGGATCAGCACGCGGCGCATGAGCGCATTTTATTCGAGCAGATGTTGACGCGCCTGGAGCGCAAGGAGCTCGCACCGTCGCAAAAACTGCTGCTGCCGGAGACGGTTGAACTGTCGCCGCGGGACGCCAGTTTTCTGCGCGGCCAGTTGGAGTTGTTGACGCGTCTCGGCGTGGGTTTGAGTGAGTTTGGCGAGCAGACCTTTTTATTGGACGCACTGCCACCGTTCGTCAAGGTGGGCGATGCGCGGCAGTTCATGCTCGATCTGGTGGATGAACTGAAGGCTGCGGGACAGGGCATCAATTCCGCGCGGTTGGGGGAGGCGGTGGTGGCAAAAACGGTTTGCCGCCACGCGGTGAAGGCCAATGATCCCCTGGCGGGGCCGGAATTGGAGAACCTGGTTGCGGACCTGCGTCATTGCGCCATGCCGTACACCTGTCCGCACGGGCGTCCCACGCTCATCGAGCTGGATTACCGCGAATTGGAACGGAAGTTTGGCCGCGCCCAATGAAGCCGCCGCAAATTCTTTTCGTGACCGGCACGGACACCGGCGTGGGAAAAACGGTTTTTGCGGCGCTGGCCACGCTGCAGTTGCGGCGGCGGGGATTCTGTGTCGCCGCGTTGAAACCGGTCGCGTCCGGGGGGCGCGGGGATGCGCGGATTTTGCACGCCGCCGCCGGCAAAGTGCTGTCGCTCGACGAGGTGAATCCCTGGCATTTTCGCGCGCCGATTGCCCCGGTGCTGGCGGCCGCCCGGGAACGTCGCCGGGTGCGCCTGCGCGAAGTGGTGACGCAAATTCGCCGGGTGGGCCGGGCCTTTGAAGTCGTGGTGGTGGAGGGCGCGGGTGGGTTGCTCAGTCCGTTGGGGGTGGATTTTGATTCGCGCGATCTGCTTCTCGCGCTGGCCGCCAGGCCGGTGGTGGTTTGTCCCAACAAACTGGGTGCGATCAATCAGGTGCGCCTGGCGCTGGAGGCATTGCCGGTGCGGCTCCGGCCGGCGGCGCGGGTGGTGCTGGTGCAACCACCGCGTGCGGACACGGCTAGTCGCACCAATTGGGAGTTATTGCAGAATTTTGTCCGGCCGTCCCAGCTGGGGCTCATGCCCTGGATCAGGGACTGAAGCGGATCGGCGCGCCACCGGTCAGCGGCTTTGCTTCAACAGCCATTCATAAAATCCGGGATCGGCGTAGGCCGGTTTCCAGGAGTCGTGTTTCGTCTGCGGATAGATCGTGAGCCGGATGTTTTTGACCCCGCCTTTTTTGAGGGCATTGACCACGCGTTCAGATTCCGTCACCGGCACGACCTCATCCTCCGCGCCGTGAAAGGCCCAGATGGGCAGTTGTTGCAAGGCGCTTTTCTTGTCCCAGGTGCCCAGCATCACATCAATCATGTTCGCCCCGCCGCAGATGGGGGCGATGGCGGCAAATCGTTCCGGGTGGGCGATGCCCAGGTTCCAGGTGCCATAGCCGCCCATGCTGAGCCCGGTCAGGTAAATGCGCTTTTCGTCCACCCGGTGGGTGGCGACGAGGTGATCAAGCAACGCCAGCAGCGGTTCGTTTTTCCAGAGCTGGTTCGCGGGACACAGCGGCGCGACGATGATGAACGGAAAATGCTGCCCCTGCTGGACGTGGTGCAGGGGACCGTGGATCGCCACGCGATGGACATCGCTGCCGCGCTCCCCCGCACCGTGGAGGAACAGCATCAGCGGCCATTTTTTTGACCCGGCCGGGTCGTAGCCGGGCGGCAGGTATTGCAGATATTGCCAGGTGCCGTGGTGGCTGGTTTGCCACTGGAAAGTGGCGGTGGTGATCCTGGTGTTGGTTTCAGCTGGGACGCTCATGGCGGCAACAAGAAGCAGCAAGGCGAGGGGGAAGCGGAAGCAGGATTTCATAATTTTTCGACGGAGGTGGTGGCGGCCCTGGCCAAACGCGATGGCGCCGTCGCGTTCGGATGAACCAACCGCCAACGAGGGGCCGCCCGCCGGGCACCGTGCCCAACCCGGGTGGGGCGGCGGTTGCCGCCGCAAGGGGAAAGGCGAGCGGGGTTGGAGAGTTGTTTCATGCGGGCGGCGTCGAGTCGGTTGGCTACATGATTTTGAGTTTGGGCAAATCCTGGGAATCAATCAAGCCGACAGGTTCCCTGCGCGCGTTCACCACGATCAGGTCGTCAATGTTGCGTTCGTTGAACGTCTTGACGGCCTCCACGGCCAGGGCGGTGTCCCGGATGAAAACCGGGCGGGGGGTCATCACGGATTTGAGCGGGCGGGAAAGCAGGTGCTCATCCGCCGACATCTGACGGCGGAAATCGCCGTCGGTGAACACGCCGACGAGTTTATTACGTTCGTTGACCACGGCCAGGCAGCCGGACCTGGCCCGGGTCATCGCCAGCAACGCTTCCTTGACGGTGAGGTGGCCATCCGCAGTGGCATAACGGGCGCCGGTGCGCATGATTTCGCTGACGCGCAGAAGCAGGGCGCGGCCGATGGCGCCGGCGGGATGAAATTTGGCGAAGTCCCGGGGTTTAAAGCCGCGCGCCTGCATGACGGCCATGGCCAGGGCGTCACCCATCACGAGCATGGCGGTCGTGCTGGAGGTGGGCGCCAACGCGAAGGGGCAGGCTTCCCTGGGCACCCGCACGTTCAGCACCAGATCGCTGTGCCGGGCCAGGGTGGATTTGGGGCCACCGGTCAGCGCCATGATCTTGACGGAGAAACGCTTGATCGCCGGCAGCAGGTTGAGCAATTCCTCCGATTCACCGGAATAACTGAGCGCAAGAATGACGTCCCCGTCATTGATGATCCCCAGATCTCCGTGGAGCGCATCCACGCTGTTGAGCACCACGCTGGCGGTGCCGGTGCTGGTGAGGGTGGCGGCGATCTTTGCCCCGACGTTGCCGGATTTGCCGATGCCAACGACGACGATTTTCCCCCGCTGGTTCAGGGTCTGCAGCACTCCGGTGACCGCGGCGTCAAACGACCGGTCCAGTTGCGTCCGCACTGCGCGCAGGGCGGCGATTTCCGTGTCGAAAACCTTTCGCGCGTTTGCCAGATGGCTCACCCGGACAGCATGTGGGGAGCAGCGGCTGGATTCAATCCTGAACGTGCACGGAAAGTGACGGAGGAAACTTGCGTTGAGGCCTGCGGGCAGATACAAAAACGCGCGGAACATGACCATGGACACCCGAATTCTGATGGCGTTGCGGGCGGCGGAAAACGGCGGAGTTTCCGGTTCCGAATTGTCGCAGCGCCTGGGCGTCACCCGCGCGGCCATTTGGGCGCGAATTGAAGAATTGCGGCGGCTGGGTTATGGCATCGAGGCCAGTCCGGTTCTGGGGTATCGCCTGGTGAATACGCCCGACGTGTTGCATGCGGATGACCTGCTGGCCCGTCTGGGCCCCACGGAGGTGGTCGGCCGCGAGATCCGTGTGTTTGCGCGCACCACGTCCACCAATGACATCGTGGAAAAACTGGCGCGCGACGGCGTGGGCGAAGGCGTGGTGGTGTTTGCGGAAGCCCAAACAAAGGGTCGCGGCCGGTTGGGGCGGGCATGGATTTCCCCCATGCGCAAAGGGCTTTGGTTTTCGATCCTGTTGCGCCCGCGATTACGACCGCAGGAAGCGACGCAGCTCACCGTGGCGGCCGCCACCGCGACGGCGCGGGCGATCAGGGCGGTGACGGGATTGCGCGCCGAGATCAAATGGCCGAACGATATTCTGACCGGCGGGAGGAAGGTGGCGGGAATCCTCACCGAGTTGAGCGCGGAGGTGGATCGCGTGAAACATATTACGCTGGGAATCGGGGTGAGTGTGAATCTCACCGAGACCGAGTTTCCCGGCGAGCTGAGAAAGACCGCCACCTCGTTGCGGTTGGCGCTGGGCCGGCCGGTGGCGCGGGCGGAGCTGGCCACGGCCATTTTGCGGGAGCTCGACCGGGATTATGCGCGGATCTTGCGCGGGGAATTCCCGGCGCTCGCGGATGAGTGGGAAGCCCAATGCACCACCATCGGCCGGCAGGTCACGGTGGAGATGGGGCGACGGAAGATTTGCGGGCGTGCGGAGGCGCTGGATGGCGAGGGCGCCCTGTTGTTGCGCACGGAACATGGCGGGCTGGAGCGGATTGTCGGTGGCGACGTCACCTGGACCAGATGATTTTGCTCGTTGACATCGGGAACACCAATACCCACATCGGTTTGGCCGACGGACGGCGTGTGCGGCGGCGGGTTGATCTGCCGACCGCCGGCTTCCTTGACGGAACTGCCGCGAGGCGGTTGCTGACCTTTGTGGGACGAAATCAATTGACGCGGGCGGCATTATGCAGCGTCGTGCCGCGGGCGACGCCCGCGGTCCGCCGGATGATTCGAACGATGTGGCATCTCCGCGCGACGGAACTCACCCCGCAGACATTGCGTGAAGTGGGGATTGATTACCCGAGACCGGATTCGATCGGAGCAGACCGCCTGGCGAATGCGGCTGCGGCGCACCATCACTTCGGCGCTCCGGTTGTCGTGGTGGATTTCGGTACCGCCGTCACGTTCGACGTGGTGGATCGGCGCGGGAATTATGTCGGCGGCATAATCGCGCCGGGATTGGCGGCGATGACGGATTATTTGCACGAGCGAACCGCCCTTCTGCCGCGACTGAAAATTCGCGAGCCTGGATCAATCATCGGCCGGAGCACCCGGCAGGCGATGTTGATCGGGGCCGTCCACGGGTATCGCGGTTTGATCCGGGAGTTGATCCTCCGCTTGCGACACGAATTGCGGACGGCGCGATTACCGGTGGTGGCCACCGGGACGTACGCGCGTTTGCTGGCGGCGAAACTGCCTGAAATCACGCGGGTGGAACCTTATTTGACCCTGGAAGGGTTGCGCTTGATCTTTCAGCAGGAACCAGCGGGTGTGTCCCGCCGCTGAACCGGGGACTGGTCGAAGAAAAATTTTCTCCTGGAGGGACACACATGCAGGAAGGGCCTGATTTTATTGAAGAAAACAGGCGAAAAAAAAGTTTAGAAAAAGCTTGCGCTTTGTTTGTCTCCTGATAGCTTGTGCGTCCTTCACCGAACTGGTGAAGGGGCTGGAAGCGAAACCAAGCGAACAGCTGGCGCGCAATGCAGTATCCCGCGCGCATTACAACTCAAACCTGAGCTGCCGGGTTAGGCGAATAAAACGGCACTCGGTTTTTTGTCCTCCATGCATGGAGGCAAAAATGGGTGGAGGAAGATTTCGAGACGGTGACGTCTCAGCTCTTTGAAAATTGAATTGTGCGATAAGTGAGAGCCCCTTCAGGCTGGAAGCAGTTAGTGGTTCCGGTCTGGAGAGTTTTAAATTGTAATCTGTCCGATTAACCCTCGGACAAGAGTTAAACTAACGTTTTTATACGGAGAGTTTGATTCTGGCTCAGAACGAACGCTGGCGGCGTGGATAAGACATGCAAGTCGAACGATTACTATCGGGTAGCAATATTTGATAGTGAGAGTGGCGAAAGGGTGCGTAATACGTGGGTAATTTGCCGTAGAGTCTGGAATAACTTGCCGAAAGGTAAGCTAATACTGGATGACATTTCTGGAGGGCATCTTCCGGAACTTAAAGTCGGGGACCGCAAGGCCTGACGCTCTTCGATAAGCCCGCGGCCTATCAGCTAGTTGGTGGGGTAACGGCCCACCAAGGCGAAGACGGGTAGCTGGTCTGAGAGGACGACCAGCCACACTGGAACTGAGACACGGTCCAGACACCTACGGGTGGCAGCAGTCGAGAATTTTTCACAATGGGCGAAAGCCTGATGGAGCGACGCCGCGTGGGGG
>JAKQDQ010000040.1 GCA_029573725.1 Verrucomicrobiota bacterium
GATCGCGGCGCGCTTGCGGGAGGAATCGCTGGTGACGGTGAAGTGGATTGCCGAGCGCCTGGGGATGGGCACGGCGGGCCATCTGAACAACCGTTTGTACCGGTGGCGGCAAGGAGCCCTCAGGTGAATGATGTGAGTGAATAATACCAAGAACTGACCCCTTTCCGGGAAGTATTTCCCATTGCTTTGCCATGCATTTCCCCGCTTCTGCGCAGAGATTGCCGGGCCTTCCGTCGGTTGCTGCGACCGAGGACGGTCGCATTCCAGTCTGGCCGCACTGGTCGGCAACTTGCCGACCAGTGCAACTCGGTTTTACTACGCTGACTCCAGGTGGCCGTAGTCCGGCTTTGCAACTATCGAAACAATCGGAAGAACTGGGTGTTGCCGCTGATCGGCAGCCGCGCCACTTGCTGATCACCAATCACTTCAATCGTTACGTTGATGCCACCCCATTGCGGATCACTCAAGCTCTCGGTACTTTGGACGACAAAGCCGGAGGCCGTTGCCGGCCAACTGAGGACGATTTCGTTTCCTTCCAGACTGATGTGCAGAGTGACTTCCACAGGTTTGCAATCCTCAAGAGGATTCACTCCTGCCAGCGGGCCGCAAGGCCGGATGACGCCGTAGCGGACTTGCGTCACCGCAATTTTCGCTGGTACACCATTCGCATCCTGCACAATGAACCGGGCTGCGGCCTGGGGCTCCTGGTTGACGCCGGTAAAGTTCATGTCTTCAATTTCCCAGTAGGCTTGTTTCCAAGTGTCACTGCCTTCGAGCGTTACGTAATAGCTTTCCGGAGTGTAGCCGAAGGACAGGATTCCGTTTTTCATGGTGCGATACACCTCGGGACGGAAGCGCGCGCCGACCAGGGCGGGATCATCGTAGTAGGTGACGCAGATGGCCAGATGAGCATTGGGTTGGGTGGTTGGCCCGAGGGCTTCGCCGGTGATTTGAAAATTAAGAAACTCATGCTTGGCGCCTGGTGTGCCGTCATCTCGTGCCGGACGGACCGCCATGCGCCGGTCACTGGCCGGGCCGGCTTCTTCCTCGATCATTTCCTGGTCGCCACCGCTGGTGCCCAATTCCAGGCCGTCACGGATTCCCTGAGCCAGATCCAATTCGACATAGTTGCCATATCGTTCAGTGCAGATGTTGGGATCTTCATAACAATCCGCCAGCGGGTCCTGTCCGGCCAGGGAATGGTCGCCCGTGCGCAGCACGGCCAGTTGAACCGAGGAAACAAAGACCTGCGCGTTTTCGGAGATGAACCGTGGTCCGGCCGTGTGCGTCGGGGCGGCATTCACGCCGAATAAATTTACGTTGGGAATGGTCCAAGCACGCCGGATCCATTCGCCCGTGCCCGCCAGGGAATGCCGTTGGGCTTCGGGTACAAACGCCACGCCGCCCGAGGCGTCGGTGGCAAAAGCTTCCGGTCCGAAGCGCACATCGTAACCCGCAAAATTGGGATCATCATAAAATTCCACGCAAACCTTGATGGTGTGCGGATCGTTGCATGGTTGACCAAGATAGTTGTCTGTGATGCCAAAGTTCAGGTAGTTCCATACCGGACGGACTGCGCGGCGCTTGTCGCCTTCCGGCCCCACGTTGTCCTGGTATTCGACCACCTGGTCACCGCGGTCAATAATTTCCATGTGAGCGGCGGTGTTGTTGGCGATGTCCAGGCCGGCAAGATTAGTATCCGGCTCGGGGTCGCAGGTTTCCGGGGGCAAAAATTGGTTGATCTGTTCCGGTTCACCAAAAACCCCTTGCGGTCCAAAAGCAATGACGCGCACTGTCAATCCGGGTACGGATTGGAAGCGGATTGTTCCGCCATTGACCCCACCATATTGATAGGCGCCTTGGGCATTGACCGGGATGGTGCCGATGTAGCGGTTTCCATCCGAAGGTCGGATATCGTTGGGAATCCGAAACAGCACCCAGTTCCAACGTTTGTTGTTCACCTCCACCGGAAGTTGGCCGCCGTTGACATCATGGATTTCAGGCAGGGTGCCGGTGAGAAAGTTGAAGTTACGCGGTTGACCTTGATTGTTGAGCAGCGCCGTGTCGCCATAAACTTGCAGGAGGATGTCAATGGTTTCGTAACTGGCCCATTCCGTGAAGTAGAGGTCCGCGACGTTCAAATATCCGGCGGTGGTCTTTTTGCCGGTGTGCCCGTTGAGCGTGATGTCGGTTGTTGTTTGATCGCCGTCGTTGCGAATGATGAGCGCGTCCTCGATCCACGCGCTCCCGGGGGAAGCGAGCTGATTATCCGTCACTACGAAGTGGACGGGCAGGTTCGGGTTGATGGTGGACGGCCATGCCTCTGGATCGAATGGCCCGTTCTGTCCATGGGTCGGCGTCACTGCCCCGAGCAGTAATAAGGAAGTGATTAAACCGGGAAGTGTTTTGCTCTTGATATTCATGGTGACTCTCCATCTGGATTTGGTTGCTGCATTCATGCCCGCCGGGGTACGCCATCGAACGCCCCGGTTGCTTTCGTAATGCACCGCTTGCTTATTGGTAACGCTCGCATCCTGCCGTTTTCCAAAAGTGTCTGCAACCCTTTTTAACGGTCGCCGCGCTCTTTCCGACTTGATGGTTTAGGCTCGACTGAAAGGCTCGACAGCCAATTTGGCGGTGATAGTTTTAGGTCATGACAACCTGCATCCGCACGTTCGCTTCCAGCGCGAGCCATCTGCTTGCGATGGCTTTCATAATGTGGAATGCGGGCGGGGGGGCGCAGTCCATCAATCCACCGCTCGGGCCGTACCTGCATCCGCGCGCCGAGGATCTGGCTTTGGCGAAGAACTTCACCAGTCAGTCGCCCGTGGTGCTGACCACCTATTTTTATTGGTACGATGTTCTGTCGGGCGCGCACCTCACGAATCACGACGGCTCCGATGCCTTGACCGATCATCCGCCGACTCTGGCTGGATTTTCGTATAAGTTGGAGTCGTGGCATCGGGAGCAACTGGAGGATATGATTGCCGCCGGGATAGACGTGTTGCTGCCGGTGTACTGGGGCGAACCTTCGCAGCGCCTTTCCGGGCAGCCCATCAGCAATCAACCCTGGAGCTTCTCCGGATTGCCGCCGTTGGTGGCTGCGCGCGCCGCGCTGGTGGCGGAAGGCGCGCATCCGCCGGGCATCGGCCTGTTCTACGATACTTCCACACTTCAACATAATGCGGCTGGTCAACATGTGGACCTGACCACGGAGGCCGGGCAACGCTGGTTTTACGAGAGCATTCGGGATTTCTTTTCACTCGTGCCCGCCTGGCACTGGGCCACGATTGAAGGGCGCCCGATTATCTTTCTTTATTCGGCCGGTTTTGCCGCCGCACATGATCAGGGTTGTATTGATTATGTACGACAGGAGTTCGCCAAAGATTTCAGCGGTTGTGATCCGTACATCGTTCGAGAAATTTCCTGGAATGTTACGGCAGACAACACCTACGCCTGGGGCGGCGCGCTGGGGTTGCGCAATTTCGGTGTGGCCGCCTTGGGGCCGGGCTACGATCATTCTGCGGTGCCCGGCCGCACTCCGCTCGTTGTGCCCCGCGAGGCGGGCGCTTTTTTTGAGCGCAACTGGATCCGCCTGCTGCGCGCCCCCACCCGGCTGGTCCACATTGAAACTTGGAATGAATATCATGAAGGCACCGACATCGCCGCGTCGTTGGAGTATGGCCGACAGTACATTGAACTGAACCGGCAATACGTGGATTGGTTCAAGGCGGGCGTCGTGCCGCCCCGTCCGCGCGGCGCGTATTCGGATTTCAAATCCATCCGCACCACCCTGGCCGCCACGAATGCAGCTGATGGGGTGATCCAGTTCGAGTCCGCCGACGGGGTGACCACCAACACGGTGATTGGCGGGCAGTCGTGCCGGGTGGTGGTGCCGACCATTTACGGCGGCCGCTACATTTACCTAAGGATGGATGACTCGTTCAAATGGGCGGACACCATGCTCGTGGACGTGGAGGTGGATTACTTTGATGCTGGCAGCGGGAGTTTCCGCATCGAGTACGATGGGTCGGATACCAACGCGCCATTCAACGGCGCCTACACGGCCAGCGGCACGAGCGTCACCTTGGGAGAAAGCGGACAGTGGAAAACCGCCCGGTTTCGCCTGTCCGAAGCCCGCTTTCTCAATTCGCAAAATGGCGGAGCGGATTTCCGGATCGCACTGTCGCCGAGCACCACCACCCTGCATGTGCGCGAGGTGCGAGTAACGCGACTCGGAATGCCGGCGGAATCGGGGCAAAATCTGCGCGGCTGGCAGCAGGATTTTGGGACGCCGCTGGAAACCAACTGGGTTGTGCATGGTGATCCGCAGGCGTTCCAGCAACAAGGCGGCGTTCTCCGGATTCAGCCAATGCCCAATGCCCCCGCAGTCCTGGTCGCAACCGCGCTTGGGGATCAATCCACCGTGGAGTTGCTTGCCCGGGTGCGACCGGTGGCACTGCCTTCGGGCGCAGGCTGGCTGGGCGGACTGGCGGTGGGGGCCGCAACCAATGCGGCGGGTGAGTATTCCAGTCAATTGGGGGTGAGCCAAGGGATGACCCGGGTTGGGACATTCGGTCCGGGAGCCACGGCGGGACCGCTGGCGGCGGCAACGTGGACGACCAATCGTTGGTATTGGTTGCGCGTGCGGCATCAGACCAACGCGCTCACCAACTATCCGGATTTGTTGGCTCGTTTGTGGCCAGCCAATGGGGAAACGCCGGAGCCGGAACAATGGAGGACCTGGTACGACTATTTTCCGGCCCACCCCGAAGCGACCGGATACGTGGGACTGGTGACTGGCCAGGGTTGGTGGGAGGTGGATTGGTTGCTGGTAAAGGCGGACACTTTGCCGGAAATCCTGGCGTGGCCGCCAGCCTTCAAACCCGCCTACGCGCAACTCAGATTGATTGATTACACACCGGAAAACGGGATTCGGTTGGAGCTGCAGGGCGATCCGGGCGTGGGTTACTATCTCGAACACACCAGCGACTTTTCCGCGTGGACCGGCCCCGCGCTGGTCATTGGCAGTAATGGCGTGGCGGAGTACCAGGACGGGGAAACGGCAACGCGACGCTTTTACCGCGCGCGTCTGGTGGAGTGATGGCTGCGTTGAGCCGATCATACGACGGCGCAATCGCCCTCGGTTGGCTGGAGGATCCATCTCCCTTGAGTTTGGGCGGAACGGCCAAACTGACCGTTCTGGTCGGAAACCTACCGGTCAGCGTAATCCGGTTCTACCACGTTGGGCCCAGTTGAAGCAACTGAAGTAACAGCGCTCTCGCGGCCTGACGTCGCCGGCACCGGTGATGCCGCGCCGGACTCATCACGGAGGCGAGGATTCGAGTGATTCTCAAAATAATTTCCGGATAAGCGAAGAGAGTTCTGGAACCTTTTGGAAGACTTTGAAAGATGATGAGCGTTGCGGACGCTGAAAGATCAATCGCATCCTGAAAACGCCACGCTCGAGGAGTTGCACGCGGCGATGGCCGCCGTTTCGCGCAAACCAAATCTGGTGGCGGAGCGGCCGTGGCCAAGGCTGCCCTGCCGGGAAAGCGGATGGGAAAACCGCTCCCGGAATACCCCCTCCGGAACTTGCAGTCCCCGTCCCTGTAGGGGAGAAGTCGGCCCAGAGTTGTCATTACCAAGAACCGACCCCTTTACAAAACCATGCACCTGTCTCGGAAACATCACTGATGTGCTCGGCATTCCGCCCCAAGCTGCGGAAATCATTGCGAAATGCCTCCTTTTTTCCCTGAGTGGTGGGAGCTTTATCTTCCTCATTTCGGAAAAATTCTCACGCAAACACACAATGTCCGTGAAGTAGAAACGAGGCAAGTCATGCAGGCGGAAAAAAGGATTTTGGTGACCAAAGCTGAAAGCCCGACAGATGATAGCCCAGGGCAAGCGAAGCGAAACGATCGCCGCCCTGGGTCGCAGATCAAACGATTCAAGCCCTGAAAGGGCCCGTTGCCTCATGGAAAAATGACACCGAAGGAGTCTGAGCAGGCAGGCATGGTTGACTCGTGGTTTCAGTGTTCGCTTGGGAGTCTACTTTGGGTGTCAATCCCCCCTTGGCGGGGTTGCGCCCTGCGGGCGGTGGGCGACTTCCGCTGCCCCCGCCAGGATCGGCTTCAAGCGCCGTTCGACTTCCGCCTTCAACACGAACGGATCCAGGCTCTCGTAGCGCTCCCGCAACTCCCGCCGCGCCCGCCG
>JAKQDQ010000054.1 GCA_029573725.1 Verrucomicrobiota bacterium
CCGGTGTCCATGCCGTTAGCCTGGCTGTGGTTATCCGTGCGTATGTTCAGGCTTCCACCGCGCTTGGCCTCAATCCCCTCGCATCCTTCGTCGCGGTCGCGCTTGGAGGCCTTCGCGCAATAGAAGAAGCGGGCGGCGGAAGATACCGTTTTATCGCTCCCGCCATCGGGCATATCCTTTAGGCCGTATTTGTAGATTCCTCCGTCTTTCGCTGGCTTGTATGACCAATGTCCATTCCCCGCATTAGGGAACAACCCAACCACTTCCTCGCTCCCGTCGTGGATCAGGTTTGCGGGCCAGCGCCCTTTATCGTTTGGAACAAGCTGGGCTTTCGCTGCGCTGTCCGTCGTCCATATGCCACCGCGAGGCGTTTCCCACCTCATCCCGCCTTCCCCTTCGACCCGACACCCGTCGATGTTCAGCGCCCCGGTGCCGTGCGCCTGGACGTTCTGCGCCACCGTGCCGGACAGCGGCTTGCGGGCGAGGATGATGGGTTCCCATGCGGGCTTTAGCGCCGTGCCCCAGCCGTCCCACTGAGCGGCGAGGGGAGTAGCGGGGGCGGTAATAGGAACGTCCACAGGAACCTGTTTTGCTCCCGTGCCATAGGCCCCAATTCCTCTGGCCCCCGCTTGGTCAGTTGTCCTAATTGCGCGTCCACCCACAATATCGTTCAGGTTCTCGCCCCCCACGCCGCGCTTTGTACCCACGACTTCCCTCTCCGCTCCCGCCGCCTTGTCGAGGGCCTTGCTGATGTCGCGGCTCTTGGGGAACCCGCTCCCGTAAACCCACATGATGCAGTCCCGAATCTCCCAGCCCGCATCCTCAATGGCGCACGTCAGGCGGTGGAACGTCCGCGTGCCGCCAAAGGCCAGCAAGTGCGCGCCGGGCTTGCAGGCGTTGAGAACGGCTTTCCAGTAGGGAACGCCGGGGACGCCGTGGTCCCAGCCTTTGCCCATGAACTTGAGTCCGTAGGGCGGGTCGCAAATGCAGGCGTCGGCCAGGCGCGGCAGGGTGGGCAGGATGTCGCGGCAGTCGCCGCAGAAGATTTCAAATTCTCTGATTGGTGGCATACTTGGGCATTAAGCCAGGGGCAGTCCTGGGGTTATGCGGCAGCGTTTTTGATTACGGCATTTCCAGTATCTCAA
>JAKQDQ010000177.1 GCA_029573725.1 Verrucomicrobiota bacterium
TCGTGACCGGCGGGCGAGTCCACGAGGTAGACTCGCACCGGCTGGACTTCGAGATCGCCGGCAGCCTCGCCTTCAAAGAGGCCTACCGCCGGGCCGCGCCGATTCTGCTGGAGCCGATCATGCACGCCGTCACCCGCACGCCGGATACTTACGTCGGCGCCATCGTCAGCGATTTTGGCGGGCGGCGGGGGCAGGTCACGCAGATGGAACTGGAAGGCGCCGACGCCTACGTTGTCGAGGCCACCGTCCCCTTGAGCAGCATGTTCGGCTACGTCACCGTCCTGCGCGACCGGACGAGTGGGCGCGGTACGTTCACGATGGAATTTATGCACTACGCCCCCATCCCTGATGATGTGGCGCGTTCTATCATAGAGGCGCGGCGAGAGTATGTGCAGACAAAACGGCAATGAGGCAGGAGGCAGGACGCATGACCGTTGGTGAAAAACGTTCCACGTATCAGACCTGTCCCCAATGCGGGGAACGGAACCGCAGTTCGTTTCATTGTTGCCATCACTGCGGGTATGTTTTCCCCAAGATAAGCAACAAATTGAATATGACCACAGCGGAGATTGGCACGATCGTTGGCGCTGTGCTTGGTCTGGCCTGCGGACTTCTCCTGTGGGGTGAATTGAAGATGTTGGGGATCATTCTATTTTTCTTCGCGGGTGTGATGGGCGGGTATGGATTATGCTCCGGGCCGAAGACCAATGTTCGCAGCGCCCTCACTGGCTTCGTTGTTGGAGCTGTCCTGGGCATACTTGGGACCATTGTCCAGGGAAGTTCTATAAGTCCCGCTCAGATAGCGCTCGGATTGTTTTCCCTATCCTTTTGCAGCGCCCTCGCCTGGAAAGGGATGTTTACTGGAACACGTGCCATTCGCACCGGGGGCGCGGTGGGGGCGATTGGGGGCGTTATTGCTGCAATCCTTGTCGTGGTGACTCGTCATAACGACATTGGTGTTGGAATGGCGCTCATTTCAATGTGTGGATTCGCCTTTCTGGGCGCTATCGCGGGGATGGGGGTGGTTTACAGACCCTGGTTTGTCCTTGTTCTGGGGATTGCTCTCGGGATTGCAAATTGGGTTGGGTGGCCGTTTGATCCTGCGCCTATCATCGAATTACCGAAACACCTTGTTGGCGGCCTAATAAAGGCCGGGGGATTTGTCGGTTTCCAACGTGTGTTTTTCGATTAAACCCATACTGCATAAGCAGCCTTCATTTTCTATGTGTGTTTAGTAACGGTAGACACGCGGAAGGGATTCCGCGACTACTATTTACGGAGGTGGGCACGATGGATCGTAAACCTAAAGTGACCGTCGTTGGCAGTTGTAACATAGACCTGGTGGTTCGCGCGCCGCGCATCCCGGCGGCGGGGGAGACGATTCTGGGCGGGCCGTTCTTTACCGGGCCGGGCGGCAAGGGGGCGAATCAAGCCATCGGCGCGGCGCGGCTGGGCGCGGACGTGGCCTTCGTCGCCAAGCTGGGGCGCGATGCCTTTGGCGACCAGGCCGCCGCGAATCTTGAACGGGAGGGCGTCCGTCTGGATTATGTGCAACGCACCGCGAAGGCGGCCACCGGCGTCGCGTTCATTGTGGTGGACGACGCCGGCGAAAATACGATCATCGTGGCGTCTGGCGCTAACGCGCAGCTCACCTCGGCGGATGTGGACTCGTCCAGCCCGGCGCTCGTCGGCGCGGACGTCGCGCTGTTCCAGCTCGAATCGCCGTTGGCGACTGTGATCCACGCGGCGAGCATGGCGCGCGCGGCCGGCGTCAAGGTGATCCTCAACCCCGCGCCGGGCCGGCGGCTGGAACCTGAGCTGCTGGCCACGGTGGACGTGCTGACGCCCAACGAGACCGAGATGCAGCTTATCACAGGAATGTTGGTCGAGACGCTCGTTCAGGTTGAATCGGCTGCGCGCAGCTTGTTAGCGCAGGGCGTCGGAGCGGTGGTGGTGACGCTGGGGGCGAAAGGCGCGTTGGCGGTTACGCCGGCTGGGTCGCGGTACGTACCGGCTGACGAAGTTGCAGTGGTGGACACCACGGGGGCGGGGGACGCCTTCAACGCGGCGCTGGCCGTCGCCCTGGCGGAAGGCCAGCCGTTGGTGGACGCCGTCGCCTTCGCCAACGCCGCCGCCGCGCTGCAAGTGACGAAGAACGGCGCGGCGCCGGCCATGCCCCGTCGCGCTGAAGTCGAGGCGTTGATGGGGAAAGAGAATATATGAACTTCTTATTCAATTCTTATGTTTTTCCAATACTTCTCAAGTATACTCATAATCAAACGCAGCTAGATATATCCTTGAGGGAGGCATGAACAATGGGAAAAATAGTAGGAATTGACCTGGGTACGACGAACTCTGCAGTCGCCGTGATGGAAGGCGGGCAAGTAACCGTAATCCCCACGGCTGAGGGGCGGCATCTGTGCCCTTCAGTGGTAGCTTTTACGAAAACAAACGAGCGCCTGGTCGGCGACCCGGCCAAGCGCCAGTCGGTCGTGAACGCGGAAAATACGTTGTATTCTCTTAAACGCTTGATGGGGCGGCGCGTCAGCGAGCACGAGGTAGAAGTCACCCGCGAAATGGTGTCATACGAGATTGTAGCCGGGCCGCAGGGCGACGCGCGCGTGCGGGTGCCGGCAGTGAACAAGGTCTACACTCCGCAGGAAATTTCCGCGATGGTGTTGCAGAAGCTCAAGAAAGACGCCGAAGCCTATCTGGGCGAGACGGTGACGCAGGCCGTGATCACCGTGCCGGCGTACTTCAATGACAGCCAGCGCCAGGCCACCAAAGACGCCGGGCAGATTGCCGGCCTGGAAGTGCTCCGCATCATCAACGAGCCGACGGCGTCCGCACTGGCCTACGGCCTGGACAAGAAAGTGGATGAGAAGATTCTGGTCTTCGACCTCGGCGGTGGAACGTTTGACGTGTCCATCCTGGAAGTCAGCGAAGGCCTGATCGAGGTCAAATCCACCAACGGCGATACGCATTTGGGCGGCGACGACTGGGACGAGCGGATCGTGCGCTGGATGCTCGACAACTTCCGCAAGGAGCAGGGTATTGATCTGGGGCAGGATCGCCAGGCGATGCAGCGCTTGCGCGAGGCCGCCGAAAAGGCCAAGATCGAACTTTCGACAATGATGGAAACCGAGATCAACCTGCCGTATGTCACGGCGGATCAGACCGGCCCCAAGCACTTGCAGATGCGCCTTTCGCGCGCGACCTTCGAGCAACTCACACGCGACCTGGTCGAGCGGTGCCGCGTGCCCTTCCAGCGCGCGCTGGCCGATGCGAAAATGTCTGCGTCGGATTTGGACGAAGTCGTGCTGGTGGGCGGCGCGACCCGCATGCCGATGGTGCAAAATCTGGTGCGCGACTTGACCAGCGGCAAGGAGCCACACAAGGGCGTGAATCCCGATGAAGTGGTTGCGGTTGGCGCGGCGATTCAGGGCGGCGTGCTCGGCGGCGACGTGACGGACATCCTGCTGCTGGACGTGACGCCGCTCTCTCTAGGCGTGGAGACGTTGGGCGCGCGGATGACGGTGATGATCCCGCGCAACACGACAGTGCCGGTGCGCAAGACCGAAACGTACACGACCGCCGAGAACAGCCAAACCGCAGTGGACATCAAAGTCTACCAGGGCGAGCGCCCGATGGCCGGCGACAACATGCTGCTTGGGCAATTCCGGCTGGATGGCATCCCGCCCGCGCCGCGCGGCGTGCCGCAGAGTGAGGTAACGTTTGA
>JAKQDQ010000056.1 GCA_029573725.1 Verrucomicrobiota bacterium
AGGCGCGGCGAGATTAGCGGACTCGACGAAGGAACCCTCGGGGTTCTTCCGGCCGTGAGTTCGGCCGGCCAGGCCAGGCAACCTCGCCAACAAAACTATTCGGCCGAGTCGAATCATATCCGCGGAGAGTGTGCATACCGAACCGGCCCCGTCAAACCAATTAGTGTGGCGCGGCGCGGAGTTTTCGAATAGGTTCTCTCGCACCACCCCATCTTCTGTAAACCGCGTGCCCACATACGGCGCTCCGCACCCACCTGCCACCGCCACCTTCCCAAAATTGCCCTTGCGCGAGGACCTCCCGCCCGCCAGCCTTCCTCCAAACCCTTGGGGTGGGAGCGGCTGGAACTCCCAGCCCAGGGAACGGCAGGAAGCTGAGTCGCTCTCCGGCCCGTAATAGACAAACAATTAGAACAACAATTAGAAAGGATGTTCATTATGAAAGTACTCACCTCTCCGCGCACGGGCAGTCTGGGCGCGGAAACCTACTATCAATCCCCCTTCGGCGTGTGCGCCCGGCGGCGCACCGTTCCCCGGGACCGACCCTCGGAGCGCAAGGTGGCGGCACGGTCATATTTTGGAATCTCCTCGCGGGAGTGGGGGCTCAAGCTCACCGAAGCGCAGCGCGAACGCTGGAACGCTGCGGCGCTGCACGTTCCCAGCCGGCCCTGGATGGGGCAATACTCCCACCTGAGTGGGCAGCAGTTCTGCGTTCAGATCAACAGCACCCTGCGGGGGCTGGGTCTGGCGCCAGTGGAGGAACCGCCCGCCCCGGTGGTCTTCGGCCCCAACCCGGTCACCGGGCTGGAGATCGTCAATGACGCGGAAGACGGGGTTCAGCTGCGGCTCAACGTCGGGGCCGTCCATGAAGACCTTATGGTCTTTGGGCAGCCGCCGTGCAGTGCGGGCCGGATGAAACCCCGCCGGGCCTATTACCTGGGCCTGTTGGGGCCGAGCCAGAACGGGCAAAGCGACATCACGGATCTCTACGCCGCCCGGTTTGGGCGTCCCGCC
>JAKQDQ010000069.1 GCA_029573725.1 Verrucomicrobiota bacterium
TTGTTTTTGATAAACTAAAAGGGAAACACCGGGCCTGGAAATGATGGGCGAAAAGGGAAACGCCTAAGTCACAAACTCCGCTAAGATCAGGGAAACCTGAACGAAGCGGAGGAAAGGAAATGTTAACGGTGGAAAAACGCGAACAGATCAGACGGGCGTATCACGTCGAAGAAAAGAGTTATCGGGACATTTGCGACGAGTTGCAGGTGTCCCCCAAGACGGTGCAGAAGGCGCTAGCGAGTGCGGAGCCGGCCAAGTATACCTTGCACACGCCGCGCCCGGCGCCGGTATTGGGACCCTACCAGGAGCGCATCAAAGCACTGCTGGCGGAGAATGCCACATTGCCGCGCAAGCAACGCTACACGGCGCATCACCTCTACACCGTGTTGCAGGCGGAGGGCTACACGGGGGCCGAATCCACGGTGCGGGGCTATGTGGCGCAGGTGCGGGCGGCGGCGCGGCGGCCCAAAGTGTATTTGCCCTTGGAGTTCGATCCGGGGCAGGATGCGCAGGTGGACTGGGGCGAGGCCGAAGTGGTCTTGCACGGAGCCGTGGTGACCGTCCAGGTCTTCCTGATGCGGCTGTGCTACTCGCGGCGCACCTTCGTGATGGCGTTTCCGGCGCAGACACAGGAAGCGTTTCTGGCCGGGCACGTGGCGGCGTTCGAGTTCTTCGGGGGTGTGCCACACCGGATCAGCTACGACAACCTAAAGGCGGCGGTGTTGCGCATCTTGCAGGGGCACACGCGCCGCGAACAGGAACGCTTCATCGTGTTTCGCAGCCATTACCTGTACGCGAGCTTCTTCTGCAACCCGGGGCAAGGCCACGAGAAGGGGGGCGTGGAAAGTGCGGTGGGCTACAGCCGGCGCAACTACTGTGTGCCGCGCCCGGTGGCGGAGAGCTACGCGGAGCTGAATGCGTACCTGGCGGCGCAATGTGCGGCGGATGACGCGCGGCAGGTGGCCGGGCAACCCCAGCCCATTGGGGAGGCCTGGGCGCAAGAACGCCCGCTGCTGCGGCCGTTGCCGGCATGCGCCTTCGAGTGCTGCGTAGTGGAGCAGGTAACGTTGAACCCCTACGGCCAAGTCAGCTACGATACCAACCACTACTCAGTGCCCAGCGACAAAGCTGAACGTCACCTCACCCTCAAAGCCTACCCCTTCGAGATCGTCGTGAGTACCGCCGCCGGCGCCATTGCCCGCCACCCCCGCTGCTACGGCCACGGGCAAACGATTCTCGACCCGCTGCACTACCTGGACTTGCTGGAAAAGCGCCCGGCGGCCTTCTCCTATGCCCAACCGCTGCGCCAGTGGCGCGCTACCTGGCCGCCGGTCTACGAACGGTTGCGGGCGCACCTCGAGGCGCAGCAGCCCGACGGCCCCGGCATTCAAGAGTTCGTGCGCATCCTGAAGCTGCACCGCCAGTATCCCGGCGAGCTCATTGCCCAAGCCATCACGGAAGCCCTGGCGCACGATTGCGCGCACCTGACCGGCGTGACTTTATGGATTCACAATCTGCGCCATCCCACCCCGGCCATCCCGCCGGTGGATTTGCAGGCCCAACCGGCCCTCCAAGCGCTGGCGGCTACCCCGCCGGACTTACAGACCTATGACCAACTCTTACCCGGAGGTAACTGATGAGCGAGTGGTTATTGGAAACGTACTTGAAAACCTTGCATCTGCCCATGTTTGGGCAATACTACCGCCAACTGGCCGGTGAAGCGGCCCAGGCCCAGTTGAGCTACGAGCGCTACCTGCTGGCGCTGGCCGAACAGGAAGTCGCCCAACGGGAACGCAATCGCCAGGCCCAATGCATCAAGGCCGCGCGCTTCCCGCTGCTCAAGGAACTGGCCGACTTCGACTTCCGCGTCCTGCCTACCCTCAACAAGCAGGTGATCCTGGAACTGGCGCAAGGCGGCTACATCCCGCGCCACGAGGCGGTGCTGTTGCTGGGCAATCCCGGCCTAGGGAAAACGCACATCGCGACGGGCCTAGCCCTCGCTGCCTGCCGGCAGGGCTACCGCGTGCGTTTCTACAACACCGCTGCTCTGGTCAGCGACCTGCTCCTCGCCCAAGATGACCATCGCTTGCCCAAACTGCTGCAAAGCGCCCTCAAGCACCAATTGGTTGTGCTGGACGAACTCGGTTTCATCCCCTTCACCCTGCCTGGCGCTCAACTCCTATTCCAGTTTTGCAGTACCCTCTACGAGCGCGTGGCCTTTATCGTCACCACCAACCTGCGCTTTGCCGACTGGAGCCAGGTCTTCGGCGATGAACGCCTCACCGCCGCCCTTCTGGATCGTCTCACCCATCACGCCCACATCCTCGAATTCCGGGGAGAATCTTATCGCCTACGGGAACGTCTCCAACACGACCCCACACCCCTCCCTGCTCCTGCCACTGCCCCAACTGCCCTATGATCCCAGGAATGTTTCCCTTTTCAATCAGCAACTGTTTCCCTTTTCGGCCATCAAGCTGACGACCTTACCTGGATATCGTTTCCCTTTTCATTCATCAACCGTTTCCCTTTTCACTTGACAAAAACA
>JAKQDQ010000071.1 GCA_029573725.1 Verrucomicrobiota bacterium
TTCCCGCAGCTGCAAGCGTGGGAGAACGCGTTTGGGCAAGCTGACGTCTCTGGAGATACGTATATCCTGCAAGCCCGGCGGGTGCTGCCCGCTATCTGCGAGATCGTCCAGGAGTGGCATCTTGCAGGTATCCCGGAGCACCCAACCCCGGAAACATTCCCGGCCACGCCGCCGCGTGCGGTTGCCGAGTTACTCGGCTGGCTTATCGGGCTGATCAATGACGTTGTCCGCGGAGACACCGACGGCCCAAACGCCTGAAAGCCGCCGTCCTGCATTATCTGCGGGATGGCGGCCCCTGCCCTGTCGTGCTAGAGACCGCTTACGCCGTGGAGCGTTTTGGGGCGTGGGCGGTCTATGGCAGGCAACTGACAGCGGACGAAATGCGGCTGATGGCGCTTGCCGCTGATTTAGCAGCGGCCTACAAATCGCGGGCGGCATCCGAAAGTTACGCGGCGTGGGCGCAAAAAAACCCCGGCCCGGCCCGGTTACTCGGTGAAGCGGAGGCTTTGACAAACGATGGCTGATGTTGACATCAATCTACGAGTTAAATCAAATGACGCGCCAGTAAAATCCACCGCGCTGAAATTCACCGAACTGGCAAGCAAAGTCCAACTTGCGCAGCAGGCTTTCGCGGTTATCAAGCGGGTTGCCGATGAGGTTATCGGCTCGTTTACCACCTACGCCAAAACGGTTGAAGACATGGCCCGCGTCACCGGCTCCGGTGCTGAAGAGACCTCACGCCTGATACAGGTTGCAGATGACCTGCAAATCAGCACGACCGATTTGTCAACTGCGCTGGCCGGGGCGGTGCGCAAGGGCATCAATCCATCAGTGGAAAGTATCGCCGCCTTATCGGATGAATACCTTGCCCTGGCGCCGGGACTGGAGCGGTCGAAGTTCCTCATGGATAACTTTGGCCGGTCGGGCCTGGCCATGGCCCGGCTGATGGAACAGGGCGGGGATTCCATCCGTGAGATGGGTGCGGCGGTTGATGACAGCCTCGTCATGACCGAGGACGGTATCAAGGCCGCGCAGGATTACGCCCTCGCACTCGACACCCTAAACGACCGGGTAGAGGGTGCGAAAATCGCCATTGGCTCGCAGCTTGTACCCGTGCTAACAGACGCGGCAACAGCGACAGAGCTGCTATTCAACTGGC
>JAKQDQ010000086.1 GCA_029573725.1 Verrucomicrobiota bacterium
ACTCAAAATCGTGGCAAACGTCAGCGCCCGGCCCCGGGAATCCTGCTTGAGCTGCCGCTGAATCAGGAACGTCGGCACAAAAACCGCCGCGAAACAGGACGGAATAGCCACAATCCAGTCCGCCGGCATCCAGTCAAACAATCCCCACAACATATCCACCGCCACTAAAATCAATGCCGACAGGGCATGAATCGGCGGCCCCTCCAGCGACGCCGCCAGAGGCCGGACGGCCGGTTGCGGCGGCAAAACTTCGATCGGCGCCACGCTGACCGGCACCTCGCTGATTTTCGGCGGTTTGTCCACGCTCCCCAAAGATGGCTTAATCTGACGCCTTGTCGAGGTTTTGAGCGCATTATTTCCCCGGCGCATCCCAGCCTTCAAGACGGCAAGACCGATTGCCGACTCCCCCACAAGCCGCTTCCCCTCGAAAACCCAAACCTCCGGGCCGAATCCGCGACCGCAGCAGCCGCAACTCCGGTCGGCGCCAATTCTTCCCGGCCTTTAACGGCTAAAACAAGGGAATTAACCCGAGCTTATCGCCGGCCCGCCATTGTTAAGCGCTTCGGAGCGGGAGCCTGGCCGCGCGTCCCGGGCCTGGTCTGTTGAAGATAGCGGGGGTGAGATTGCCCTCCAAAGCCGGCGGGCTTTCCCTCGGACAACCCGGGGGGGCGCGCAAATGTTTTTCTCAACCGCCAGACAAACGGCCTCCGAGCGCCGCGTGAGGGCACGCGGCCTACAGGAAATGGAAGTGCGCCGCGGCAGCTCCCATGCCCTCTCGCAGCACCACACACCCGACAACCCACAGGCCCCCCCGCACCCTCCCGCCCCCTGTAGGCCGCGTGCCCACACGCGGCGCTCCGCACCCGCCTGCCGCCACCAACCCCCAAAAATTGCCCTTGCGCGAAGACCTCCCTCCCGCCAGCCTTCCCGTATTACCTCGGGGCGGACTTCCAGCCCAAGGAGTGGCGGGAAGCCGAATCGCCTCCGGGCCGTAATAGACAAACAATTAAAACAACCATTAGAGAGGACAGACATTATGAAAATACTATCCCCTCCGCGCACGGGCAGTCTGGGCGCGGAAACCTACTACCAATCCCCCTTCGGCGTGTGCGCCCGGCGGCGCACCGT
>JAKQDQ010000092.1 GCA_029573725.1 Verrucomicrobiota bacterium
TCCGCAAAATCATCAACCGCACCGCGTGGGAGGTCCACCGGCTGGCCGTCGACCACGAACCGCACCAACTCCAGCGGCTCGGTATCGGCGTGCGGTTCAATCAGCAGCTCTAACCGTCCCATCTCCTGGAGGGCCTTTAGCTGGTTATCGTTCAGGCGTGAGTATGCTTCAATCATGGCCCGTTGTGGGGTTTGGGCGCGGGCTAATTGCACGTCATACACCCGGTTTGCCAGGATGTAGGTCAGGTAGTTGACGGTCTCGCACACCCCGAAAAACCCGATGATAATCGCGATTATGATAATCGTGGCTTGCAACGCCGGGTGCAAGACATCTTTGCCGCGCAGGGCGGCCATGATGAGGATTGCGGCCAGGATGAGCAGTGCGGCGGCTAACAGCGGGCGCGGGGTTTGGTTCATCGTCTCCAACCTTTCTGCGACTGTTTGCGGGTGCGGATCCGCTGATATACGGCACGCCACCGCTCGATATTTTTGCAGTAACGCATGTGCACGGCGTGCCACTGCGTGACGTACCGCCATGCCTCACGCTTTGACGGGTATGGATCATACCTCCAGAGATGCAATTGGCAACCGGCGGTATCACACCCGGCGGCATACCCACGGCTGTCGTGTGAGATTTCCAGCATATCCCGTTTTGGGATTTTCATCATGCGAACCTGTGCCCGGCAAATCGGGCATTTGGCGTTTCGGCGGCTCACTTCTCCCCCGCTTTCTCCCCGCGTGCGGCGTGCGGTTTACCGGCAATCGGCGTTTTTTGGGACGCAGAAGCGGTGGGGGAGGGGTCGAAGTGCAGCCACTTACGCCCCATCCGCAGCCTGCTCGGTATCGGGGACATCTCCCCTGATGCCGCCATGTTCGTGTGCGCCGCCTGCCACAGCGGGTCAGTCTCGACGGGCTGCAAAAACCGGCGCTGATAATCCGCGTCGCCGCCGGTTTGGTTCGATGAACGGCCAAACCTACCCCGCAGGTTCAGCGACACAACCACCCAGGCAACCCCGGCTGCGGCCATGAGCACCATCACAGCACTCGACCAATCAGCTGCGCCGGATTGGGCGGTGACTGGTGATGCAGCATCTGCTGCCGTGTGCACCGG
>JAKQDQ010000097.1 GCA_029573725.1 Verrucomicrobiota bacterium
CCGGATTGCGAACTCTGTCGGTACAGCGGCTGCGCGCCACCCCAGCGGGACACCGTGCCGATGACCGGGGCCGCGAATGGCGATGCCGGGGCCGGGGCGGGTTCCGGGGCGGGGGTTCGCTGCGCTTTGGCGAGCAACTCCTGCACCGCCGTCCGCGCTGGTGGCGGCGCCGGTTTCGGCGTTGGCTCCGGTTGCGACCGGGCCGGCGCGGTCGGAAGTGGTGGTGGCGTGTACACGGGTGCTGGTTGCGACCGGGCCGGCGCGGTCGGAAGTGGTGGTGGCGTGTACACGGGACCTGGATTTTTCGCCGTTCCCCGCGTCAGTGACGAAAACGAGTTGCGCGCTCGGCTCGACGATGTTCGTTCGGATGGCAACATTAGCCAACCCCCTGACTTCTCGGTCCGACGGGGCCGCGTGGACCGCCCTGGACACCGGTAACCGATCCCGGTCCCCGGCCTTGTTCGCTAAAACTCTGTTGACTCGTTGGCGCGGTCATCGCTTGCTGCTGTCCCACGATCTGCTGTTGCATCGCTCCGGTCCTGGCTTGTTGCTCCAATGCGGCCGGTTGCACGACAACGCGCATCCAGCCCTGCATCAGCGACTGCAACAATTGCGCTCGCTCGGGATCGTCTCTGGCCTCGTCCAATTCCGCCGCGAACATGACGGGGGCAATGACCATCTCGAAGAACTTCGGATTCTGCATGGCGACTGCCAGCGCCTGTTCCTCGAACCATTCTTCCTGCATTTGCGTGTCGTAATCGAGCGAAAACAACCGATCGAAAATCTGCGGTTTCGGCATCCCGAGTTCGCTCATCATCTTCGCGGTTTGTGCGCGGGTGATCCAGTCACTCGGGTCTTGCGCATCGGAACGCACAATAACGGCGGGACCGACGCGCGCCAATGTTTCCCGGTCCAACTCGAATGATCCCGGTTCGCCTTTCATCGGGCGCTCATTGGGCACCACGAACGGACGGCGGCGTTCGTCCGCGTATTCGACAATGTGCCCCAATCGCTGCCACAACCGAAACGCCTTCGCCATATCCCGCTCGATGAACCGGTCCAATTGCGCCGCCCACGGTCTCCAGAGATGCGCCCCCGCGCTCATCCCCATCTTGGTCGCGGTGCCCGAGATATTCGACTGATCGAACACCCCATAGGCGGCCAATGGCGCCCGCCCGGTCATCCGGTCGCGGTTCAATGCTTCCATGATCGCGGCCTGATCGTAGCCGATACGAGGCGGGTACGGGAACGACTCGATCTTTTCTTCGCCAAGCATATATTCATTCTGTGCCCCTGGTTTGGCGACCAGATCGGGGGCCGGCAGCTGCGCGGCGTTGAGTGACCGCCCTCGGGCAACCGGGGGATTGTTCTGTATCTTGAGTCCGTACAGATTCCGCTTCATGATCGCTTCGTATTGCGCGTGCTGCTTTTTCATGAACCGGATGAATCCGACTGACTTATGCGGGGCGTTGGCCCGCATCGTCTCCTGGGACATCGCCGCGCCGGCCGATTCGTTCGGCAGCACCGTCAGGATCGGTTCCCCCAACGGCCCGATGCCACGGGTATACGGCACTTCACCGTACCGGTGTTCGGTGACCGGAACGATTTCGACGCCCCCCACGGTGACGCAGCGATACCAGCGGTCCCAATACTCGACCACCGACGTGAACTCGGTACTCTCATCCAGCCGCCCATACAGCTTTTCCAGCGCCTTGGTCACCGATGGCGAAAAGTCGCCGTAATCGGCGGCCAAATCCTCGGCTCGCGCCGAATAGACCCTGTACAACCTGGCAATGCCATGCGCGTCTTTGGTGAACACCACTTGCGCCGGATCGATATAGCTCACCGTAAACGGTGAAGCGTACGGTTCGGCGGTTTTGTCCAGAACCCGGCGTTTCCAGAGGAACCCATAGGACAACAGAATCTTCGGTTCGAGCAGGGCAATACCCATATCCATATCTTCGGTGTACTGCCGCATCTCCGCCTGCCGGAGCCACTGCGCCGCCAGCTCGACCTTGCGCGTTTCCGCCGCCAGATCGTCGGATGTGGGCGCTTTGGTGAACCGGCGCTGCAATCCCGAGAGCCACGAAACCGCGAGATTGAACTCGTCGATCAATGCGGGCGAGGACCATTCGTCGATGATCCCGGCATAGTAGTCCTCGTAATCGTCCGGGAAGATGCCCTCGACCGCGCCACGCAAGACCTGAAGATCGTGACGCACCGCCATCCGCCATTCGGTCATCTCATCGAATCGCTGGATCGCGGCTTCGTGGACCGCCTGCGCGTTCGGGCGTTTCGGTTGCCGAAACCATCCCGGATACACCGGCTGGATCGGCGTCGTTTCATTCCACATCTGCCGCAATCGCGCCAGATCGATCGACATATTCGGTTGCGCAGCCGGCATTACCATGTCGTGATCCCATTCATCCGCGCATAACGGCGCGCGCTATCCGGCCATCGTTCCTGTTTGATCCGGCTGGCTTTCGGCGGTCGCTGCAGGGCCGTATGCAAAATCAACCGTTCCAGTCGTTTGTTCACCGCGAAATACTCCATCGCCGAAACGGGGTGCGAGGTCCAGTCGTGCAACGGTTTCCGTTCTTCCGCCTGCACCGCCCGGTCGGTGTCCCGGTACCGGTTTTGTCGGAACGCTTCCAGCACGAGTGAGGCCCCAGGGGTATTGGCGAACCGCAACCGGGGAAAGATTTCGCGCATCGCTTCCCGGCGTCCCCGGAACGACTTGGCGATCCGCTGCGATTGCGCAATCTCGCCGTCGTGCATCCGGTCGCGTCGCACGAATATCTTGTACGGTTCCAACCGGGAATAGAACGAGTCCATCGTCGCGGCTTCCTGATTCCAGCCGGCGACATCGCCAATATAGACGCCCTTGGCCGCGTATCGCTGCTGCATGAGCGAACGCAACCGGTAGGCATGATCGTCGAACTCGTACCCGGTCAGATCGCCGGTCAGCACTTTCCCATAATAATCGGCCGGTTTCCCGTTGTTGATATACGCATCCAATACATCGATGTCACCGGTGAGCGGGTTTTCCTGCAAAAAGATCAGCGCGCAATCGTCCCGGACACCGGGATCGATTGCGGTGTATTGCGGCAGATTCGGGTCGAATCGAACGGCGGGCGACACGGAGAGCGATCGCGCTTCCGGATAAACGAACGATTCGGTATTGGTAAACGGATTCCGTTCGATTTCGAGCGCGAACCGATGCGGATCGCCAGCAAACCGTTTCTTCTGCCGTTGATACCACGTTTCGTCGTTCATCGGGTTGTCCCACCAGTCGATCGGGCAAACGCGCGGGGTGTGCCCATCCTCATTGCGACCGGTGTGGAGATCGTAGAAAAACGATCCGTGGGTGAAATCTTCGGTGGACACGCCGACACGGGTATCGAACGCCGAGGCGGTGCCACCCCAGGCGCTTTTGCCGTGCTCGTGTTTCGCCAGCTCATCGAAGAGCGCCCACGATCCGCGCGCGCCAACCATTGCATCGGCGGTGGTGGAATCGGCAAAGATTTCGTTTCCGTTGAGATAGTTCTTGATGAGATTCGTTTTGTCCCGCATTTTGGTTTTCGGCGGGCGCATCCAATCGGGCAATCGGTACAGGCAATACCGGACCTTTGCCATGATGGATTTCATATCGGCGGAATCGGCGTAATCCTGTTTGTAGGAGATGCAGCCGACGATCGACGCCTCGGCAAACAACCAATCGTGCACGGCGGCCGTGGCGAACACCCACGTCGCGCCGACATCGCGGCATTTGGACACCACGAGGTCCTGGTCGTCGCCTTCTTCGGCGCGCAGTGCTTCTTCCAGCTGGTCGAGCAGGTCCACCTGTCTGGCAAACGGTACGAACGGCGGATCGCCCAGCGCCGATTTGCGGCGGCGCGGTTCATGCAATGTCCCCCAGACCGCCATGAAATACGCGCGACTGCGGGCGCAGAGTTCCCGTTCGATCGTGCGCTGAAGATCGGAGTACTCGCACGCGGCGCGTCGTTGCTCCCGGTACGCGATCATCTGTTCGCGCCAGGCACGCCAATCGGCCCGGCGCCGGTCAGCGGTCGGGTCGTCCCGGTACGCCGGTCCCGGTGGCACCGTTTCCAGTGATGTTGGCAGTCCGGGAATGACCGCCATAGGACCTCCTGTCAGCGGCGATTGCGTGACCTCGCAACGTTGGCGGCCCGCCCGATCGCGTGTTGCGCCATCGTCCCCACTGGCGCCGGAGTGAACCGGGCAACCGCCGGGGGCGGCGGCGTGTACCGAACCGCCGCTTGCGCCGGAGGCGGTGGTGTGGAGCGAGAAACAAATGCCGGGCTTTGCTGGGGACGAGCTTGCGCCGGTTGTGGCGCCGGCGCCGTACGTGGGCGGACGACCTTTTCTTTTTCGCGTTTCGGAGCCGGGGTCCCCACGACGGGGCGTGGTTCCGGTGTAGGCGCAGCCACCGGCGTGGGGACCGGGGCGGGGCGGTTCGCCGTTCGCTGGTTCAATCCATATTGCAGTTGCCCGAGCGCCTGATCGACGAATGGCGAGACAGGCCTCGTTTGACGCACGATCGGGCTGATAGACGGTGGCGGGCCGCCATAGGTGGATGGCGAAGTGTCGTACATCGCGGGCGCTGTGGTGAGTCCAGAAATCGTGCCATCGTCGATCAGGCCGATGTCATACGCGGGCGGAGTCGCCCCGATGCCGCCGATGGTGTCCTGGAGATCGTAGTCGTCGTACGGCCAGTCGCCGCCGATGGAGGGGCTACCCGAGGTGGCCTGATCGGCCAGCCACTCCATCAGGAGCGCGAGTAATCGTGGATCGATGTCATCGTTCCGGGGCATAGCAGCGTCCTAAGCCGAGGTGACGGTTTGCCACGCACTGACCGTCCCTGTCCATGATCAGACCTTGACGCCCCAGAGCTCGATGACGAACTGGCCGGCCGTGTAGGTCGCGTCGGTCACGCCGCCGGACGCCACCAGGTACAGATATTCGCCCGCAGCGGGGGTCGCCGTCAGGGCCTTTTGCGCGCCCGTAGTCCAGTCAGCTGCCGCTGCCAGCAGCGCCCGCTCGGTCAGCCCGCTCACCGCCGCATCCTCGGTCCCGGTCGCCTCGACCGCACTATACACGTCGATATCCGGCTCTCCGCCCGTTGGCGTTTTCGCGCAGGCGATGCTGCCCCTGAAGATGACGCCATTGAGCGCCGTGGTGATCTGTCCGAGATGACAGTTCGCTGTGCTGTTCTTGCCAATGATGTCACCGTCCGCCCCACCGGAATTGAGACCGGTCAGGTCGATGAAGATGGTCGTTTTGACGATCATGCCATCCTGCCGGACCTCGGACACATAGACCGTATCCACGCCGGCGGTAATGCCCGTGCCCGCCGTGAGTGAGCCGATCACGCCCGCGAGGGGGCGAGACCCATCGTACACTGGTCCGTCCGGACCATCGAGTTCCTTGAACGCTGTCATCGAAGGTTCGTCCT
The DNA here is from genome assembly GCA_029573725.1 of Verrucomicrobiota bacterium. Classification (GTDB taxonomy): domain Bacteria; phylum Verrucomicrobiota; class Verrucomicrobiia; order Limisphaerales; family JADLHS01; genus JADLHS01. The sequence goes on from JAKQDQ010000097.1 coordinate 5,477, forward strand.
TTCTCGGTTACCACTAGCTCGAGGTAACGGTTGCCCACCCGCTGCCGGTGTGGATCATCAGCTTGTGCGTGTCGTCGTCAAAATAGATGCTGCCCTCGATGGCATCGGTTGGCGGTTCCGTTGGCTGAATCACCAGCGGCGGCAACTTCGGCGTGCCCCCCTTGGGGACCCCGGCATCGACAAACAGTGTGTGAACCTTGAAGGCTTTGCGGAACTGGGAACGAACCGCGTTCATCGTGAATGCCATAGAACACCTTTCTGCTGGCTTCGACCTGCGACCGGCAATGGGTCGTGTGTCGTATCATACCTGAGTTCGTGAAAATGTTCACGAACTCCCTTGCCCGGCAAAGCATTTCGACATTGTGATCTTTTTCACAATGTCTCTCGAAAGGCAAAGCAATGGCGCATGTGATCGACAAGGCGATTCTGGACGCGGCGACGGATATCCCGGACGTGGCGGAAATCTGGAATGCGACCGAGAACCTGTACGCCTACTACTACACGGTGCATGGCGTATTCCCCCGGTACCTGTACGTCAACGACCGGACGTGGCAGCACCTCTCGTGGTATCTCGGGCACAAGGTCGAAGCGATGGGCCTTCACGTCATCGACTCCCCGTTCATGCCGCCGAACCGGATCAGCCTGCATTTCCAGGAACATCCGCACCGGGAAATCGCCAAATGGCACCGGTCGTTCGGGGATGACGAGGGAACCGACGCCGGGAAACTCGAAATCGTCTGATTCGCGGTATACTGGAATCCTCATATGCGAATGGCGGGTGATGAGACACCCGCCATTCAAGAACCACAGGAGGGAACCCCGTGGCCGAACACAATCCTACCGAACAATCGAAGATCGGGTAACGCGATGCTGTCGCTCTTTGTGGCGTGTGTCGCCGGGACGATCGCGGGACAGCTGCTGTGGTATCGGCTCACCGTGCGCCGGGATCGACAACGGGCCACCGTTGCCCGAATCCGGGTCACGGCGGTGCTGGGGCGCCCACACGAGTTCCCCATCGACCATGTGAACGCGGCCAGGACCATCGTCGCGGGGGAACAGGCGCTCACCGCGTTCGAGACCTGGCCACCCCGGATCGTTCCCACCCCCACCGCCATGGTTCCTCCACGAACCCCCCGAGCCCAACCAGCCACCATGCTCGACCTCACCGGCCCGGAACGTCATATCATCGCCGAGTTCTTTCCCACCCTCTCGATCCAACCCGGCCACTACGTCCGACTGGAGGATGACCAATGATCCTGATGCTCATCCTCCACCCCGTCGCCCTCCTCTTCGGTATCGGCGTCCTCGCCGGGGCGACCGGCGCGTTCCGCCTCCTCGGTGTCGGCGAACCGCCTGCCGGCGTCCAACTCCTCTGCATCGGCAGCGGCTATCTCTTCGCCGCGCGATTCCTCCCCTGGTGGACCCGCCCCATCCCACTCATCCACTGGACGTTCCGCCGCATCCGCCAGTAATTGCTATACTTTCCCCAATCGAAGCACCATGCTGTGGCCAGCCCTCCCCACCGCCGGGAGTGACCGGAAATCTGGGTGGGGAGCGATACCAGGGCCATCGCGTCGCGCCTGCTTCATAAGCCCTCTGTGCTCGCCTGTGCACGACGAGTGTGAGGTCAGGGCACACAACACCCCCCCCAAACCCAATTCCAACTGTACGTGCTGTTCCAGCAGCGGGAACCGGAGTGTGGCATCCCGGTGGCAGGACTAATCTTCCTGTGTCCTGAACTCGTTTACGTCGCAAAGCTTCCGGCGAACCACCCGAACACCCCGAACAGCCGGGTCGTCCTCCGAACGTTGTCACGTGCCGAACGGCGGGGTCATCCTCCGAAATTCATTACATGCCGAGCAGTGGGGCCCCAACAACCAACCAACAAAACAACCAACCACTAATGACCTACCCAACAGCCAATGACGCAACGACGGACGAACCAACAACCGCCGCCCGCCCCTCAGCTCCCCGCCTACTCATCGGAGTCGCCTACTCATCGGCATCGAGCGGCGATGC
>JAKQDQ010000137.1 GCA_029573725.1 Verrucomicrobiota bacterium
AGAGCAGGTTGGCATTGTTATGCTGCCGGCCCAGCCGCGCCGAGTCCACATTCCAGCACAACGCGCATCGAATCCCTTTGACCCGGTTGGCCACCATGGCCTCGCCATTGCCCGAGCCGCCCAACACAATGCCGCGATCAAATTCGCCCCGCGCCACAGCCTCCGCGGCGGGGCGGATAAACAGCGGATAATCCACCGCCGCCTCCGAATCCGTCCCGAAGTCCTCGACGCGGTGACCCAGCCCCGCGAGGAACTCCCGGATTTTCTCTTTGTATTGGAAGCCGGCATGGTCCGAAGCAATGGCGATTTTCAGGTGCTGCATAATCCGCCGCCCAGCCTGCCACAGCCGGAGAAAACGCGCCAGCCTCCATTTGGCAGGGCCGTTTGTTGTCGGCGCCTGGGCTCCGGGAGTTGAGGGGGAAAAGGGTTTTTCCAACCCAACGCCTTTGCCACGCGGCAAGACACCCGCTCTGGGCGAAGCGCTTAAACGCAGCCCAACCTCACCCCAATCGGGCAAATACGCCGCCTGCGATGAGCGCAACGCAAGCAGTCACCATTCGGCAGCTTCCGCCCGGGAGGGGAAATGTCCCCGCCAGCCTTGGCCCCATCCCACCGAAGAACCACGGCGCGCGGCAACACCCGTCCGCCCGTTCCGGCTTTGCCGAACGTTCTCGTCCTCTCCCGCCCGCCTTGGAACCTCGTTTTACATCATCCGCAAGTCGTCCATCCCTCCATTCCGGCTCAGGCCCGCGCCCAAACCCGCCCCACCCGCCCCAGCCAGCCTAACGCTCCCATTAGGCCGTGTACAACGGGGGTACAAAGGAGGCTCAAAGGGGTCTCATGCTTATTTTCTGTGTGCTCCTGCCGGGCTTCCGATGTACTCCCCTTGTACATGGCTTGAAAGGACGGAGAAGAAACGGCCTCGCGGGCGGCGGTGGAGGCCGGGGCGGGGGCGGGCTTCGATTTCTTAATCCTTGCCGTTTCAGCCGCTTGCTGAGATTTCAACATCGGCGGCGGCGGAACGATGGCGTTGTGAACCCGGCTTTGGCCTTTCCAGCCGTTCCGGGTCTGAACCACGGCGATAAACACCTTCTGCCCCGGGGCGGGTCGCCCAAACCGGGCGGCGTAGAGGTCCGTGATGTCGCTTTGCCCGTTTTGGCTCGGGCCCAACAGGCCCAGG
>JAKQDQ010000179.1 GCA_029573725.1 Verrucomicrobiota bacterium
TCACCCCGGCAGCTACGGCTGCGGCGGCGGATACACTATCCGATAATACCGGGCCGGCACTTCCGAAACCACATCCGTCACCTCAAATAACCCGTTTGGCCCCGCCGTCGCGTTCTTCAACCATGTCCACGGCATCCCGGACGGGGCTTCAGACCACTCCACCCCATACTCCTTGCCGGGGATCCCCGCAAACGTCACCCGGAACATTGTGCCATCATGGGTCGGCCAATACACCAAATTCGGCGATAATCCTCCCCCATAACTTACCATCACCTCCACAGTCCCTACCGCCGTTCCCCCCTGTCCATCGCTAATCGTATAGGTAAAACTGTCCGGCCCCCAGAAATCCACTTGTGGCGTGTATTTCACATCATTAGCCCGCTCTTCCACCTGCCCTCCCCCCGCACTCACCGGCCCCGCCGCGCTGATGCTCAACGGATCACCATCGGCATCCGTCGCCCCCGCCAGCAGTTTCACCTTGTAAATGGTCACCGGCGTGTTCTTCGTCGTGCTAATCGTCTTAACCGCCCCAGCCACGGGCGCCCGATTCGGCCCCACCGTCACCCCTTTCATCACCAACAGCCCTTCGCATCCTCCCGCCGTCGTCTCCCGCACCGTCACATCCCCGCTCGAACTTCCAAACGTAACCACAATCTGGCTATTGTCCGGGCCACTCCCACCGGCGGTGATCACCGCCCCCCCGGGCACGCTCCACACAAAACTCGACCCGCTGGCCGGTGGCGGGGTCACCGTGTAAATCTCCCCCACCTGCCCTATCGCCACCGCGCTGCTGCCCGCAATGCCCGTCGTCGTCGGCGCCGCCAGCGTCGTTATCGCATAAGCATGGGTCCCATTCTCCACCCCCGCTCCGTTATATCCTTTCACGTGCAAATACCACGTCCCCGCAACCGCGGGAATGGTTTGGAGGGTATCCGCGGACCAATCCGGCTCGGACCCAGTCCAGACATACGTCGGGCTTTGATTCCAGGCATATTTGTACTTGGCAACACTGCCCGCCCCAAAGCCTTCCGTGGCGGACCACGTCACCGGGCTGCCCGCGCAAGGGGTTAAATTGTCCGGCACCACACTGCCCGCTACGGGTGGTATTGACAGGGTCCAAACAACCGTCGCGCCTTGCCGCCCGGTGGTGTTGGCCCACGCCCCGCGGCTTTGGCTGTTATTATCCCGCGCCTCTATCGTGTAGGTGTAGGGATTATTGGGCGTCAAGCCGCTGTCATTCTTCGAGGTCCCAACGCCCCAGGCCGAAATCGCCACGGCATCCCGATACACCTGCACTCCCACGTCGCCCCGCCGGTAGTAATTGGCGGAGGAATCGGACGCCTCATCAGCGGCCTCCTCCGCTCCGGCCGCAATGCCCACCCCCTGATCCAGGGGAATCGCCCAAGCCAGGTTAATCTGGGTGGTGCTCACGGCAGAGGCGGTTGTGAAGCTCGGATTAACCGGCGCCACATTGTCCACATACACATCCATATAGTTCCCCGACCCGCCC
>JAKQDQ010000166.1 GCA_029573725.1 Verrucomicrobiota bacterium
CAAGACCTGCTCGGCGAGTTGCTGTTTCCCACCACCGGCCCGACTGCCGAATACAACAATGTCAGCACGGCCAGCATCATCAACGCACTGCTGGCCTCCTCAACTTTCACGGCTGGCAGTGTCTCGCCTTCCGTCACGCCGACCACCATCGTATTTGAGGGGCAGACGGTTTTGCAGGCACTTACTACCCTGGCCGAGCAGGCGGGGGATCACTTCCGGCAGGGCAGTACCCCACGCACGTTAGAATGGGGCGTTTTTGGCGGCGCGGCAGTGTGGCGCTTCACTAACGTGCAACGCGCGCCGCTGCTGAGTGCCGCCCCGTTGGATGTCTCGTATTTTGATCGCCTGGAGATTACCGAGGTTTCCGGGCAGGTAGAAAATCGCCTGTTTCCAGCCGGGGCCAGCGGGTTTGACCTGCGCGACGCCAGCAGCAGTTGCACCGGGATCAAGGTTGTGGCGGCCAGGGGCAACAATGGCGCGCAGACTACCACCACCGCCCCGGCTTCCGCCGGTGGGCAGACCTTGACAGTTGCCAGCGCCACCGGTTTTGTGGCTGGTAAGAACGTTTGGATCGGGACGGCTAACAACTGGGCCGCCAGTCACGAATACGCCATTGTCTCCTCGGTGGTCGGAACCACGATCACCATCAATGTGCCACTGGTGAACAGCTACGCGGCTGGAGTGGCTGTGATTCAGGACCCACTCTTCTACATTGAGGATACGGCCTCACAGGCAACCTATGGCGTTCGTGAAAATACGCCACAATTTCAGTGGATCGGTCCCTTGAGTAACGCCGCCACCGACCTGCAACGGGCCGCTGATGTGCTGTACTACGCGGCGCAGGCGCGCTTGCTGCGCTACAAAACATCCTACCAGAGCTTTTCCCTATCCGGCGCGGTCAACGTGCCGGTCAGTTTGCGCGTCGGGCAGGTGGTCCGGGTCGTCTACAAAGCCGCAGCTGCGCCGTTTGCCGTCACGCCGTTCGCCAGCGTGGACGCTGATTTCTATGTCACCCGGATCGCGCGGCATTACACCGCCGACGGGCGTTATACCGCGGACATTACAGTGATGGATGTCTCGCGACCCACCCCCAACAACGAGCGGTTCGTGATTTTCAACCTGGATACGCTGCGCTGGGTGGGCGCGCGGGCCGGGCGCGGGGCTAACAACGTGACCGG
>JAKQDQ010000003.1 GCA_029573725.1 Verrucomicrobiota bacterium
CGCAAACGCCTTCCGCGCAACTTCATCCCAACCCGGCGTATCGAAACGCATGTCGTCCCCGGAAACCATGTAAATCTCGGCGCATCGCCCCGACGCGGCCCACAGCGCGTCATGCGTATCCCCCAAACAAGCCGTCCGGGGTCCCACATGCCAATGGACCGCCAAATCCATCTCCGGCAACTGCTTCGCCGCGATCGCCTGCCGCGTGATCGAGTCGTCTTCATCCACGTAAAGCCATAGTGAAACCAGCTCCTTGCGGGTGGTGTGCGCGTTCAGCGAAGCAAAAACCCCCGCCAGAATCTCCGGCCGGGCCCGCGTCGCAATCAGGATGCTGATCTGTCCGGGATTAACCCGAATCCCGGGCGCGGTCGCTTCCGTTTCAAAGGGTTTGCTCATAGCCGTATGAACTTGCGAGCTTCTAATACCGAATCCCGCCCCCATACGCAATGCCGCTTCCGGCCGGCCCAACCCTTCGGCAACCCCAGTCCGGGAGTCAAAAATAGCTCTGGGAGCCTCCCCGCAGAATGCGGGCGCCGGACAAAACGGCTGACCGCCCGGGGTGGACGCGTTGCCCGGCAAGTCGGGTCACTGGTTCCGGGGCGGGGGTTCGGGCGGTCGGAGAGGGGGGCGGAGTTGCCTGGGAAAGCAGTATCTTTGGTTATCGGGCCGAAGTTTCTATAGATGCGAGAGAACCGTCGCCCTCGCCCCGCTGGAAAGCCTGCCGGCCTTGGAGGGCAAGCTCATCGCGCAATCCCTGGACACTGCCACCTGCCAGCAACGCAGCCACTCTCCCGTCCGGCATACGAACTCGAATCAAATATCTCCCGCGGTCGCGCCTCGTCGGCCGTCAGCGAAATCGTAACGTCCATGCCGTCAAAGGCTCGAAGATTGGCGGCGGCGATGTATCCACCGCTGACCAACTCGCGCCGCGATACAGTCGGTGGCAGAGGCTGCCCGCGTGCGGTCAAGTCACGCGAAAATACCCCTGCATCGCGGAAATGAGCTTCGGCGCGTTCTGGAAATCCGGCTGCCGGGGCTGCCAGGAGGTTAGGAGGACCACGCAGAAAACGACGGCTACCGCGAGGACCGCGGCGAGGATGGCTTAAAGACGTCGAGGTTTCATGCGCGCTCTGATACTGGCTAACGATCAGCATCAGCGGCGGCGTGAAGCACCGTCCGCTGCATGCTGTTGTTGGACTCTGTTACCTCTTCCGGCTCTTGCATCGGCCAATACGCTTTGCCTCGTACGCTGTGAACTTCTGTTCAATGTTCGCACCGATTGGTGTTCCCTTCTCTATCTGCGTGCGAACCCACACCCCGAGCTTAAGAATCAACCCAAACTCCTGTGGAAGATAGTCCCACCGGTAATTATTGCATGTCTTGTGAGCCGGGAGGTAGTTATCAACCGTATGCTGCCCGCCTGCACTATGCGCCAAGACGTGATCAGCGTGCCAATATCCGGTAATGTCGCCCCCGCAAATGTGGCACCTGCCACCTGTTTTCTCCAGAACTTGCGCCCGCTCGGAAGCATTGAGGCGATGCTGTCGCGGTCGCCGATTAGCATCTTTCATCTGCTGGCGCAGACGGCGCAACTCAACGATTCGATGCCGCAAATCGGTCAGGCTCGACGGGTCATATTTCTGCACTTCGCACCTCGTGTGGCTAACACTCTGCGCCAGGCGCGCTGAGCCCCTGACTCAGAAATGAACCCACGGCGCAACCCAGCGTCGCCTGCACGCAGTTGTTCGGCTCGCCTGCGGGCTTACAATCAGGCCCGAGCGGCCCCGGACTTGAGAAGGTCTCGGGCGGCCTGGTAGTCGTCGTCCCGCAGAACCCAGAGTTCCGTGGCAAACGGCATGCCTATCGCGGTTTGGGAGACGGCTTCGTTGCGAACTTCCCACTCAATGCCTGCCGCATCAAGTAGGCTTTGAGCTAACCCGATCCGGGCCGGGTCAGGTGAAGATAACAGGTATTTCATAGATGCGATGTGATACAAGCCGAACCCGTGATTATGCGGGTCTGGATAACCTCCCGTTTGGGGGTGTTTACCCAAACGTCCAGCCTCCGTGGATGGCAGACTGTCCTTCATCGCAGGCATTTATACGCTGCGGGCCAGCTGCGGTCAAGCCTGCGGTTAACAGGTCTTCCAGCTTGCGCTCGGGCCGGCGCTCGCCCGACGGGGGCTCGTCTCCGCCCGAGAGAAGGCGGTGCGAGCCCTTCATAATCCAATGCCGCAGGTTGCCAGAGAAACCTGGGTAGCCATTGAGCGACGGCGGGAGCGGGCGGGAGTTCCAGCGGCCCAGCCCTGGAGGCCAAAATGAACGGCAACCAGTTCAAGACCAACACCGTCCTGGCCATCAAACTGACCCGGGCCGCCACCCGGGCCCGATTGCGCCCGAATCAGGGTTTAGCTGGTCTCCTCCGGCCGAGCTGCCCCACGGAAAACCAAGCCGGAGTTCCCGCCTCGAGTTCCGCCCAGCGGGAGCAGAAAAGGCTCCCGCAAAAATTACTATTGCCTATTGACGCCGCGGGCTTGATAGGGATTCGGCTTCCTATCGTTCAAGGATAAGCAAGCTCTCGGTCTCGCTCTCGATAAACTGGCGAATAATCTCATAGCGCGATCTCAGAAGGTTCGTGATCAAGCTCGTGGGGCAATTGCCGACGCGCAACCAAATGAACTTGGGTGGATGGCCGAACACAATAGCTCTGGGGTAGAAATCCGTATCCTTGGAGGCAATCGCAAATCCATGCTGTTGGGCCCAATCCCAAACGACGCTGTCGGCGGCTTCCTTGAGGCCGACCGACTTGATGTGCGTGGAGCCGGGAAACAAGTCCGCGATCTGCGGCACGACCCTGTCCGAGATATTCTCATCCAGAAGCAGCTTCATGCGGGGGCCACGAAAAGCTTCCGCTCGCGATCTGCGGCGAACGCCAAGCACGCCTTAATGTCGTCCTGCGTGAGCTCGGAAAAATCGTGGAGAATCTCATCCTCGGTCATGCCGCCCGCCAGATATTCCAGGATGTCTTGAACGGTGATG
>JAKQDQ010000010.1 GCA_029573725.1 Verrucomicrobiota bacterium
GGCGCGGAACCCGCAGCGCGCCTCCGGCTTTTCCCAACCACCGATACAGGGATTTGGCCGCCCGCTTGATCCCGTGTTCCTCCTGCAGCCAAGCGGCGACCTGTCCCGCCGTGCGCCAACGCCCGGATTTCAAGCCTGCCCCCAACGCTTCCTGCACGGCGGGGGCCCCGATCGGGCTGCTCGAACCGGGGGGCGTGCCCCGGCGCAGCAATTCCTCCACCCCGCCGGCCAGATACTTGTTGCGCCACAGGGCGAAGGTACTCGGGGCACAGCCCACTATCTGGGCGATGTCTCGGTAGCCGTGCCGCCCAGTGGTGGCCAGCAGGATCGCTTGGAGTCGTTGACGCTGGCGAACGTTGTTCGCCGCCTTGAATCGTTGTTCCAACTCGGCTTTATGGGCCGGAAGGACGGTCAGTTTGAGTCGGGCTCGGGCCATGCCTATGCGTCTCACATCCCCTTCCAAACCGCAAGCATATTGTTCTGATTGTTGTAGAGAAGTGGTATAATGCGGTAGCCCGGGACAACGCCCCAACAAACGGGGCCGCCACCCCCGCCCCAACGGGGCGTTATGTGTGGGGTTGGCTCGTGTTTCGCCCTTTCAGGGCTGGATTGGTTTGGGGGCGCTATTCCCAGGGCGTTGCCCTGGGCTATCGCATTACGCCCCGTTGGGGCGTGGGGGCCATTGGCGCACCCATTTCGTCTTGCCGCATTCGGGTGTGGGGCGCCATGCTGGAGGCCGCCTAATGATTGCCCAAGCTAACTTTGCACTCCGTGGGCGCAACCCCGACGTGCTGACCTGCATCGCCAACTTCTCCAACGACGATGGGGACATCTGGCTCCAGCGCATTAAACACTCTTGAGAGGGCGACCGGTGCACGTATTGCGGCGCGGGCAAATCCGTTTTCGACCGGGCGGCGGGACTTGAAACTCACGCCTGCGCATTCATTCCCACCAACAACATCAAGACTCGGCTCGCTGAGATTTTTGGAGATAACATGCAATTCGATGTCATCATTGGAAATCCACCGTATCAGCTTAATGACGGTGGAGGCGACGGCTCAAGCGCCATACCGCTCTATCACCGCTTCATCGAACAAGCGCTCTCGCTCGAACCAAGGTTTTTGTCAATGATCGTGCCGTCGAAATGGTTCTCAGGAGGCAAAGGATTGGACGAGTTTCGCGCTAAGATGCTCTCGGACCAGCGCATCAGGCATTTAATTGACTATCCGAACTCAAGAGACGCATTCAGTGGGGTGGATGTTGCCGGTGGCGTTATGTATTTCCTTTGGGATCGGGACAACCCCGGCACTTGCATGGTGGAGACTCGCGCCAATGGTCAGAGTGTTATAGCGGAGAGATTCCTGAACGAATATGAGGTTTTCGTCCGGGATAATCGTGTCCGCGGCATCGTGAAGAAGGTGAAAGCACGAGGCGAACGGGAGTTTTCAACCCTCGTCTCTGCAAGAAGGCCATTCGGAATCGCTGCGGCACAAGCGGGAAACAAAACGGGCGAGCTATATTTATATACCAGCAGTGGCGACTGTCGGATTGATCGGAAAGATGTTATTAAGGGGACAGAACTCATCGGGAAATGGAAAGTTCTACTCTCGAAAACATCGAGCGAGCATGCAGGCCAGCCTGA
>JAKQDQ010000018.1 GCA_029573725.1 Verrucomicrobiota bacterium
CGTGCAGCGCGCCGGGGAACTGGTCGGGGCACACTGGTCGTTGGCAATCTCCAACCTCGCGGGCAACGGCGGCCTGCTCGAAGCGACCGACTCGAATGTGGTGGATCGGCCAAGCCAATTCTACCGCGTTAGTCTCTCACCCTGAGACCACTTCAATCCAACGCCGGGCCGTCCGTCACCCTGCAGCACCGCCTTGCCGGCACGCAGGTGAACTGGTAACGCAACTCCACCAGCACCGCGAACCACGCGCTCCGTCTCTCTTTCCGTCCCGTATCCTCCACCTCTTCATTCAGTTGCGGCCCCTCCATTTCCGCTCTCAGGACTTCCGCCCGCTGCAGGGTCGCGTCGGCCGGGGCGTCCCGTCCCATGCGTGCCGAATCCTCGATGAAGCGAGCGTCCCCGCGACCCGCGCCCTGCTCCGCGCCGTCTCGACTGTCACTGCAATCGAACCACCCCCTCGCCAAAGCCGCATGATGCGTCAAGCCGCTGACAACCCGCATTGCAACCGTGCGAGCGGATCAAAGGAATCGACGCGATCCTCGTCCGTTGTTTCGGGTGGCCTGGCAGGTGTTTTTTGTTCATCATCAGCGCCATGCCGCGTATCGCGTCCCGGAAATTTGAGATTTGCAGCACGTTGAGGTCCCCAAACCACCCGACAACTCCGAATAGATTCATGCCCCGCGCACCCAGGACCCGCCCCCACCGCCGCTTCATCCACAAGGAGCTCGTTGCCTGCTTCGACCGGCGCCGCAAAAGGATGACCGCCAAAATCCAGACCCGCTTCCAGCCCCTTTGATTTCATGGATTCCGCCCAACTCAACCGGCTCACCAACTTTATCTGGAACATCGCCGATGATATCCTCCGCGACGTTTATGTGCGCGGCAAATATCGCGACGTCATCCTGCCCATGACGGTCCTGCGTCGCCTCGACGCCGTTCTCGAACCAACCAAGCAGGCGGTGTTGGAAATGAAGGCTCATCTCGACAAGGAGGGCGTCACCAACCAGGACGACGCCCTCCGCGCCGCCTCCGGCCAGGCGTTCTACAACACCTCGCCCTTCCTCCTGCGCGACCTCAAGTCCCGCGCCACCCAGCAGAAGCTCAAGGACGACTTCGAGGCCTACCTCGACGGCTTCTCGCCCAACGTGCAGGACATCCTGAACAACTTCGCCTTCCGCAACCAGATCCCCAAGCTCTCCAAGGCCGACGCCCTCGGCCTGCTCATCGAGAAGTTCCTCGACAAGGACATCAACCTCAGCCCGCACCCTGTCGGCGACCTGCCCGCGCTCGACAATCACAGCATGGGCACGATGTTCGAGGAGCTCGTCCGCCGCTTCAACGAGGAGAACAACGAGGAGGCCGGTGAACACTGGACGCCCCGAGACGCCGTCCGGCTCATGGCCAACCTCATGTTCCTGCCCGTGGCCGACCGCATCGAGAGCGGCACGTATCTCCTCTACGACTGCGCCTGCGGCACGGGCGGCATGCTCACCGTGGCCGAGGAAACCCTCCAGCACATCGCCAGGCAGCGCGGCAAACAGATCGCCACCCACCTCTACGGCCAGGAAATCAGCGACGAGACCTACGCCATCTGCAAGGCCGACATGCTGCTGAAGGGCGACGGCGAAGCCGCGGACAACATTGTCGGCGGTTCGGAGCACAGCACCCTGTCCAACGACGCCTTCCGCGGCCGCGAGTTCGATTTCATGCTTGCCAATCCGCCCTACGGCAAGAGCTGGAAGGCCGACCTCGAACGCATGGGCGGCAAGGGCGCGATCAAAGACCCGCGCTTCGTCATCTCGCACGCCGACGACCCCGAGTATTCCCTCTTCACCCGCAGCAGCGACGGCCAGATGCTCTTCCTCGCCAACATGCTGGCGAAGATGAAGCACGACACGCCCCTCGGCAGCCGCATCGCCGAGGTCCACAACGGCTCGTCCCTCTTCACCGGCGATGCCGGTCAGGGCGAGAGCAACATCCGCCGCTGGATCATCGAGAGCGACTGGCTGGAGGCCATCGTCGCGCTGCCCCTGAACCTTTTCTACAACACCGGCATCGCCACCTACATCTGGGTGCTCACGAATCGCAAACCGGAGCACCGGAAAGGCAAGGTCCAGCTCATCGACGCCACCCAATGGTTTCGCCCGCTGCGCAAGAACATGGGCAAGAAAAACTGCGAACTCGCCCCGGAGGACATCCAGCGCATCTGCGACACCTTCCTCGCCTTCGAGGAAACGCCGCAGTCCAAAATCTTCCCCAACGCCGCCTTCGGCTACTGGAAGGTGAAGGTCGAGCGCCCGCTCCGCCTCCACAGCCAGCTCACCCTTCCACGCATCGAAACCCTGCGCTACGCCAGCGGCGACGAAGACATCCGCGCCAAACTCCACGAGGAACTCGGCGACGCCCTCTTTGATAACTTCGCCTCCGTGCGCCAGGACCTCGAAAAACTCCTCGAAGACTGGGGCAAAGGCGACGACGACGAAGCAGACGGCGAAACCAGCGGCGGCAAGTCCGGCCTGCCCGAAAAGAAGAAAAAGAAGCTGCTCGATCCCGCCACCTGGCAGCGCGACGCCGCGCTCGTCGAGACCGCCACCAAGCTCCGCGACACGCTCGGCGGCGACCTCTACCCGGACCACAACGTCTTCCTGGAAAAAGTGGACGCCGCCCTGAGGCAGCTCGGCCTCAAGCCCGGCGCCTCCGACCTCAAGCAAATCATCGCCGCCGTGAGCTGGCGCGATGAATCCGCTCCGCCCGTCATCAAGAAAATCCACAAACCCGGCAAAGTGCAGCCCGACCCGCTGCGCGGCCTGTTTGAAGGTAGGGACGGACCGCCGGGCCGTCCGTCCGTGGTCGAATACGAGTCTGACCCCGAACTCCGCGACTTCGAGCAGATCCCGCTGCTGGAGGAAGGCGGCATTGAAGCCTTCATCCGCCGCGAGGTCCTGCCCTACACCTCCGACGCCTGGATCGTCGAGGCCGACACCAAGATCGGCTACGAAATCAGCTTCACCCGCCACTTCTACCAACCGCCCCAGCTCCGCACCCTCGCCGAGATCAGCGCCGACATCCTCAAGCTGGAACAGGAAACCGAGGGACTGCTCAGCGAGATCACGAAAGGAGCGGCAACATGAGCGAGACCACGCCACCGTCCTCCAGTCTCATCCTCTACCAGACCGAGGACGGCCGCACCCGCATCCAGTGCCGGTTCGAAAACGAGACCGTCTGGCTCACGCAAAAACTGATGGCGGAGCTGTTCCAAAAAGACGTGCGCACGATCAACGAGCACATCCAGAACGTCTTTGCCGAGGGGGAATTGCAGGCCGATTCAGTTATCCGGAAATTCCGGATAACTGCCGCCGACGGCAAACTCTACGACACGCAGCACTACAACCTCGATGTCATCATCTCCGTCGGCTACCGGGTGAAATCGCCGCGCGGCACCCAGTTCCGCATCTGGGCCACGCAACGGCTGCGGGAATTCCTCGTCAAGGGCTTCACCATGGACGACGAGCGGCTCAAAAACCCGCCGGGCAAGGGGCACATTGACTACTTCGACGAACTCCTCGAACGCATTCGCGACATCCGCGCCAGCGAGCGCCGGGTCTATCTCCGCGTGCGGGAAATCCTCGCCCTGGCCGCCGACTACGAGGCCAGCGAGGCCGAGACGCAGGTGTTCTTCCAGACCATCCAGAACAAGCTCCACTTTGCCGCCACGGGGAAGACGGCGGCGGAACTCATCGCGGAACGCGCCGATGCCTCGCAGCCTAACATGGGCCTCACCACCTGGCACGGCGGCGTGGTGCGAAAGGGTGATGTCTCCGTGGCCAAAAACTACCTGCGCGAGGACGAGATCGGGGAGCTGAACCGCCTCGTGGTCATGTTCCTGGACTTCGCGGAGGATCAGGCCCGACGGCGGAAACAAATCTTCCTCCAGAACTGGCTCACCCGCCTGCACGACTTCCTGACCCTGAACGAACGCGCCATCCTGCCCGATGCCGGCAAGGTCAGCCGCGAAGAGGCCCGCCAGCAGGCGGAGGCGGAGTATGAACGCTTCGCCGCCCGCCGCCGCGCCGCGCTCGAAGCCCAGGGCGAGGCCGACTTGCTCGGCCTGCTGGACGCCGAGGTGAAAAAGTTGCCCAAACGCCGCAAACCGAAAGGAGGCCAGCCATGATCGAGGGTTTGAAACCGTATCCGGAATACAGGGATTCCATTGCGCCTTGGTTTGGTGATGTTCCTTCGCATTGGGCAGTGAATCGCCTTGGGGCGCTGTTTGGAGAACGGGGCGAGACTAACGAGCGACGAGAAGTCACAAACATCCTTTCGGTTCTCAAGGATCGTGGAGTCATTCCGTATACGGAGAAAGGTCGCATAGGAAACAAAGCCTCCGACGATATTGGCAGATATAAGATCGTTCAGCCCGACGATCTCGTCGTGAACTGTATGAACGTCATCATCGGCTCGTTGGGACGCTCTCGCTACACCGGCTGCTTGAGTCCGGTTTATTACGTGCTTCGCCGTCGTGACCCAAAGAATGACCCGCGCTATCTCGAATTACTTTTCCAACATAGGCCGTTTCACCAAAGCCTGATTCGGATTGGGAACGGCATTCTTGCTCACCGAATGCGGATTCCGATGGAGAAGCTGAAAGCGGAATTACTCCCACTCCCTCCCCCCGACGAACAAGCGGCCATCGTGCGGTTTCTGGACCATGCGAACCGGAAGATCGACGGGTTCATCCGGGCGAAGCGGAAGCTCATCGGGCTGCTGAATGAGCAGAAGCAGGCCATCATCCACCGCGCCGTCACTCGCGGCTTGGATCGTCCGCAGATTTCGCAGATTTCCGCAGAGGAAGCAGGTACTGCCCATCGGCACCCATCGGCGCAATCTGTGGATAAACCCCTCAAACCCTCCGGCATCCCCTGGCTCGGCGAGATTCCGGCGCATTGGGAGGTGTGTTTTCTCAGAATGCGCTACTCCGTCGAGTTGGGGAAAATGCTTGATGCGAAACGCATCACTGGCAACCACCTTGTCCCGTATCTGCGCAATCGGGATGTTCAATGGGATCGAATCTTGGTGGAGGAGCTTCCACGAATGGACATCCTGCCTTCTGAGCATGACAGATACACGGTGAGGAAGGGCGACCTTCTCGTCTGTGAAGGTGGACAGGTAGGCCGGTGCGCGTTTTGGAACGATGAGTTGCCAGTCTGCGGTTTTCAAAAGGCACTTCACCGAGTCCGCGCCCAATCTCCAGATCGCGACTGTCCACGCTTCCTTTTCTATCAGCTCTTTCTTTGTGTGGCGTTTGGCATTTTCGCTGCCGATGGCAATGAGAACACCATCGCCCACCTCACTTGTGAAAAGCTACGGCGACACCGCTTCGTTTTCCCGACACGCGACGAGCAAGAACAAATCGCCAGTTACTTGGATGACGAGTTGAAGAGCCTCAACACCGCCATCGCCCGCACCGAGCGCGAGATCGCGCTGATGCAGGAATACCGCACACGGCTGACGGCGGACGTGGTGACGGGCAAACTGGATGTGCGTGAAGCCGCCGCCAAACTGCCAGACCTCACGCCTTCCACCCCCGAACCCGCTGCCGACGAACCACCGGAGGAACCCGGAGAGGAGGCCGAATGACCACGACCCACATGCGCCCCAACGGGGCACCCCATGCCAGCTTGGGATGGCGCTGGTTCCAAATCAGGCCCGAAGCCCCAACGGGGCGACACCATATCAGCCTGGGGCATCGCCTCAGGTCACGATCCGCCGAAGATTCCCCAGCCCTGAAAGGGCGGCTCAACCGGAACATTTTCGTGCGCCGAATCCGCGCCGTTCGCACGCCCCTTCAGGGCTTGATCCATGGGGTTCCACAACCCAGGGCGTTGCCCTGGGCAGGAATGGCCCTGCCCCTTTGGGGCGTGCGGCAGCTATCGCCCACACCGAGGCAGAAATGCCAGAAACCGGGGAAGAAGAGGAGTTGCGGATATGGCGGTTATTGCGGTTATAGCGTTGATTTAATCCGGAAGTTGCCGATATTTGAGGGATGAATATGACTGAAAACCGGGTGGATGCCTCGTTGTTGACTGAAGCGGAACGGGCGTTGTTGCAGCCGTTGCTGGATCTGGCGCAACGCAACCAACATCCCAGCCTGAAAGGTGCGGATGGCACGGAGATTCCGCTGCCGCAGCCGATCTTCGAAGTGCTGGTGAAGGTGATTCAGGATATGCGACACGGCAAAGCCGTGGTGCTGATGCCGGAAGATGAGGCGTTCACGACGCAGGCGGGGGCGAATTTTCTCGGCATGTCGCGGCAGCATTTTGTGACGTTGCTGGAGTCGGGGCAGATTCCGTTTCACCGGGTGGGCTCGCATCGGCGGGTGTATTTCAAGGATTTGCGGGACTACGCGAAGAAGCGGGATGCGGAGCGGCGGACGGGGTTGAAGCAGTTGTTTGACGAGGTCAACAAGGCCGGACTCTACGACACCGATTACACCGGGGAGGAATGACCGCCGATTTCCCCATTCTGCTGGATGCCTGCGTGCTCGCCAATTTTGGCGTAGGCGACTTGTTCCTGCGTCTGGCAGAGCCGCCGCGGCTGATCGTGCCGCGATGGTCGGAAGCCATTCTTGACGAAGTCCGCCGCGCGCAATTGGAGAAGTTGAAGCCAGCCTGGCCGGTGGCGGTCGCCGATTCCTGGAGGCAGGCGGTAACCCGGTTTTTCCCCGATGCGGCCGTCACCGGCTATGAAGAACTCTTTCCGTCGCTCACCAACGATGAAGGCGATCGCCATGTGCTGGCCGCAGCGATCAAGTCGGGAGTCACCGTAATCGTGACGTTCAATCTGCGGCACTTCCCGGCAGCTGTGTTGCAACCGTGGAAAATCGAGGCGGTGCATCCGCAAGACTACTTGCTGACGCTCTATTCCATGAACCCGGCCGTGGTCATGGCCAAATTAAGTGCCATCAGTCGTGACCGTAAGACGGAGCTGGAAGATGTCATCATCCATCTGGGCAGAAGTCTGCCCAGGTTTGCCGGACAGATTCTCAATGACATGGGGCAGCCAGGCGGACCGCTCGGGCGTCTGCCCAATCCACCACAATGACAACCGACACCTCCGAAAAAGGCCTCGAAACGCTGATCATGCGCCATCTGACCGGAGTGGCCGGCTTTGCCGCGGGTGAATCCGAAACGCTGGCGGAGGCGAAGCCGTTCAAGGGCGGCAATGGGTGGCTCGCCGGTCGCCCGGAGAGCTACGACCGCGAGTTCGCGGTGGATGTGGAACAGCTTTTCGCCTTTCTCCAAGCCACCCAACCCGAAGAGACGGCCAAGCTCGGCATTGGCAATTACAAGGACAAGAAGGCCATCGCCCGGCAGAAATTTCTCGCGCGGTTGCAGGGCGAGATTTCCCGGCGCGGCACGATTGATGTGCTGCGCAAGGGCATCAAGCACGGCGCGTTGAGTTTCGATTTGTTTTACGGCACGCCGTCGCCAGAAAACGTGAAAGCGGTCGAACGTCACGCGCAGAACCGGTTCAGCATTACTCGTCAACTCCACTACAGCCGCGAGGAGACCAGGCGGGCGCTGGATTTGTGCGCGTTTGTCAACGGCCTGCCGGTGATGACGTTCGAGCTGAAGAACAGCCTCACCAAGCAGACGGTCGAGGATGCCATCGAGCAATACAAACGCGACCGTGGTCCCCGCGAGACGCTCTTTCAGTTTGGCCGCTGCGTGGTGCATTTCGCGGTGGATGACCAGAAAGTGGCGATGTGCACGGCACTCCGGGGAACGAAGGGCATGGCGAAGGCATCCTGGTTCCTTCCGTTTGATCAGGGCTGGAACGACGGCGCGGGCAATCCTCCGAATCCCGATGGCCTGAAGACGGACTATCTTTGGAAGCGCATTCTCACCCCGGCGAGCCTCACCGATATTCTGGAAAACTACGCCCAGGTGGTGGAGGAGGAGAATCCGAAAACCGGGAAGAAAAATCAGGTGCAAATTTTTCCGCGCTACCATCAGCTTGATGTGGTGCGAAACCTTCTGGCCGATGTGCGCCAGAACGGTGCCGGGAAACGCTACCTTGTCCAGCACTCGGCGGGCAGCGGCAAATCCAATTCCATTGCCTGGCTGGCACACCAGCTCATCAGTGCCCGGAAGGACGGCAAAGAAGTATTCGACTCGATCATCGTGGTCACAGACCGGCGCATTCTCGACAAACAGATCCGCGAGACGATCAAGGGCTTCGCCCAGGTCAGCAGCATCATCGGCGCGGTGAAGGAGGGCGCCGGAACGTCGAAGACCGAACAGCTCGCGAAGTTCCTTAAGGAGGGGAAGAAGATCATCATTTCCACCGTGCAGACGTTTCCGTTCGTGCTCGACGCCATCGGCGCGGAGCATCGCGGCGGGAAGTTTGCCATCCTCATTGACGAGGCGCATAGCAGCCAGGGCGGGCGCACGGCCGCCGCCATGAGCGCGGCCTTGAACGAGAACGCGGGTGACGACGAGGAAACGACCGAGGACAAGATCAACGCGGAGTTGGAGAAGCGCATCAAAGCCAAGAAGCTGCTGGGCAACGCCAGCTACTTCGCCTTCACCGCCACGCCGAAGAACAAGACGCTGGAAATGTTCGGCGCGCCTTCCCCCGAGGGCGGCGAGGTGAAGCACCGGCCGTTCCACACCTACACGATGAAGCAGGCCATTCAGGAAGGCTTCATCCTCGATGTGCTCAAGTATTACACGCCGGTCGAAAGCTATTACCGGCTGGCCAAGACCATTCCGGGCGACCCGGAGTTCGACGTGAAGAAGGCGCGCAAGAAACTGCGCCTCTACGTTGAGAGCCACAGCAAGGCCATCCGCGACAAGGCGGAGATCATGGTGGATCATTTCATCGAGCAGGTGATCGGCCAGAACAAGATCGGCGGGCAGGCGCGGGCGATGGTGGTGACCGGCAGCATCCAGCGCGCGATCCAGTATTTCTTCGCGTTCCGTGATTACCTCGCGGAGATCAAGAGCCCGCACAAGGCCATCGTCGCCTTCTCCGGCGAGCCGGAGTTCAAGGGCGAGAAAGTCAGCGAGGCCAGGCTCAACGGCTTTCCCAGCGGTGAGATCGCCGACCGGATTCAGGAAGACCCGTATCGTTTCCTCATCTGCGCGGACAAGTTCCAGACCGGTTACGACGAGCCGCTGCTGCACACGATGTATGTGGACAAGATGTTGAGCGGCATCAAGGCCGTGCAGACGCTCTCCCGCCTGAACCGCGCCCACCCCAAGAAGCACGACGTGTTCGTGCTCGATTTCCAGAACGACACCAAGGCCATCGAGGAGGCGTTCGCCGCGTATTATCGCACGACGATTCTCAGCAAAGAAACCGACCCGAACAAGCTCCACACGCTGAAGAGCGAGCTGGATGGGTATCAGGTGTATGCGCCCAAACAGGTCGACGAATTGGTGGCGCTGTATCTCAGCGGCGCTGAACGGGGAAAGCTCGACCCCGTTCTCGACGCCTGCGTGGCTGCCTATCGGGATGAACTGGATGAGGACGGACAGGTGGATTTCAAGGGCAAGGCGAAGGCGTTCTGCCGCACCTACGATTTTCTCGCCGCCATTCTCCCGTATGGGGTGCAGGAATGGGAAAAGCTTTCGATCTTCCTGAACTTCCTGATCTCGAGGCTGCCCGCGCCGAAGGAAGAGGATCTTTCCAAGGGCATTCTGGAGGCGATTGACATGGACAGTTATCGCGCCGAGAAGAAAGCAACGATGGCCATCGCCTTGCCGGACGCGAATGCCGAGATTGAACCTGTCCCCACCGGCAACGGTGGCCACAAACCCGAGCCGGAAATGGACAGGCTCTCCAACATCATCAAGGCGTTCAACGATCAATTTGGAGGGCTTTTCAACGATCCCAAGGCCGTCGAAAAGCGCATCATCGAAGTGATCCCGCCGAAAGTGCTGGCTGACGCGAAATATCAGAACGCCCGGAAAAACTCGGACCGCCAGAACGCGCGTATCGAACACGACCAGGCGCTCAAACGCGTCATCACCGCGATGTTCAAGGACGACGCGCAGCTCTTCAAACAATTCCAAGACAACGAAAGCTTCCGCCGCTGGCTCACGGATACGATTTTCGGCCTGACCTACGAGGAGTAGAGCAAGCCTCGGTGTTGCTCGGCGAATCGGCAATGACGATGGGGAAGTCGGCCTGGTTGTCCGGCTGCGCCGACGCGCTCTTGGGGTTGTGACCTGCGCGCGACTGCGGCCCAGTTGTTCCAGCGCACGGTGATTCATAAAGCCGCAGTCGGGAGCGATGCCTGCGAGAAATCACGCCAGCACTTCGCAGGCGATTGGCGCGAAACATTCCACCCGCGGTCATGGAAATCTCGCCCCAAGCTCGGTGTTCAGGTTGCATTTCTCCGCAGAATCGCGACAGGCACTGTAGAATCGCGATAGCAGGCTTCCTCCATAAAAGGCAGGATGTGGGTGTTATGAAAACCAACGCGACTTCGATTCGAGACATCAAATTGAACAACGGCGTCCACCTGCCAGCGCTGGGACTCGGCGTTTTCCAGTCGCCGCCCGAGCAGACGGTGGATGCCGTCACCACGGCGATCGCCGGCGGTTACCGCCTCATTGATACGGCGGCGGCTTACTACAACGAGCAACAGGTCGGCGAGGGCCTCAGACGCAGCGGCGTCGCGCGCGCCGAACTCTTCGTGACGACCAAGTTGTGGATGAGTGACTATGGCTATGACACGGCCTTGCACGCGTTTGACCGGAGTCTGCGCAAACTCGGCCTGGAGTATCTGGATCTGTATCTCCTGCATTGGCCGGCGCCGTCCTCCTGGGAACGCACCGTCCAATCCTGGAAGGCGGCGGAAAAGCTGCTGGCCGACGGCCGCGTGCGCGCCATCGGCGTGAGCAATTTCACCGAGCAGAACCTGGACGCGCTGGCAAAGGAAAGCCGGATCACGCCGGCTGTGAATCAGGTGGAGCTGCACCCCTTCTTCAATCAGAAGGCGCTGCGCGCGGTCGATGCCAGGCGCGGCATCGTCACCCAGTCGTGGTCGCCCATCGGCGGCATCAACCGCTACTTCAAGGACAAGCCGGCCACTCAGGACCCGCTGGCCCATCCGGTCATCACCGACCTGGCAACGAAATACGGCAAGACCGCGGCGCAAGTCGTTTTGCGCTGGCACCTGGAACACGGCCTCTGCGCCATTCCGAAATCGGTGCGGCCGGCGCGCATCGCCGAGAACTTTGACGTTTTCGATTTCACGCTGACTGCCGCTGAAGTTGCAGCCATTGACGCTCTGGATACCGGCGTGCGCGGCGGGCCCGATCCTACTCTGGTAGATACCAAGATGTTCACCAACACCATCGAGGACTGATCCATGCAAACACGACAATTGGGAAACCTGGAAGTCTCCGCCCTCGGCCTCGGCTGCATGGGCATCAGCTTCAGCTACGCCACGAAGTTGTCCACGCCGGAAGGCGTGGCGCTGATCCGCGCCGGCGTGGAGCGCGGCGTGACGTTCTTTGACACCGCGGAGGTCTATGGCCCCTTCACCAACGAGGAGGTGGTTGGCAAGGCGCTGCGACCCTTCCGCGATCAGGTCGTGATCGCCACCAAGTTCGGATTCGACATTGATTTCAAAACCGGTGAGAACCGTGGCGTCTGCAGCCGGCCGGAACGCATCCGCCAGGCCGTGGACGGTTCGCTGAAGCGGCTCGGCATCGAGACGATTGACCTGCTGTATCAGCATCGCGTGGATCCGACCGTGCCGATTGAGGACGTGGCCGGCACCGTCAAGGCGTTGATTGCCGAGGGCAAGGTCAGACATTTCGGCATGTCCGAACCGGGCGTGCAAACCCTGCGCCGCGCCCATGCCGTGCTGCCGGTGGCGGCCGTTCAGAATGAGTATTCGCTGTGGTGGCGCGCCGTCGAAAGCAACGGTATCCTCGCCGCCTGCGACGAGCTGGGCATCGGCTTCGTGCCTTACAGCCCGCTCGGCAAGGGCTTCCTCACCGGAGCGATGGGCAAGGACTTCAAGCTGGGTGACGGCGATTTCCGCAAGAGCGTTCCGCGCTTCTCGCCCGACGCCATGCAGAAGAACCAGGCGCTGGTGGATTTGTTGCAGCGGGTCGCCGGCCAGAAGGGCGCGACCCCGGCGCAGATCGCGCTGGCGTGGTTGCTCGCGCAGCGGCCTTACATCGTGCCGATCCCCGGCACAACCAAGCTGCACCGGCTTGAAGAAAATCTGGGCGCCGCCAGGGTCACGCTTTCGGAAACCGATCTGCGTGAGATCGAGAACGCCGCAGCGCAAATCCCCATCGAGGGCGAACGCTACGCGCCGCAGCAGATGGCGATGGTCGGCCGCGAAGCGCCGCCAAGCTGAACAGCGGCGTAAGGATGCAAGCCCCGTCAGGGGCGACATCGTTGCAGAACCGAAAGCGAAACGATTCCCAAGCCCCGTCAGGAGCGACATCAGCGAGGCGCAGAATGTTCGGGTGAGCCAAAGCATCATCCCAGACGATGCCGCCGCTGACGAGGCTTGAGATTTGGCGGTGCTGGTTGCTACAAAGATGTCGCGCCTACGGCGCTGCGGTCTCCACCGTTTCGAGTTCCCGGAAATATCTGTGCAAGCGACAAAGCTCGAAATCATCCGCGATGCCGCAGTCCAGCCCCGTCAGGGGCGACATCGTTGTAGAACCGAAGGCAAAACGATCCCGAAGCTCCTTCAGGAGCGACCTCATCAGACCGCAACCGCTGGATCAGTTGAACGAGCGCGTCATCGCAGACAATGGCGCCCCCTGACGGGGCTTGTGATTTGCCGATCGGGGGTTGCTACAAAGATGTCGCGCCTGCGGCGCTGTCCGGTATTACGCCCTCGCGCGTTGGCGGGAGCGCCGCAGGTGCATGATTCTTGTCCTGCACGCGTCGTCGGGAGCACCGTAGGTGCGTCATCTTTGTAGATCCCGACCAAAAGAAGATTCCCAAGCTCCGTCAGGAGCGGCATCTTCCGCGCATGGCCAACACCTATACCCAAATCTACATCCAGGTCGTGTTCGCCGTCGAAGGCCGCCAAAGCCTTATTGCGTCCGAGCACAATGACGAGCTCCAGAAATACATCACCGGCATCGTCTCGGGTCAGAGGCACAAGCTGATTGCGATAAATAACCTGCCGGATCATTTGCATCTGCTCGTTGGCATGCGGCCCGATGCCGCGCTCTCGGAACTCGTGCGCGACATCAAGGCGAACTCCTCTCGCTTCATCAATGACAAGCGCTGGGTGATGGGACGGTTTTCATGGCAGGAAGGATTCGGTGCGTTTTCCTATTCACGTTCTCAACTCGGCGCGGTGATTCGTTACATCGAGAACCAGCAGAAGCACCACGCGAAGAAATCGTTTCTCGACGAATATACCGCGCTGCTGAACAAGTTCGAGGTGTCATACGACCAGCGCTATATCTTCAAGCCAATTGAAGGGTGATTACGAGTCCGACACGCTAGAGCATTTCCATTAACCATGTAGCGCTGTTTCACCCGCCGCCCCTCACCCCGTCCCTCTCCCCATCTGATGGGGAGAGGGTGGCCGATAGGCCGGGTGAGGGGGCGACGAATGGTTTGGAGCTACATCATTCCTGGAAACGTTCTAGTCCAGCCCCATCAGGGGCGACATCGTTGTAGAACGGGAGCCAAAATGATCCCGAAGCTCCGTCAGGAGCGACATCATCAGACCGGAACCGCTGGATCAGTTGAACGAGCGCGTCATCGCAGACAATGGCGCCCCTGACGGGGCTTGTGATTTGCCGATCGGGGGTTGCTACAAAGATGTCGCGCCTACGGCGCTGCCTGATTCTTTGCGGCTTGGCGGCTTTGCGTTGAATTCCGTTCGGCTCTGGCGGACGATTCCTTCCGCCGGGCTGGGAAGCCCGGCTCGACGGCAAGTCGGGAGGCTCGCCGCTACTCCGGATTGCGGGTTTGTGTTTCCCGCAGGATTACGACAGGCATCGCAGAATTGCGAGAGCAGTCCAACTCAATCGGTGGCAATATGCTTGCGTTATGACAACGAACTCTACTGCCACTCGACACATCAAATTGAACAACGGTGTCGCCATGCCCGCTCTGGGGCTGGGTGTTTTTCTGGCTTCCCCGGAGCAAACCGCGGACGCGGTCGCTTGTGCCATCGCGGAAGGCTACCGGCTCATTGACACGGCGGTGGCTTACAACAACGAGCGTCAGGTCGGCGAAGGCATCCGGCGCTCCGGCATCAAGCGGGACGAGATATTCATCACCACGAAACTGTGGGTCGCCAATTACGGACACGATTCGGCGCGGCGTGCGTTCGACGCAAGCCTGCGGCGGCTCGGACTGGACTACCTTGACTTGTATCTGCTGCATTGGCCGGTCCCCACGGATTTCGCGGCGACCATCGCGTCCTATCAAGTGGCTGAAAAACTCCTGGCCGAGGGCCGCGCTCGCGCGATCGGCGTCTCCAACTTCCAACCCCAGCACCTGGAAAACCTCATCGCCCAAACCGACACCGTCCCGGCGGTGAATCAGGTCGAGCTGAACCCCTACTTTACCGGGCGGGCCGTGCGCGAGGCGAACCAGCGTCACGGCATCGTCACCCAGTCGTGGTCGCCCATTGGCGGCACCTACCTGCGCAACAAGAACGCCGTCACCAGCGGAGCCGACAGTCCGCTGACGCACCCGCTGATCACCGGACTCGCCCGGAAATACGGCAAGACACCCGCACAGGTCGTGATCCGCTGGCATCTCGAGCACGGTTTCTCGGCGATCCCCAAGTCGGTGCGTCCGGAACGCATTGCCGAGAATTTCAACGTCTTCGATTTCACGCTCGCACCCGAGGAAATCGCGGCGATTGATGCGCTGGACACCGGAGTCCGCGCCGGCGGCAATCCGGAAACGTTCGACCGGAACTCGTACCGGATCACGATTGATGAGTGAGGAAACCGACCGCCATGCCCACGCAAACCAGTCCGCGGCCCTGGTACACGGTGCAGTGAGAGTGGTTTTGAGAGGAAATGAAACATGACCAGCAACGAGTTAATGATGAATGAACTTGCCGGAGTCGCGCCGCGGGACGCCGGCAATGGTGGTCGCATTGGCACTCTGGCGCGTAAGATTACTTCTTCCTGGCGCTGGCGGACAGGTAGCTGTTGATGAGACAGCGGTAGTTCGGCAGGTGATTGGAGAACAGCGCGCCCAAGCCCTCGATGTCGTTGCGCCAGTCGCGGTGCAGTTCGCAGGCGACGCCGAACCATGTCATCAACTGCGCGCCCGCCTGCTGCATCCGAAACCATGCCGCGTCACGCGTGGTCTTGTTGAACGTGCCCGAGGCGTCCGTGACGACGAACACCTCGAAGCCTTCCTCCAGCGCCGACAGCACCGGAAACGCCACGCACACCTCGGTGACGATGCCCGCGACGAGCAGTTGCTTCTTCCCCGTCGCCTTGACCGCTTTCACAAAGTCAGGGTTGTCCCAGGCGTTGATATTGCCGGGGCGCGCAATGTAGGGCGCGTCGGGAAACAGCGCCTTCAATTCCGGCACGAGCGGACCATTCGGACCGTCCTCGAAACTCGTGGTAAGGATCGTCGGCAACTTGAAGTATTTGGCCGAGTCAGCCAGCGCCAGCACGTTGTTCTTGAAATCGTCCGGCGAAAAATCCTGGACGAGATTGGTAAGGCCGGTTTGATGGTCCACCAGCAACACAGCGACATTATTTTTGTCCAAGCGGTTGTATTTGAATGCACTCATGGTTTTGTCTTTTCGTTTGTTGTGTGTGTTAGTTCGTGTTTACGGGGAATGGGTTCAGGCGAGATCAAACAATAACGCCTCAGTTGCTTTGGAAGCGGTGAGTGTGAGTGTTCCGGGGTCTTCCGTGCTTGCGCCGTCACCGGTCGTCAGCGTGACGCCGTTGAGCATCAAAGCGCCTTCGGCGATTTGCAGCCACGCGCCGCGTCCGGGTTTGAGTTCGTGCGTCACTGCCTGGCCAGGCTGGAGGCGGATGCGATAGATCTCCGCGTCCTGATGAATTGTAGCCGAGCCGTCACGTCCGTCCGGCGAGATGACGAGCACCTTCGGCTCTTCTGCGTGACCCGGCTGTGGATGCCACTCGGTGTAGCTCGGCGTGAGGCCGCGCTGCCGGGGTTGAATCCAGATTTGCAGCAGCCGCATCGGCTCGCTGGGGCTGGGATTGAACTCGCTGTGCGTGACGCCGCGACCGGCGCTCATCAGTTGAATCTGCCCCGGCTTGAGCACACGGCCGTTGCCCATGCTGTCCTTGTGCTGCAACGCCCCTTCCAGCACGTAGCTGAAAATCTCCATGTCGCGGTGCGGATGCGTGCCGAAACCCTGTCCCGGCGCGATGCGATCATCGTTGATGACCCGCAACGAGCGGAAGCCCATGTGCGCCGGGTCGTAGTAGTCCGCGAAGGAGAACGTGTGATGCGAATCCAGCCAGCCGTGGTCGGCGTGGCCGCGCTCGTTCGCCAGCCTGATCGTCAAAGTCGTTTCTGTCGTTTTCATGCAGACAGAATGCTCCCCTTGGCCGCTGCCGACCAATGCTACTTTCTTGGCCTGAGCCTGCCTTCTGGTTATGCTGGCGCGTATGGAACTCCGCCAACTGCGTTACTTCGTGGCCGTGGCCGAGACAGGCAACATCAGTCGCGCGGCGCGGAAATTATTTCTGACGCAGCCCGCGTTGAGCCGGCAAATCAAGGCGCTCGAAGATGAGATCGGTCAATGCCTGCTCGAACGTCAGGCACATTCCATCCGCCTGACCCCGGCAGGCGAAGCGCTCCTGCACGAAGGGCGTGCGCTCCTTCAACGCGCCGACGAGATGCTGGATCGGGTGCGCTCCGCCGGACGAGCCGTGCGGATGCGCGTCGGCTACGCGCCTTCGCTCGCCAGCGGTTTCTTGTCGGGCGCGGTGGCGAATTTTTCCCAAAAACACCCGAAGGCCCGTGTGGAATTGTTCGACCTTTCCACCAAGGAAATGCTGGCCGGACTGGAGAACGACACGCTGGATGTCGCGATCACGGTTGGGCAAAATCGGAACAGCCACGGATTGAAATGGACGCCGCTCGTGCGCGCCCCGTGGCAACTGGCAGTGCCTCGCCATCATCCGCTGACCCGGCGCTCCCGCGTGACGCCGCAGGAAGTGGCGCGCGAACCGTTGCTCGTTTTCTGTCAGCGCGACTACCCGGAGTATTGGGGCGTCATCACCGCCTGGCTGCGCGCACACCGGCAGCGCCCCGCCATCGCAGGCGAATACGACGGCGTGAACAGCCTGCTCGCAGCGGTAGAGTCCGGGCTCGGCGTCGCTCTGGTCGCCGCGAACTCGGCCCGGCTCATCCCGGAGCGCGTGCGTTTGAAAATGCTGTCCGCCCCGCCGCAGCCTTTGTGCATCGCCGCCGGCCATCGTGCCACTCGCGTTGCTGAAATGCCGCTCGCCGTCTTCGTCGAGGAACTGCGCCACGCCGCCGAAACCTTTGTGTGAGCCGACTCACCCGGCAGGCCGATCCCTCCGGGTGGACATTCGTGGATTGTGATTTCACCGCAGAATCGCGACAGGCGGCGCAGGATCGCGAGAGCAGGCGTCCTCCATCCGTGGCAGCATGGGTGCATGATGACAACAACCCCGGCGCCAACCCGACAAAATGGATTGAGCAGTCCTGAGACCGTTCATTCCAAGACCTTCGGAATCGAAATAGAAAACGAAGCAAAGGAGATTCACGATGAACAGTAACGCCGCAACGGTGAATGAACTTGCCGGAGTCGCGCCGCAGGACGCCGGACTGCGCCCGGCGATACCGGTGATGGCGGTCGTCTTCCTCTCGTTCATGATCAGCGGCATGGCGCTGCCGGTGCTGCCGCTGCACATCCACGACGTGCTGGGTTTCGGCCCGTTCATCGTCGGCTTGGTGGCGGGTGGTCAATTCACCGCCGCCCTGGCTTCCCGACTGAGGGCGGGGTGTCTCTCGGACTCGCGGGGCGCGAAACACGCCGTGTTTCTCGGGCTGATCGCGACGATCCTCGGCGGAATCCTTTATCTGGCTTCGCTGCTCGTATTGAAGTGGCCCGTCCTGTCGGTCACGTTGATCCTGATTGCGCGCGCCCTGCTGGGCGGCGCGGAGAGTTTGCTGATCACCGGCGGAATGACGTGGGGCCTCCGCCTTGTGTCGTCGGACAAATCCGCGCAAGTGATCGCGTGGGTGGGGATGGCGCTGTTTGCCGCTCTGGCCGTCGGCGCACCCATCGGCAGCTATGTCTTTGCGAAATGGACCTTCCTCGGAATCGCGCTCGTTACGACGGTCGCGCCCATCGCTGCGCTCGTCTTGATCCGCAAGCTGCCGGCCATCGTCCCGGAGGTTGCCCGCAAGGTGAGTCTCTCGGCCGTGCTCGACGCCGTGGCCTGGCCCGGCATTGGGTTCGCCTTGAGCGGCATCACGTTTGGGGCCATCACTTCCTTCCTGACGCTCTATTTCGCCGTGAGCGGTTGGGCGCATGGAACGCTGGCCTTCTCCACGTTTGCCATCGCGTTGATCGTCGCGCGGGTGTTGTGGGGTCATCTCCCTGACCGGTTCGGAGGTGCCAGGGTCGCGCTCTATTGCCTCGTGATCCAGTCTGCTGGTCTGGCGATGATCGGTTTTGCCGGCTCGGGAACGCTGGCGATTGCTGGCGCGGCCATCTGCGGAGGCGGATTCTCGCTGGTATTTCCGAGCCTCGGTTTGGAAGCCGTCAAACGCACGCCGCCAGGAACTCAGGGCCTCGCGATGGGCACCTACAACGCCTTTCTTGATGTCACGCTCGGGCTTGGAAGTCCGGCGCTTGGCTGGCTGGGCGGCGCGGCTGGATTGCGCTCCATTTTCATCGCGAGCGCGGTGGCGGCCGGTCTCGCGGTGCCGATTGCGCTCCGACTTCGAAAGGTAAAATAAACAAGATTCCACGCCGTGGTTTCCAGAAAACCACCAGAGCCGCCATGACGACTGGCCTGGCGGCAAAATCCCCGGATTCGGGCATATGTTCTTACGGCTCAAGAATCAAAAGAAGGGAGCGCGACGAGTTGATTCACAACCATCCGTGAATTGGAGGTTGCCGCGATCATCTGGTTTTGCGCGATGGCGCGATGGCGGGTTTGGCAGATGGATTGGCGCGTTTGGCGAGTGACACGGTCTTCGCGTGGTCTAAGCTGAAACCATGATGACGACTAGAATCCAACCGGGTTCGCCAGCCGTTCAGTTCTTAAAACGTGAACCCCGCAAACCATGAGTGATCGCTTGCGCATCTCAAACACGTGGGGCAAACGCTTCGCTGACCAGAAGCTGTCGGTCCCGGCACTGCTCCGCCGGGCCGGATTACCTGTCACGCTTTTTCAGCAGGACAAAGTGTACCTCACCACGGCGGAACTCTTTTCCCTCTGGCGGAGCGTGAGTGAACTCAGTTCTGATCCCGGAATTGGATTAAAGCTTGGCTCGGAAACGCGGTTCGCCCGGACGCACCCGGCGGGCATCGCCGTCCTGTGCAGCCGGACTTTTGGCGATGCGCTGCAACGACTGGGTCGCTACAAGCAACTCACCTGTCCCGAGGAAATTCGCATTCATCGAGCGGGTGAGGAAGCTGCAGTCGAATTCTTCTACGTGGAAGCCGAGGAAACCCAACCCGAGTTGCTCGTGGATATGTTGCTGTCGTGGATTTTGAGCGTGGGTCGGCAAGGGACGGATGATCAAATCACACCGCTTCGCCTGGAATTGTGCCGCGCCGCGAAACATCGCGCCTTGCTTGAAAGCCACTTTGGTTGTCGCGTCCGTTTCAAGGCCGATCGGAATGCACTGGTGTTTCGCAGCAGTGATCTCGACCGCCCCTTTGTGACGCACAACGAGGAATTGCTCAACGTGATTGGGGCGCAGTTGGAATCCGAGCTGCAAGCCCGGCGCACCGGCAGGACGGTGGGCGAACAGGTGAAGCAAACGCTCCGGCAGTTATTGGCCGGGAAGCGTCCGACGCTGGACGATGTCGCGAAAGAGCTTGGCCTGAGCACACGCACGCTCCAGCGCCGGCTGACGGACTCGGGTCTCACCTTTCAACAGGTGGTTGAAGAAACGCGCCGCGAACTGGCCCGGCATTACCTGAAACAACGCGCTGTGGAACTGAACGAAGCCGCGTTCCTGCTTGGCTTTGAGGACGCCAATTCGTTCTTCCGCGCTTTTCAGCATTGGGAAGGAACTTCGCCAGGCGAATGGCGAACTCGCGAAGGAGTGACATCATGAATCTGAAACTGCTCATCGCAACGATCATCACACTTGCCCTGCCTGGTTTGGTGTCTGCCCAGACCAACCGGGCGGCGGCGACGCCTGGTGGCGGAGTCGCCGGGGCGGCGGACTCGCAACCCATCAGAATCACTCGCAGCGGCGCGCAAACGTCGCGGCAGGGGCCAGCCGAACACTTCAAAGGCAGCGTGCGCGTTGACCCTTTGTTTCAGGCGAAAGCGCCGGCACGCGCCTCCGGTGGCCGGGTCACATTCGAGGCGGGCGCACGCACCGCGTGGCACACTCATCCGTTGGGGCAAACATTGATCATCACCGCGGGTGTCGGTCGCGTGCAACGTTGGGGCGATCCAGCGGAGGAAATCCGGCCCGGAGACGTGGTCTGGATTCCGCCCGGTCAGAAGCACTGGCACGGGGCGGCGCCGAACAGTTCGATGACGCACATCGCCATCTCCGAGGCGCTCGACGGCAAGTCGGCCGAATGGATGGAGCAGGTTGACGATTCGCAATACAACGCGCCGGCAGCCGGGCCGGCCCCGACCGGCCCCAGCCGCGCGCAACAACTCATGGGCGATGTCGCGCCCAAGCTGGCGGAGCTGACCGACAACGTGCTTTACGCAGACGTTTGGGAACGTCCCGAGCTGTCGAAGCGTGATCGCAGTCTCGTCACTCTGAG
This sequence comes from Verrucomicrobiota bacterium, assembly GCA_029573725.1. Lineage (GTDB taxonomy): Bacteria > Verrucomicrobiota > Verrucomicrobiia > Limisphaerales > JADLHS01 > JADLHS01. Next base: position 20,963 of record JAKQDQ010000018.1, read on the forward strand.
CGCATTGATCGCGATGAATCGTCCCGACCAGCTCCGGTCGCATCTCGCGCTGGCGCGGCGGAATGGAGTTACCGAGCGGGAGATAAGCGAAGCGATCACGCATCTGGCGTTCTACGCGGGATGGCCCAGCGCCGTGACCGCAGCGGGTGTGGCCAAGGAGGTTTTCGGGAAGAAATGACAAGCAATCGGACGAAAGAGAAATGATGAAAAGAAAACAGCGTCAAATCACTGCCCGTTGGTTACTGGCAGCCATGTTCTTAACGGCGGCGAGCGCACAAGAAATGAAGGAGAACAAGGTCGAACCCAAGACTCACCCAACGGTTCGCACCGCATCCGGCATCTTGCGCGGAGTAACCGAAGGTGATGTTTCCAGTTTCAAAGGAATTCCCTACGCGGCCGCCCCGGTTGGCCCCAACCGCTGGCGACCACCTCAACCTGTGGTGCCGTGGGAAGGCGAGCGCGATGCGAGCAAGTTCGGCGCGGATTGTCCGCAGCGAGGTTTCGGGCGCGAAGGTCGCGGGGATTCCTCCGAAGATTGCCTGTTTCTCAATGTGTGGAAGCCTGCCGATGCCGTCGCGACGGCGCGGTTGCCGGTCATGGTGTGGATTCATGGCGGCGCGTTTGTGGGCGGAAGCGGTTCCTCGCCGGACTTTTCCCGCGCCCAGTTCGCCAGGCAGGGAGTCATTCTGGTCACATTCAACTACCGCCTGGGGCGTCTCGGCTTTTTCGCCTTCCCAGCGTTAAGCCAGGAGCATCCGGAAGAGCCCAAGGGAAACTACGCTTACATGGATCAGATTGCCGCGCTCAAATGGGTGCAACAGAACATCGCCGCGTTTGGAGGCGATCCCCAAAACGTCACCATCTTCGGCGAGTCGGCGGGTGGGGTCTCGGTGCATTCACTCCTGACCATACCGGCGGCCCGCGGCCTTTTTCACAAGGCGATCAGTCAGTCGGGCGGAGGCCGGGATGGCGTTCTGACCGGCAGACCGATCCGCCAGGAAAAGGCGGATCCGTTCTACCCCGTTTCGGCGGAGACCATCGGAGTGAACTTTGCGCGCAAACATGGGATCCAGGGCACGGACGCCGACGCCTTGGCCAGGCTCCGCGCCTTGACCGCTGCGGAGATCGTGGATGGCGGGCAGGAAAGTGATGGCCCCGGCGGGCCGCCCATCTACTCGGGGCCGATCCTCGACGGGAAACTTGTTGTCGAAACGGCGGAACACGCCTACGCGGCCGGCAGACAGGCGGAGGTTCCGCTCATCATCGGATCGAACAGTGCGGAGGTGCCGGGTGGATTCGTCAATGCCCGCTCCAAGCAGGAATTGCTTTCGCTGTTCGCCAAGTTGAGCGACGAAGCGGCGGCGGTTTACGACCCTCACGGCACCAATGATTTTGCCGAGATGCTCACCATGGTCAATACTGACAAGGTCTGGGCCGAGCCAGCCCGGATGACCGCACGGGCCTTTGCCGCGAAAGGCACACCGGCCTACGTCTATTTGTTCTCCTACGTCTCCCCCTCCGCCCGCCAGTGGATGCGGTTCGGCGCGGGGCACGGATCTGAAATCCCGTATGTGTTCAACAATCTGAGAGGCCGCAACGGGGCCGCTGTGGCCTCCGAAGACCAGGCGGTCGCCAAGTTGATGAACACCTACTGGGCGAACTTCGCCAAGACGGGCGATCCGAACGGTCCGGGTTTGCCCAAATGGCCGCGCTACGATTCAGGCAAGGATGAACTTCTCGAAGTCCAGCTCGATGGTTCGGCGGTCGGCAAACCCGATCCCAAGAAGGCAAGACTGGATGTGATTGAAAAGGCCGTTGAAGTCATGAAGCCGCGTTAGACCATTGAAAGGCGGACCCAAATGAAACGAACTGCGATGACCGCGACCCTTCTGGCCGCAATGACCACGGCTCCGACCACGCCAGCCGTGGCCGACGACTACAGGAAAAACCCGTTCACGTTGACCTACGCTGGTGCGATCACAAAAAACGAGCCGGGAAAGGTCAACCTTCACACGGTCAAGTACGAGCTCAACGGCCTGGCCATTGCCGCCAACGTGTACACCCCGGCGAACTACGATCCGAAGCAGAAATACGCCACGCTCGTCGTGGCGCATCCCAATGGCGGGGTGAAGGAACAGGTCGCGGGTCTGTATGCCCAGCGCCTGGCCGAGCAAGGCTACATTACGATCACGATGGACGCGGCGTATCAGGGCGCGAGTGGCGGCACACCGCGCAACGTGGACAAACCCGCCCACCGCATTGAGGACATTCACGGCGCGGCAGACTTCATCACTCAGTACGCGGGCGTGGACCCCGAGCGTCTGGGGCTACTCGGCATCTGCGGCGGCGGCGGTTACTCGCTGGCGGCGGCGAAAACCGACAAGCGATTCAAGGCGATTGCAACGGTGAGCATGTTCAACTCTGGACGAGTCCGTCGCAATGGCTATGTGGATTCGCAACTGGACACCATCCAGCAACGCCTGCGTCAGGCTTCGGCGGCCCGCGCCCAGGAAGCTGCCGGTGGAGAAGTGCTTTATTCCGGCGATGCCAACCTGACCGACGAACAGATCGCCAAGCTGCCGTTCGATCTGTATCGGCAGGGTTATGAGTATTACTGGAAGACCCACGCGCACCCGGGTTCGACGTTCAAATACACCACGAGCAGCCTGCTGGACCTGATGCGCTGGGACGCCACCGATCAGATTGAACTGATCAACCAACCACTGCTGCTGATTGCGGGGAGCAAGGCGGACAGTCTCTATATGTCCGCGGATGCGTTCGCCAAGGCCACTGGCACGAAGGACAAGGAATTGTTCAAGGTCGAAGGCGCCACCCACATTGACCTGTACCACAAACCGCAGTTCGTGACGCCGGTAGTCGCCAAGCTCAAAGAGTTCTTTGACTGGAATTTGAAATGAGGAGTGAACATGAAATCGCTGCCAAGATTTTCGATGAAGATCAACGTGGTCGCTCTGGCAATGCTGGTCAGTGCCGGCGTTTCCGCCAAGGCGCAAGACGCGACCAGAAAAACCGAACCGCTGATGATCCAGGAGCAAGGGAGCTTCGCCGTCGGCGGGACGGTGATGACCAATTCCGGCACCTATGACGCCATCAAGCGAAGCTCTACCGGGCAGACATTGCACGGTGATCACGCGTATGTGTTTTATCAAATCCCGGTAAAAGCCAGAAAACTACCGCTGGTGCTGTGGCACGGCTTTGGGCAGTTCGGTAAAACCTGGGAAACGACCCCTGATGGACGCGAGGGATTTCAAAACATCTTCTTGCGCCGCGGCTACCCGGTTTACGTGCTCGACCAACCGCGCCGGGGCCGGGCGGGCCGAAGCACGTTGCCACTGACGATCGCGCCGAAGCCCGATGAGCAAGACTGGTTCGGCACATTCCGCCTGGGCATCTGGCCCGACTTCTTTCCGGGCGTACAATTCTCCCGCGACCCGGAAGCGTTGAACCAATACTTTCGCCAGGTAACGCCCGACACCGGACCACTCGATCCTGCGGTGAATGTCGCGGCAGTCACCGCGCTTTTCAAAAAGATCGGTCCGGGCATTCTCGTCACCCACTCGCACGCCGGCGGCATGGGGTGGGATGTCGCTGTTAAAAACTCGAACGTCCGCGCCATTGTCTCCTATGAGCCCGGGAGCGGGTTCATTTTCCCGGAAAACGAAGTGCCGCCCGCGATGCCCAGCGCCGGGGGCGAACTGCAAGCGGTGGGCGTGCCGTTGTCGGAGTTCATGGCGCTGACGAAAATTCCCATCGTCATCTATTACGGCGATAACATTCCCTCGCAACCGGTGGCGAATCCGGGCCAGGACGGATGGCGGGTTCGTCTGGCGATGGCCAGGCTGTGGCGGGATGCGGTGAACCGCCGGGGCGGTGATGTTACCGTCGTCCATCTCCCGGAGATTGGCATTCGCGGCAACACGCATTTCCCGTTTTCAGACCTCAACAATCTTCAAATTGCTGACCTCATGTCCCAATTTCTCAAAAAGAAGCATTTGGATTGATCACCACGCGGACGCAGCCAGCAGAAACCGGAAAGACACTCTGAAGAGCCTTTCCCACAGACAAGCCAGCTTTCATTCCTTCTCGAGGCGGAGATATTTAATCAGCGCGCAAGTTTGGCGGGAGAAAGTTTTCCAGCCGGACATCCTGGATCATCCCTGGAAACTTTACAAAACCGGCGGGTTCACAGGCAGGCGCATTTCACCAGCCTTACGCGCTCAGATGGCGGCAGAGGTTGGCGAGCAGACGACGATGAAGGTCGCGCGAAATCACGCCGATTGTCCCGAGTAGAGCGGTTTCGGGCAGGGCAGCGAGAAATCCTAAACGAATAATGGAGGCGGCTTTCAGGCCGGTTCTGGCAAACTCTGAGTCGCTGGAGGCGATCAGTTCGTCGAAATCGGCAACGCGTTGCTGAAGTTGGGTGCTGATCCCGCAGATGAGCCAATCGCCAAACGGCGGGAGACGACGGAGTAGCACGACCGGCCGATTTTTGATGCGGCCATCGGCTTGGGGAAGCGGAGCGAGGGCGATTTCGCCTTCGTTCATGGACGGAGGTCGGCCTGGGTGTATTCCGGCTCGTCCTCGCCGTAGGCCCGCGCCAGTTGGTGGAGCGACAACCGTGACCAATCCTGCCGCTCGTCATTTTGAGGAAGCACCACGACCATCAACCGGGCGTTCTCGGCAAGTTTGTAATCCTCGTCGAGTTGAATCTTCTCGCCATCGAAGTGGGCGCTGAGAGCCACCGTTGTCATTGCCGGGCATCTTAACCTCGAAGCGCCTTTTGCACAAGCCGCCGTTACATTCTCCGACGACTTTTCGTTGCGCCGGCATTTCACATTCTCCCGCAGAATTGCAACAGTGATCGCAGGATCGCGAGAGCAGGATTCTCCTTCATGGGGCATTGTAGAGGCGTTATGGAAACGAAGCTTATTCGCAGGCAATGCATGCAAGGCATCGCAAGGCTGCGGCTGAGCACGTCCCCTTCGACAAGCTCGACTGCTCCTTCACTGAAGGTTTACGAAAGGACAAAACAACCATGAAAGCAACAGTTCTCTACGGTCCGCGCGACGTGCGCTTCGAGGAGCGCCCGACGCCGAAGATTGAAAAGCCAACCGACGCGGTCATCCGCATCGCCGCGACGTGCGTGTGCGGGTCGGATCTGTGGCCGTATCGCGGGTTGCAGCCGGTCAACGAACCCACGCCGATGGGCCACGAGTATTGCGGCATCGTCGAGGAAGTCGGCAGCGCCGTGCGGTCGGTCAAGCCCGGCCAGTTCGTCATCGGCTCGTTCGCCGCTTCCGACATCACCTGTCCGCACTGCCGGGCCGGTTACCAGACTTCGTGCGCAAATCGCGAGTGGATGCTGCGCGCGCAAGCGCCGGTGTTGCGCGTGCCGCTGGCGGACGGAACGCTCGTGCCCACGCCGGGCAATCCGCCCGCCGACCTGATCCCGAGCCTGCTGACCACTTCCGACGTGCTCGGCACGGGCTGGTTTGCCGCTGCCGCCGCCGGAGTCCAACCGGGCCAGACGGTCGCGGTCGTCGGTGACGGTGCGGTGGGGCTGATGGGTGTGCTCTCCGCCAAGCAAATGGGTGCGGAGCGCATCATCGTCATGAGCCGGCACGCGACGCGGCAACAGCTCGCCCGCGAATTTGGCGCGACCGACATCGTGACCGAACGCGGCGACGAGGGCGTGGCGCGCATCAAGGATTTGACCCAAGGCGTGGGCGTTGACTCCGTGCTGGAATGTGTCGGCACGCAGGAATCCATGCTGCAATCCATTCGTTGCACCCGACCGGGCGGCGCGATGGGCTACGTCGGTGTTCCGCATGGGGTCGAACTGGACGGCGTGGAATTATTCTTCAGCCACGTCCATCTGCACGGTGGACCGGCGCCGGTGCGGCAATACCTGCCGCATTTGATTGACCTCGTATGGAACCGAAAAATCAATCCCGGCAAGGTTTTCGATTTGACCCTGCCGCTCGAACAAGTAGCCGAAGGCTACCGTGCGATGGACGAGCGGCGCGCGATCAAAACCCTGCTGTGGCCCTGAAGCAAGAGGAGTCAACAATGCGCACATCAGCCTGGCTGAAAAACCTGTCCAGCGAGGCGCATCCCAATCCCTGGATCGCCGCCAAGCCAGCCCCGTCAGGGGTGGCATCTTTGTAGAATCAGCAGAAGAAGAATCCCAAAGCTCCGTCAGGAGCGACATCATCAGGCAGTGCAGGCGGATTCACTTGAGCGGGCGCATCATCCCGGACGATGCCGCCCCTGACGGGGCTTGGGATTCGGAGCCCTGGGGTTTCTACAAAGATGCCGCGCCTACGGCGCTGAGCAATGCTGCGCGTCCGCGCGTTTCCAGAAGCATCGTAGGTGCGTCATCGGTGTTGCACCGATCGCAAAATGATTCCGAAGCTCCGCCAAGAGCAACGTCACCGGGCAGCCGCCGCCGGCTTGGTTTCCCGCAGAATCGCGACAGGCATCGCAGAATCGCGAGAGCAGGTCAACTTAATCGGTGGCAATATGGTTGCGTTATGACAACGAACTCGAATTCCCGCCCAGAATCATCAGTTGATCCCACTCCGCCTGCCGCGTCCCGCGCGGGCTGGCCGGCGATCGAACTGGGAAAAATCGCCGCAGCGGATGACCTGCACATCGCGCCGTTCCGCGAGGACGGTGTGGCCTACGGCACGCCGACGTGGATTTGGTCCGTCGCAGTCGCGGGCAATCTCTACGTACGCGCCTACAACGGTCGCAACTCCCGCTGGTATCAAGCCGCGTTGCGCCAGAAAGCGGGCCGGATCATGGCCGCTGGAATCACGAAGGAAGTCTCCTTCGAGCCGGTCGCCGGTGCGATCAACGACCAAATTGACAATGCGTACCGGGCAAAATATCGAGGCAGCCCGTATCTCAATCCGATGATCAGCGCCGCAGCCCGGGCCGCCACCATCCGGGTCGTGCCGCGCATTGAACCATGATGGCAACCCAAAGCCGGCACGGAGCACAGAGTGAAGTCGCCGGAACTGGCGGAGGTGTATCCAATTCGCCTCGGCGAGAAATAGAGCGAACGAGTTGAGCAAACTGCGCCAACCAAGAGACGCCGAGTTTAGCCGCAACGATGCGGTTGGTTTCGTAGGGGAGCACAGTCGCCCCGGCTGTGGTTCAGTGCGCCCTCGCGCCAAACCCGTGCGCACGAGAAAGCTCCGAACGGTGCAGGCGTTTCGCCCGCACGAGTGGATCGGGCGAGCGCGCTCCCCAAGCCAAATGCATCGTTTAGTTTCCCTGCCTTCCCTTCGCAGAATCTCGTGTGACCTTCAGAAATCGTTCGGCGGCGGGCGTTAACCGTTTCGGCAGCCAAGCCGCGCCCACCACCAGCGGCGATGGCGAAGGCGTGATGGGGATGAGTTTGATTCGCGACCCCGTCGTTAACTCCAGGCTCTGCGGGAGGATCGCAACGCCTCGGCCGGTTTCCAACGCCGTCACCAGACCGATTCCGTCGTCGCATTCCTCTACGATGCGCGGGTGCGCTTTTGCCTCGCCAAACAACACCTCAAGGTAGGCGTGATACTCGGGATACTCTTTCCGACTGTACGCCACCAAGGACTGGCTCTTGATTTCCTTCACTGAAATCGAACGCAGCCTGGCCAACGGATGATCCCGGCCGACCGCAAGTCGCATGTGATCACGAGCGAACTCCTCGAATTGCAGGCCGCGCAGCATGGGGCGGGTCGGACGAACGAGGAAGGCGAGCTGCAATCGGCCTGCGTGCAGGGCGGCCAGCATTGCCTCCGGCGAGAGGTCATGCAACTTCACCCGAACGCCCGCGAACTGCTGATGAAACGCGCGCAGAGCCGCCGGCAGGAATCTTACGGTGGGCATCGGAGCGTAACCGACGTTCAGTTCCTCGCGCTGACCCGAAGCGACGACACGCGCCGCCTGCACCGCTTCGTCTGCCCGCTGCAATACCGCCTGCGACTCGGCGAGAAACGTTCGACCCGCGGCGGTGAGCCGCACCGATTTTGCGCTCCGCTCCAGCAGGCGAAAACCAATCTCGTCCTCCAGATCGCGAATCTGCCGGCTCAACGCGGGCTGCGAGACATGAAGCTTCAGCGCCGCGCGCGAGACGTTTTCGGTCTCGGCCACGGCGACGAAGTATCGGAGGTGGCGCAATTCCATCCGCGCCGAGCATACCTTCAGGTTATGCTGAGGCAAGAAACATGGTCTTTCTCAAAACCCGGCGGGCTGCGGCATACTGCTGGCGTATGAAAAACATCGCTATCCTCGGTTCGGGTAACATCGGCGGCAATCTCGCCCGCCTCTTTGCCTCCAGACACAACGTCACTCTCGGTTCACGCAATCCCGGGCAAACCCGCGCGAAGTTTCCGGAGCTTAACGTCACGGACTACACTCAGGCCGCCAAGTCCGCCGACATCGTCATCCTCGCCGTGCCGTTCTCCGAGGTCGCGGCGGTTGCCGCCAGGGTCGGCAGTCTCGCCGGGAAAACTCTCGTTGATGTCACCAACCCGCTCACGGCCGACTTCATGGCGCTGACCATTGGCCACACGACATCGGCAGGGGAAGCTGTGCAAGCCGTCTTCCCGCAGGCGCACGTAGTCAAGGCGTTCAACACGGTCCTCGCGCAGGTTCTCGCGAAGGCGGTTTCCGGCGCGAAGTCGCTGCCGTCGGTGCTGGTCGCCGGCAATCATGCGGCGGCGAACGCCGAGGTGGTGCAGTTGGCCAGGGATGCCGGGTTCAGTGCGTTTGACACCGGCCCGCTCACCAATGCGCGTTACCTCGAACCGCTCGCCGAACTGGGCATCCAGCTCGCTTACGCGAAAGGGCATGGCGGCGAAGTCGGCTTCACGTTCGCACCGGTCAACTGAGTGAATCGCAAATCGAAGTCATGAAAGCACTCCAACTCCTGTTCAAAACGAACAACCACACCGCGCCGCTCATTGCCCGGCTCATCCTTGGTCTCGTGATGTTTCCTCACGGCGCGCAGAAGATGCTCGGCTGGTTCGGCGGTCACGGCTTCGCCGGCACGATGAATTTCTTCACCGGCACCATGCACATCCCCGCCGTGTTTGCGTTCGCCGCCATCCTGGCGGAGTTCGCCGGTTCGCTTGGTTTGATTGCCGGATTGTTCAGTCGCGTGGCGGCGTTCGGCATCGCCAGCGTGATGACGGTCGCCATCCTGACCTCGCACGCGGCGAATGGCTTTTTCATGAACTGGTCCGGCAGCCAGAAGGGCGAGGGATTTGAATATCACCTGCTCGCCATCGGCCTCGCGCTCATCGTTCTAATTTACGGCGGTGGCAAGGCATCGCTTGACTCCGTGGTTCAACGCAAGTTGACTGCGAACGGTGCCAGACCGTTCGCTGACAAACCATTATGAGAACACTCCAATCTCAGTCCCAAACCAGCAACAAAGAAAGAGATCACCAATGAAAATCGCAATTACAGGCTCAACGGGGCAGCTCGGGCGCCTCGTGATCAATAGACTCAAAGCAAAGCAACTCGCCGCTGACACGATTGCTCTGGCGCGTTCGCGCGGGAAGGCGTCCGATCTTGGCGTCGAGGTTCGAGAAGCCGATTATGCCAGGCCGGAAACGCTCGAACCGGCACTTGCCGGCGTGGATACGCTCCTGCTGATCTCCAGCAGCGAGGTAGGCCGGCGTGCGCCCCAGCACGCCAACGTCATCGCGGCAGCGAAGAAGGCCGGCGTCAAGCGGATCGTCTATACCAGCATGCTGCATGCAGACACTTCTCCGTTGAATCTGGCAGGCGAACATAACCAGACTGAAGCAATGCTCAAGGAATCGGGCGTTCCCCATACGCTGCTACGCAACGGCTGGTACACGGAGAACTACACCGCGTCCGTTCCAGCGGCGTTGGCCAACAGCGCTTTTTACGGTAGCGCCGGAGAGGGACGCATTTCCTCTGCGCCGCGCGCCGATTATGCCGAGGCCGCAGCCATTGTCCTGACAAGCACCGGCCACGCAGGCAAGGTTTACGAACTGGCCGGCGACCAGGCCTATACCCTGGCTGATCTCGCCGCGGAAATCTCCAGGCAGACTGGCCGGTCCATCCCCTATGTCAATCTGCCCGAGTCCGAATATGCCGCCGCGCTCAAACGCGCCGGCCTGCCGGACGGTTTGGCTGCCGCGTTCGCATCCTGGGATGTTGGAGCATCGCAGGGGGGATTGTTCGATGATGGACATCAGCTTTCGAGGCTGCTTGGGCGGCCGACCACGCCCTTGTCCACTGTCGTGGCACAAGCGTTGAAAGCGGTGAGTTAGCGCAGGTGAGCCTTGCGCCGCAGATCGGCCGCAAGGCCACAGAATTCATGAACCAGATATGGAGACTCAGGGAAAACCGATGCGGTTCAGTGAGGAGGCAAGGTGATGAATAGGATCGGACGCCGCAATTTTATGAAATTGATGGCCGCAATGGGAGCGGTCGTTCTGCCCGGAGGCCGGGCCATTGCGCAGGCGCTCGACGCGCGATCGCCAGCGGACGTGATCACCGTTCGCGATGGTCGGATCGCCGGCACGCGGGAGGCCAACGGCACGCGCGTGTGGCGTGGCATCCCCTATGCCCGGCCGCCGGTGGGTCCGCTGCGCGGGCGCGCGCCACAGGAGGCTACGGCCTGGTCCGGTATCCGCGACGCGACCGCGTTCGGCAGCGAGGCGATCCAGCAATCGCTCGGACCGGACACCGGGCCGATGAAGGGATCGGAGGATTGTCTCTACCTCAACGTCTGGGCGCCGGAGCGCCCCGCGTCCGCGCCGCGCGCGGTCATCGTCTGGATCCATGGTGGCGGCTTCGTATTCGGCGCCGGCTCGGAAGCAAGCTATCATGGGGACGGTTATGCCGAGCGTGGCGATGTGGTGTTCGTCACCTTCAATTACCGGCTGAACGGCTTCGGTTATCTCCAGACTTCGCGTGATCCCGGCTCCGCCAACCTCGGCCTGCTCGACCAGATCGCCGCGCTGCGCTGGGTTCGCGACAACATCGCCGCGTTCGGCGGTGATCCCGACAACGTCACCGTCATGGGCGAGTCCGCCGGCGGCATGTCGATCGGCTGCCTGCTCGGCGCACCCGGGGCGCTCGGGCTGTTCCACCGCGCGATCATCCAGAGCGGCGGTGCGCGACCCGTCTTTCTGCCCGATGAACCGCGACAGGTCATGTCGCTGGCGCTCCGCGAAGCCGGCCTGCGCCCCGGCGAGGATGAGAAGCTGCTGGCGCTTCCGGCGTCCGATCTCCACCGCATCTTCAACGCGCTGGCCGCCGCGTCGAACTCGGCGCTGCTGGGTGGCGAGGCGTTCCACCCTGCGGTTGATGGCGTCGTCCTGCCGAAGCATCCGCTGCTGGCGCTGGCGCCGGTGCCGACGCTCATCGGACATTGCGAGAACGAAGGTGTGACCTTCGCCAAGGTCACGACCTTGACCGAGGGGCTGCCCAAGAAGGTCCGCTCGCTGGTTGGCGCGGCGCGCTGGGAGGCGTTGACAGCCGCCTACACCGGCACACCACGTCCGCAGCGCGACCCGACGGTGGACTTGTTCAGCGACATGTTCACCGGCATTCCCTCACTGCGCCTCGCCGATGGTCTCGTCACGGCCGGCGCGCCGGTTTGGAGCTATCGCTTCGACTATGAGAAGGCGTCACCAATTGGCGCGGCGCACGCCAGCGACATCGCGTTCACCTTCGGCCAGCCGAAAGGCGTGCCGTTCCCGGTGGATTGGACCGCAGAGGCCAGGGCCGTGTCGGACTTGATGCGCGACAGCTTCATTGCGTTTGCCAAGACGGGATCACCGGAGACCGCCGCGCTGCCCCAGTGGCCGCGGCACGACCCCGACGGACTGCATTATCTGCGCTTCGACGTGAAGCCGTCCGTAGCCCGCGACGTAATCGGCGCCGCACGGCGCGCTGCCTGGAAGCCCGTTCCGGTCAATGCCGTGTGAGGATCTACGACGATGCCTGTCATCAGGAGATAAGCGCAGGCATCGGTGTGCGAGACAAGGTGATCTCACTGGCCCACTTCGGTGGCATCCAGCCCGACACCCAATACCCGATTGCTTCGGCATCGAAGTTTCTGACGGCCGCAACGGTCATGGCCGTCGTGGATGACGGCAGGTTGCAACTCGATGCGCCCATTTCCACCTGGCTTCCAAAGCTGCCGCCAGCCGCCGGCAAGCTGACCTTGCGTCAACTGCTGTCGCAAGCCTCTGGACTCGCCGGCTCCAACAAACGAAGCGCCTTCCACAGACTCTTTAACAACCAGTGGCTCTGGGGCGCACTGGGCTTGTCGCTGGCGCTCCATGTGGCCGTGATTTACGTGCCGTTTCTGCAAAACGCCTTTTCGACCGCGAACTGAGTTTGAGCGATTGGCTGCGTTGTGCCGCTGTCGCCAGTTCGGTTCTGTGGCTTCGTGAGCTGGGTAAGTTCAACACGCGTCGAGTGGGGCAAACCTCTAAAACGGTATGACCAGCATCAGCATTGAAATCGTCGCTATTTTCGTTTTGCCAGCCGTCAAGGGTGTTTTTGCCATGACCGAAATCGCTGTGGTTTCCGCCCGAAGGCTGCGGCTTAAACGATTCGCCGATCAAGGCGACGAATGGTCCCAAGTGGCGCTCGAACTCGTTCACTCTCCCAATCGCCTTCTTTCCACCGTGCAAATCGGCATTACCCGGGTCGGCGTCATGGCCGGCGCATTTGGCGGCGCTACGATTGCGGAGAAGATTCGAGACACATTGCAGTCGCCTCTGACGCTTGCTCGCGACGCTGAGGCCATCGGCCTGGCCATCGTGGTGATTGGTGCGCATGGAAAACACCAGCCCGAGGGAGTTGTAGCAGCAGATCGAGCGGGCCAGTGTGACCGGTCACAGCTTCCCTAAAACAAAATGGCGAGGTTATTTGCAGAATTTGCAACACATGTTCAAAGGCAACTCTGCGTCACCAGCAAAGCTCAGCAGCTACAACCCGTTTCGCGTCCTTTTGGGCTCGGTTGACACTGAACGGAATTCAACTACGATGCGATTCACCACTATGGCCTCTGCCTTGAAAATGAAGATCGTCGTTGCCGCGAGCGTGCTGACTGTCGCGGTGGGGATCTATTCCTGGACCAAGCTGCGACCTTCGGGCCCCGGTGCGGGCTTCGTCAGCGGCAACGGTCGTGTCGAAGCCACCGAGATTGACGTCGCGACCAAGCTGGCCGGTCGAGTGCAGGACATCCTGGTTAACGAAGGTGACTTCGTGCAGGCCGGGCAGCCGTTGGCGAGAATGCAGATCGACGTACTGGAGGCGCAACGGGACGAAGCGCGGGCGCAGAACCAGCAAGCCAGCAACTCGGTCAGCAGTGCGCAGGCGCAGGTAACGGTGCGCGAAAGCGACAAGGCGGCTGCCCAGGCCGTGGTGGCCCAGCGCGAGAGCGAATTGGAGCTGGCCCAGCGACGGCTGAAGCGTTCCGAGACCCTGTCGAAAGCGAATGTCAATTCGGCCCAGGCACTCGACGAAGACCGGGCCAACGCACGCAGCGCGGAGGCGGCGCTCAGTGCGGCCAAAGCACAGGTGGAGGCGGCGCAGGCTGCAATTGACGCTGCCCGCGCCCAAGTGGTGGGCGCGCAATCAGCGGTCATCGCAAGCCTCGCCACGATCGCGCGGATCGAGGCCGACATTGCCGACAGCCAGCTCAAATCCCCTCGCGACGGCCGCGTGCAGTACCGCATCGCCCAGCCCGGCGAAGTGCTCGGCGCCGGGGGCAAGGTGCTCAACTTGATTGACCTCGGCGATGTCTATATGACTTTCTTCCTGCCGGAAACGGCGGCCGGCAAGGTGGCGATAGACAGCGAAGTACGCGTCGTGCTCGACGCTGCGCCGCAATACGTGATCCCCGCGAAGGTGTCCTACGTCGCCAGCACCGCGCAGTTCACCCCGAAGACAGTCGAGACCGCCAACGAGCGCCAGAAACTCATGTTCCGGGTCAAGGCGCAGTTCTCTCGCGAGCTGCTGCAGAAGCACCTCAAAATGGTCAAGACGGGCATCCCTGGCGTGGCCTGGGTCAAGCTGGACCCGCAAGCGCAGTGGCCAGAGAGCCTGACGGAGAAGACGCCGGAATGAGCATGGACAACGCCGGTTTTCGCTCGCCGGTCGCCCGGCTGGTCGGCGTGAACCTGCGCTACGGCAAAGCGCTGGCGCTGGACCGCATTGACCTGGACATCCCCGCCGCTTGCACGGTCGGCCTGCTTGGTCCGGACGGCGTGGGCAAGTCCAGCCTCATGTCGCTGGTGGCGGGCGCGCGTGCGGTGCAGGAGGGACGGGTCGAAGCGCTGGGAGGTGACATGAGCAGTGCGCGCCACCGCAACACGGTCTGCCCGCACATTGCCTACATGCCTCAAGGCCTGGGGAAGAACCTCTATCCCACCCTCTCGGTCGAGGAGAACTTGCAGTTCTTCGGCCGCCTTTTCGGCCATGACGCGACCGAGCGCCGGCGGCGCATTGACCAGCTCACCATCGCAACCGGCCTGCGGGCGTTCCTTAACCGTCCAGCGGGCAAGCTTTCGGGAGGCATGAAACAGAAATTGGGACTGTGCTGCGCACTGATCCACGACCCGGACCTGCTCATCCTGGACGAACCGACCACCGGCGTGGACCCGCTGGCGCGCAGACAGTTCTGGGACCTGATCGCCGGCATTCGGCAACGCCGCCCCGGGATGAGCGTGATCGTTGCCACCGCCTACATGGAAGAAGCCGACGGTTTTGACTGGCTGGTGGCGATGGATGCCGGCCGGGTGCTGGCCACCGGCACTCCGCACGAGCTGCGCGAGCGCACCGGCAAGAACTCGCTCGAAGCGGCATTTATCGCGCTACTGCCGGAAGAGAAGAAGCGCGGCCACAGGGCCGTGGTGGTCCCGCCACTGGCCGCCGATAACCCGGAAGGGATCGCCATCGAAGCGCGTGAGTTGACCATGCGCTTTGGCGATTTCACTGCCGTGGACCACGTCAGCTTCCGCATCCGCCGTGGTGAAATCTTCGGATTCCTTGGCTCCAACGGCTGCGGCAAATCCACCACGATGAAGATGCTCACGGGCCTGCTTCCCGCTAGCGAAGGTCAGGCGTGGCTGTTCGGTCACCAGGTGGACGCGCACGATATCGCCACACGTCGGCGGGTCGGTTATATGTCGCAGGCGTTTTCGCTGTACTCCGAACTCACGGTGCAGCAAAACCTGGTGCTCCATGCGCGCCTCTTCAGCGTGCCGGAGGCAGAAATTCCGTCACGGGTCCGGGAGATGGTGAGCCGTTTCGGCCTGAATGGGGTGACCGACGCCTTGCCGGACAGCTTGCCGCTGGGGGTTCGCCAGCGTCTGTCGTTGGCGGTAGCGATGGTGCATGAGCCGGAGATGTTGATTCTCGATGAACCGACCTCGGGCGTTGATCCGATCGCGCGCGACAACCTCTGGCGGTTGATGATTGACCTGGCTCGCAAGGATCAGGTTACGATCTTCATCTCGACCCACTTCATGAACGAAGCCGAGCGTTGCGACCGCATCTCGCTGATGCACGCCGGTCAGGTGCTGGTCAGCGACGCTCCGGCTGAGTTGGTGCGCAAACGCGGCGCGGCCACGCTGGAGGAGGCGTTCATTAGTTACCTGGAGGACGCCAGGGCCAAACACGAACAGAGCAAGCCGGCCGCGACAGAGGCGGTTGCCCAGCCCGTCAATGCTCCCGCCGCCCCCAGGCCCTCCGGACTTCCCCAGACGCCGCGCGCGCGTTTCAGCACCGCCCGGATGTTCAGCTACACCCTGCGCGAGACGCTGGAACTGCAACGCGACCCGGTGCGGTTGACACTCGCGCTGCTCGGCAGCCTGATCTTGATGTTCATCATTGGCTACGGCATCAACATGGACGTGGAGCAGCTCAGTTTCGCAGTGCTCGACCGCGACCAGACCAGCCTGAGCCAGAATTACGCCTTGAACCTCGCCGGTTCGCGCTACTTCGTCGAGCACCCACCGATCACCGACTACGCCGAACTCGACCGCCGCCAGCGCAGCGGCGAACTCTCGCTCGCCATCGAGATACCGCCCGGTTTTGCGCGCGACGTGAAACGCGGCACCCCGGTGCAAATCGGCGCCTGGATTGATGGCGCGATGCCGCAACGGGCCGAGACCGTGCAGGGCTACGTCAACGGCATGCACCAGGGCTGGCTGGTGGACGTGGCGAAGCACCGGCTCGGCCAGGCTGCCACCGGTTTCGCGACTATTGAGACGCGCTATCGCTACAACCCGGACGTAAAGAGTCTGCCGGCGATTGTGCCCGCAGTGATCCCGATCCTGTTGCTGCTGATCCCTGCCATGCTGACGGCGCTGTCGGTGGTGCGCGAGAAGGAATTGGGCTCGATCATCAATCTCTACGTCACCCCGGTCACTCGCATTGAGTTTCTGCTCGGCAAGCAACTGCCGTACATCGCGCTGGGGATGCTCAGCTTCCTGCTCATGACCCTGCTGGCCGCCACTGTGTTCGGGGTGCCGGTCAAGGGCAGCTTCGCCACCCTGGCGCTGGCGGCGCTCATCTTCATCGTCTTTTCCACCGGAGTGGGCTTGTTCGCCTCCACGTTCACCCGCAGCCAGATTGCCGCACTGTTCCTGACCCTGATCGGCACGATGGTTCCGGCGATCGAGTTTGCCGGCCTGCTCAACCCGGTGTCCTCGCTGGAAGGCGCCGGGAAGCTGATTGGCCAGATCTATCCGGCCACCTACATGCTGACCATCAGCCGTGGGGTGTTCGGCAAGGCCCTGGGTCTGTCCGACCTCCACACCCTGTTTGTGCCGATACTGCTGGCGGTCCCGGTGATTCTCGGGCTGTCAATCGCCCTGCTTAAGAAGCAGGACACCTGACCATGGACTTCGCCCGCAACATTTACCGCCTGGGGGTTAAAGAACTGTGGAGCCTCGCCCGCGATCCGGTCATGCTGGTGCTGATCGCCTACACCTTCACGATCTCGGTTTACACCGCCGCCACCGCGATGCCGGAAACGCTGCACAACGCGCCGATCGCCATCGTGGACGAGGACGGGTCGCCCTTGTCGGCGCGCATCGGCTCGGCCTTTTACCCACCGTACTTCCTGCCCCCGCGGATGGCGTCGCTGGCCGAGGTTGATCCAGGCATGGATGCGGGCCAGTTCACCTTCGCCCTGGACATTCCGCCGGACTTCCAGCGCGATGTGCTGGCCGGCCGTTCCCCGGCGATCCAGCTCAACGTGGATGCCACCCGCATGAGCCAAGCCTTCATCGGCAGCGGCCAAATCCAGCAGATCGTGCTCGGCGAAGTCAATGAATTCGCCCAGCGTTACCGCCGCAGCGCCGCGCCGCCGGTGGAACTGGTGCAGCGCGTGCGCTTCAACCCGAACCTCGACCGATTCTGGTTCGGCGCCCTGATGCAAATCATCAACAATGTCACCATGCTGTCCATCATCCTCGCGGGAGCCGCGCTGATCCGCGAGCGCGAGCACGGCACCGTCGAGCATCTGCTGGTGATGCCGGTCACTCCTGCCGAGATCATGCTGGCCAAAGTCTGGTCCATGGGCCTGGTCGTGCTGCTGGCGGCGGCGCTCTCGCTGGTCTTCGTCGTGCAGGGCGCGTTGCGTGTGCCGGTCGAAGGTTCGGCGGCGCTGTTCCTGGCCTGCGCGGCGCTGCACCTGTTCGCCACGACGTCCATGGGCATCTTCATGGCCACCGTGGCGCGCTCGATGCCTCAGTTCGGCCTTTTGATGCTGCTGACGCTGCTGCCACTGCAAATGTTGTCGGGCGGCTCCACCCCACGCGAGAGCATGCCCGCGTTCGTGCAGAACGTGATGCTGGCCGCGCCCACCACTCACTTCGTGTCCGCCGCCCAGGCAATCCTCTACCGGAGCGCCGGGTTGGATGTGGTCTGGCCGCAGTTCCTCGTCCTGGCGCTGATCGGCGCGGTCCTTTTCTCCCTTTCCCTCAGCCGGTTTCGGAAAACCATAGGAATGATGGCGTGACTTGAATCGAGAAAAGCCACAAGCGCGCACGGGACATGGGCCATGTCCGCCTCAGCGCGGCCCCGCAACCCGGCGGGATGTTCCTCCGCAAAGGGCCAATCACTGGACTGGAGCCATCAGCCGCGCCCCACGCACCGCGAATCGAAACCAGAAGCCCCGATCCTTCAATTCCTGTGCTTTCACGGAGTTTGCGTCGGCGAAATCCTGCTCCAACATCCGGCGCACCTGGCCGGCAAACCCGGCATCGGCGAAAGCCATCGTAATCTCAAAGTTCAGGCGAAAAGAGCGATTGTCGAAGTTCGCGGTGCCGATGGTGCAGTAGAGGTCGTCAATGAACATCACCTTCTGGTGCATCAACCCCTTTTGGTAGCGATAGACCTTGATGCCGACTTTCTCCAGTTCATCCAGGTAGGACCAGCCGGACAACTGCACCAGCTGGTTGTCAATTTTGTCCGGCAGCAGGACGCGCACGTCCACGCCGCGCAAGGCGGCAAGCTGCAGCGCGCTGATGAACTGTTCATCCGGCACGAAGTAGGGACTCGCCAGCCAGAGCCGGTTCGTGGCCGCGTTGATGGCGTTCAGGAAAAACAAGGTGCAGGTTTCGAGTTCGTCGGCGGGGCCGGTCGGCAAGGCGAGCGCCACGCGCCGGGCGCCGGACGCCGCCGGTTGCGGATTCCAATTGAGCTTGAGGAGTCCCTGGCTCGCCCAATGCCAGTCCTCAAGGAAGGCCGCCTGCACTCCCTGCACGACCGGGCCGGTGACCTTGACATGAGTGTCGCGCCAGTTGCCGATTGCTGGATCGCGCCCCACATACTCGTCGCCCACGTTAAGTCCTCCAACCCACGCGGTCTGGCCGTCCACGACAACGATCTTGCGATGATTGCGGAAGTTCAACTGCCAGCGGTTGGCGCGACCCTGCGTGGTGTTGAACCTGCGCACCTCCACGCCCGCGTCCCGCAGTTCGGCCAGGAAGTTTTCCTCCAAGTCCGGACTGCCGACTTCATCGTAAAGCACATAAACGCGAATGCCCTGCCGGGCCTTCTCCACGAGCCGTCGCTTCAACTCTCCCCCTGTGTTGTCCTTGCGGATGATGTAGAACTCGACCAGCACATACTCCTTTGCCTGTTCTATGCCCTCGAAGATCGACTTGAAGGTGGCGTCGCCATCCACCAACAACTCCGCATCATTGCCCGTGGTGAAGTGCATCCGTGCGAGCCTTTGGACTGCCAGGGAGTGGCCGAGGGCAGGAATTGCAACGAGTCCACGATTGGTGAGATTCACCAAATACTGCTGGTGGATTGGAGAGGTGTGCGCGAGATCGTTGCGGCGCGCAAGGACGTAGCCTTGAAATTTGCTGCGCCCGAAAACCCAATAGGCGGGCACACTCACATACGGCATGGTATTGAGCGCGACGGTCCAGGCGATGGCGCCCTGCGCCGTGCGAACCTCCATAATCGCGCGCACGGAAGTCAGCGCGCCGGCCAGATGGGCGAAAATGAAGAACCACGTCACAATCCTTCTTTTCCGTCTGCACAACCAACCCGCCGTTCGCTTTGCCGCAGGATGGCGGTCGAGGTATTTCGACAACAACGAGCGGACTTTCTCAAACATAGGAGCATTCTATGGCTGGGAGCGGTCACAGCAAGGCTGCCAGCCGGGTTTAGTTGTTCGTCGCGGCAACTTCATTGCCATCCCGGGCGTCGTCACTTTCTGCCCGCCTCTTCCAGAGAATGGCTGCCCCCAATGTTCCGGCGGTCAGCGAGGCGATAAAGATGGCGATCTTCACGGCAGCGAAATCTGCCAGATCGGGAAATGCTTCGCCGGCGATGAATAGCGACATCGTGAAACCGATGCCTGCGAGCGCGCCTGCACCCGCAAGCTGGCGCCATGAATACTCCGCAGGCTTCACCGCAATGCGAAAACGAACTGCCCGCCATGCGGCCGCGAAGATTCCGACCGGTTTGCCGACCACCAGCCCCAGGATGATCCCCGCATCAGATGGTCGTGAGTTTCAAAGACACCCAGCGATAGAATCACCCGGCGTTCGCCAGCGCAAAGACAGGTCGCATGACGTAGCTGGACCAGGGTTCCATGGAGCAAGGCAGTTTGTCCGCCGGCGATTCGATCCGAGCGTGGAGAGCATCAAAGGCGCGCAAGGCAGGCTCGGAAAGGCCATGTCGCATAACGCGCTCTTTGGCAAATCTGGTTTCGGCCTGCAGGATCGCTTCGGCTTGCGCCATCAGCACCGGAAAATTCGCGGGAGGTAAAGCCGGCGTACCGAGCGCGAGAATCACCCCCGCCAAAGCGGCATGTAGTCCCGCCTCATGCAGGCAAATCCAGAGGACGACACCAAAAACGATGTGCGGCAACGGGCGGCAAATGCCCCAGCGGTTGAGCGCCACCAAAAGAGCTGTCACCACCCCGGAGGCGATCAGAAAATTCACATTGACCGCTTCCGTGTAGAATGCCGCGATGACGCCAATCGCCACCAGATCGTCAATGATGACGGCGGCGGTCAAAAGCACTCGCAGTTCCACCGGCACGCGGTTCCCCAGCAACACAATCAGCGTGACCGCGAAGGCCGCATCGGTTGCGAACAGAACTCCCACCCCGCCGCAAGCGGCCCTGCCCGAGCGATCAACAAATAGATGACAATGGGTAAAGCCATGCCGCCGAAGGCAGCAATCACTGGCAGCGCGCCGGAACGCAGGGTTGAGAGATGGCCGACGGTGAATTCCCGCTTGATTTCCAGCCCCACAACCAGGAAAAAGACGCTTAACAATCCGTGCCTGGCCCGGTCCAGCAGCGGCGGCACGAATCCGCCCACCACCCCTGTGACAACTGAGCACGTCAATCGTCCCGCCGTTGCGCCCGCGCTTTTTTTTCCGGTGTCTCCTGCGCAGAACTGTCTCCGAGACGACGTGCCGCCAGGCGGGCCCGCGCGTTGCAATGGCTTGATTTAGGTCTTGGGGCGGCACCTGCCCTGTGACAAGCTGGCGGCATGAAAACATGCCGCTTCCTGCCTTTGGTGTGGTTACTCGGGATGCTGGTGGTGAATCCGTCCCCGATCAGCGCGACAGATTTTGCCCGGGTGAAGGATCTCTTTCGCGATCCGCCCCGTGAATACAGCACCGGTCCGCTCTGGGTTTGGAATGATTTGCTCACGGATGAACAAATCCGCTCGACGCTGCGCGATCTGGCGCGCCAGCAGGTGAAGCAAGTCTGGGTGCATCCGCGCCCCGGTCTCATGACGCCTTATCTCTCGCCCGAATGGTTTCATCTCTGGAGCGTCGCGCTCAAGGAGGCCCGCCGGCTCGACATGAACGTCTGGATTTACGACGAAAATTCCTACCCGAGCGGTTTTGCCGGCGGATGGGTGCCGGAATTGATGCCCGAAGCGCGCGGGCGCGGATTGAAGCTCACCGAAACCAAAACCGCGCCCCAATGGAGCGACGGGTTGATCGCGATTCTGCGGGTGACGGGGAATGGCGCGGAAGATGTCTCCGCCAAAATCAAAGCCGGTGAAGCGCTGCCCGAAGGCCGTTATTTCGTCGCGACTTTGCTGCGCGCCGAGGATCGCGCCTGGACGGGCGATCATGCCTATGTGGATTTGCTGTACCCCGGGGTGACGGAAAAGTTCCTGGAAGTCACGCACGAGGCGTATCGGAAGCACTTCGGCAAGGAATTCGGAAAGCGCATTCCGGGTTCGTTCACGGATGAACCGGAATTGCTGCCGGCGGGCGGGATGCCGTGGACCGCGGATTTGCCGGAACAGTTTCAGAAGCGTTGGGGTTATGATTTGATCGCGAGCCTGCCGGGTCTGGCGGCCGAGGTGGGCGACTGGCGGCGCGTGCGGCACAATTACTATTCGACGCTGAATGAACTGTTCGTCGAGCGCTGGGGGCAGCCTTATTTCAATTATTGCGCGTCCAATCACCTGGAGTTCACCGGTCATTATTGGGAGCACGAATGGCCGAATTGCGGCATGGTCCCGGACAACATGGCCATCGCCGCGTGGGAACATCGTCCGGGCATTGACATCCTGATGAATCAATATGCCGAGCATACCCATGCGCAGTTCGGCAATGTGCGTTCGTGCCGCGAGATTTCGAGTCTGGGCAATCAGTTGGGGCGGCGCACGTTCGTGGAGGTGTATGGCGCGGGCGGCTGGGATTTGCGCTTCGAGGACATGAAGCGGATCGGCGATTGGCTGCAGGTCCTCGGCGTGGACACGCTCAATCAGCACCTCGATTACATCACGATCCGCGGCGCGCGCAAACGCGATCATCCGCAAAGCTTTTCCTATCACGAACCGTGGTGGGACGCGTATCACGTCTCCGCCGGGTACTTCGCCCGGCTGACGGCGGCGTTGTGCCAGGGCGAGCAGATCAACCGCATCCTTGTGATCGAGCCGACGACAACCGCGTGGATGTATCAGGGCCACGGCGCGAAACTCGGCGTGCTGGGCGATTCGTTTGCCAAACTGCTGATGGCGCTTGAAGCGGCTCAAATCGAGTACGATCTCGGCTGCGAAGATGTCATCAAGCGCCACGGCCAGGTCCGGGATGGGAAATTTCAGGTGGGCCAACGCGGCTACGACGTGGTGGTGCTTCCGCCGCACACCGAGAACCTCGACGAACGTGTCGTGGATCTGGGGGAGGAATTTCTCAATGCCGGCGGCCAGGTGGTTTGTCTGGGTGAACCGCCATCGCGCGTCAGTGGGCGGGAATCCGGGCGCGTGCGGGAGGGCGTGAGCGAAGCGGGCTGGACGACGGCCACGGCGGAGGCCGCGCCCCAACTGTTGCAACGCTGGAATCGGACCAATGAGTTTCAGATCCTCCGCGCCAGTGGCGACCGCGGCATCCTGTTTCACCTGCGCCGCCAGTTGGCCGATGGCGAGTTGCTCTTCCTCGTCAACACGAGCAGCGAGTTTCCGTCCACCGGGGAATTTGTTTCGGCGCGCAAAGGCGTCGAGCAACTCGATCTTTATTCAGCGGAGGTCAAGCCTTATCCGTTCGCCAACCTGGGTTTGTTCGTGAAGGCGGGTTTCAAGCTTCCGCCCTGCGGCAGTTTGCTGGTGTTTCTGTCCAACCAACCGCTGAAACCGGTCGCGGCGCCGAATGAAAGCGTGACCGCCATTCCGCCGTCGGATGCGATCGTCGCCCGGCGGGTGGGGCCCAACGTCCTGACCCTGGATTACGTGGACATCACGGCCGGAGGCGAAACCCGGTCGGACCTCTACTTCTATCAGGCCAACCAGTTCGCCTTCCAAAAAAACGGACTGGAGCGCAATCCCTGGGACAGCGCGGTGCAGTTCAAGGACCGGCTGCTCACCAAGTCCTTTCCGGCGAACAGCGGTTTCACCGCGAGTTACAAATTCACCATCGAAGGCGCGGTGCCGCCGGACCTGGCGATCGTGATTGAGCGGCCCGATCTCTACACCATCACCTGCAACGGGCAGCCGCTCAAAACCCCGGCGTACACCCCGGCGAAAGTCTGGCAATCGAAACGCACCACCTATGCCGAAGGCACCGTGCTCCGGCCCAGTCCGGAATTCAAGGATTGGTGGCTCGACAAGGCGTTCGGGAAAATTCCGCTCGCCAGCGTGGCGCGCACGGGTGAAAACGTGGTCACCCTCACCGCCGCGCCGTTCACCATTTATCACGAGCTCGAATCCGCTTACGTCCTCGGCGAGTTCACCCTGAAGCCGGCGCAGCAGGGCTTCGTCATCACGCCGGATCAGCCGCTGCAAATCCAGACGCCCACAACGGTTGTCTCCCGGACGCACGGTGTGAACCCGGATCAAACCATGTGGTTGAGCGGCGGCATCGGGTTCGCCCCGGGAACGGAGGATCGCGCTCCCTTTGTGGTGTTTGATCTGGGCGGCGCACGCGACTTGAGCGCCCTGCGCATCTGGAATTACTGCGAAGCCAACGTCCGCGATCTGACGGCGCGCGGCGCGAAGGAAATCCGGTTGAGCGGTGCCACGGATGCGGCCATGCCGCAATTCAATCAGCCGCTTGGTCAATTCACGTTGCTCCGCGGCAGCACCAGCGGCGGCAGGGCGCAAGACCTGCCCGTGGTCGCGCAGGACGTGCGCTTCGTGCGCGTGGATATTTTGAGCAACCAGGGCGGCGTCAACTTCCCCGCCACCGGCCAGCCGGAAGACAATGGCTTCGTCGGCCTCGCCGAGGTGCAGTTCCTCGACGCGAATGGCGGGAAGATTGATGGGGTGAAAATTCATCAAGCGTCCAGCGAACTGGGCGCGCGCGAGCGCCTGGCCCGGCACCTGGTGGATGACAGCGGCTTCATCCGGAAGCTTTCCGGCGGCTGGGATGCGCAGGGGCATCCGTTCTACGCCGCCGGCGTGGCGTATCAGCAAAAGTTCAGGGTCGCGAAACGGGAGGGACGTTACGTGGTCGCACTGCCGCAATGGTTGGGCAGCGTGGCGCAGGTGTCGGTGAACGGCAAACTGGCGGGCTACATTGACGCGCCGCCCTACGAATGCGACGTGACCAAACCGATCAAGCGCGGCGAGAACACGGTTGTCGTCACCGTCATCGGCACACTGAAGAACACCTTGGGACCGCATCACGGCCATCCGGCGTTGGGCGCGGCATGGCCGGGCATGTTTCAGCGCGGCCCGAATCCCGGACCGCCGCCCGGCGAGACGTATTCCACCGTGGGTTACGGCTTGTTTGCGCCGTTCGCGTTGAAGCAAATCACCCGATGAGGCGGATGACGGAGGCCTCCACGCGGTTGTTCGTCCGGCGGAAGGGGCGCTGGTTCGCGGCGATGAGGCGGACGGCCGCGGCGGGCGTCCTCCTCGCCACCGCTGCGACGGCGGCACCGCCGGTTCTCCCCGGGGACCGCATGTTGTCCGCGTACTTCCGCCACGAGACCGCCGTGCTGGCGGAACGCTGCCTGGCCGATATCCAGTCGCTGGAGGACTGGGTCGCCAGGCGCGCCAAATATCGTCGGCAGTTGCAGGAGATGCTCGGGTTATGGCCGTTGCCCGAACGCACGGACTTGAAGCCGGTCGTCACCGGCAGGATCGAGCACGCCGAATTCACGGTGGAAAAACTGCATTTTCAGGCATCGCCGCAACTTTACGTGACCGCGAATTTGTACCGGCCAAAACAAGTGCCGCAGCCGGTGCCGGCGATTCTCTATGTTTGTGGACATTCCCGGCAGACCGGCAAGGGGGTCAGTTACGGGAACAAAACCGGATATCAACATCACGGGGCGTGGTTTGCCCGGAACGGTTACGTATGTCTGATGATTGACACGGTGCAACTGGGCGAGATTGAGGGACTGCACCACGGCACCTATCGCGAAGGCCTGTGGTGGTGGAATTCGCGGGGCTACACGCCGGCGGGCGTGGAGGCGTGGTTCGGCATCCGGGCGCTGGATTACCTCTGTACCCGTCCCGAGGTGGACGTCGAACGCATCGGCCTGACCGGGCGTTCGGGCGGCGGTTCGTACACCTGGACGGTGGCGGCACTGGACGATCGGGTGAAGGTGGCCGCGCCGGTGGCCGGCATCACCGACCTGCACAACCAGGTGGTGGATGGCTGCGTGGCGGGGCATTGCGATTGCATGTTTTTCGTGAACACGTATCGGTGGGATTTCCCCCAACTGGCCGCGCTCATCGCGCCGCGTCCGTTGCTCATCGGCAACACGGACAAGGACGGCATCTTTCCGCTGGATGGCGTGGTGCGTTTGCATGAAAAGGTGCGCCGCATTTATCGCCTGCACGGGGCGGAAAACAATCTGGGGCTGCTGATTACCGAAGGGCCGCATCAAGACACCCAGGATTTGCAGGTGCCGGTCTTCCGCTGGTTCAATCGTTTTTTAAAACATGAACAACCGCTGATCGAGATGGCAGCGAAAAAGTTTTTCGAGCCGGAACAACTCCGAGTGTTTGATCAACTGCCCGCCGACCAGATCAACACCGGGATCCATTTCCGCTTCGTTCCGAAAGCCCGGCCGCCGGCGGACGCGGCCGCGGAGCCCCCGCGGGAGGCCCTGCTGGCGACGCTGCAAGCAAAGACGTTTGCAGGCTGGCCGCAGGAGAATCCGCCGCTGGCGGCGGAGGGCCCCGGTCCGGTGGTGCGTGAGGGTCTGCGCTTCAGCCGGTGGGAGTTCACCAGCCAGCCCGGGGTGCGCCTGCGTTTGTACGTGCTGGAGCCGGAGGGCGGGGCCGCGGCGGGCGGCGCCGTTCACTTGAACGTGCTGGATGCCGTGGGCTGGTCGAACTGGCTGGGTGCGGTACGGACGGGGTTCGGCGCGCAATTGGTGGATGAATTATCGCTGCCGCATGCGGCGGCGGCGCAAACGGAAGCCTTCGCGCGGTTGAAGGCGCGCGTGGTGCAGAGCGCCGATCATGGGGGACAGGCGTACTTCGCGCCGCGTGGCGTGGGTGGATCTGCCTGGTCCGGTGATGCGGGACAGCAAACCCAGATCCGTCGTCGCTTCATGCTCCTGGGACAGACCCTGGAGGGGATGCGCGTGTGGGACATCCGCCGCGCAGTGCAGGCCCTCCGCGCGGTGAACGGAGATTCTCCCATCCGGGTAACGCTGCAGGCGGATGGGCCGATGGCGATGAATGCGGGCTGGGCCGCGCTGTTTGAACCGGAGGTGCGCCTGGCCTCCACCAACGCGATGTCGGCGTTGACGGAGTTTACCGCGCCGGATTACTTGAACCTCTACAAGGTGATGGATTTTCCCCGGGTCATGGAATGGCTGGGCGGCGCTCACGCGCCAGACCGGGCCCACGCGACAGCGCCATGAGCGCAGTGCGGAGGACGCTCCGCCCGGGATGCCGGTTTGCGGGCTCCGGAAACGCGTTTCTTCGCCTGCGATCCGGCCCCGGGTCAGGCGGCATTGGAACCCGGCCTTGCCGGGATGGTCGCCGGCAGCCGGCGCCGTGCCGGTCCCGGCGCTGCCACCGTTGCGGCCCGGCCCCGGGCGCGTTCTTGCTCTGCGCCAGACGGCTTGGCAAGATGCGCGCGCAACATGCGGGAATCTTTGCGCGTTTGGGCGGAAGCCGTTGAAACTTTTGTCCTCGAAGTCATTTTCGAGGAACGCCAGGGTAAACGGGCGACGGTGGTGCGCGGTTTGTTGTTCCTCGCGTCCAAACTGTTTGCCGTGGCGGTGAAGTTCCGCCGCCTGCTGTACAACGCGCGCATTTTGCGGGATACGACCCTGGGGGTGCAGGTGATTGCGGTGGGAAACCTCACGGTGGGGGGCACGGGGAAAACGCCGGTCGTTGAAAAATTTGCGCGTGAACTGCAGGATGCCGGCCGCAACGTGGCGATCTTGTCCCGCGGCTATCGATCCAAACCGTCGCCGTTGCACCAGTCGCTGCTGGACCGGATTCTGTTCCGCCGCGATTCGACTCCGCCACGGGTGGTTTCGGATGGGAAATCGTTGCTGCTCGATTCCGAGATGGCGGGGGACGAGCCGCACATGCTGGCGTCCAATTTGAAGGACGTGGTGGTGCTGGTGGACAAGGACCGGGTGAAGAGCGGGCGGTACGCGATCGAGCGGTTTGGCTGCGACACGCTGCTGTTGGATGACGGATTCCAGTACTGGCGGCTGCGGGGGCGGCGGCACGATGTGGTGCTGATTGACGGCCAGCAGCCGTTCGGCAACGAATATCTGCTGCCCCGCGGCACGCTGCGCGAGCCCGCGTCGCATCTGGCGCGCGCCCACACCATTTTCATCACCAAGAGCGATGGAAAAACGGAGGCACTGCGGCAGCGGATCGAGGTCCTGAATCCCGAAGCGCCCATCATCGAGTGCGTACACCGGCCAATGTATCTCGAAGACGTGTTCAGCGGAGAACGCGCCACGCTGGACCTGATCAAGGGGCGCAAGGTGGCTTCGTTGAGCGGCATCGCGCAACCGGAAAGCTTCGAGCAAAGCCTGACGCGGCTGGGGGCGGAGGTGGTTTACTCGAAACGGTTTGCGGATCATCACCGTTTCACCCAGCAGGAGGTGCTCAACACCATCAACCGCAGCAAGAAGCGGCAGGCGGAAATCATTGTCACCACCCAAAAGGACGCCGTGCGCTTTCCGAAATTGAACCGCCGGGACCTGCCCATTTTTTTCATGCGCGTTGAGATTAACATTGTGAGCGGCGCCGATGATTTCCGCGATTGTGTGCGCCGCATCTGCTTCCGGTGAGCATGGACGGGCTGATTTACTGGCTGGCCAGGATTTTCGTGACGCTGGTGCAGGCGCTGCCCTTGCGGGGCGTGGCGCGGCTGGGGCGTTGGGGCGGGGCGGTGGCGTTTCGTCTGGATGGACGACATCGCGCCGTGGCGATCCGCAACCTGACGCGGTGCTTCCCGGAGAAACCGCCGCTGGAGATTCGTGAACTCGCCCGGGAAAACTTCCGGCGTTTGGGGGAAAATTATCTGGGCGCGCTCAAGACGGCTTCGATGACGGCTGGAGAATTGGGACCACATTTCCGTTTCAACGGGGCGGAGAAACTGCTCGCTCCCGGCGCGACCAACGCGGGCCCGCCGCGCAGCCGGGTGGTGGCCATCGGGCATTTTGGCAACTTTGAATTGTACGCCCGCTTTGGGCAGTTTGTGCCGCAGTTCCAATGCGCGACCACCTATCGGGCATTGCGGCAGCCGGGACTGAATCGTTTGCTGCAGGAATTGCGGGAGCGTTCGGGATGCCGGTTTTTCGAGCGGCGCACCGAGGCGGAGCTGTTGAAAACCAGCATGCGGGAGGCGGGGCTCATTTTGGGGCTGCTGGCGGATCAACATTCCTCGCTGGGTTCGGTGCGGTTGCCGTTCTTTGGGCACGAATGTTCCACCAACGCGGCGGCAGCGGTGTTTGCCCTGCGTTACGAGTGCCCGCTGCACACGGCCGTCTGCTACCGCACGGCATTGGCGGAGTGGCAGGTGGAGATCGGGCCGGAGATCCCCACCCGCCGCAACGGGCAGCCGCGCGCCGTGGCGGAGATCATGGCCGAGGTGAACCGCGCTTTTGAGGCGGCCATCCGGCGGGATCCGGCGAACTGGTTCTGGGTGCATAACCGCTGGAAGCCGGTCAAGGGCGCGGGCTTGCGGATGGGGCGCTCCTGATGTTTTCAACTTTGAACTTCACTTCCGGAATTGATACTTTTGCCGCATGGCACGGAAGGATGCAACGGGAGCGCACAATGGTTGGGCGGATTTTATCGGCCTGGGTTTGCTGGCCGCCGCGGTGCTGTTGTTGCTGGCGCAATGGTCGTTTGATCGTGGCGACATCAGCGCCCTGGTGAATCCGCCCAACAAGCCGTTGCACAACTGGATTGGTTCGGCAGGAGCGCATGTGGCGTGGGTGTTCTTTTTGCTGTTTGGCCTCACGGCGTACCTGGTGCCGGCGCTCTTCCTGATTTTCGGACTGGGACACCTGTTCAACTTCATGGGGTACCTCCGGGAGCGTTCCAAATGGAGCGCTTTCTGGGCGGTCATGCTGCTGGTCTCGCTGACGGGGCTGTTGCACATCCTCCATGATTCGGGGATGACTGGACAGGTGCCCGAACGCCTGGGTTCGCAGTGGGCCGGAGGCTGGCTGGGGTGGTTGACCTTTGAATACTTGTTTTGGATGGCGGGCAAGGTGGGCGCAATCATCCTGTATCTGACCCTGGCGTTGTTTGGGGTGCTGTTCCTGACCAATTTCCGTCTGGGCGCATGGTTGCAGACCTGGGCGGCGGAGCAGACCATGCCGTTTGCCAAAGCCGGCGCCAATTCCGCCGAGGCAGCGTTGGAGCGCCGGGCGCGTGATTTGGAACGCAAGAAGCGCGACCTCGAGGCGGAGGTGGCCAAAACCATAACCGCCACCAGCGGCGGGACCGAACACGGATTGGGTCCCGACCTGCGCCCGGTGCCGGAACCCACGGTGCGGGATCTGAGCGTGCCGCAAGTCAAGGGACGCGGGAAGAAAACCGAAAAAACTGAACCCACTAAGGAAATTGAGCCTGCGGACGAAGGTGAGGTGATTTCCGCCGCCGAAGTCAAGGCCGCCGCCAGCGCGGCCAATTCCAGCGAGGTCAAGACGGAAGCGAAGCAGGAAGGCGACGGCAGGCCGGGGCCGGCCGATCCGGCGGATGCAGCCGGCACTCAAGCCACCGAAACAAAACCGGAACCCAAAATCCACATCACCCACGGCCCCCAGGGCCGCGCCCGCGCGCGTCGCAAACCAATCACCGTCGCCGCAACGCCGTTGATCGGGAATTACCAGCTGCCCTCATTGGATTTTCTGCACCTGCCCGACCTCACGGTCAAGCCGACGGAATCCAAGGAGGAATTACTGGCCAACGCACGGCTGATGCAGCAAACCCTCGCGCAGTTTGACATCCCGGTTGAACTGGGGGACATCACCAAGGGGCCGACCATTACCCGTTACGAACTGCATCCGGCCCCGGGGGTGAAGCTGGAAAAGATCACCGGGTTGGCCAACAATATCGCCGCGGCATTAAAAGCGGAACGGATCAACATTCTGGCGCCGATTCCCGGCAAAAGCTCGGTGGGCGTGGAAGTGCCGAACACGGTGAAAACCAAGGTCATCGTGCGGGATTTGTTCGAGACCGATGAATGGCGCAATACCAAGGCGAAAATTCCCGTGGCGCTTGGCAAGGACGTTTACGGGCATCCGATCATCGCGGATCTGGCGGAGATGCCGCATTGTCTCATCGCCGGCAGCACGGGCTCCGGCAAATCCGTCTGCATCAATGCGATCATCGCCTCCCTGCTGTACCGCTTCACCCCGGATCAGATGCGTTTCGTGATGATTGATCCGAAGGTGGTGGAATTGCAGCAATACAACGTGCTGCCGCATCTGGTCGTGCCGGTGGTGACGGATCCCAAGAAGGTGATTCTGGCGCTGCGCTGGGTGGTGAGCGAGATGGAAAAGCGATACCAGATTTTTGCGCGGGTGGGCGTGCGCAACATTGCCACGTTCAATGCGCGGCCCCGGCACAAACCCCTGCCGGAACGGGAGCCGGAGTTGCCGCTGACCAGCAAGAAGGAAAAGGTGGAACCGGGCGCGGAAGGCTTTGCCGTGGAGGTGGACGAGGAAATCGTCGTGCCCCGCGAGGAGGACATCGTCATTCCCGAGAAGTTAAGCTACATCGTGGTGATCATTGACGAGCTGGCGGATTTGATGCTGGTGGCGCCCGCCGATGTGGAGATGGCGATTGCGCGCATCACCCAAATGGCGCGCGCGGCGGGCATCCATTGCATTGTGGCGACGCAACGGCCGTCGGTGGACGTCATCACGGGCGTGATCAAGGCCAACATACCCGCGCGCATTGCGTTTCAAGTCGCGGCCAAGGTGGATTCCCGCACCATTCTCGACGCCATGGGTGCGGACAAGCTGCTCGGCAAGGGGGACATGCTGTACCTGCCTCCGGGTTCGGCCAAATTGATCCGTGCCCAGGGCGCGCTGATCACCGACCAGGAGATTCAGAACGTCGTGGATTTCATCGCCAAACAGGCCAAGCCCAGTTATGAGATGGAAATCCACCAACAGCTGTCCCGGCCCACGCCGGCGGCCAGCGAGAGCGGCATTGACGAGGATGAGGAGATCATCCAGGACTGCATCGAAGTCATCCGCAGCGAACAAAAAGCGAGCGTCTCCCTGTTGCAGCGGCGGTTGCGGCTCGGCTACGGCCGCGCGGCCCGCATCATGGATGAACTTGAAAACCGCGGCATCGTGGGGCCGAGCAAGGGTGCGGAGCCGCGGGATATTCTGATTGATCTGGACGTGCCGGCGGAAACGGAAGATCCCGCGCCTCATTGAGGTCCGGCGAACGCCCGCGTCGCGGTTTCGCGGGCCCCGCCCTTCCTGGGCGCGGCCAGGGCGCGGCCGGACGAACCACCCCCCGCTGGCAGCGGGAAAATCGGGGTTCGGAAAATCTTTTCTGTTTGACCGTGGCCGGGATTTGAATTAACACTCGCCCGCTTCCATGACGTCCCGGAACGGGACGACACGGAGCACCCAGTAGCGAAACGCATGGCGAAGAGCACGACATTTTTGGCGGCGGATTTTGGCGCCGGCACGCTGAAGCTGGCTGAGTTCGAAGTGAACGAAGCCGGCGGGCTGGTCTTCAGGAACTACATCCTGAAACCGCTTGGCCTGCAGGGGGCGCAGGAAACGCGCCGGGAAGAGCTGGTGGTCAAGAAGTTGCAGGAAGCCATTGCCGAACTGGATCTCAAATCCAAGGAGATCAATGTTTGCGCCCCGGGTTTTCATGTTTTTTCCAAATTCGTGAAGCTGCCCCCGGTGGATGCCGGCAAAGTCACGCAAATCGTCCAGTACGAGGCGCAGCAAAATGTCCCTTTCCCGCTCGCCGAGGTTGTTTGGGACTATCAGATTTTGGGCGCCACCGCCGGAGGGGAGTTGGAGGTGTTGCTGGTGGCCATCAAGTCGAACATCGTGGATGGCTTGTTTCGCACCACGGAAGCCAGCGGCCTGAAACTGAATATCTGCGATGTTTCGCCCGCGGCGCTGTGCAATGCCTTCCGGTTCAGCTATGGCGAGCCGGAGGAATGCACCATGTTGCTCGATATCGGGGCCAAAACCAGCAACCTGGTGATGTTTGAGAAGGGGAAGGTGTTTGCGCGCAGCATCAATCTCGGCGCGAACGCCATCACCCAGGATTTTGCCAATGAGTCGAAGCTGAAGTTCGACGCCGCCGAGAAGATCAAGATCGAGCAGGGCTTCGTCAGCCTGGGGGGGGCGTACGAAGAGCCGGAAAATCCGCATCAGGCCGCCATCTCGAAGATTGCCCGGCAGTTCATGACCCGGTTGCACATCCAGGTCAATCAGACGCTGCAATTCTATCGCGGCCAACAAGGCGGCGGCGCACCCCAGCGCCTGTATCTGGCGGGAGGCGCTTCCATCATGCCCTACACGGCGCAGTTTTTCGCGGAAAAGCTCAATGTCCCGGTGGAGTACTTCAATCCGTTCCGCAGCATTCAAATTGATCCGGCGGTCAACCTGGAGGGGCTTTCCAAGGTGGCGCATGCGTTGGGTGAGGTGGTGGGATTGGGCTTGCGGAATCTCGCCAACTGTCCGGTGGAGTTGAATCTGATCCCGCAGAGCACCCTGCGGGCGCAGAGTTTCAACGAAAAGAAACCGTACCTGATTGCCACGCTGGGCAGTCTGGCCTTGATGGCGTTGGCGGTGGGCTTTTTGTTCAACAAACTGGCCAGCATCAAGGAGGAAAAGTTGAATGAACTGCAGCCCAAGCTGGACGTGTTGAAGAACAAGGACCAGTTGTTCAAGCGGGAATACGGCAAGGTGAAGAAGCTCATGGACGAAGCCACGCAATACGGGGACTGGCTGGCGGAGCGGGCGCTCTGGCCGCAGGTCCTCGAGGAAATTCGTGGGGCGCTGATCCGAACCGAAAGCATCACCGAACAGGAGTTTGGGACGGACACCGGCGTGTGGGTGGAGAAGATCAATTCCTTCAGCCCCATTGGCGCGGACCCCAACGCGGCGGCGAGCGCGTTGAGCGCCATGAACCCGGAGCGACCCACGGGATTTGCCGGGGGAATGGACCCCCGGATGGCCGAGCGTTATCGCCGCTATGCGCCGGCGCCGATGGGCGCGGAACGCTTTGCCGAAGGCCCGATGCCCATGCCGGACGCGGCGGCCGGCGGCGCGGTGGACGGGACGGGCGAAGCAAAGACGAATCAGGTGGGAACGATCAAGCTGGAATGCCGCGGGGTCAGCCTGCGCAACATCAACCCCGCCGCAGATCAACGCATCGTCTTCGAATTCCACAAACAACTGGCCAACACCAACAGCACGGTGGTGGATGCGGAAGGCACCAAACTGGACCCGCAAATCATCCAGGATGATGCCACGGGCACGTTCACCTTTGGCCTGACCCTGTCCTTGAAACGACCGTTGAGTTTGTAACATGGAGTGGATCAAACGAAATCTGATTTTTGTCGTTAGCGCGGTGGTTGCGTTGATTCTGCTCGGGGCCGCTGGTTGGTATGGATACTCGGGTTTCAACAACAACTCCGTGAAAAAAGAGGCCATTACCACGGCCTACGGCGAATTAAATGAATTGTACCGCGCCAAGCCTGCACCCGGAGACGGGAAAAAGGTGGACAACATCAAAATGGCGAAGGAGCAGCAGCAGGAGGCGGACGCCTTTCTCACCAACCTGACCGCTTACCTGCAGGAAATCCCCGCCATCCCGGCAAAAACGGGCGTCACGGGCCAGCGTTTCTCGGCCGCCCTGCAGGAAACGATCAGCCAGTTGCAACGTGAAGCCACCAACAACAGCGTCATCGTTCCGCCGGGATACAAATTCTCGTTTTCCCAACAGGCATCCCTCGTGCAGTTCGCTCCGGGCACCTTGGACGCCCTGGCGGTGCAGCTGGGCGAGGTGAAAGCCATCTGCGACATCCTTAACGAGGCCAAGATCAATTCCCTGACCGAAGTCCGCCGGGAACGCGTCCCGGGCAATCCCGACGATTTGAAGGGGCCGGTCACGGATTACATTGACAAAAAATCCATCACCAATGATCTGGCGGTTGGCAGCTTTTACGAGATCACTTTCCAAAGCTTCACCCCGGAACTGGCGGCCGTCCTCACCGGTTTCGCGCGTTCCCCGTACGGTTTGGTGGTCAAAGCAATCAATGTTGAGCCGGCGACGGCCACGTTGCTGAACGAACTGATGCCGACCCCGGGGATGCCGGGGTATGCGCTGCCGCCGCAGCCCTACGCGGCCCCGGGGGGGCCGGCCGCACCGGGGTATCAGCCGATGGTCCGTTCGGAAATGCGGATGGGGATGGGGGTCGGAGGGGGAGGGGCTGAAGGGCGAATGAGCCGGTATGGCGGTGCGGGCCAGATGGCCCCACGCTACGCCCAGGTGCCGCAAGCCCAGCCGATGCCCGCGCAACCGTATTACGCCAATCCAGCGCTGGTCGCCCCCAAATCGGGGACACAACCGTTTTTAACGGAGAAGCAGTTGAAGGTGACCTTGTTGGTCGAAGTGCTCAAACTTCTTCCCGCGAAATCGTAACGGCATGGACTTGCTCAAGAAACATTACGAAAAAATCATTCTGGGCGGGGTGCTGTTGATGCTGGCCCTGGGGGCCGCCTGGTTGCCGCTCAAGATCGGCAGTGAACGGGACGAGCTGCGGCAGGAGGAGGACCGGATCATCAACCAGCCTGCCAAACCCTTGGAGCCGCTCAATTTTGTCACCCAACAGACGCGCATCACCGATTTGCGGATGGCCACGGTGCTGGATCTGACCTCCTCCAATCACGTCCTCAATCCGATGCATTGGGAGAAGGGGGCGGATGGGCGCATCGTCAAAATCAAAACCGGTGAAGAAACGGGTCCCAAGGCCCTGGTAGTAACGAAGCAAACCCCTCTCTATCTGAAAATTGCCCTGGAAGGAGTGAATGCGACTGAAACCCCGCCACGCTACGCGATCAGTGTCGAGCAAGAGGCCGCGCTCGACCGTCGGAAGCGCGGGCGGAAAACGGTTTTTGCCACCTTGAACAACAAGACGGACGACTTCGTGATCCGTGAAGTTCGCGGGTCCGCCGACAATCCGGAATTGGTGCTGGAACTGGCGGAGGACGGCGGCACCATCACCCTGTCCAAGGACAAACCGTATCAGCGTGTGGACGGGTATATGGTGGATTTGAAATATCCCCTGGAGAATCGCGCACCCTGGGTGGGGCAGCGGGTGGGCTCCGCCCTCAAGTTTGGCGGGGAAGATTACATTATCGTTGCGATTACGAAGAATGAAGTTGTAGTCTCCGCCAAGTCTAACCAGAAAAAGACGCCGATCCCAATCCAGTTGTGACCAGTTTTGCAAACGTCCGAGTAACAATTTCCGCATTTGTGATTAAAACCAGAAGTCATCTCATGACAAAAGCCGCTGCCATTAAAATTCTCGCCGCCGTGCTCGTTGCCACCGCATTTTCGGCCACCGTCGTTGTCGGCGCCGAGACGGATGCTGCCATTTCGGAAGCCGTCCGCCGGGACGCCAACAAGATTCTGCTTGTGCAGAAACTGGAGGAGGCCAGTCGCGCCGTGGCCAATCGCGATCTGGGCAACGCCGCCAAACTGTACGACGCGGCCGTGTCGCTGGTGGATCAGATCGGGGCGGTCAATTGCGAACTGGAAGCGGGCGAAGCCATTCGCGGGTTTGCCGGCGTGCGGCTGCAGCTGGCGGAACTGGCGCGGAAGCGCGGGGATTTCCGCGAGGTGGACGTGCAGTTGAACCGGATTCTCAAGGTGGACCCCAAAAATTCCCAGGCGCTGCTGGCCAAACAGCAAAACGACAAAACTTTGCGCGAACTGCGGGGACAAATTCCCACCGATGCGGCGGTGTCCGAGGCCCGGAAGGGGCAGGAAGCCCTGGTGGAATCCAATACCCACGTGCAAAATGCGCGGGTTCTGTTGGAATCCGGCCGTCTGGATCAGGCGGAGGCGGAATTGGATCAGGCGCTGCAACTCGTTCCCGGCAATCCCTCCGCCTTGCGCTACAAGGAGCTGCTGCGCAATCAACGCTACCAGATCAGCTTGTCCCATAAAAACCGGGACAATGGCGAGAAAATCCTGGAAGTGGTGAATACCTATGCCGACCGTAAAGACCGGGACCGGCTGCCGGTGCCCAATCCGTATAATCGTGTGGATACCGTTCATACCGGCAAAGGGCGTCAGGCGATTTACGAAAAGTTAAACAGCATCAAATTCGACATATTTCCCCCCGAAGGTTCCCCGGATTCCCTGCCGCTGAGTGAAATTGTGCGGATCCTCGGTCAGGAGTCGCCAAAGCGCGACCCGAATAAGGAGGGGGTCAACATCATGATTGATCCGACGCGTCCCGCCCAGGCGGCGGCGACGGCCGTGCCCATGATTGATCCGGCGACCGGTTTGCCCCTGCCGCCTCAACCCAGCAGCGAGGAGGAGGTGGATGTGGGCTCCATTAACGTGCGCTTCGGGTCACCCCTGCGGCGGGTAACCTTGAATCAAGTGCTGGATGCCATTACCACGGTGGCGGAACGTCCGCTCAAGATTTCCTATCGGGAGTACGCCATTTACCTCTCCTTGAAGGGCCAGGAAACGACGCCATTGTTCACCCGCCAATTCGATTTGGATCCCAACACGTTTTATCAAGGGCTGGTCAATGTGACTGCTGAATACTTGGATATTGCCTCGCAAAGCAGCGGCGGGGGCGGCGGCGGCGGGGGTGGCGGCGGTGCCAGTGGGCAATCTTCCTACATCATTCCCCGCGTGAGCGTTACCGGACAGACCAGCTCCATTGGCGGTCAGGGCGGTGGTGGAGGTGGCGGCTCGCAGCAACAATTGGGAGGGGGAATTCCCGGGATCACGACCACCAACAGCATGGAGGCCGTTTCCGCGACCGCCCGGCAGTTTTTCTTCAACCTCGGCATCAACCTTGATCCCGCGCTGGGCAAGAGCGTGTTTTTCAATGACCGCAAGGGCATCTTGCTGGTCCGGGCGACCGCCGAAGAACTGGATCTGATCGAGCAGGTGATCCGGGTGATGAACGTCGCTCCGCCGCTGGTGAACATCAAGACCCGGTTCACCGAGATTTCGCAGAACGACAGCAAGGCCCTGGGTTTTGACTGGTTCCTGGGCAATCTCATGGTCGGCAACAAGTCGGCGCTCTCCGGCGGCACCCAGCCCTCGTTTACCGGCAGTCCGTCGCAGGCGAATCCGGGCGGCTTCTTTCCCGGCACCGGACCGTCCGGCATTATCCCGCCGTCGGCCGGCGACCAGCTTTTGTCGGGTGGTTTGCGCAACACGTTCGGCACGGATGCCACGGACATCCCCGCCTTGGCCAGCTTTACGGGGATTCTGACGGACCCGCAGTTCCGGGTGGTGCTGCGGGCCATCGAGCAGCGGGACGGCATTGAGCTGCTGAACGAAGGGCAAATCACCACCTTGAGCGGTCGTCAGGCGCAAATTCAGGTGGTGGAAGTCAAAACGATCGTTACAGGCGTGGATCAGAGCCAGGGAAACCAGGGCGGCGTGGCGGCCACTTCCGGCAGCGGCACCGTGAATCAGGCGGTGGCAGCGACCTTCCAAACGCCCAACACGTCGCCGGTGCCGCTCGGGCCAGTGATTGATGTGTTGCCCACGGTTTCTTCCGATGGCGTCACGATTCAAATGGCCATCATTCCCACCTACACCGAATTTGTGGGTTATGACCTGACGACGGCGCAGTCGTTTGTGCCGACGGCCATCACCGGGACCGGCGCCACCCTGGCGGGCACCTTGCCGTTGCCCGTCTTCCGGGTGCGGCAACTGGCGACCAGCTGCATTGTCTGGGATGGTCAGACGGTGGTGCTGGGGGGGTTGATTTCCGATACGGTAACCAAGCAGAAGGACAAGGTGCCGTTTCTGGCCGACATTCCGCTGATGGGCAAATTGTTCACCAGTGAATCCTCCCAGACCAAGAAGAAGAATCTGGTGATTTTCGTCACTCCCCGGATCATTGACCCTGCCGGCAATCCGGCTCATGCGGATAACGAATTACCCTTCGCACAAGGGGCGACGCCGCAGATAAACAGTGCGGCGATGCGGTAGTGGAACACCGCCGGAAGGGGAGAACCGGTCGGGGGAGGAAATGAGAAAGGCCTTGCGTGTCCCGCCTCCTGGTAGTTGACGGTCACGCTTATGCCTATCGCGCATTTTACGCGATTCGTTCTTTGAGAATGCCGGACGGCCGGCCCAGCAACGCCATTTACGGCTTTGTGAAGATGCTCGGCAAGATCCGCGCCGCGCTGCGTCCCAGCCACGCGCTGGTGGCCTGGGATGGTGGACTGAGCCCGGAGCGGCAGCAGACGCTGCCGGGTTACAAGGCGCAGCGGCCGGAAATGCCGGAGGATCTGCAGGGGCAACTGGATGAAATCACGCGCTATCTGGAGGCGGTGGGGGTGGCCAGTTATTGCGAAACGGATGTGGAGGCGGATGATTACATTGCGCGAGTGGTCCGTGAGGGGGGCCGCCGGGGAGTGGATGCGGTGATCGCCAGTTCCGACAAGGATTTCATGCAATTGGTGGGCCCGGGAGTCGGCTTGCTGAATCCCAATGACAAAACGGAAACGATTTGGTCGTCCCAGCAGGTGGAAGCCAAAACCGGCGTGCGTCCGGAGCAGATTGTGGATTGGCTGAGTCTGACGGGCGATTCGGTGGATAACATTCCCGGAGCGCCGGGGATCGGACCAAAAACTGCCACGGGGCTGTTGCAGCAGTTTCAGAGTGTTGATGAGCTTTACCGGCGGATCGCGGAAGTGCAGCCACGGCGGGTGCGGGAGGGCTTGCAGGCGGCGGAAGCGGAGGTGCGGCGGAATCAGCGCCTGGTGCGGTTGAATCCCGAAGTCGGGCAGCCGGTGGACTGGGAAGCATTGCGGGAAAAAGCGGCGGATCGCGGGAAGCTGGCGGAGTTGTATCGTGAGTGGGGTTTCCGTTCCCTGCTGGCGGAGTTGTTGAAAGCGGGGCCGGCGCAGCCCGAGCTGATTTGAGGGTGGCAGTGCCGGCGGGGATTGACCGACTGGTTGTTGGAACGTGGATGGGCGTGAAGTGATTCAAGTGGTATTCGTTCGAATCCCGTGCGAACGTCGGGACATTGATAAATGCAGAGACGGGTTGGTTTTGAAAATCGTTATGGCCATTTTGTTTAAGATACGGCGAGGCGGCATTGCTGCCGGATTGAGCCTGCTGGCCTGGTCGGCCTGGGCGCTGCCCGGGAACTACACCATTGAAGGCGGCGAATACAAGCCGGCCGGCACTTTGCTGGGCGCCCAAACCCAAGGTGGGATCAGTATCCGGCCTGCGGGCGGCTACCTGGTCTGGCGGGATAACATCACCGATGGCGAGGGCACCGGAATCAGCGCGCGCAAACTGGATGGCAGCTTGACCGGGACGTTCAGCACGTTCCGGGTCAACCAACTCGGGGAGGAAGACCAGGAGAACCCGCAAGTCACCCTGCTGCCCGACGGGGGCGCGGCCTTTGTCTGGCAGGGCGGCAAACAGGGGGATCAGCATATTTACGGTCGCGTCCTGGGGGCGGATGGCTTGTGGGCGACGGATGATTTCCTCGTGAGCACCACCACCAACGTCCCGCAGCGCGACGCCTCCATCGCCACCTTGACCAATGGCAGTGTCGTGGTGGCCTGGGCCAGTGCGGGGCAGGTGTCCGCCGGCAGCATGCAGGATGTCTATTTCCAGATTCTGCTCCCCTCCGGCGCGAAATATGGCGGCGAAGTTCTGGTCAATTCCGAATACACCTCGTTTAATCAGCGCTCGGCCCGCGTGGCGGCACTCAGCGATGGTCGCTTCGTGATCGTCTGGGTCTCCGAATTGCGTCGCTTCGAGAACAGCGTGGATATTTACGGGCGGATTTTTTCGGCGTCCGGGGCGCCGGCCTCGGGGGAATTTTTGATCAATACCGGCTCGAATGTCTGTGCGAATCCCGCGGTGGCGGCGGCGCCGGATGGTGGTTTTGCCGTGAGCTGGTCGGAGATGGATTTGCACGGTGCGGACAATCGCTGGGACATTTATGCCCGGCCCTTTGCGGCGAACCTCATGGGAGGCACAACCCGTCGCGTGAACACTTACACCGTGGGCGATCAGGTGGACTCCCGGATCGGTGCGTTGCGCGGGGACTATCTGGTGGCCTGGACCAGTGTGGGCCAAGACGGATCGCGGGAGGGAGTTTACGCCCAGTTCCTGCAGGCGGACGGGACTCTCCACGGGAACGAGTTCCGCGTGAACAGCACAACGGTCAACCAGCAGATGATGCCCGTGGTCGCCTCGGACGGGGCCGCCCGCTTCGTGGTGGCCTGGTCCGGTTATGTCGGGGGCGGGGCGAACATGGATTTACATCTCCAACGTTATGTGAACACGGATCACCCGCTCAATCCGCCGGGCGCACCGATTATCAGCGTCCTGGACACCACCCGACTGGCCCTGTCCTGGCCGACGGTGGAGGGAATAGCGGTGGCCAGTTACGAGATTTACATGGACGACGGGGCGGAGGCCACCGCGGTGACAACCAACAATTTTTGGACGGCCACCGGGCTGGCGGCCAACAGCACCCATCGCTTCCGGCTGGCGTATGTGTTGTCGGACGGGCGGCGCTCCCCCCTGTCGGCGGCCGCCACCGGCACCACCTACGTTTACCCGTTTGACTGGTACGGGATCCCGGCGGATTGGATGTTCGCCAAATTCGGCGCGAACATGAATGCGTGGCCCACCGCGGATGCGGACAGTGATGGGGATGGAGCTTCCAATCTCCTTGAATTCCTGCAAGGGACGGACCCGATGGATCCGCACAGCGTTCTGAAGTACCATTTACGGCTCACCGAACAAGGTGTTTTCCTTGATTGGAACACGCAACCGGGCCTGCTGTATCAGGTGCAGTCTGCGCCGGCGCTCAATGGAACGTGGGCGGACTTGGGGGGGCCGCGGTTTGCGGCGGGCACCAATGATTCGCTGTTCGTCGGCCGGAGCAGCGGCGGGTTCTATCGCATTGGACGCGTTCGCTAAGGAAAGTTTTTATGGCGCAAAAGTTTCGCAACTTCTGGGTGGCAGTCGGATTGATGGTGCCGGTTGGCATGGCCTGCGGTTCGGCCTTTTTGGGGCCCAACAATGAGGCGTACCAAATTACCGAAAACGGGTACAATCCCAACGACCTGGACGGACTCCCGACCGGGCCAAAGAACCTGGGCGAGGAATACCGGCGGGTCACACCGGTAATGTTTTATACCTTCGATCAGAACTTCATTGATTATTTCGGGACCAACGGCATTGATGCAGTGGATCGGGCCTTTGAAGTGTTCAACGGGTTGACGAATGTTTCGAGT
Source organism: Verrucomicrobiota bacterium (assembly GCA_029573725.1). Taxonomy (GTDB): domain Bacteria; phylum Verrucomicrobiota; class Verrucomicrobiia; order Limisphaerales; family JADLHS01; genus JADLHS01. The sequence continues at coordinate 62,886 of JAKQDQ010000018.1, forward strand.
TACACCCCCGGTCTGTTCGAGTTTCCGATGGAGGCGCAACGGGTCAATTACCAGGCCCAGGCGTTGTTCTTGAGTGATTTGAAATCGGCCACCATGAGCATCATCATGGAACAGTTGGGGGCTGCCCAACCCGACCGGTACGTGTGGACGTTGCATGCGCGCTGGCATGAGGGCGACGTGGCGTGTCCGGCGGGGCAGAATTACACGGTGGTGAAACGGAATTTTGAACCCATCAGCAGCGACTTGAATCAATTGCAGGCCAGCAGTTACGTCAACGGCACGCTGTACAGCTACAAAATCGTTGAATTTTGCCAGACCCCGACCCCGTACGGCTGGCTGGCCGACGCCGTGGAGTTCAACGTGGACCCGCTGGCGACACCCTTCACCGCGGTTGCTTCCGGTTTTGGGAGCATGCCTTATCTGTTGGGGGGCACGGCGCTGACCGCCTTGGGGGGACTGGGCGAGGGATATTATTACACGGGCTTGACCCGGGATGATGTCGGGACGCTGCGGTATCTGATGCGTGCGAGCAACGTCAATCTGGAATCCGCCGGGACCAACGTGCTGACCTACGTGACGAACACCACCGCCGAAATTCTGCCGACGGCGGATCTGGCTACGTTCATTGAAAATGCCCGGGTCAGTGATCCGGCCACCCTCACGGCGTTGTATCCGGGTTTGCAGATCGCCGGCTCATCCTCCTATCTGACCAACGTGCTCACCACCAATACGGTGTTCTACGTGACCAATGTGCCCTTCGCGCCGGCCGGGATGGCGGTTTTGCGTTCGGCCACTGTGGTGACCACCAATATTCAACGGCATTATTTTCACGAATTTCTCAACGCTTATATTACTCCGGAATACCAGCTGACTTCCAATTTCCAGGTGCCTCTCGTGCCGGGACACACCACGACGAATTACACCATCAATAACGTCATTACGAACATCTCGGCCGAGGGCTGTCCCCCTCTGACTCCGGCGGGCACCGTCTGCACGAACGTCACGATTCAAACGGAAGTGTTCAACAGTGTCGGAGGGGATTTCTACATCCTGCCGACCAACTGGTGCGCGGTGGGCAACGTGAAAACGCAGTTGATCCAGGTGGTCACCCTGGAGGGGGAGACCTTCACGGTGACCAACGCCCCGGGGACCATCAACACCAATGAAGTCTCGTTCACGGTGACGCCGACGCTGACCTACACGCAATATGTTTATCAGGTAAATCCCGTGCTCTGTCCGGAGGATTGGGCCGCCTACCGTCGCGGGATCGAGCGCGTCCAGTTCGTGCGTCGTGATTACGACTCGTTGATTGGTGAATTTTATTACCCCACGAACAGCGAATACACGATCATCACCGTCACCAACAACCAGGACTATCCGCAACACCTCCGGCGCGAGGTGTTTCGCCCCGACATCCTGATCACGGCCCGGGATCTGTCCGGCGGTCCCGGCGGCCCTTCCGGCGCGGGAACGCTGGCGCGCAGCATTGAATTTGACGGCTCGCGCTCCCTGAACGGGCTGGCCGGTCCGGGGACGATTTTGAATCCCGCAGTGATTACCTTCAGCAAGACCGGTCCGATGATGGGCAATTCGTTTCCCCTGATGGATGAAGCGACCGGCATCCCCCTGTTTTTGTGGGCCTCCTATGACGGCTCGACCAACGCGCCGGTGGTGTATCCGAATGGCACCAGCGTGACCGAACTGGAGAATCACATTCTGATCCGGGTGACGCCGTCGGGACCCGCGCTGCCCGACGCCATTCTAGGCGTGGAGTACAGCACGCTGTTCACCGGTTTCAGCATTGCGGGAGGGACGGCGCCGTTCACCTGGAGTTTTGCGCCCGCTTCCGGGGGGCTGCCGCCCGGGCTGACCCTGAATCCCGCGACCGGGGCGATTTCCGGCGTCCCGACGCAGCCGAACATTTACGATTTCACACTGCGCTTGAGCGATGCGAACGCGCGTTCGATTGATCTTCATTATTCAATTACCGTTACTCCTTGAGCGTATGACCTCCTTGAAACTCAGAATCAGTCTTATGAAACGGCAGTTGTTCCTCCGCTTCGGTTTCGTGATGTTGGGATTGCCTCTGGCGGCCTGGGGGGCTCAGGACACGTGGTTTAATGGAAGCACCTCGTCCATCACCGACCCTTCGGTGCCGATTGATGCGACCAATGTCATCAACTACGGGAATATCGGGCCGTGGGGTGCCATGCCCACCCTCTTGCCCTTCGACACATCCAATACACGCAATCTGACCAATTCCGGAACGTTCGACGGCGCGATTGGCTTCCGTTTCGATACCGCGCCCCGGAACAGCAGCGGGCAGTTGATCGGGCTGCGGAAACCGCTGGCGAACTTCCATAACCGCAACAGCGGCCAGATTCATGCCCGGGATGGCGGCACGGTGGGCGGCTACATCGGCAGTCTTTTGTCCATTGAAGCCACCAACTTGATCAACCAAGGACTCATTACCGTTGGTGCAGGCGGGCTGGGAAAATTAAGCGGAGTGGATGTGGATCTCTCCTGGAGCGGCTATGGGGTGGTTTCGGTGGATGCCGACACTTCGCTTCTGGGATCTTTTAATCATGCGCCCACGCCAAGCATGTTCATTCCGGATACGGCGATTTCCGACAATTATTGGGGTCAAACCGATTTGCTTTTCTACGTCAACAACATTCTGACTCCGGGAGGGGCGGTGGTCACCCCGACGCATCCGGTTGAATTTGCCGGAGGTGGAGGGATGCTCTGGCAGTTTGGGCTGCTTGATTATTACTTCGATGGCATTTCGAACGTGACCCAGTGGGCCACCATGACGGTAACGAACATTGACGGGGAGGCGGAAACCATTGATGTGCCCACCAATATCGTCAAGCAGGGCGTCTTCGTGTCGGTCCCGCCCGGGAACGTTGATGTGGATATTTCCTTTGCGCCGTCTTCGCAGCCAACCAACGACTATCAGTCGGTCTTCGTCACCGTGCAATTTCCCTATACCAACATGCTTACGGATGAAATTGGCGGCGCGATGATTTACCTCCAGGACACCCTGGCGGGGGAGAATGACCAGGGACTGCTGACCAATTATACGACCACCCTGGCGGGGGCCGGAGTGCCCCGCACCATGCGACCTGCCGGCTATCTGCTGTCCCGGTTGACGCAGGGGCAGGGGATGCCGGGCAACACTCCATTCGCGCCTGACTTTTTCTATAATCGGGATTATGCGACCAATCTGGTCAGCGGGACTTACGCGGCCTATTCGGGCCGGATTGACAATATTGTCATCCGGCCTCCGGATATTCCCGCCGGCACGGCGACCAACCTGACTGGCCGCGCCGAAATCCGCGCTGCCAATCTGGACATCAACCATGCCCGCCTGCGCGGGGAAGGTCTGCTTTCAATCCAGGCCACCCATCTGAAGGACAGCGCGCAGGCATCGGTGGACTGCGAGAATTTGAATCTGGACCTGGGCGCGACCAACGGATTGCTGCGCATTGTTGACATCGCCAAGACCAACACCTACCGGGTGCGCGGCGATGTGTTTGCCTGGAGCGGGACCTGGAGCAATTCCTTCACCATGCTGGTGACCAACTACAATGTCACCACCAACGGCGCGGAGTTGGAGATGTTGACCAATACCGTGAACGTGTTGTTTCACACGCTGATTTATGACTTGAGCCAATTGGAGACTACCGTGCCCGTGGCCGTGCAGCAATTCACCGCCTCCGCCACCAACATCGTCATGGAAGATCAGGCCAATATCGTGCTGACGTATCAACTGAATGGACAGAGCTTCACGTTGAACGGCGGGATGAATCTGACCGGCGCCATCATGGACTGGCGCACCACCAACGCCCCGTCCCTGCTTTATTTCACGAACAACGGCCGTCTGGTCATGCCAGGGGAGGCGCACTTTGGTGATGATGCCCCGCAACGTTATCTGGCCTTTGTCAATCGGGGACTGGTGCAATCGGCGGGCCAGAACATTGCGAGCAGTTATGTCGAACTGGCCGGCACCAACATCAGCCTGAGCGCGATCAGCATCAATGCCACGGATGCCAAAATGACCGCGGCGACGATCAACGCCGGCAACGACGTTGGATTGACCGCCAATACTTTGAAGTTTCACCAGTCCTCAATCCTGACCTCCACCCGGCTGGTTTTGAGTGCGACCAACTCCCTGCAGGACAACGGGAGCAGTTCCAGCAATTTGTTTGTGGTTGGGGATGGCATGAAAGTGGATCAGAAACCGGCGACCGGAGATTTGCTGGGCACGACGGTGCGATCAATCGCGCCGAACTGGAAAAAAGTGACCCATTGGTGGCCGGGTGAAGACCGGGGGGCCACTCCCGCCGGTTTCACGAATAATCTGGCCCTGGGCTCCCTGGCCTTGGTCCCCAACGGACCAGTCACCGTCTTCGAGTTCCTCGGCACCACCGGAAACAACGCCCTTTATGTGGATTTGCTGGACCTGTCGCTCCTGTCCGACTGGGCCGGGCAGCTCTCGATCAAGCCGGGCATCACGATTTATTACGCCGCAATCAAGCCCGGCTTTGTTCCGCCGGCTGGCTATACGCCGGAAGAATACCTGGACAATAAACTGGGCGGGCGTCTGCGCTGGGTCTCGCAGTATGCCGGTCCGCACAGCTCCGTGGACGTGCTCATCAACGGCAGCCAGACCATTCAGATGAACCGGGCCCGACGGTACAGCCAGATTCTGGATGATGATGGCGACGGCATTCCCAACTTTTTTGATTTTGATCCGTTCAGTGGCGTGCAGATCGTGGGCCTCGAAACCGTGGTTTCGCCGTCCGGGATGCGCCTTTCATGGCAGGCTGTGGCCGGAACGGTGTATCATGTCGAATACCGGACCAACTTCCATACCGCGTGGCAGAAGCTGATGACCACCACGTTTGCTTCCCCCGTAAATGGCGTTTGCAGCGTGGTGGATACCAACGCCGTGGGCGGAACTGCCATGCGGTTTTATCGGGTGATGTACCAGCCCCTGGGCCAATAGACGAAAAGCTTGCCGTATTATGGAACCTCAATTTGGAGAACAAGCCGGCGGCCCCGCGGATGCGGGAGCCGTGGCGCGAGAGAAAGAAACATTCATGAAGACTCGGTTGGAAACGGCCGGCGCCGCAGCGCGGCCAGGTTGCGGCATTCGGCAGGCCCGGGTGTTGTTGGTGCTCGTGGCCGCGTGGCTTGTCGGCCCGGCTCGCGCGGCCTTGCCGGACTCCATTGCCCTGAACGGACAGGAGGTCCATCCGACCCGGATTCTGGCCCAATTCAAGGAGACGGTGATTCCTGCGGCGAGCGGCGGGATCTTGGAACAACTGGGCTCGCGCATCGAATGGCAGTCCCGCCTCGTACCGGGCCTGGTGATTTTGGGTGACGCCGGCGCCCCCGCGGGTCGCGGGGTGGCTCCCAGTGAGGAAATGGTCCGGGCGCAGTTGGTGAATCGCATCAACACGCTGGCTCTTTCGGGCATGTTTAAGTACGTGGAACCGGATGCGATCGTGCATCTGGACGTTACTCCCACGGATCAATCATTCGTTGACGGGACCTTGTGGGGACTGCAAAACCTCGGACAAAACGGGGGGGTGGTCGGCGCGGATATCGACGCCGTGCGCGCCTGGGATTTGACCACCGGCTCGACCAACGTCATCGTGGCGGTCATCGATACGGGGATTCGCTATACGCACTACGAACTGACCAATCAGATGTGGATCAATCCCGGTGAAATTCCCGATAACGGCATTGATGATGATGGGAACGGCTACATTGACGATATTCACGGCATCAATGCCATTACCGACACCGGCGATCCGATGGATTTTGACATGCACGGCACCCATGTGGCGGGGACCATCGGGGCCGCCGCCAATGACGGGCACCGGCTGGTCGGAGTGGCTTGGAATGTACGACTGATGGGTTGTCGTTTTTTGGGCAGCGGCGGAGGATCGACGGCCGCCGGCATCAAGTGCATTGACTATGCGGTAACTATGGGGGCAAGGATTTTGAACAACAGCTGGGGAGGCGGCAGCTATTCCCAGGCTTTGCTTAATGTGATTGATGCCGCGGGTCAGCAGGGAGCCTTGTTCGTGGCGGCCGCCGGTAATTCCGCCATAGACAACGACATCAATCCGCACTACCCCTCCAGTTATCCACTCGACAACATCGTCTCCGTGGCGGCGATTGACCGTTACAATGTGTTGGCCAATTTCTCACATTACGGCCGGCAGTCGGTGGACTTGGGCGCACCGGGAGTGGCGATTTACTCCTCGACCTCGGCGTCCGATACCTCATATCAGTCGATGAATGGCACGAGCATGGCCACGCCGCACGTCAGCGGGGTTGCCGCCCTGATTCTCAGCCTTTACCCTACCGCCGATTTGAACGAGCTCGTCGGCCGCTTGTTTGGGGGGGTGGTGCCGGTGCCGAGTTTGAACGGCCGGACGACCACCGGTGGCCGCGTGAACGCCTACAATTCCCTGACGCTGTCGGGGAGCGGGGTGCTGCGCATGTCCGTTGATCCCGCCTCCGGCTCGTACCTGTTGAGCAGTTCGATGCAGCCCATTTATGTGCGGGTGACCGATCTTTTTGGCGTCAATACCGCCACGGTGCACGGCACCGTGGCGGGGCTGACCAATCTGGTGTTTGCCAATGATGGCGTGGCGCCGGATGCCGTGGCCAACGATGACATTTACTCGGCGGTGTTGGCGGTGCCGGCGGGGCCGGGGACGCTGACGCTGACGCTCAGTGCCACGGCTACCAACAAACTTGGCATTACCAACGAAGTGAATTACGCCATCGTGCCTCCGCCATCGAATGATCATTTCACCAACGCCATAAAAGTGCCGGTGGCGGGGGGCACCTATTTTGCCAACAACCGGTTTGCCACGCTGGAGGAGGGCGAACCCCGGCATGCCGGTTTAGCCACTGCCGCGGGGTCGTTGTGGTGGTCGTATACACCCACGGCGAACACCAACATCTTCCTCGATACCGCTGGCAGCACCATTGATACGGTGCTGGCCATTTATACCGGGACCGTCGTGTCCAACCTGCATTTGGTGATCGCCACCAATGATGTCGGCAACCGCCGTCAGGGCTATCTGAGTGTGCCGGTGCAGGCCGGCATCGGTTATCGGATCGCGGTGGCCAGCGCGAACACCAATTCAGTGGGCTCGGTCCAGTTGCGCCTCAGTCCCGGCGGCGGACCGGATGTGATTCCGCCGGCCGTGTTCGTCACCAGTCCGCTGAGCGGGCTCAGTGTCAGCAATCAGTTGCTTGTGGTGACCGGGACGGCTGCCGATCCCCTGCCGAATGCCTCGGGGGTCAGCGAGGTGTTCCTGAGTGTCAATGGCGGCATTGCCTCCACGGCGCTGGGGACAACCAACTGGAGCGCCCCCGCGCTCCTGCAGCCCGGAGTAAACACGCTGAAGGTCGGTGCCGTGGATGCCTCCGGCAATTATTCGGCCTTGGTGACCCGGCAGGTTCATTATCTTCCCAACGATCCGGTGAACGACATCTTTGCCAGCGCCCTGCCGCTGACCGCAACCCCGGGGTTTGTCACGGCCGCCAATACCAATGCGACCCGGGAAGTGGGTGAGCCGCATCATGCCGGGAACGCGGGCGGGAAGTCGGTCTGGTGGCAGTATCAACCCCCGGTGGACGGCATATTGGTGCTCAACACAACCAACTCCACCTTCGACACGTTGTTGGCGCTCTATACCGGCACCACGGTGGGCCAGCTGACGGAGATTGCGGCCAACGATGACGCGTACGAAGGCGCTCCGGGAGGGTTCAGCCAGATCGTTCAAGCGGTGCGCGCCAGTTCATTTTATCACATCGCGGTGGATGGCTACGACGGTGTGGGGGGACAGGTGGTCTTGAATTACTCCTTCACTCCGGCGCCCGTGTTTCACCTGACCGTGACGGAAAGCGGCGGGGGGACGGTTTCACCGAGATCCGGAGATTATCCCAGCAATGCCGTGGTCTGGCTGACCGCCACCCCGGCCGGCTCCAGCTTGTTCAGCCATTGGGACGGCGCGGTTTCCTCCTCGGCGAATCCCGTGTCGCTCGTGATGAACGGGGACAAGGCAGTGACCGCCAATTTTACCCTGGTTTCGTTTGCTGATGGCTTCGAGTCCGGAGATTTTCAGCAGCTGCCCTGGCAGACCAATGGCAACATCCCCTGGGTGATCACTGATCAATCCGTCGCGGCCGGACAATGGGCGGCGCGCTCTGGAGTACTGGAGGACAATCATCCGGAACCGCAAATCAGCACGCTGCTGCTGACCGTGGACCTGCGCGAGGGGAGTGGCGCCTTCGATTACCGGGTCAGCTCCGAGCCGACCTTCGATTACTTGAAATTTTCACTGGATGGAGAGGAGCTGCAACGCTGGTCGGGGGAGGCAGGCTGGGCCACCTTCATGTTCCCGGTGCAAAGCGGCACGCACACCCTGCGCTGGGATTACGTCAAGGATCCCACCCTCAGCGTCGGCTTGGATGCGGCCTTTATTGACAATTTGCTGCTGCCGCTAAGCCTGCCGGTGGATGGCTCCACTCCGGCGAGTCTGGAAATGATGCGCCTGCCCGATGGCAGCCTGACCCTCGAGATTCAAGGCCAGCCCGGTCGCGAGTACCGGATCCAGGCCAGTTCAAATCTTCACGATTGGGTGGATGTGGCCACGCAAGTGGCCGCGGGTGGGGTGATTCGTTTCACCGATCCGGACGCCGACGCACACGCAGTGCGCTTTTACCGGGCGGTGGCAGTGGTGCCGTAAAGGCTGGCGGTCCGGTTTTGATCAACAAACACCGTTGTGTCATCCAGGCGCGTGGCGTTTGGGCCGACAGGCGGGTGGATGTTGATGATCCGGTTCATGGTTTCAGTTCAACTGGCCTCATGGTGGCCGCTCAACCTGCAAGCTGAGGACGTGCAACCCGGGGGGTTGCATGCTCATTCCCGGAGTCCGATATGAAAGTCATGGGTCTCACCGGCGGCGTTGGGATGGGGAAATCCACGGTGGCGCACCTGCTGCAAGCACGGGGTCATGCCGTGGTGGATACCGATGTCCTGGCCCGCCAGATCGTCCGGCCCGGAACACCCGCCCTGACGGAAATCGTCGCAGCTTTTGGCCCGGAATTGCTGGACGACGCCGGCGGGTTGCGCCGCGAGGCGCTGGCCCGCCTTGTGTTCGCCGATACCGCGGCGCGCAAAAGACTGGAGGCCATCACGCATCCCCGCATCCGCGAGCTCTGGCAAACCCAGTTGCGGGCCTGGCAGGCCGAATCCCGCGCGGTGGCCGCCGTGGTGATTCCCTTGCTCTACGAGACGCAGGCCGCCAGCGCTTTTGATGTGGTCGTCTGTGTGGCGTGCAGCCTGGCGACGCAGGAACAACGGTTGATCGCGCGGGGTTGGTCCCGGGAGCAGATTGAGCAGCGCCGGGCGGCGCAATTCCCGGTCCAGGAAAAAATGGAGCGGGCCAATTACGTTATTTGGACGGAAGGATTGCCCCGCCATACGGAGGCGCAACTCGACCGCCTGCTCTCCGGTTGGCTCGCCGCCTGATCAAGGCACCGTGGGAATAACCAGCTGGAAGAATTGTGCCGCCTCACCCGAGGCGGGCACCGGGATTTCCACCAGCCGGTTGGTGGCGGCACTGGCCACTTCAGCAAACGTCGTCCAGTTCGCTGCGGCAAGTGAGGTTGCGGCAAGGACGTGGTACGTGCGCCCGGCGGCAGCTTCCCAGCGGAGTTGCGGCGGGGCCGGCGCGGCGGACACCAATTCCAGACGCAGGGCACTATCCGGATCCAACGGTAAAGTGCCACAGAGAAACTCCTCAAAATTGGTGAAACCATCACCATCCGGATCCTCGGTGGCATCGGGGCGCTTCCAATCCGTTCCGTGGGCCAGTTCCCAGGCGTCCGGCAATCCGTCACCGTCACTGTCCGCGGTGGGCAGCAGGCGTCCGGGGGTGGGGGTGGCGGCCAGCCACAACACCGGGTCATTGCCATAGTCAATCGCCGAGGTGCGCTGCAGGGATGGCCCGCTGCCGTCGGCGGCCACGGGCCATGGTGACTTGTCATTGTACTGGACGGCTTCCACTGACACGTACGGCACCAAATCCGGATTGGGGACGTCCGGTTGTTCCAAACTGATCCGTGCGCCGCCGTTGGGCAGCGGCGTGGCGTAGGGGCCGAGAATGGGAACTTCCGGGGACACCGCATATTTCAGCCGGAACGCTTCCGGATCGCTCGAGACAAGCAACAGCAGACTCGCCGGCGGCAGGGACAGACCGGTCGGCAAAGTGTAGCCGGGCGCCGAGATGCGCCAGGCGTTTGTGGCGGCGGCTGGATCGAAAAGCGGCACGGCGGTGTCGCCGATGTTCAGCAGTTCGATGAATTCGTCATCTCCAGTGGCGGGGTGGTAATGGATCTCGTTGATGATCACTGGCCCGATTCGGGGGCCCGCGTTCGGTTGCCCCAGGGAAGGGAGCTGTTGCAACGGGAAGGATTCCTGTCCGGCACTGTTGACGTAACGCCCCAAGCTGGTGCCATTGAAAGTGGCGCCGAAGGAAAATCCGTGGCTGTAGCCCGTCAGGGTGCCGTCGCCGGCACCCGAGGTCAGGTAAACCTGCTCCCCGGTGGAGGCGAGCAAAAACGGGGTGTTTCCGTCCGTTCCGGCGTTGAACTGACTGGCGTAGAAAACGACATAACCACCGGCCGGAATCAGCGTATCGGGTGGAATCCGATATTTTTGGGGACTGGTGGGGTCGTCACTCAAAAACCAGCTGCCAATGTCCACGGTCGTGGCGGTGGGATTGTACAGTTCAATGGCATCCTGCAACGGGGGATCGGTGTGGGCCAGAACCTCGTTGATGACGATGGCGGGAATCTGGGGGTCTGGATCATCCGCACCCGGTGAGCCGCCGATCTGGCTGCTGGCCCGCCAGCGCGCGCCGTTGTCGGGCGCCGCTGCGAGACCGGGTTGTTTGGGCACGAGAGAAAAGCCGAAGCCGTCGCAGGCAATCGGCCAGGGGGCGCGATCGCCGTATTCCAGCGAGAACAGAGTGCCGCCGTCGGGGAACGACAGGGTGATCTTCTCGCCGCTGTTGTCGAGTTGCCCGGTGTACGTGGCCTGGATGGCCACTCCTGGATAGCGCAGGGCAAATGCCGTCGCGTTGCGGGCGAGCAGCGCGAACCCGCCTCCCGGCAGGAACGTGTTGTCCGGAAAGGTCGCACTAATGCCTACTGTGAAGGCCAGTTTCGAGAGATCCAATGTGTTCGTTCCCATGTTCTTGAGTTCGATGAATTCCAGATCGTTTCCCGAGAACCCGCCCCAGGGCAGCGGGTTGTACATGACTTCGGTCACCACCAGTTGGGACAGGTCCTGGGGCGGCGCAAACGTGGCTTCGACCAGGGGACTCCAATCCTCGCCGTCTTTCACCCGTGTCCGAATCAGCGTGGGCTGAAAGATTGGCACGGCGATGTCATACATTTGCGCTGCGGCCCCCACGGCCCCGCCGGGCTGGCGCGGATCGCTGCCGTCGGTGGTAAAATAAATGGTGCCGGCCGGGTTGGTGTGCGACAAGGTGAGCGGAAAGCCCGCGGGGATGTTGCCGCCGAATTGGTTCATCTGCGGCGCCCCCAGGGTGGGGAAGAGGTTTTTGGCGCGGAGCTGGTTGAGCACAATGGGAACGCGCGCGCGGAAGTAATTGGTCAGCAACTTGTCGCTGGTGTAGCGCCAGTCGCCCTGGGTGAAGGCCGGTTCGCGTTTGGCGTCCCCCCAGCGGGCGGATTCCGCAATTACGGCCTGATCAATTTCGCTGCGCCGTGCCTGGTAGCGGTTCGTGAGGGCGGCAGCGGTCAACGCCCCGCCGTTGAAGAAGTGTTTTTGCACGCGATCGGCCACCAGCAGCCGGAATTCCGCGTTTGCCGAAAGTTGCTGCCACAAGTAGTGCGGGTTGCTTTTGGAGAAGCTGCTGCCTTGCGCGGGATCGCCCGCCGGAAACGGGCCGGTGCGGTTGTCCGTGAGATTGTACAGCGAGTTTTCGGAATCATGAAGGAGGAAACGGAAGCCGCCGTAGTTGCCGCTGCGCTCGCGGATGCCAAACCAGTTGTTGGGTGAATGGTTTCCGAGATAGTTGGACACCGGCGCATCAATGTTCCCCGTGTAAATAATCACCAGCATGTAATCAATCAGGGCGGGAACATCCAACAGGTTTTCATAGGCGGGATTTGGCGTGCCGTCGGGGTTGCGGCCTTGAACCATTTGATAGGCTTCCAGACTGGCAAACCCGTTCGTGGCCGCCTCCCAGAGACGGCGCCACGCTCCGAGATCTCCGTCGGTGGCAAAGACCGTATAATCCGCATCCGCATCCACTTTCACGGTGTCGTAGTTGTCGGCGTCACCTCCGAGATAGCTGCTGCCAAAGTTGGCTTCCGGACGTTCCTCGCTGGTGTAGAGGCCCCAATACTGGCCGTTGAGGTACAAATGGTAATAATTCCCGTGCGGGGACAGCGCGCCCATGTCCAACATCGTATCGCGCGAGAAGGCGTCGCGCAGGATTTCACTCTGTGTGCCGGTGAAATGCCAGGAATCGTCCTGATTGGAGCGAAGATCGAACTTCTCAAAGCTGGTGGCGGCGTTCGTGCCGAAAAATGGGAACGACAACCGGGAGGCTCCGTATTCGCTGCGGAAAAACACCCGGAACGAGTGCTTCGGATTCGCCGGACTGCGGCTGAAACCGCCGCGAATGCGCAGGCCGATGTTGCTTTGGAATTCCCTGGCCGGATTGTTTTCGGGGTCCAGCAATTCCATCGAGGCCGCCCGTTCCCAGGCGAGGCCGTCCTGCGTCGCATTCGCGTAGATGCCCGTGCTGGAATTAAAGAGTGAACCGAGCGGCAGGACGATGGAAAGCGACGGTATGGTGAGCAATGCGTCCGGAAATGCGCCCGACCATGGGGCCGCATCAACAATGTTGGGATCCATCCCATAGTCCACCGTATTGTTTCCCCAGGAACTGGGCCAGCCCGGCGGCGCCTGTCCATCGGGCGACTGCTGCGGCACGAGTTCAGGGAAAATATAGGTGTGGGTGGCAACGACGCTGGTGGTGGCGTCCGCCAGGAACGCCACCGCGCGAACCACGGCCGTGTTGGTGATGGTCAGCGGACTGACATAAAGAGTCCCGGTGGTGGAGGTGGGCACGGAGCCGTCGAGCGTGTAACGGATGACGGTGGCCGGAGTGGCGCTCGTCATGACCACGGAGAGCGTGTTGGAATAGAAGCCGCGTCCCGGGCTGATCTGAGGTTCGGCGACGCGCGTGTAATAGCTGGTGGCATTCGTGGCGCCCGGAGTGGCGACCGCAAAGTAGGTTTGCTCGTCGGTGTTGGTCGGGGTCAGGCCGTAGGAAATGTCGTTGAATTGCGGGGGAAACGCGGGCGCATACTCGGAACTGATGGCCCCGGCGGGAGTGATCAGCGCCAGGTATTCGCCGGCCGCAGACAGACTGAAATTGGCGTGCAAGGGCTGACCGGGCACGGTGCGGTTCTTGCCGCTGGCGAACAGCACCAGAAATCCACGGGCGGGCAGGTTGGTGGCGGGAAACGTCCATTTGTCGGGCTGGCTGGGATCGTCCGTCAGACGCCAGCCCGCCAGGTCCACCTCCAGCTCCGAGGCGTTGTGGATTTCAATCCAATCCGATGTCGCCAGGTCCTCATCCTGGAGACCGGTTTTATTGGCGGCCAGGAACTCGGTGATGAGCACGTCCGCCTCACTGTGCAGGGGCAGGAGGCCCAGCAAAAGATGGAGCCAGACGAAAACGCAATGTCGCATACGATCAACAGAAAACTGTGGAGTACGGGGCGGCAGCCACTGATGGGTTTGACCGGTAAACTTCCGTCTCCTTGTCGGGAGAATATGTTCCACGATTTCCGCCCGATGTCGAGCGTCCGCAGGGGTTGGCCGCGACCAAATTCTACTGACCCCATGTTGGGGGGGACCCCGGGAGCCGCGCGGCGTGTCATTGATAAATGATTGTCTCGCCGCTGCGGGGATTGCTACTGTGTCCACATGATTCTCGCTCCGGATGAATTGCGGAAACTGGTGGAGCTAAAACATCGGTCGCCGCATTCCATCCTGGGATTGCACGTGCGCGACGACCCTCCCGGCTTGGTGGCGCGGGTTTTCGATCCCCGGGCGGTCCGGGTGGTGTTGCGGCCGGTGGCGGCCGCCCGCGGTCCGACGATGGAACTGGCGCGCATCCATGCGGCGGGTGTCTTCGAGGGGGCCGCCGAGGCGGTGCCGGAGGTTTTCAAATACGAGCTGGTCATCACCGACGAACAGGGCGAATCGCGCACGCTCCGTGATCCGTATTCCTTTCTGCCCACGTTGACGGATGCGGACCTGTATCTGTTGGGCAAAGGCGATGAGCGGAAACTCCACGACAAACTGGGGGCACAATTGCGCACGGTGGATGGCGTCAGCGGCACCAGCTTTGCCGTTTGGGCACCCAACGCGCAACGCGTGAGCGTGGTGGGCAGCTTCAACCACTGGGACGGACGTTGTCATCAAATGCGTTCACTGGGCGTTTCCGGCATCTGGGAAATCTTTATTCCCGGAGTGGGTGAAGGCGCGCTTTACAAGTATGAGATCCGGGATCGCCACCACCGGGTCCGGTTGAAAGCCGATCCCCTGGGGTTCTTCATGGAACTGCCGCCCAAGCAGGCCTCCATTGTCTGGAACAACCAGAAGTTCAAGTGGACCGACGGTCCGTGGCTGGCCCGCCGGGCGAAATCCAATCCGCTCCAGATGCCGGTCAGTACCTACGAGTTGCACCTCGGTTCGTGGCGCAAGAAGACGCAGGCCGAGTCCCTGGGTTATCGCGAACTGGCCGCGCCGCTCATCGAATATCTCCAGCAGATGGGCTTCACGCATGTCGAATTCATGCCGCTGGCGGAACATGCCTTCTACCCCTCGTGGGGCTATCAGGTGACCGGTTATTTTGCGCCGACCAGTCGCTACGGCACGCCCGAGGATTTGCAATACCTCATCAACGAACTGCACCGGGCGGACATTGGAGTGATCGTGGACTGGGTGCCGGCGCATTTCCCGCGGGATGATTGGGCGCTGGCGCGGTTTGATGGCACCGGTCTTTACGAGCATGAAGATCCGCGCAAGGGCGCGCATCAGGACTGGGGGACGTTGATTTTTAATTATGGACGCAATGAAGTGGCCAACTTCCTCATTGCGAATGCGCTGTTCTGGTGCGAGCGCTATCACATTGACGGCCTGCGCGTGGACGCCGTCGCTTCCATGTTGTATCTGGATTATTCCCGCAAGCCGGGCCAGTGGATTCCCAATCGTTACGGCGGGCGGGAAAACCTGGAGGCGATCGACTTCCTGCGCCGGTTCAACCATCTCGTGCATACGGAATTTCCGGGGGTGATGACCATTGCGGAGGAATCCACCGCCTGGCCGCAGGTGACGCGTCCGCCCTACGTGGGCGGTCTGGGGTTCTCCATGAAGTGGAACATGGGCTGGATGCACGACACGCTCGAATATTTCCAGCGCGATCCCGTCCACCGCAAGTATCATCAGCACAACCTCACCTTCGCGATGCTGTACCAGTATCACGAGAATTTTATTCTGCCGCTTTCCCACGACGAGGTGGTGCACGGCAAGGGTTCGCTGTTGCGGCGCATGCCCGGCGACGAGTGGCAGCGCTTTGCCAATCTGCGGGTGTTGCTCGGCTATCAATGGCTGTTCCCCGGCAAGAAACTGCTGTTCATGGGAGGCGAACTTGGGCAGGGCGGCGAATGGAACGCCAACGGCGAAGTCGAATGGCATTTGCTCAACGCCGGACCGTACCATCGGGGCATCCAGCAAATGGTCGCCGATCTTAACCGGTTGTACCGCGCGCAGCCCGGTTTATGGCAGGCCGATTTCGATCCCCAGGGATTCCAGTGGATCGACGCTTCGGATAACCAGAACAGCGTGATGTCGTTCATCCGCCGCGAACCCGAACGCGTGAGCGAACTCGTCGTCATCTTGAACCTGACCCCGGTGCCGCGCCACAAATATCGCATTGGCATGCCGCGGCCGGGTCTCTGGCGGGAGGTTTTCAACAGTGATGCCGCGCTTTACGGCGGCGGCAACCTGGGAAATTTCGGCCGGGTGCAGGCGGAGGATCTGGATTGGCATAACCAGTCCTATTCCGCCGAATTCACGCTGCCACCTTTGAGTATTCTGGTCTTCCAGCCCGGACCCCCTTATGGGGCGGAAGACAAGGAGAGAGCGGTCGCCGTTCCGGTGGAGGAAAAAACCAACGCGTCCACCCTCGTGAACTCCAGCACCGGAAAATCCGCGACCTGAAGGGCGGCCGGCGTGGTCCCGGCAGTCCAGGCGGGCGCAACCAAGAACGAACCAGCAATCATGCCCGAAATCTTCCACGCGCTCGGACTCCACCTGCACCAGCCGCTCGGCAATCTGGTGGCGCTCCACAATTCCAGCGAGCCGTGGGAAGCCAAACAGATTCTTTGGTGCTACGACCGCATCACGCGGATGCTCGATCAGTATTGGGATGTGGCGCGCTTGCACCTGAGTTTTTCCGGCACGCTGCTCAAGCAGCTCGAAGACCCCGGCGTGCGCGAAACTTTTTCCGACACGGTCAACATCGCCGACTTCCTGCACCGCTTCCGCTGCGCGAACATCGAATACCTCGGCAGCGGCCTGTATCACCCGGTCTATCCACTGACGCCCGTCGCCGATTGGGACGCGCAGACGGATTGGTGGAAGGGGCTCGGCCGGCATCTGCTCGGGCGCGATGCCTTCAACGGTTTCTGGCCGCCGGAGATGGGTTTCTGCATGGAGATGATTCCCATGCTCGCGCGGCACGGTTTCAAATATGTGCTCGTGGATTCCATCTATATCAAACCCAGGCGCGAGATGCGGTGGGAGGAAACGCGCTATCGTCCCTACCTCGCGCGGTTCGGTGGCGCGGAAATCATCGTCGTGCCGCGGGATCGCGATCTTTCCAACGCGCAACTCTCCGGGCTCGACCCCGGCTGGTTTCAGAACGAAATTCACGAACGCACCAAGTTCTGCGACTTTCCCGCGCTCGTGACCACATGGACCGACGGCGAGAACGGCGGCTGGTTCCGCACGTCGCAGGTCGAGTCCGGCTTCTGGGGCTTTTTCTACAAACCGATTCTCGATCGTTATCGCGCCGGGACGCTGGGGTTCACGCCCATTCACCTCAGCGAATACCTGCGCCGCTTCCCGCCGACGGAGGAGGTGGAGGTGCATCGCGGCGCGTGGAACACCGAGCATCATTGGGGTGGCGACTTCACGCAATGGACCGGTTCGCTCCTGCAAAAGAAGGGCTGGGACGAACTCAAGAACGCCAGCGCTTACTACTGGCAGGTGAAAAAGAAATTCGACGCGCGGGCCGAAAAACTTTCCAACGCCGACGAAATCCGTCCGCTCATCGTGCAAGCCTACGATCATCTGCTGACGGCGGAGACGAGCTGCAATTTTTACTGGGGCAGCCGCTGGGTGCACCGCTCGTTTGACGGCCTGGAGCAGACGTATCATTTGCTCGACACCGCGATGCAGAAGATGCAAAGCCAGAGTGGTCGCCTTACTTGAGCTTCCAAACCAAGTCCGCGACGTCAACATTGAGGGCTTTCGCGATTCTGAGGAGAGAGCCAACGGAGATTTCCATGGTGCCGCGTTCCACGCGCCGAGGAAGAGTTGTGGTCCAGTTCTGCTTTTTCCGCCAATTTTTCCCGGGTTAATCCGGCTGCCTTGCGGTGGCTTTGGATTGTTTCGCCCAAGATTCGGCGATGGTTTGGCCGTGATAATGACCTGACCCCGAAAAAGTGGACGTGACAAAGGGGGAGTTCTACTGCGAAGAAAGCGCAGCAGGGCATGAGGAAGAGCAAATCATTGGGGTCATCCGCGAAGCGGAAGGCGACACGCCGGTCAAAGCAGCGTGCCGCGCGACACAACGTGAGCGAGGCCACGTTTTTCAAGTGGCGGAGCAAATGTGGCGGGATTGACCGGGCTCAACTTTCTGGACCACTGATGTGTTAACACCAACGGCGCTTATCAGTTGGCGATAAATTGGCTGACTAGGCTGAAAGTGGATGTAGTCGCTTTGGAGAAAAACACCCTGTGTCTGTGCTACAACAGTTCTTTTATCCCGGTGGCCACATCAATCAACCGCCAGTCTTGTTGCCGCGCTTTGAGGTGCGTTGGGGCAAGAATCCATCCCTGCCTGCCGTGTGGGTTTCCATTTATGGGCCAACTAAATCGCCCCTTTTCATCCGTCAAGAGGACGGTTCATTTATCCGTCGTCCCGAAGTGGTAAAGCCGGAAGCGATCAAAAATTTGCTTTCGATTACGAATGCGGATTGCGCAGTGTGGACGTTAATGCAAAAGTCCAACCTCGTCGTGTGGTCTGCCGGTAACACGTACTCGACGCTGGTTTTTCCGGATGTAATTCGTGAAGGAAAAAGCTCTGACAGGGGGTAATCTCAATCCATAGTAAAACCAAAGCCGACCATCAGCCCCGCCAAGAAAACTAGAATTCTGCCGGCGGCAGATCGGCAGTAGGTCGTGTTTTCAGTGCTTCCTCCCAAGTTGGCTTCGCTTGCATTTTACATGCTCTGCTGCGTAGCATCCTCGCATCGCGTGTGACGTGCTTGGTTGCTGCCCATGTATATCATCCAAATCGCCTCCGAATGCGCGCCGGTCGCCAAAGTCGGCGGGCTGGGCGACGTCGTCTTCGGCCTGAGTCGCGAACTGGAAATTCGTGGCAATGCCGTCGAGATCATCCTCCCGAAATACGATTGCCTGCGTTACGACAAGATTTTTGGGCTGCAGGTCGCGTATCAGGATCTGTGGGTGCCGTGGTATGGCGGCGCGATCCATTGCACGGTCTTCTTCGGTTTTGTGGACGGTCGGAAGTGCTTCTTCATTGACGCGCACGGCGAGCACAATTTTTTCAACCGTCGCACGTTCTACGGCCAGCACGACGACGATCAACGCTTCGCGTTCTTCTGCCGCGCCGCGCTGGAGTTCATGCTCAAAAGCAACAAGCACCCGGACGTCATCCATTGTCACGACTGGCAAACAGGCCTCGTGCCGGTGCTGCTCTACGAGATTTATCAGCAACTTGGGATGCGGCATCCGCGGGTCTGTTACACGCTGCACAACCTGCAGCATCAGGGCGTGACGCGGGAACACATCCTCCGCGCCGCCGGCCTGAATCGCCACGCGTACTTCTATCACCAGGACCGCTTGCAGGACAATTTCAATTCCAGTGCGCTCAACTTGATGAAGGGCGGCATCGTTTATGCCAACTTCGTCACCACGGTTTCGCCGCGCTATCTCGACGAGATCCTTTATTCCGCCCAGAATTACGGGCTCGGGCATACGCTGCATGTGCATCGCGGCAAACTGGGGGGCATTTTGAACGGCCTGGATTACGACGTGTGGAACCCGGAGACCGACCGCCACATTCCGCGCCGCTACGGTCTGGAGCATCTGGATGACAAATTTGTGAACAAGGCGGCATTGCGCAGTCGTTTCTGGTTGCGCGACGCGTTGCGACCCGTCGTCTGCTACGTGGGGCGGCTGGATCAGCAGAAGGGTTTGCCGCTGGTGGCACATGCCATTCATTACTGCCTGAACCAGGGTTGCCAGTTCGTGCTGCTCGGCACGGCGGCGGACGGGCGGATTGCGCACCAGTTCCAGGAATTGAAACGGCACTACAACGACCATCCCGATTGCCATATCGAACTCGGCTTCAACGAGGAATTGTCGCACCTGATTTATGCCGGGGCGGAGATGATCATCGTGCCCAGCCTGTTTGAACCGTGCGGCTTGACCCAGATGATCGGGCTCAAATACGGCACCGTCCCGATTGTGCGGGCGACCGGCGGACTGGCCGATACCATCTTTGATGCGGATTACGCGCCCAAGCCGTATCACGAGCGCAACGGTTACACGTTCAACGATTTCAATAACGCCGGGATCGAATCCGCCCTCCATCGCGCCATTGGGTTGTGGTATTCGTATCCCCGGTACTTCCGGGAGCTGATGGAGAATGGGATGCGCTGCGACTATTCGTGGAATCATCCGGGACAGCATTACCTGAATGTTTACGAATACATCCGCGACAAGTGAGCCCTCCAGGCGGCAGTGAGTCTCCGTTGTCCGCTGCGGCGGCGGTCCCCGCGCGGCGCGTCTTCGGGTTCGTCCTGGCCGGCCAGGTTCTGCTCCTGCTGGCCCTGGGCTGGCATTTTCGTGACGCGCTGAATCCGGATGCCGTCGCCTATCTTGAGCTGGCGCGCCATTACGCCGACGGCCAGTGGCAACTGGCCGTCTCCGGCTATTGGGGCGCAGGCTTGATCTGGGGATTGGCCTTGCTGCTGAAATGCGGGTTGGCGCCACTGGTCGCGGCGCGACTGTTGATGGGTTTGTCCGCGCTGCTTTTTCTGTGGGGAGCGCGTTGCGTTTATGAGGCGGTGGGCCTTTCCGGACGGGCGCGCCTCTGGGCCTTGACGCTTACGGGATTGTTCAGCGCGTGGTGTTCGGTGCAGTTCATCACGCCCGACTTGTTGCAGGCGGCGGTGTGGCTGTTTGTTGTGTGCCTGCTCCGACGGGAGACATGGTGGCAACGCCCCGGGCAGAGTGTTGAAGTGGGACTGCTCTGCGGCCTCGCGTATTTGATCAAAGCCATTGCCTTGCCGGTTGGAGTTTTGCTGATCTTCGGTTTTGCCGTGCGTGACGCGTGGAGATCGCGTTCCAACCGCCGCCGCATTGCGATGGCCGCCGCCCGTAGTTTGATCACCATGCTGATCGTGGCGTCGCCATGGATCGTCGTCCTGAGCGTCAAGTATCAGCGCCTCACGTTTTCCACCACGCCGGCCGTCACGCACACGTTGACGGGGCCGAACGATGTGGACCGTTATCATCCGTACGTCCGCGCGTTTTACCTGCCGCAAGCCGGGCGGATCACCAACTGGGAGGAACCCTCGCTCATGTCGTATCACACCTGGTCACCGTGGGAAAACTGGCGTTACGCGCGCCACCAGGCCGCGGTGGTGCTGCACAACATTCGCACCGAACTGCTGTTGGCGACCAGTCTGAATTTGGGTGCGCTCGGGCTGGTTTGGGCCTGGTGGCGCGGAGGACCGGGATTGCGCCGTAATTTGACGGGCCTGCTCATTTTGCCGGCGGTGCTGGCGCTCGTTTATCTGCCATGCTATTTCACCCTGGCGGAGCAGCGTTTTTTTTATGTGGCGTTTCCCTTGTTGTACGCGGGCGTCTGGCTGACGCTGCGCGCGTGGGGAGATTCCGCTGCTGCGTGGCGGCGGTGGCAGGAGGTCGTGACGGTGGGCGGTGCCGCGTTGCCGTTGCTGCTGCAAATTCTGCTTGTGGGTGATCGTGGCCGCATGGCCGGCCAGGAAGCGATCCGGCTGGCAGGCGCCATGCAACGGGCGGGATTGGTTGGTCCGCTGGCGGGCAGTGCCAATCTGCCCGGTGGCCGCACGGGACTTTACGTGGCGTTCCATTTGCAGCAACCGTGGTGTGGTGACAAGTTAAATCCCACACCAACCGAAATCGCCCGCTCTCCCGCCCAATTCTTTTTCGTCCGGCGCGCTTCAGCGTTGGCCCGGGCGCTGGCGGCCGATTCACGCTTCCAGGATCTGGACCAACCGTTGGACATGGCTGGCGGCGACGGGATCCGGTCTCCGGTGCAGGTGTTTGGAGTGCTGCCGGCCGGCCGTTGAATTTGGCGTCAGTCCGGGGCGACAGTTTACTGCTTTCCCGTGGCGGCCGGGACAGGGAGGTCCACCGTCTTCGGCAGCTCGCCAAAATCGTAGTACCGGTGCGCGAGCCCCTCGTCGCGCACCACCACGATACGCAGACCGGATTTGCCTCCGGCCAGCGGCATCCCGACCGGGCCGGTGGTGACCGCCTCCAGGTCGCCGTCGCGCCCCACCGCGTTGCGGTGGTAATGTCCCGAGAAAAGATGTGTTACTCCGGCCTCCCGAAACCATTGCAGGTGGCGGCGGCGATGTTCGGCTGGAATGTTGAAATACTCATCCGGTTCATCGGCGCTTTTGAGAAACCACGGATGGTGGGCAAATATGACGATGTGGCGCGCCCCGGCGGCGCGGGCCTGCTGGAGTTCGGATGCCAACCATTGCTCCTGGGCGGCCGCGAGTGCGGGGGCGTGTTGCGGCGAGTGAATCAACGTGGAATTCAGTCCAATCCCGACAAAACTGTCGTGCCGGAAGGTATAATGGTCCGGTCCAAAATGGTTGGTGTAAGCCGCCACGCTGGCCGCGGTGGGGTGATTGCCGACATCGTGGTTGCCGGGGAGGGAATGGACCGGAATATCGGGGGCGATTTGGTGGATGATCCGCTGGTACTCGTGGATTTGCGCGGCATGTCCGGGCTGGTTGACCAGATCCCCGGTCACCACGACGAAGGCGGGTCGCAGCCGGTTGATGGTGGCGACGGCAAATTCCAGGTTGGCGGTCTCCTGGGTGAAGTCCCGGTTGTCGGTGAACATGCCAAGTTGGGGGTCGGACAACTGGACGAAGAAGAAGGGTTCAGTGGCGGCCACCGCAAATCCTGTCAGGCAGAGCATCAGCGCGTTCCAAATTTTCCACCGGGTTGCACTCATGCCGGGCATTATGCGTCGGGCCGGTCCGCCCGGCCAGAACGGAACACCGGCCGGCAGTGCCGCAAACGGGTGGGCGCTCAACAGTTTTGACCGCCGCGTTGGTGTCGGATTTTCCCGGCGATGCGGCGGGGTGGTGGTGGGGATGGCCGGCGGGCGGGGTGGGCGCGCGGGTTGTTCGGCTGCTGCGGGAAAACGCGCCGTCTCGAGGCCGCCGCCCGGCCGGGCGAGGACCGGGCGTTGCGCGGCGTTGGGCGGGCGGTTTTCCCTGGAGGCGGACCGGTCTCCGGGCGCGATATTCTTTGACCCCAACCGCAACTTTTTTTAGTTTGCGACGTTCAGTTTCGCGTACGAGAACAAGAACACATGGCGTTCAACTCAGTCAAAGTCCTGTTTGCCTCGGTCTTGGGCGTAATGCCCGATCAATACGCAGAGGTGCAAAAAGCCTGGCGCATCGCGGTGGAAAACGGTTCGCAGGATTCATTTCTGTCGTTCCTGGCGCGCGAACTGGGGATGTCCGAGGACATTTTTCTGCAACGCCTCGCGGCGGGGTTGAACTGGCCGTATCTCGAACTCAGCAAGCAGCCGGTGGAAAACGAAGCGCGCGGCAAAATTTCCACCAAGGTCGCCTTCCAATACAACGTGCTGCCGGTGGCGATGCAGGATGATGCGGTGCAGGTGGCGGTGAGCAATCCGTTTGACAACGCGATGCTCAACGCGGTGCGCTTCGATGCGCACGGTCCGGTGCAGTTTGCCCTTGCGCCCAAGGCTGAAATCGAGAAGGCGCTCAAGAAGTATTACGGCGTCGGCGCGGAAACCCTTGACGAAATGGGGGAGGAAATTCCCCTGGATCTGGAGCTGCCGACGGACAAGGAGATTACCGAAGGCGACCAGGAGGCCAGTGTCATCAAATTCGTCAACCAGGTGATTTGGGAGGCGTACAAGGACCGGGCCACGGACATCCATCTTGAGCCGCAGGAGGACGAGTTGCGCATCCGCTACCGGATTGACGGGATTTTGCACCAGACCCCGATGCCGCCGCAGTTGAAGCGGTTTCAAGCGGCCATCATTTCGCGCATCAAGGTGATGAGCGGGATGAACATTTCCGAGAAGCGCCTGCCGCAGGACGGGCGCATCAACGTGCGCATCAAGGGGGAGGAAATTGACATTCGCGTCTCCACCGTGCCGACCGTGTACGGCGAATCGGTTTCGCTGCGGCTGCTGTCGCGCGGAAAAATCTTCCTCAGTCTCGACAAATTGGGATTTGCTCCCGTGGACGAGGCCGCCATCCGGGAAATCATCGTCAAGCCGCACGGCATCTTGCTGGTCACCGGGCCCACCGGTTCGGGCAAGTCCACCTCGCTGTATGCGATGCTTTCCACGATCAATTCGATTCAGAAGCGCATCATCACGATTGAAGAGCCGGTGGAGTATGAACTCAAGGGCATCAATCAGATCGCGGTGCGCCCCGAGATCGGGCTGACGTTCGCCATGGGGCTGCGCCACATCCTGCGGCAGGATCCCAACGTGATCATGGTCGGCGAAATCCGCGACCTGGAAACGGCGGAGATTGCGATTCGCGCCGCGTTGACCGGTCACCTGGTGTTCTCCACGTTGCACACCAACGACGCGCCCAGCGCGTTTACCCGGTTGATCGACATGGGCATCGAGCCGTTCCTGGTGGCGTCCTCGGTGGAGGCCGTCATGGCGCAACGCCTCGTGCGCACGATTTGTCCGGTGTGCAAGACGGAACAACCGGTCGAACGGACCTACTTGAAGAAAATCGGGTTTCCGGAGGAGTTGATTGACACCACGCGGTTCATGCGCGGCGCGGGATGTGAGTCGTGCCGGCAGCTGGGGTATCAGGGCCGGCTCGCCATCTATGAGCTGCTCGTCCTGAACGAGGCGTTGCGCCCGTTGGTGTTGAGCCGCGCCGCCTCTTCAACCATCGCGCAGCGCGCCATTGAACAAGGCATGCGCACCTTGCGCGACGATGGTTGGAACAAGGTGCGCCAGGGGATTACCACGATTGAGGAAGTGTTGCGGGTGACCCAGATCGAGGAACACCTGGAATCGCTGCCCGCCACCACCAAGATGGCGGCCGTGCCCGTGTAGGAATCCATTCATGGCCCGGTTTCATTCATGCAATGTCCTGAGCGCCGGTACGGACCGGCAGCTCTGGCAGTTTCACGCGCAGGGCGCCTTTCCGCTGGCCCGGGAGCAAAAGGCGGCGGAGGGCGGGGGATTGTCTCCAGGGTTGACGGGCAAGAGCTGGAGCCAGTTGTGGCAACCCCGGCTGAATCTGGCCTTGCTGCCGCCGGACAATGTGTTTTTCCGCGTGGTGCATCTGCCCTCCAGTTCCCCGGCCGAACTCCACGCCATGGTGGAATTGCAGCTGGAGAAACTGTCCCCGCTGCCCGTCGGACAGATTGTCTGGAGTCTCTATCCGCTGCCGGCCGGCAAGGACGCCGCGGCGGCCGGGGATTTGCAAACGCTCATCGTCGTCTTTGTCGAACGCAAGATTGTTGAAGACTACCTGGGCGCGCTGGAAGCCAGCGGATATCTCGCCGATCGCCTGGAGCTGGGCGCGCTGGACCAGCTGGCGGCCACCGTGGTGGATGGTCAGGGGGCGTGGATTTATCCGGAACTGGCCGGCGGCCCGAACACGGCGCTGGTCGCCTGGTGGTACGACGGCCGCCTGCAAAGCCTGAATTCGTTGAACCTGCCACCGGCAGACGATCCTGCCGGCCCGCTCAAGGAGCAATTGGAGCAGATGGCCTGGTCGGGCGAACTGGAGGGCTGGCTCACCGCCCAGCCCCAGTGGACGCTGGTCGCGAGTGAGGCCGTCGCGCCGGTCTGGGAGCGGTGGTTGCGCGACAGTCTGGGGGTGCCGGTGCGGTGGATTCCTGCCCTGACCCCCGTGGCGCTGGCGGCCAGGACCGCCCGGCGCGCGGCGGCCGGGGGCGGACAGGGCAACCTCATGCCGCCGGAATTTGCGACGCGCTACCGCAATCAATTTTTCGACCGGTTGTGGATTCGGGGCATGTTTGCGGCGGGCATCCTTTATTTTGTCCTGGTCGCGATCTATCTGCTGGCCGTGCGGGTGCAGGACTACCGGTTGGGACGGGCCGAGCAGAAGGTGGCTTCGCTCGGCGGCGCCTACACGAATGTGTTGCAACTGAAGGAGCGGCTGCAGGTGT
This sequence comes from Verrucomicrobiota bacterium, assembly GCA_029573725.1. Taxonomy (GTDB): domain Bacteria; phylum Verrucomicrobiota; class Verrucomicrobiia; order Limisphaerales; family JADLHS01; genus JADLHS01. Next base: position 88,786 of record JAKQDQ010000018.1, read on the forward strand.
TGAAAACCCGGGAGGACCTCAAGTTTGCCGCGCTGGACTGCTGGAAAATCACCGCGGAACTGCTGCCGGAAATGTTGACGCTCGATAGTTTCGCGTTTGCGGACGGGCGCAAGTTTTCGCTGAGTGGCAGCGCGCCGGCGGATGCCGCGGCGGCCGTGAACAAGTTTTATGGGGACATCCGCAAGGCGACGCTGGGCGGGGCGCAGTTGTTCGATGCCAACAAGGGGCAGCAACTCAGCACCCGGGCCGGACCGGGGGGCGTGGTCATCTGGAATTTCAGTCTGGAACTCAACCGTGCGGAGGAAGATTGAAAGGGTCTCTTGCCAGATTCAGCGCGCAGTTTTCCCGCCTCAGTTCGGCGGAACGCTGGTTTATCATTCTGGTCATTATCGTGGTGTTTGCGGTGGTCAATTTCGTCTTCATCTTTCCGCACTTTGGTGAATTCGGGCGGCTGTCCCGGCGGATCGGTGATGCGCGGGCCAAACAGCAGCGTTATGAAGAGGCGATCGCGCAAACGGAAGCGCTGGCCCGGCAGGTGGCGCAGCTGGAAGGAACGGGCGCCGCCGTGCCGCAGGAGGACCAGGTAAATAATTTCCTGACCGCGATCCAAAACCAGGCGGTGCAATCCGGTGTGACCATCGTGGCCAACACGCCGCAACCGCAGCGCACCAACCAGTTCTTTCTCGAACGCGTCCAGTCGTTGCGCACCCAGTCCAACGAGGAGCAACTGGTGGATTTCCTCTACAGCCTTGGCGCGGGCAATTCCATGATCCGGGTGCGGGCCTTGTCGGTGCAACCGGATGTGCCCCATTACGCCTTGAATGCCAGCGCCACCTTGATTGCGAGCTTCCAAAAGAAATCGCCAGTCCGTTCGGGGCCCGCAACGCCGGTCAAATCGGCGGCGGGGACCGTCACCCCCACGGGCTCCAATGCTCCGCCGGCACCGGCACCGTCGCCGGCAACCCGGCCGCCCACTCCAGCCCCTCCGGTTCCGGCGGCCCAACCTGCAACGCCTACGAAGAAATGAAAGTGAAAATTCTGCCCACGGTCTTATTGTTGCTGTTCAGTTTGAGTGGGATGGCGCAAACTCCTCCCCCGGCCACGCCCGCACCGGCCAGACCCACGCTGAGCCGGCCAGCCACGCGGACGCTGCCGGTCTCGCCGACCAACGCGCCGGCTTCCCATGCTGCCGCCGGCCTCCCGGATTTGGGGGCGCTGATGGCGCGCCCCCCCGCCACGGTGGGCACCGTGCCGGACCCGGATAAAATGATGGAAGCGAACAGCATCAACTGGACGGCCGCCTCCCTGGAAAACGTGCTGGAAATCTATGCCGAACTGGTCGGCCGCAACGTGCTGCAGCCGGCCACGCTGCCGAAGGCGGAGATTGTGCTGAAGCAAACCACGCCGCTGACCAAGCTGGAAGTCGTGCAAATGATCGAAGCGGCGTTGTATCTGAATCAAATCTCCCTGGTCAACGTGGGCGACAAGTTCGTCACGGTCATTCCCACCGCGGAGGCGGTCAAAATTCCGGGCATCATCAACACAAACGCAATTTCACACATGCCCGACCTGGGCTCCGTGGTGACGCACGTGGTGCAGCTCAAATACACCAAGCCCTCGGAGATGGTGCAGGTGCTGCAGCCGTTCGCCAGCGGCAGCGTGGCCACGCCCATCACGCCGCTCGAAGGCAGCAGCATTCTGGTGCTGCGCGACAATGTGGCCAACGTGAAGCGGATGCTGGAAATGATCGAGCGCGTGGACACGGTGGCGGAATCGGAAATCCTGTCCGAGGTCATTCCGATCAAGTTTGCCAAGGCGGAGGAAATTGCCAGCGCGTTGAGTTCAGTGGGCGGAGGCACGGCCGGCTCGATCGGCACTCGCGCCAGCGGTTCGGCGGGGCGCAGTGCGGGGATGAACCGGGGCGGCATGGGGATGGGCAATACCGGCTTCAATAACCCGATGTTGAATCCGATGGGGGCCGGCGCGGCGACGCAAAATCCCACGCCTTCGTCGAGCACTTCCTTTGGGGACCGCGTACGGAATCTGATCAACCGGGCGGCGGGGGCCGGGGAATTCACCATTCTGGGCGAGACGAAAATCATCGCGGACATCCGCTCCAACTCCTTGCTGGTGTTTGCCGCCAAACGCGACATGGACATGATCAAGGACATCATTGCCAAACTGGACGTGGTCCTGGCGCAGGTGTTGATTGAAACCATTATCATGGACGTTTCCCTGGATAATTCGTGGGCGTTCGGCGTTTCCGGGGCGCAAAAAGCCCGTCAGTTTTCCGGGGGTTTTTCCGGGGCCGGAGGCATGAATCTGAAGCGCTTCACCGAAGTAGGCAATAGCAGCAGCTCGCTCGGCACCAATGCCTTTACTGATCTCATCGGCACCGGGTTGAAATACTTTGGCGTGGTGGATCAGGACATTTATCTGTCCATTGAAGCTGCTGCGGCGGACAACAAAATCAATGTCATACAAAAACCGCGCATCCAAACTTCGCACGCCACGCCCGCCTCCATCTTCATCGGCAATACCGTGCCCTATGTCACCAGCACGTATTACGGCGGCGGTTACGCGGGCGGGCCGGGTTCTTCGTACCAGCAGTTGCGGGTCGGCATTGGCCTGGACGTGACGCCCTTCATCAATTCCGATGGCTTGGTGGTCATGCAAATTCAGGAAACCATTGATGAAATCAGCGGCTCGACCGACATCACCGGGGTCGGCGCCGTGCCCAATACCACCAGCCGGACCCTGTCCGCCGAGGTGGCGGTGAATGATCGCGAAAGCATCATGCTGGGCGGATTTATCCGCAATTCGGACAATCAGAACAAATCCGGCGTGCCCATTCTCAAGGATATTCCGCTCCTGGGCGCGTTGTTCCGGTCGTCCGGCAGCAGCAAGGAGCGCAAGGAATTGATGGTGCTGATGCGTCCGACCGTGTTGCGGACCCCCAGCATCGCGGCGCTGCAGGTGAACGAGGAGAAGAAGCGCCTGCCCGGAGTGGTGGCGGCGGAGAAACAATTGGACAAAACCGAACGGGCGCTGGCGGAGCAGGAGGTGGAGCGGACAAAGTCCGGCCCCAAGCAGAAGCCGGCGAAAACGGAGGTCAAATCCGATCAGGATGCGCTGGACGACTTTACCCGGTCCCGTCCCTTTACCCCGGAGGAAGAATTACTCCTGGGTGAGCCGTCTCAACCCGCGGCAAAATAGACGGCGGGTCACCACAGCGGCGCTGGCGGCATCCCGGCCGCCATTTGTCCCCCGAATCGCTCCGGCGGGGCGTCGGTCTTTTTCCGCCCCCGGCAGGAGGGGTGAAGCTCCTGCGGATTCCTGCGGACCCCCCGTAACCGTCAGAATTCCGCTTTGACTAATACCCTTCCGGTTGGCAAGGTGACGGACATTTTATGGCAGAACTTATTGGAAATTTACTGGTGGCACAATCGGGCGGGCCCACCGCCGTTATCAATGCGAGTGTGGCGGGGGTGATTACCGAAGCGGGAAAACACGAGAACATTGAAGAAATTTACGGTGGTTTGAACGGCATCCTCGGCATTTTGAATGAGGAGCTTGTGGACATCAACGACGAGAAACGCAGCACCATCGAAGGATTGAAATACACCCCGGGCGCGGCCCTTGGCACCTGCCGTTATAAGATTGATTTCAAAAAGAAACCGGAAAAGGCCGCCCAGGACATGGACCGGCTCTTCGAGGTGTTTGCCGCGCATAACATCCGGTATTTTTTCTATGCGGGCGGCAATGATTCGCAGGACACTTCCCATAAAATCCACGAAGAGGCGGTCAAGCGCGGCTACGACATTCGTGTAATTGGCGTGCCGAAGACCATTGACAACGATTTGCCCTTCACGGACAGCTGTCCCGGCTACGGTTCGGTGATCAAATATAATTCGGCGACGGTGATGGAGATCGGCATTGATGCCGGCTCAATGGCGACCGATAGCGGTTCTTGTTACATCATCGAGGTGATGGGGCGTTCGGCGGGCTGGATTGCGGCGGGGACCGTTCTGGCCAAACGCGGCGATGCCGCCAAGCCGCCCCATATCATTTTGCTCCCGGAGGTTGCGTTTGATGAAGCGGCCTTTCTGGCCAAGGTGCAGGAAACCGTCGCGGCGTATAAATACTGCGTTGTGGTCGTGGGCGAGGGTATCAAGGACAAGGAAGGCAACGAAGTGGGCGCGGACAAGACCCGGTTGGACTCTTTCGGCCACCCGGTGCTGGCCGGTGTGTCGGAAAAATTGAAGGATTTGGTGCAGGAGCGGATGGGTTTCAAAACGCGCATCGTATTGTTGGGCTACGCGCAACGCGCCGCGGGTCATTTTGCGAGCGCGACGGACGCGCGCAACGCCTTTGCCTGTGGCGAGGCGGCCGTCCGGGCGGCGATCGAGGGGAGAACCGGGTACATGGTGAAAATTGTGCGCCAGGTGACGGACGACGGCGTCATCACTTGGGGCACGGATTTGCAACTCCTGTCCGAAGTCGCCAACGTGGAGCACCTGATTCCCCGGGAATGGATCAATGAGGCCGCCTTCCTGCCCAATGAAAAATTCCTCGAGTACGCCCAACCGTTGATTGAGGGCGAAATTCAAGTGCCCATGGAAGCGGGCCTGCCCAAATACGCCGTGCTGGAGAAAGTCGCGGTGGAAAAGAAGCTGCCGGCCCGGGCGTAAGCCACAGGAGCATCGGTTGAGCCGCCGGGGCGCAGCCCGCCGGTGCCGTTTTCCGGGACCGGGCTCCGAAATCAGCCGCGGCCGGGGACCGGCCTTCATTGACACCCCCCGGGCGTCCGTTACAGTTGATTTTGAGTTATGAACAAGCAACCTCACGTTGCCATCGTCGGGGCCACCGGTGCGGTCGGCATCGAGATGGTGAAAACTTTGGAAAAACGCCGGTTTCCGGTGGGGCAGCTGACGTTGCTGGCCTCGGTTCGCTCGGTGGGCAGGAAGATTCCCTTTGCCGGGCAGGACCTCGTGGTGCAGGAGTTGACCAAGGATTCCTTTCGGGGGGTGGACCTGGCGTTGTTTAGCGCGGGAGGCGGCATTTCCAGGGAGTTTGCGGCCAGCGCGGTGGCGGCGGGTTGTGTGGTGGTAGATAATTCCTCGGCGTTTCGTCAGGACTTGGAAGTGCCGCTGGTGATCCCGGAAATCAACGCGGCGGACATCCAGGCACACAAGGGCATCATCGCCAATCCCAACTGCACGACAGCGATCACGCTGATGGCGTTGTACCCGCTGCATCAGGCGTTCGGCGTGAAGCGGATTTTCGCTGCCAGTTATCAAGCCGTTTCCGGGACGGGCGCCAAGGCGTTGGAGGAGCTGGAGCGGCAGGTGGAACAGATCGTTCACCGCGAGCCCGTGACCAGGCAGGTGTATCCGCATCAGATTGCCTTCAATGTGCTGCCACAGGTGGATGCCTTTTTGCCCTCCGGCTATACGAAGGAGGAAATGAAAATGGAGAACGAGGGCCGCCGGATCATGCACCACGACAGCTTCCGCGCCAGCGTCACCTGTGTGCGCGTGCCCGTGTATCGTTCCCATTCCGTCGCCGTGAGCGCCGAGTTCGAGCGGCCCGTCTCCCTGGCCGCGGCCCGGACCGCGCTGGAGCGGGCGCCGGGACTCGATGTGGTGGATGAGCCCGCAAGACAACAGTATCCGATGCCCCTGTTCACTACGGAGAAGTACAATTGCGCCGTGGGAAGGCTCCGCCTGGATCGCGCCCTGGACAACGGCTTGTGCTTTTGGGTCAGTGGGGATCAGCTGCTCAAGGGGGCGGCGCTTAATGCGGTGCAAATCGCCGAGGAACTGGTGAAACCGCCGGGAGCAGCGTGACGGGGTGGTGAGAACCTCCGGCATCCCGGCGCGTGCCGCTCCGGCGGGAAGCGTTCCCCGGCCCGGCCGCTGTGCGTTGGCCAAATTGCCCCGCAACTTTTACGACCGGAACACGGTGGTGGTGGCAAAAGAATTGTTGGGCAAACTGCTGGTGCATCGGGTGGCCGGGGTGGAGCGGATCGGAAAGATTGTCGAGGTTGAAGCCTATCTCGGCGCGCACGACAAGGCGGCGCATTCTTCCAAAGGATTGACGCCGCGCACCAGGGCCATGTTTGGTCCGCCCGGGTACGCCTATGTTTACTTCATTTATGGCCGGTATCACTGCATGAATGTGGTGACCGAGCGGGAGGGAAAGGGTTGTGCCGTGTTATTGCGTGCGCTGGAGCCGGTGGCCAACCTGGCCGGTCGCACCCGCGGCCCCGGCCTGCTGACGCAAGCGATGCAAATTGATGGACGTCACTATGGTCATGACCTGTTGAGCGATGATCTGTTTATTGCCAGCCAGGGTGAATCTCCGCCCCGGCGCATCGCCCGCAGCCGCCGGATTGGAGTGGATTATGCCGGAGCCTGGGCGCGACGGCATCTGCGGTTTTATCTTCCGGACAATCCCTTTGTCTCCCGGCGGTGAAAGGAGATGTGGTTGCCCTGCTTCCGGTCATGTCCCGGCCCCGCATTCCATCTGGAATCCTGTTTTACGACGCCGACTGTGCATTTTGTCGCGGCTGGGTGCGTTTCGTATTGCGTCATGATAAACCGGGGCGCTGGCGGTTTGCGCCGTTGCACGGGGCAACGGCCCGGGCGCAACTGAAAGCTCCCAGCGATTTCCAGACCGTGGTGTTGCTGGAAGCATCCGATGCGCATTCCCCCCGGTATTTCGTGCGTTCGGAGGCGGTGTTGCGGGTGCTGGAGCAACTGGGCGGAGTCTGGCGGCTGATTTCGTGGGTGCGCGTGTTGCCGGTCGGCTGGCGGGATGCCGGGTATGCGGCGATCGCCGCGCGCCGGCAGCGTTGGTTGCGCCGGGGGGCGGAGCCGCCACTGCCGCCCGCAGAGGCCGGGCGATTTTTGCCGTGATTGGGGCGGCGCGGCGGGCTAAGGTGGATTCCATGAGCGAAGAACTCCCGCCACCGGAAGAGCGGCGGCGCTACACCTGGCCCTGGTTCGTGGCGGCACTGGTGCTCGCAGCCGTGGTGATCACGGTTTTATCCGTGCGCCGCGAAGCCCGGCGGGTGCAGCAACAACAGGAATTGTTGCGCCAGTTTCCCGGCACCACCAATTAAACGCCACCTCAAGGCCGGCAGACGCGGAAATAGCGCGCCCCGTTGGCTTCCAGCGGCGTCCGGAATTCCATGAGCGCTCCCGTGCCGAGAAGGTTCGTCTGTGTCACCCAGGTGGGAGTCACCAGGTTGGTCGTCCATTGGATCGTGTAACTTTCGTACGCCTCAGTCGTGAAACCGAACTGCAAGGCATGGTCAACGATCCGCGGCGACAGGATTTCCGCCGGTTCGAGGATCAGCGGGGCGACGCGGACGTTGTCGAAGATGGCAAAGTTGTGCTGATCTCCGATGGAATTAAAGTGGTCGTTGTAACCGATAAGAATGTTGCCTTCCGTGTAGGCGTACGTGTTCGTGTATTGCGCCACAATGGTGTCGTTCAACCGCCAGGTGATGTGGTTGTTGCTCTGGCGCACCTCGCCACGCACCCATCCCAGGCCGGCCGTGCCGGAGGGGGTCGTGCCAAAGCCGGGAATCGTTTTGGCCGGAAACAGCGTCATGAATCCGGCATCGGCGCAGTCGAAACGGGGGCCGAGCAGCGGGGCGGGGCCGAAGACGGTGTTGTCGGACGTCATCAAAATCGGCGCCCCTGCGCCACCTCCGCGAAATACGGAATAATCCCGCAGGGTGGCCGAGCCGGCCGAGGAATCATTCTCTCCTTCCATGGCGAAGAACAAACCGTCACTGGGGGCCTGTCCGACGCGGTTGGTGAGGTCGCCGGAATGGTTGATGCCGAACAACGCATGTTCGGTGGAGGTGGCCAGGTCGGCCCAGTTGATCCAGAGATCGAACTGCAGCGAATAGTTGCCCGCGAAGTGCTGGCCGAGGGGATAGAGGTTGACGGCCGCCGCTCCGGGCGTGGCATCCTTGTTCACCGTCAGGAACAATCCTTTGGTGCTGCCGCCCACGGAGTGGGGTGCGGGCGGGATTTCGCCGGGGAATGAAATGGTGGAGTAATCGAACCCGAACACGGCTTCAAAATCAAAACCACCGGCGGCTGAACGGTAAAGAATTTTATAGCCGTTGGTAATGGCGGGGCTCGTCACGGTCACCGGCGAGTCATAGGCATCAAAATCGTCCACAAACCCGAGGGTGAGCCGGGCCACGGCGCTGGTCACGCTGCCAAATGCATTGGCAAGCATCACCGAGTAACTTCCGGCGTCCGCGGCCTGCACATTGGTACGGACGTACGTGGCCTGGGTGGCGCCGGCAATGTTGCTGCCGTTAAAACGCCATTGGTAGGTGAGCGGGGGGCTGCCGGTGGCGGCCACGGTGAAAACCGCCCGGCCGCCGGGGTTGGCCACCTGACTCAACGGTTGCGTGGTGATGTCCGGCGGGAGGGGAAGACCCGTCACCGTAAGCCAGGTTGGGGCGCTGGTCACGGCGCCGCTGAAATCACTGACGACAACGTCGTACATGCCGATGTCCGTTGCCTGCGCCGTGGCGATGGAAAGCGAACTGGCGGTGGCGTTGGCCAGATCGGTGCCGTCCTTGCGCCATTGGTAATGCAGCGGAGCGGTGCCGTAGGCTTCCGCGGTGAACGTGACCGGAGCGTTCCAGGCGACGGTGGGATTGGTGGGGACGATGCTGACCGCCAGTGGAATGTGATAGACATGCAGGGTCTGCCCGGACATATAGCCGAGCGTGGGACTGGCAAAACGGATGCGGTTGATCGAGCGGGTGTTGAAATAGCCCTCCGGCGTCCACGTGACCCCGCCATCGGTCGTGTGAATGAAACTGTAGGGCGGATTGAGGACGGATGAACCGCCCATCCAGCCTTCGGTTTCACTGACAAATCCGATGCCCTGTACACCGAAGGAGCTGGGGCCGCCGATGGCGCTCAGGGGGATTCCGTTGGAAATCCACGTCGCGCCGCCGTCGGTGGTTTTGTAGAAAATGACCTTGTCGTAGGCGCTGTTCTGCTGCAGCGAAGCGTAGCCGACCAGCGGTGACGGCCAGGTCATCTTCCAGAAATAACTGTTGGTCACCGTGGTGGTGACCAACACCTGCCAGGAGAGGCCGCCGTTGGTCGTGCGGGCAATGCTGCCGTAATACGGCGGTGCACTAAACTGGTTGGTGTTCATGCCCAGAATGAATCCGGTTTGGGAGTCCTTGAAGTACACATCCATCAAGCCTCCCATGACGCCGCCGGCGGTCAGGTTGGTCGTCCACCAGGTGTTCCCGCCGTCTTCGGTTTTGGTGAAGTGCGCCGGACCGCGCACGCGGCCGACCCCGTAAACGTGTTGGGCGTCCAGGACGTGCATGGCGCAAAAGCCTTTCATGTCGGTTGCATTGAGATCCGGGACGACGCTCCAGGTGGTGCCGCCGTCAAATGTCTCGTAAAGCAGGTTCGTATCCGTCACGTTGCCGTCGTAGGACCCCGGGCCGAGATTGCCCGCCCAACCGCGGGTCAGCGAGGCGAAGCCAATCGCGCGGAAATGCGGGATCGGCCCCGCCAGCGAGGTCACGCGGGTCCAATTCAATCCGCCGTTGGTCGTGCGGTAGATGCCGTCAATGCCCCGGGCACTCCACCCATTGGTCTGGCCAATAAAAACCAGGTCGTCGTGACGCAATGTGTTGTTCAGCGGGGTGCCGGTGAACTGGGTCCAGACGGGCGTTTGGGCGGGGGAGCTGGCCGTTGTCCAGAGGATGACGGGAAGGCAGCGGATCATGAAACGGAACGGGCAGCGCATAATCATGGCCGGAATGCTACGCGAAAACCGCCGCGGATCACAGCGCCAAATCCCGGCGCGGCATCACTCGCCCGCTGCGGCAGCAGCTTCATCCGGCTCCGGCGGAGCGACCAGTGGCGCGGCTGCAGGGGCCGGCGCGGCCGGTCTCGGCGGCCTTCCCGGCGCCTTGCTGCTTTTATGCGGCTTGTGGGAATCACGGCCCCCCCGGGATTCGCGGTGGTGGGCTTCGCGCGAGTGATGCGTCCCTTCTGCGGCGCCGTGTGAATGCTCCCGCGCGCGATCGTGCAGTTGTCGCAGCGAACGCCGCAACGCATCGATCTCGCGTTCGTCGCCCAACTTCTGGCGCTCCGCCAGTTCCATTAATTCCAGCACTTCTTCCATCTGATCCACCGCATGTTTCAGCGTCTCGATGACTTCCATCATCTCATCAATCGCCTGGTGAATCGCCGTGGGTTGGTGGGCGGAGTCCGGATTGCGCGCCGTGGCAGCGGGCTTCGGAGCGGAGGCGGAGGGCGGGCGCGCGGGGGGCGCATCGGCCGGTTCGCCCGCCACCGGAGCTGCGGGGAGCGGGGAGGTGTGGGCGGAGGGTTCGGATGGTTGATCTTCGATCGTTCCGGCTGGCGGTGAAGCCTCACTCTCCGCGTGCTCGGGCTGCTCGGGCGCGTGAAGGGGGGGTGCCGACAAGGCGGGTTTGTGATCCGTCGGTCTGCGCCGCCCGCGTCCGCCGCGCCGGCCCCGGCGGCGGCTGCTGCCGCCCGCGGCCGGGGCCGGGGCGGACGAAGTTTCGGGCGGACTCGCTAGAGGCTCGTCGTTTTCAGACATTGGGCAGCAGGGTGCGCGGAATGATTTTGAATGGAAAGCCAATTCGGTGGCCGGCAAAATTCAATGGACGGCATCAATCGGGTTTCCCAGTATATTCCGTTCATGAACGTGCGGTTGCAATGGAACGGGTGGGCAGGCCGGCTCGTCCTGGTGGCGGCGTTGTTCCCGCTGGCCGTGGCCGCGGCTCCGCCCGCCGCGGAGATGCCTCCGCCGGCGCCGCGTCGTCCCAGCATCATTCTCATCATGGCTGATGATCTGGGGTATGGCGACCTGGGGTGTTATGGGCAGACCAGAATTCAGACCCCCAATCTGGACAAGCTGGCGCGCGAAGGGATCCGCTTCCGCAATGCTTATGCGGGCAGCACGGTCTGCGCACCGTCGCGCGCCGCGCTGATGCTCGGCGCCCACACCGGGCATTTGCACATTCGCGGCAATGCGCAAGTTGCCACGTTGCTACCCGGTGAATATACGCTGGCGCAGATGCTGCAAGCGGCCGGCTACAAGACCGCGTTGATTGGCAAGTGGGGGTTGACGACGAAAAATCAGCCCGGCACGCCGCAGCAGAAAGGATTTGCGGAGTTCCTGGGTTACCTCGACAACATGGAGGCGCACGATTATTACCCGGAATGGATCTGGCGTTATGATCCGCCCCGTCCAGGGCACGCTGGATTTGATGGCCTGCGGCACAATCGTGAGAACAGCGGAGGGAAACGGGATTTGTATCTGCCCGATCTGTTCACCAAGGCGGCGCGGAATTATCTGAGTATCAACAAGCCCTCGGCTTTCAACCGGTACCAACCTTTCTTCCTCTTTCTAAGCTACAATCTTCCGCACGCCAACAACGAGGAGGCCCGGCGCACCGGCAACGGGATGCAGGTGCCGTCCGATGCCCCCTATTCCGGGGAAGCCTGGCCGGCGCCGGAAAAGAACAAGGCCGCCATGATCACCCGGTTGGATGCCTATGTCGGTCAGATCATGGATCAACTGGTGGAATTGCAGATGGATAAAAACACCGTGGTGATTTTCACCAGTGACAACGGTCCGCATGCGGAAGGTGGCGTGCGGGCGGGATTTTTCAACAGCGCCGGGGGGCTCCGCGGCCACAAACGGGATTTGTACGAGGGCGGCATCCGCGTGCCCGCCATCGTGCGCTGGCCGCTGCGTATCCAGCCCGGCCAGGTCAGTGATTTGGTTTGGGCCAACTGGGACTGGCTGGCGACCCTGGCGGATCTGGCCATGACCAAGTGCCCCACCAACACCGACAGCATCTCCATCTATCCGACCCTGGTGGGGCAGGCGCAGACCAACCGGCACGATTTTCTCTATTGGGAATTTCATGAACGCGGTTTTCAACAGGCGGCCCGCGCGGACGATTGGAAAGCCGTCCGCCCGCAAGCCAGCGAGCCGCTGGAGCTTTACAACCTCGCCGCAGATCCGCAAGAACGCGTGGACGTCGCGCCGGAGCATCCCGAGGTCATCGCGAAATTTGAAGCCTATTTCAAAACGGCGCGGGTGGAATCCGCCGCCTGGCCGGTTAAGTCCCCGCCGGCAAAGTAGCGGAGCCGGCGGCCCCGCTTCCGTCAGAGCAGGGTGGGTTGCTGTTTTCCCGCGGCCTTGAGCCCCAGCTTTTGATAGCTTAAAGCCGTTGCGGTCCGGCCTTGGGGGGTGCGGTTGAGGTACCCTTCCATGATCAGGTAAGGTTCATAAACCTCCTCGATGGTGTCCGGCTCTTCGCCTACGGCCACGGCGAGGGAATTCACACCCACCGGACCACCGCCGAACTTGCCGATGATGGCCTCCAAAATGCGTTTGTCCATTTCGTCCAGTCCGTTTTCGTCAATTTCCAACAGGGCCAGAGCGCAATCCGCCACCGGGGCGCTGATTTGGCCATCACCCTTGACCTGGGCGTAATCGCGCACCCGTCGCAGCAGGTTGTTGGCGATGCGGGGTGTGCCGCGACTGCGGCGCGCGATTTCGTGCGCCCCCGCTGGCTCAATGGGCACGTTCAGCAGGTGGGCGGAGCGGATGACGATTTTCTGCAAATCCTCGGCGACGTAATAATCCAGTCGTTCGCGCATGCCGAACCGGGTCAGCAACGGCGCACTGAGCAGGCCGCTGCGGGTGGTGGCGCCGATGAGGGTGAACCGCGGCAGGTTCAAGCGCACACTGCGGGCGTTTGGTCCCTGATCAATGATGATGTCCAGCTTGAAATCTTCCATGGCCGGATAAAGATATTCCTCAATGGTCTTCTGCAGCCGATGGATTTCGTCAATAAACAACACATCGCCCGATTCCAGATTCGTGAGCAACCCGGCCAGATCTGCGGCTTTTTCAATCGTCGGGCCGCTGGTGGCCTTGAGGTTTCCCCCCATGGCTTTGGCCAGGATGTTCGCAATGGTCGTCTTGCCCAGACCAGGAGGGCCGGAGAGCAGGAGGTGATCCAGCGCTTCGCCACGTTGCCGGGCGGCCGTGACCGCGATTTCGAGACGCTCTTTGACCTTGGTTTGTCCCGTGAAATCGGAGAACAGCGCCGGGCGCAGGGTGAGTTCCAACGCGACATCGGGTTTGTTCAAAGTGGAAATGGGCCGTTCCGCCATGACAGTAAAGCATGGGCAAACCACCGGGCAGCGGCAAGATGGAAACCGCTTCGGGAGGGCGTGGATTCGGGCATGGGCAATCCAAACGGCATCGTCCGCGGTATTCCGGGCTGAAACGCGGACAAGTATTTCGCGGTTGCTTCGTCTGCGCCAAAACGCTTCAACGGGGCCGCGCTCAATTGCGCGCGCAGAGGCGACTCCACCCTTGGCCCGGCGTGGCGACGAGCAAAGGGATGCCCGCCCAGAAATCCGGCCCGATTGTCACCTGAGGTTTCATGAGCGCAGTGATCCGGAGGCAACGCCGGGGCAGGAATCAGCGCCACCCGCCGCAAAAAAAGGAGCCGGATTTTCATCCGGCTCCTCCGCGAATCGGTCCCTGGCCTGGCCGGGGGCTATTCGCTCTGGATGCGATAGAACGCCTTGGGCTCCGAGCCGATCGGAATCGAGAACGAACCGGTGGCCGCCGTGTTGGTGGCGACGCGCTCCCAACTGCCGATGGGCGTGGTCACTTCCAGCGCGCGCAGCAGCACAAACTGGCTGCCCGCCCCGCCGGAGTAATTGATGGTCGCCGTGCCGCTTCCGGCTCCGGTGATTTGCATGTTGGTGACCGGCTGGGGAGTGACGCCGCCGCTGGTCACATTGAGCATGCCGGTGCCGGTGAAGAACGCGCTCTCATGATCGGCGCCCGAACCCACCGCGCCCCACGTGCCGGCCGCCTGTGGCACTCCATTAAAGGAGAGGGTTTTGATCGTGTTGGGTGCGCCGGTGAAGTCGAGCGCCACGACTGGGGCGGCTCCATTCAGGGTCAGCGTGGCTTGGGAATCGATGTAGGTGTTTGCGGTGCCCAGGTTTAATTTCAAGGTGGCGCCGCTGGCGACGGTGACATCGCCGGTGCCCAGTCCTCCATCCACCCGGACGTCGGTGACGCCCGCGGCCACAATGGTGCCGCCCGAGTAGGAGTTGTTGCCGCTCAAAACGAACACCGGAGCGGCGTCCACGGACACACCCAACGTGAGCGGACCGGTGCCGGTGATCGGCGCGGGGATTTCGAAGACGCCCATTCCGGCGTCGCCGGCAAAGGAGCGGAAGGTGGCGCCATTCACCAGCGTGATGCCCTGGTTGGGATCCAGCGCGATGTTGTTGCCGCCGGCCTTGCGGATTTGCGCTCCATTCATGACCGTGATCGCGTCCGGGGTGGGGGATGCCGGCACCGCACCGAAGCCGGTGTTATAGGCGGTAAAGGTGGAGTGGCCAACGGTGTACATCCCCTGGGCCACCACCAGTTTTCCAAAGGCATGTTCCACGTTGTAGGTGCGCAGTTCGCCCGGTCCGGTCTTGGTCAGCGTTCCCGGGCCCGAAATGACACTGCCATCGGCGACAAACAGGATGGCCCCTCCCGTGGCGATGTCCACGGTGCCTCCGCCGGCGCCGAGGGTGATCAATTTGCCCGGCTGGACGAAGTTGCCCCCCACCGCCGATGACGTGCTGCGCAGGATCGCATTGTTATTGAGGGTGACCGAATAGAACCCGCCCAGGCGCAGGGCGTCATTGATGGCAATGACGCCGCTATTGATGGTGAGATCGTCCAGCAGGTTTCCTGCGGCCAACGTCGTGGTGCCGGTGCCGGCTTTAACCACCGGATAGCCGTTGTTGATGTCGCCGCTCCAGGTCGTATCGGCATTGTTGCCGCCGAAGGTCAGCGTGCCTCCATAACTGACCACCTTGGCGCCGGCGGCGCCCGAGAGCGCGCCGATGGTTTCATCAAATGTTTGGAGGTTGAGCGTTCCCGTGGCGCTGATGTTGACCGGCGAATTGTTGGGAATGCGCTCCGCGGCGCCGAGTTGCAGCGTGCCGCCCTGAATTTCCGTGGGACCGCTGTAAGTATTATCGCTTCCCAATTCGAGTGTGCCCGGGCCTTCGAAATACAAGCCCAGGGAGCCTCCGAGCACGGAATTGATCGTGCCGATCATCCCATCGGTGACCTTTGTGCCTTCGGCGTTGCTGAGGTTGATCGTGCCGCCGCTCAAGGTGACGTAGCCGTCTTCAAAGAACAGGTAGTCGGCAGACTGGGTGCCGCTGACCGTGACGGTAAACTGGCCATAGGCGTCGGTTCCGGCCGAGAACACCGCGGCGGCGCCTGGCGTCCAAGGCGCGGCAGGGCCGGTGCCGTCCGCAATGGCATTCCAATTATTGCCGGCGCCCCACGTTCCCGCAGGGGCATCCCCGCCGGCTCCCGCCGTCGGGCCGTTGATGTCCCAATACAGCAAGGCGCCGTCGTTATCGAGGATGGTGATGGTGCCCGAGCTGGGGTTTCCCAGGTAATAGGTGTTGTTGTTTTCCGCCAGATTCAGCGTCACGGTCTCGGTGGACTCGCGGAGCGCGTCGTCAATCGGAGTAATGATGATGTTGGTGGAGGTCATTCCGCCCTGGAACAGGAACGGGCTGCTCACCGAGACGGTGTAATCCACATTGCTGGTCGCCGTGCCGGTCAGGGTAAAGTTCACCAGCACATCGTCCTGGGCGTTGCCGGCGCGGGTGATGGTGAAGGTGGCGGGATCGCTGCCGGCCTCGGATGCTTCCGGATCTTCACTGGTGCTGACCGTGAGCGTGTCCGGACTGAAGAGTTCGAAGGTGCCATCCGATTTGGTGGTGGCCACCGAGAAACCTCCGGGGGACCAGAAGCGCGCATATTCGGTCACGTTGTCCACCGTCACCAGGTTGCCGGCCACGTCAAAGGCAACGTCGCGTACGTAGCTGCCGACATTCAGACTGCTCTGGAAGGCACCGGTTTCCTTGTCGTAAAAGTAAACCAGACCGATCCCGGAGAGGTATCTTCCAATCGCCACCGTGCCGCCCGCGTCATTAACTCCCACGCAGCGGACGTAGGTGAGAGACCGATCGCTTTCCCAGGCGGCGGTGTTGATGGGCCACGCCAGTGAGCCATCGAATTTGACCACCTGCGCCGCCTGATCTGCGGTGCCTCGATATTGGGTCAAATACCAGTTGCCCTGGCTGTCGCGGTCCACGTCGCCGGGGTAATAGGTGAAATAGGAGGGGCCGATGACCTGTTCGCCCGGGTCGCCATTGGCGGCCGCTGCATTTGCGCCAAGGTTGTAGGCGACGACCCCGACGCGCGCATTCAGGTAGTCCGAATTGACGGTATAAACCCGCAAGTCTCCGGTGGCGCGGGAGCCGGTGGCATAGATGCTTTCCACCCATTCACCGTTGGGTTTGTTGGAAGCATCAATCAATTGGGTCGCGACGCTGAGATCCTCATTGAATCCGTAGGGAGTGTCGTCGTAAAAACTGGTGTAATACAGGCAATCATCGTCCGGGTTCAGGTTAATTTTGTAGGGGTGGGACATGTTGCTGCCGTCCACGGTCATGTCTATTCCGCCGGTATGCGGCCCGCTCAACGCCACTCCCGTGGCGTCCAGCACGTAAATCCCGTTGGGTGTGGTGCGGCCGGCTCCGGTCAGGCCGCTATCGGTCGCGTTGTTATTGTTTCCGATATAGATTTTGCCAAAGTTCGTGCTGCCGGGGTTTTTATTGATGGCCACGCTGTTGGGGAAGTAGAAATTGCGGTCCGTCCCGTCCGGAACGTATTGCGTCCAGGCGCGCGCCGTGTTGCCGGTGACAATGATCGAGTAGGTGCTGAACCCGGTCATGTCGAAGGATTTGGCCCCGGCGGTGGTGGCATCAATGGCGGGGGTGACGGGATTGCCGCCATCACGCAGCACGGTGATGCCCGTGGCGGGTTGGTTCAAAACAAAAGAGACGGTATTGCCGTTCCTGGTAACCTGCGCGGCATAGGGCGTGGCCAGCGCGGCTGAAGTCAGGAGCGAACCGCACAAGGCCAGCAGCCGCCCGCTTAGTTTCCGACAAGGGGTGTGAATACGAACTTTCATGGCGAATTTTGTTAGACTGATTTTAGGATTCTGTGGCGAACAGCTCCGATGGTTAGCAGATTTTCACCAATTGGCAATCGTAAATTCGCGAATTTTCCCATCGCGTCCCGGCTCCTGACTTCCGTATCTTTTCGCACCGGCTGAGGCGGCGGGCCGGGAGGTGCGCCGGGGGATTGGAAATGGAAGCCATGGTGATGGAGAAGGGAATTACGTGAGTGACTTGTTTGGAGCAACCCGCACGGTAATCAAAGCGCGCTGCGCATTGCTGGCCTCCGATAGCGCAATGGCGCGGTCCCTGCCGGGGTGGAAGGCGGCCGCATGTGTGGTGTCCATTTCCCCCGCCTTGCTGGGACCGCGCTTTACCCAGTTGCAGATCACGCTGAAGCGCGATGGGGTCGGGGAGGGGAACACCGGGCCGAATCAGTATTTCATCTATGTTCTGGATGGTGCGGGGACGATTGATCTGGCCCAAAAGCGTCACCGCTTGGAGCCGGGCAGTTTTGTTTATTTACCACCGGGCAGCGATTTGCAGTTGAAGAATTCGCAGGCGGCGTCGTTGCAGTTGCTGGTCTTTCAGAAGCGCTACCTGGCGCTGCGCGGCGTTGCCGCTCCCGAACCGCTCCTGAGTCACGAACGCGAGATCCGGGGCGAACCGGACCGCCGCAATGAAGCCGTAACGATGCAACGACTGCTGCCGGAGGCGCCTGCTTTTGACCTGGCGATCCACCGGGTCACCTATGCGCCGGGAGCGCTGATCCCCGCCGTTGAATGCCACGGAACGGAGCGGGGGCTGGCCTTGATCTGCGGGCAGGGCATCTGCCGGTTGGCGGAGGAGTTTTACCCCGTACAGACGGGTGACGCGATCTGGCTGGGCGCCGGCTGTCCGTACTGGTTTGCGCCTTTGGGACGCGTTCCCGCCACATGGATTGGCTGTCATGAGGCCCATCGTGATCCCATGTAGCGATTCGCCTTGCAGACGACATGAAAAAGGCCGGCTTTTTCAAGCCGGCCTTTGCTTCGTTAAGAGTTGGTTTCCGTTCTGAGATTAGCGACGGGATCGGCGCCAGGCAATCAGGCTGCTCAGCCCCAGACCCAACAAAGTAGCGGCTGCAGGTTCGGGTACGACCTCCAGCTTGATGTTGTCCACCAGGAATCCACCGCCGACGGAACTGACTCCCGAGGGGCCGCCAAAGCGCAGATCCGAGAACGCCCCCGTGGGAGTCGCTCCAGAAGAGCTGTAGGCGCCATCCCACGTTCCATCGGCGGCCAAATCCCATTTAAGGTCGAGAGCCGTGGCGGTGAAAGTGGCTTCAAATCGGATCCACTGTGGCTGGCCCGCCCCCAAGTCCGTATAGCTGGCAAGCTGAACCCAGCCGGGGGTTCCGGCAAAATTTAAGATCCGGGCGGACAACCCGTTAGCTGCAGCCTGATTGTAGAAGCCGAATTCGAACAACGGATTAACTCCGGTGCGCAGACCGATGGTGTTGCGCTGGCCGCCGTTGCCCGAGAACCAGAGGTCGCCCGACAATACCAATGGGGACGCATCGGTTGGCGTGATGGAGAAAGCGGAGCCGGACCAGACGTGGACCGATGCGGTCCCGTCGTGCGCTCCGGAAGGGGCGCCCAGGCCGTCCGTGGTGTTCAGGGAGCCGCCCAGCCCGCTGCCAGCACCGCTCCAGTTTGCCAGCATGGCCGTGGTGTCCGGATAATCGAAAGTCTCATGGAGAAGAACCTGGGCCTGACCGGACATTGACCAGGCGCCGGTACCCACTACGGCGATGAGGGGAATGATTTTTGATTTCATGCTACTGCTGATTGTGTTTATCGGGTTAACGTGATTACTGACGTGTTCTTTATACCGTTGCGATGGTGGAGATTAAACCCACATGAAGATGTTTTCATCCCCAAAATTGTATGGAAAAATGCGGATGCGCCCCGGTGGAAACATTTGTCTTGTCACGATGTTTTCACTACAACTCCGCCACGCGTGAGTGATGTATTGATGCCGCTTCCAGACCGCAACGCTGTCAGTCCAGCCGCCCCGCATCCTTTGCCGTCGCCGGTTTCCCCGGTCCTGGTGGTGGTGATTCGGGGCGGAGCGGGGCCGGCCCGGGCCGGCTTCAAACAACTGATGTCGGCCGCGCTGGCGCGATTGCCGGCCGGCGGGCTGCTTTTTTTGTACGGAGAACCGGCTGATTTGCCGGGCTGGGTGGAGGGGCTGCGCCGGGAAGCAACCCTGGCCGGACAGACGATTTTCAAATATTGGATTGCGCTTGATCTGCATGACCGCGCACGCACCCATTTCCTGCAACCCACCCATCAGGGGCTGGTCCTGTTGGTTCGGCGCGATCCAGCCCGGCGGACGCCTCCGCCGTTTCTGCTCCACACCAGCGAGGTGCGGGTGGCGCATCGCGGCTGCACGGCCTGCGGGCAAAATCTCAAGGACTGGGGGGGCAAAAAACATCTGCTCCATCCACAGGGTGCCGCCCTGTCCGATGTGTGGCGGGATTTGCCCAGGCGCAAACTCACCAATGCCGCCGTGCCCGCCGATGTATTGGAGCGGATCGCCCGGCTGGCGGGAGTCCGGCCGGAGGCCATTCCGTTGCTCTGGACCCCGGAGGGCAGGGCGGCGGGAAAATTCCGGCAGCCACTCCCCCGGTCCACCGCGAGTGGTGGTGACGATTTTGCGGAATTAAAGCAAATCGAGCCTGACCGGATCTATGAAGGGGACAGCGTGGCGTTTCTCCAGCGCGTCCGGGCGTTGCATCCGCAGGGCCGGTTTGATCTGGCGTTTGCCGATCCGCCTTACAACCTGGAAAAGCGTTACGGACACTGGAACGATGCGCTGGCCGAGGAGCAGTACCTGGCCTGGTGCGAGCGCTGGTTGACCGGCATGGCCGCAGTGTTGAAGCCTGGCGGCAGCTTGCTGGTGCTCAACCTGCCGAAGTGGGCCGCACATCACGCCGTAGTGTTGCAGCGCTTTCTGGATTTTCGCCACTGGATCGCATGGGACGCGCTGTCTGATCCGCGGGGGAAATTGATGCCGGCGCACTACGCGTTGCTGTGGTTCACCAAGCCCGGCGGGAAGCCGACCTGCCGCTACGCGCCGCTGGGCCGGAAAGCGGCGCCGGATTTCGTCACGCCACCCGACGCGCCGCGGTATTGCCTGCGGAGCAGGTGCCTCCGCCAGCGCAAAGCCCTCGGGGACGATGTCAAAGTGGAGTTGTCCGATGTCTGGTTTGATATTCATCGCATCAAGCACAAGCGCGATCGGGATGCGCACCCCTGCCAGTTGCCGGAGAAGCTCATGGAACGCATCATCAAACTGGCCACGCATCCGGGGGATTGGGTGTATGACCCGTTTGGCGGCGTGGGCACCACCGCGCTGGCGGCGTTGAAGCTGGGGCGGCGTTTCGTGTTGAGCGAGTTGGACCGTGAGTACGTGCGGATGGCGAATCAGAAACTCGCGGCGATGCGCGAACAGGCGGACTGGTTCGGGGAGTTCAGTGTGCCGCGCCCATCCACGGTGCGTCCGCGTTCCGAGCTTTCCAAAAAGGAGGTGGAATCGTATCTGCAACAACTGGCGCAGCGCTTGCAGCGGATGCCCACTGCGGCGGATGTGCTGGCGGATCGGCCGGGGTTGTTGGCCGAGATTGACCGGATGTATCCGAATCGTGGCGCGGCGTTCAAGCGGGCCAGGGCAGGGTCGGCGGCCGCCTTATTTTCCCGGTAGCCACCAATCCAGGGCGATCGCGACGATGGACAGCACGAAGATCGCCAGATAGTTCCAATCCTCCTGCGAGGCGCGCACGGATTTCAAGAGATACAGCGCCGCTTCGCGTTCCGCCGGCGCCAGCGCCGCGCCATCACGGATTTTCTCAATGACCTTGAAGTGGGTGATGACTCGTTTGCGCCGTTGGGAAATGTAATACCGGTAGAGAAAGAACAGCAGGTAGCCGAGGACGCCAAAATACCAGACCGGTCGCACCCAGCGCGGGTCGTATTTCTGGAGCAGGATGATGGCGCGGAAGGCCACGCTGGACATGAGGCCGAGCAGGAAGAAACCAATGATGACCGGGCGCGGAATAATTTTCGGAGCGGTAAACATATTCTGTCGCCACTTCGTAGGAAATGACGGGGCCCTCCGCAAGCCCGGAAGCGAGCGGGCGACCAGGAAGGCCGCCGCCGCGCCTGACATGATTATGTGAAGCCGGGAACGAACGCATTTGCTTGCGCTCCTGGCCAAAAGAGGTAAAACCTCGGCGTATCCATGATTGAACCAGGCTTGAACCAGGCGGGGCACGAACCGGCGGCCGAATCAATCCGTGCCAGGGCGGAGTCCCGGATGGTGGGAATGAGGCGAAGGCAATAAGGTGTTGATCGTCATGACGGAAATTTACAAGCCGGCTGGGCCGCTGAATCCCCGGGTTTCAGCGGGTCGGTTCGCGTTTACACTGATTGAATTGTTGGTGGTCATTGCCATTATCGCCATCCTGGCGGCGATGTTGCTGCCCGCACTGGCCAAGGCCAAGGACAAGGCGCATCGCCTCAATTGCCTCAGCAATTTGAAGCAAATGGGCCTGGGCAATCTGATGTATGCACAGGATTTCAATGGCCAGTTCGCCGGTGTCTCCCGGGGTTACTATGACGATAATTTGAATTGGATGTACCAGACCTACGCCCGCAACCCCAAGCTCTTCATCTGCCCCAGCACCCGCAATTACATTCGCACCCAGGCCCCGTACGTGCGGGCGAACGGGGATTTGATGGATTTGGAGAACTTCGCCGAAAACAAGGGGGTTACCAACGGATACAGCTATGAGAATTTTACCTGGTGGCGCAATGATCGCACTCCGGGCGTGGCACCGGAGCAAAAGGACGGCACCTCCGGCATCCAGACCAAAAAAACCGAGGCTCGCGTTCAGTCGCGCCGGCACCAAAGCACCCTGGACGGCCTGGGCTTGAAGGATACCGTCCCCGGGCCGAGCCAGACCTGGCTGACTCTGGATGGCGATAACAAGTTCAACCCGGCCAACAAATACAACAACTATCCCGACGCGGGCGACAATCACGGCGCCGCCGGGGGCAACGCCAATTTTTGCGATGGTCACGCTGAGTGGGTGCGGGAGAAGGGCAATTACTACCTTCGCATGCGCGAGTGGTCGCAGGACGAAGGCATCGGCGTCAAACACGTAAATTAACGCCGCCGGACCCGGCAGTTTGTTTCAACGGAACCAGTAAACTCAAAAAACCCTATGAAAAGAAAAATCCTGAAATTCCGGTTAACCCCCGCACTCGGGGCGCTGTTGTTGGGCGGCGTCGTCAGCCAGACGCACGCGGTGCCTTATGCGACGTGTATCACCAATGCCGCCGGCACCGTTTCCTTCCGCCTGAATGAAGCGGCGGATAATGTGAAGGTCATCTCGGGCAATGGCACGGTGACCAACGACCTGGGCGCCGGAGTCAAGGGATTGACGGTGCTGAATCTGGGGGTCGCACCGGGGCACATTAAAATCGTGGTCACGCGGGCGGCGGCGGCCGGCTACACCCAGTCCAGCGACGACGGGTTTCAAGACAACGGGGTGTATGTGAACAAATTTGAACATCCCCGCGGCGTGGTCGTGGATCGTAACCCTGCTTCACCGGCCTTCGGACGCATCTACGTGGCCAACGCCCGGGGCAATGCGACCACCGGCGGCGACTATGTGCGCACGGTCTATCAGGGGATTTACATGTTGAATGCCGATGATACGGTCGCCCTGGATACCGGGGAATTCCCGCGCACCGCCGGGCTGGCGTTTACCGCCGGCAACACGGCCTCGCCCACCCGGCTGGTGATTGGCAAGGACGATGGCCAGCTCTATTTGTGCGATTGGTCCGATCCCAGTGGCGGACTTTGGGTGACCGACCCGGACGTCACCACTGGCATGAATGTTTTCGACGTGGTGGGCGATTTAGGTTACGGGGCCTACAACCATGGCAGCGTGCCCGCGGCCTGGGTGGAAGGGCACGCGGGGGTGGATCTCAAGGTCTTTTCCGTGGATGAAGACATGTCTCCGGGCGACAGCCTGTGGCGATATGATGTGGACAACGCGGCTCTGCCGTTCACGGGCACCCCCACGCTGCTCATCAGTCCCACCATCAACGGAGCCAGCCAGACCATGGATGTGGTGCGGGGCGGCTCGAGCAATTACTTTTTCATGACGCAACGACGCTCCGCGGGCAACGAGGCCAATCTATGGGTTTTCGACGGGGACGGCACCCTCATCACCAACTCCTTGACGGCGAGCCGCGCCTTCACCGGCAATCCGGCCAGCGTGGACATCTTGCGGGAAACTCTGGCGGTGGATCTGGCGCCGGACGGCAGCACGCTGGCGCTGTTGCGCGCCAATGTCACGCCCACGGTCCTGCTGGTCGGCCTGACGAACGGCGTGTTTGATCTGGGGGCGACCAATGGTTTCAATGTCGGTTCGCTCAGTGTCAACAATCGTGATCTGGCTTACGACGCGGTGGGCAACATTTATGTGGTCAACAGCAGCGGAGAGTGGCTGCGGATCTTTTCCAAGGGCGGTTCAACCGTGGTGACGACCGGCACCGAGGGGACGTTGGACATTGCCGCACCGCAGGTTTTGGTGGAGGTCACCGCTTCGGTGGCGGCCGCCCAGGAGGCGGGGCCGGTGCCTGGCCAGTTTACACTGACCCGGAGCGCGCGGTTTGAAGAGGCACTGACGGTGAATTATACCGTGGGAGGCACGGCGGAGAGCGGAACAGATTATGTCCCGCTGCCGGGCAGTGTGACGTTCCTGCCCGGCGCCGTCAGCACGAACATCGCCGTGCAGGTGTTGGATGACAACCTCGCGGAATTGACGGAAACGGTCACGTTGACCCTGGCGTCCGGCGCCGGCTACGGCATCGGGAATTCCGTTGCCGCCACCGTGACCATTGCCGACGATGAGCCGGCTGAAGTGGCCCTGCTACCGGGACAAACCGAAACGCGCCTGTTGGAAGGGTATTCCGAATCCAAGCTGGGCTACCAGTTGGTGCGGCGGGGGCTGATTACCTCCGAACTTTTGGTGAACCTCGCGTACAGCGGAGCGGCGACCCGGGGCGCGGACTTCAACGGTCCGACGGCGGTGACGCTGCCCGCCAACGCCGCCACGGCCAACTTCAGCATCACCCCGGTGGACGATGAACTTTTTGAAGGCGACGAAGCGGTGGAAATCGCGGTTGCGACCGGAACCGCCTACAATGTGGGCTCGCTGGCGACAGCTGCGGCGACTCTCATTGACGACGAGTATCCCGCGGGGCAGCTCTTGTTTGCCGACGATTTCGAAACCGACTCGTCCGCTGCCTGGATTTCCAACAGCGCTGACGGCTGGTACGATTCGGCCGTGGATTTTGCCTTTGATTACAGCACGCTGTTCGTGCCCCCCTCACCCGGGAGCCCGACCACCAAGGCGCTGCGTTTCCGGCTCAACGAACAGCCCAATGCTCCGGTCAACGGCGTCAGTGCCTCGCCGCAAAGCCTGGCCGGGTTAACGGGCGATTTTCGCATGAGATTCAAGGTGTGGATCAATTACAACGGGCCCATGCTCGACGGTGGCGCCGGTTCGACCATGCACTTTACCACCGGAGTCGGCACAACGGCTGATCATCCCAATGTGGCCGTCAGCGCCCTGTCGGACGGCATCTGGTTCGACCTTAGCGGGGACGGCGGTTCGACCCTGGCCGTGGGCGACTGCAATGCCTACGTGGCCACGGAATTGCAGGAGGATGCCTCAGGCGTCTATGCTGCCGGGACCACGGACAATCCGCGGAGCACGGGCAACGATTATTATGCTTCGTTGTGGGGGAATATTCCCGCACCCGCCGCGCAATTGGCCAATTACCCCGGACAGACCGGGATCAGCCAGCCCGGGAACATGGGCATGGCGTGGCACACCATCGTGGTGACACGGGCGAATGGGGAAGTAACCTGGCACATTGACGGAATTCTCATCGCCACCGTTCCGGCGGACACATTGCCGGAAGGCAACGTGTTTGTCGGCTTTGAGGATCTGTTTGCCGGAGCGTCCGGTGTCCCGGCCATGAGCTTTGTCCTGGTGGACAACTTCCGCGTCGAATCCTACGTCGCGCAGCCCATTCAGATCACCCACCTGACCCTCAACGGCGGGAATGTGGAAATCAGTTTCACTGGGCCGCCGGATGCGGATGCGGGCCAGTTCCGTCTGCTGGGAGCCGCCACCGCAAATGGCAGCTACGTCACCGATGATGCGGCGAATATCAGCCAGACCGGTCCGGGGACATTCAAGGCGACCACCACCGCCAGTGGTGCGAGCCACTTCTACCGCATCATGTGGCAAACGATTCTCGGCGAATAGTTCGGTTGGTGTTGTGGTTGAAACAGCCGGTGCCGGCGCAGGTCGGCACCGGCTTTTTGGCGTGCCGTTTTCAGAGTCCGGTGGGGTGATCCAAAAAGACCCACGGCACGTTAAACTTCCTGCTCAACTGTGCCGCGAGCGCTTTGACGCCGAAGGTTTCCGTGGCGTAATGGCCGGCGTAGAACACGTTCAATCCGAGTTCCTCGGCCAGGGCATAAGTCCAGTGCGGTCCTTCCCCGGTGATGAACGTGTCCACTCCTGCCGCTGCCGCCAGTTTGAGTTCTGACCCCGCGCCGCCCGTGACGATGCCAATGCGCCGACAAATTTCCGGTCCACCCGGAATGCAGAGGGGTCGGCCGCCGGTGGCGGTTGCCAAGCGTGCGGCAAGCGTTTCACGCGGCACTGCGGCCGTTGTTCGCAAGCCGATGTATTGTCCGTGGCTGGGGAAGAACGGCCGACTCGTTTTGAAGCCCAAAGCGCGGGCCAGTTGGACGTTGTTGCCGAGGCGCGGATGCAAATCCAGCGGCAGGTGCGAACTGTAAACCGCCAGATTGTTCGCGAGCAGGGTCTGGAGCAGCGCGTATTTTTTGCCGGTCCACGGATGCGCGGGTGACCAGAACAGGCCATGATGCACCAGGAGCAGATCCGCCCCGGCCGCAACCGCCAGGCGCACCGTGGCGAGACTGGCGTCCACCGCGGCCGCGAGGCGCGTGACTTTCCCGGAGTTTTCCACCTGTAACCCATTGACGGCGCCGGCGTAATCACCGACTTCCGCCGTGCCGAGGAGCCGGTCGCAGTGACGCACCACGCGGACGAGTGGGACTGTTGCCATGCGGGGATGAAAGCAGTACGTCGCGCGGGAGGAAAACTTTTTCGCGTACGCATGATTGCATTCTCCCGGCGAGTTTTTATAGTGCGCTCGTTTGAATCGTACGAGATGAACATTTCTTCCGAAGCGGCGCGGCCGTGGAACACCGAAGCGGCGCGCGATCTTTACCATATCCATCGTTGGGGGGCGGGATATTTCGATATTAACGATGAAGGACACGTCATCGTCAAACCGTTGCAGGAGGCCGGGGCGGCGGTGGACATCACCGATGTGATTGAGGAGGCCAGGGGGCGCGGCTTGAAATTTCCCCTCCTGATCCGGTTCCAGGACATCCTGCGGCATCGGGTCGAGGCGATCAACAAGGCCTTCCAAAATTCCATTGCCGCGCTCAAATACCACGGCCAGTTTCGCGGCGTCTTTCCGATCAAGGTCAACCAGTTGCGCGAAGTGGTGGAGGAGATCCTGGATGCGGGCAGGCCGTACGCTTTCGGCCTGGAGGTCGGCAGCAAACCGGAGTTGTTCGCCGGACTGGCGCTGCAAAATCATCCGGGATGTCTCATCATCTGCAACGGCTACAAGGACGCGGAATTCATCCGCATGGCGTTGCTGGGCATCAAGCTGGGCACGCAGGTGATCATGGTGGTGGAAAAACTCGAGGAGCTGCTGCACATCATCACCATCTCCAAGCAGGTGGGCGTCGAACCGTTGATTGGCATCCGCGCGCGGCTGTTGAGCAAGGGGGCCGGGAAGTGGGCCGAGAGCGGGGGGGAGAACGCCAAATTCGGCCTCAGCACCGTGGAACTCATCACCGCCACGGAAATGCTCAAGGCGGAAAATCTCGGACATTGTTTGAAGTTGATGCACTTCCACATCGGCTCCCAGGTGCCGGATATTTTGACCATCAAGAAAGCCGTGCAGGAGGCGGCGCGCTTTTATGCCAAGCTCTACAAGATGGGTTTTGCCATCGAGTTCATGGACGTGGGCGGAGGGCTGGGCGTGGATTACGACGGCAGTCGCAGCGCGTTTGATTCCTCCACGAACTATTCGCTGCAGGAGTACACCAACGACATTGTTTACTACCTTGGCGACGTGTGTGACGCCGAGCGGGTGCCCCACCCGAACATCATCAGCGAGAGCGGTCGCGCGATTGTGGCGCACCACAGCGTGTTGATCGTGGAGGTGTTTGGGGCGATCAAAAAAATCCGCAACGGGGTGCAGTTTGAATATGGCGAGGCCGATCACGCGCTGGTCAAGAAATTGCGCGCCATTCGTGAGAACCTTTCCCGGCTGAACAAGCTCGAGGCCTATCACGATGCGCAGGAACGGCGGGACGACGCGCAGCAGTTGTTCACGCTGGGCCACCTGGACCTGCCGGACAAGGCCAAGATTGAACATCTCTATTGGGAAATCAGCGCGGCGGTTGTGGACAGCTTCAAGGGCCAGTCATACGTGCCGGAGGAGATCCGCAAACTGGAGGACAGTCTGGCCGATCAATACCTCTGCAATTTTTCCGTGTTCCAATCCCTCCTGGACCATTGGGCGTTTGGCCAGTTGTTTCCCATCATGCCGGTGGCGCGCCTGAACGAGCGCCCCACCCGCGAAGCCACCCTGGTGGACATCACCTGCGACTCGGATGGGGAGGTGAACAAGTTCATCCACCTGGGCAATGTGCGCGATACGCTGTCCCTGCATGAGCTGCACGTCAACGGCATCGGCCCCGTCGAGCCCTACCGCCTGGGCTTTTTCATGATGGGGGCGTACCAGGACATCATGGGGGATTTGCACAACCTGTTCGGGCGGGTGAATGAAGTGCATGTCTTCCTCGAACCCGATGAGCCGACGGGGTATTACATCGAGGAAATCATTGAAGGCAACACCATCATGCACTCGCTCGCCGCGGTGCAATACGACGAGAACGAATTGAAGCGCCAGATGAAGGCGCAGGTGGATGAAGCCATCAAATCCGACCGCCTGAAACCCAACGAAGCCATGCGCCTGCTCGACGATTACGAACGCGGCTTGAAGGGCTACACGTATCTCTCGTTCTGATGGCGGGACCGGGCCGGCGGGGGTGGCGAGCCGGGGGGAGGCTTGTTTCCCCGCCTGAAATCCATAAGTTCTCTCCGTAGCGATGGCGGATGTGGCTCCCGATCCCGAATTATGGCGCGCGCTGGGCAAACTGGTGCGGGGGCTTTCGGCCTTGTTCTGGGGGGTGCCCGCCACGTTGTTGATCGGTGTGGGCACGGCGCTGCTGGGCTGGCTGAACGCCCTGAGCATTGTGCCCGGCCTGGTCACCACGGGTTTGTTGCTCTATGGACTCTGGCAGTTCGGCGCGTTCCAGCCCCAGGAACGGCCCTGGCGACGCGCGTTGGATCGCACCCGCCTGGTGGCCCTGATCAATTTCGGCCTCAGCCCGTTCCTGTACTGGTGGCATCAGATGCCCGCCAACCTGTTTTTCACGTTGGTCGCCGGATTGGTTTGCGTGACCGGTCTGTTGTTTCTCTTCAACCTGAACCTGGTCATCGCGCGGCTGGGGGAAATGTTGCCCGACGAAACCCTGCGTCAGGAAACCCGGCAGTTTACGTGGCTTAACCGGATGCTGCTGGTGGGGTTGATCGGCCTGGCCGCCGTGTTTGTTTTTCTGGTGCGCATGCCGCATCTGCCGGAGTTTTGGCTGGGAATTCTCGTCCGGCTGCAGCGCATCAGTCAACCCGCGCTCCTGCTCCTGGTGTTGTTGCCGGTTTCCCTCACGATGGCCCTGTTGTGGAAGACCAAGGAGGTCATCCTGGACAGCGTGTTTCACCGGCATGACTGAACCTGCGGGGGCCAACCGTGAGCGGCGTCATCTGGGGGGCGGAATCGAGTTGGTGCGATGGTCGTCGTGCAACGCGATGCTTAAAGTGCGCGGGTGTTCCGCAGTTTTCAATTCCTGCGCTGGTGTCGTGGGTAATGCAGGTGTGGTTTGGCGGCAGTCCGATTACCCCATGGCACGATTTTGCTGACGGTGCCGTACGCGTGCGTCTGCTCCCGTTCTAATTCAGCAACTGATACCAGTTGTTCCGTTGGCGCGGTTCGTAACCCAGGTCCCGGGCGAGTCGGTGCATGTCGGCGACGGTCATGTGAAAAATGGCGCCGGCCTGGCTCACCACGTTTTCCTCGATCATGATGCTGCCCAGATCGTTCGCCCCGAATTTTAAGGCGATCTGGCCGATCTCCCGTCCCTGCGTGACCCACGAGCTTTGCACGTTGTCGAAGTTGTCCAGGTAAATGCGCCCCAGCGCCTGCGTGCGCAGATACTCGTGCGCGCCAACCGTCGGGGCGCGGAGTTTCGTGTGCTCGGCCTGAAACGTCCAGCAGATGAAGGCGGTGAAATGCCCCCCGCCGTAACTCAACGACTTGTCCTGTTGCGCGCGCAGGCGTTCCAGGTGCTCGATCCGGTCCGCGAGGGTTTCCACATGGCCGAACATCATCGTGGCGCTTGAATAAAGTCCAAGTCGATGCGCCACGTCCATCACTTCAAGCCAGTCATCCGTCATGGCTTTGCGCGGGGAAATGCGCTGGCGCACCCGGTCCACGAGGATCTCGCCCCCGCCGCCCGGAATCGACCCGAGTCCCGCCGCCTTGAAATCGCCAATGATTTTTTCCAGCGGCTCGTTGAACACCTCGCGGAAATGCACGAACTCGCTCGGGCTGAAACCATGAATGTTGAAATGCGGATATTTGCCTTTCACATGCGCGAGCAAATCCAGATACCATTGCTTGGTCAGCTTGGGATGATGCCCGCCCTGCAACAACATCTGCTCGCCCCCCTGCGCGAGGGTCTCCTCGATTTTGCGATCCAACTCCTCCAGGGTGATCACGTAGGCGTCCGGCGCTTTTTCCGTGCGATAAAACGCGCAGAATTTGCAATAGACATTGCAGATGTTCGTGTAATTGATGTTGCGGTCTATGTGATAAGTGACGATCTCGTTGCCGCGCCCATTATAGGCGGCTTGTTTGGCGAGTTGCCGGCGATGATCCGCCAGCGCGGCCAGTTCTTCCAACGGCAAATGGTACAGGCGTTCCGCTTCGCCGGCATTGACCCGTTGGCCATCCCAGACTTTCTGGAGCAATTCGTCAAGTGACGCATCGTAAATCACGCGGGCAACTTAACCAGCGCGGCGCGAGGAAACAAGGTTGCGTACCGCAGCCAAATCCCTGCGCGCGGCAGGTTCATGAGGCCGAATTGGCTGGCATTGTAAAAGCGTCCATACAGCCGCCAGAATCCCCGGGCCGCCAACCACGCACCGGGTTCGAGGCCGAAGGAAAGCGCGGGAGTGGTGATCCAGACGCCGGCCGCCGCCAGCCCGGCAAAGATCGCACCGCCGGAGCGAAACCTCCCGACCAGCGCAATTGCGTGCAGGCGGAATCGCCAGGAATCCTTCGTTCCGGCGCTGAACGTCATGGCCATGATCGGCCCGCGCGCGGCCGCAAGCGGCGGCGTGGCTTTGCGCTCGCGGGCCGGGCGCGATTTCCAGTGACCGCCGGCCCAGCGCGTGAATGGAACGATATGATTTGCGGGCCGCACGCAGTTCAATTCTCATGGGGTTGCGTTGCCGTAGCGCTCCGCGGAATGACGGGAATTCCCTGGCGGATCAATGCTTAACTGCGGCAGCCCAACGGGTGAAGACGCGGCCGCAATCGCGGCGGCGCCAGGTTCAATCCGGCCGGTGGTCAAATGAACTTGCCGGGATTCAGGATGTCGTGTGGATCAAGCGCGCGTTTGATGGTGCGATGGAGCTGGCGCACCCCGGGGGAGGCGGCCAGCGGCCACCACCGTTGCTTGGCAATGCCGACGCCGTGCTCGCCGGTGATCGCCCCGTTCCATGCCAGGACCTGTTTGAAGAGCGCATCCAACGCGGCTGCGCTGCGGCGTTTTGCCCCGGGTTGTGTGAAGTCCACCATGAGGTTGGTGTGAATGTTGCCGTCGCCCGCATGGCCAAAGCAGGCGAGTTGCAGGCCGTGCTTTTGCTGCAATTGCGCGGCGAACGCAAACAGATCCTCCAACCGGCTGCGGGGCACCACGATGTCCTCGTTCAGTTTGGTGAGGCCGGTGTCGCGCAAGGAGTAGGAAAACTCGCGCCGGATTTGCCAGATTTGCTCGCATTGCCCGGGGCCGAAACCGGCTTGCACAAACAACGGGTGCTGCCGGCGGATGAGCCGTTGCAGGGTTTTGATCTCCTGCCGCACCGAGGCACGCTGCCCGTCCACTTCCACAATGAGATGCGCGCGGCAACCGCGCAGCCGCTCGCTTTTGGTGCGGCGATAAGCCGCGGTCAAGGTGAACGCATCCGCCAGTTCCAGCGCGGCGGGGAGGAAGCCCGCGTCCAGGATCGCGTGCAGCGAGCGCACGGCCTGACGCATCGAACCAAACCCGACGGCGAGATTGGCCCGATCCGGCGGCAGCGGCAACAATTTGAGGGTCGCCTCGGTAATCACCCCCAGCAATCCCTCCGAGCCGACGAAGAGACGGTGCAGATCCAGACCGGTTTTGTTTTTGTGCGTGCGCCCGCCCAGCCTGACGGGCGTTCCGTCGGCGAGCACCACTTCGAGTCCGAGCACGTAGTCGCGCGTGACTCCGTACTTCAAGCAGCGCGGCCCGCCGGCATTGGTCGCAATGTTGCCGCCGATGAAACTTTCCTTGCGGCTGGCCGGATCGGGGGGATAAAACCGGTTTTGCTTTTCCACCGCCGCCTGCAAATCAGCCGTGATCACGCCCGGTTCGGTCACCACCACGAAATCATCGGCGTTGATCTCCTTGATGCGGTTCAGGCGCTCGAGCGAGAGCACGATGCCGCCGCGCAAGGGAACGCAGCCGCCCACGTATCCATGTCCCGCGCCGCGCGGAGTGACCGGGATCCGGTGCCGTGAAGCGTATTGGAGAATGGTCGCCACCGACCGGGTGGAACGCGGCAGCGCAACGGCGTCCGGGCAATGACTGGCGAACCATTTGTCGCCCCCATATTGGTTTCGCGTGGCCGGGTCGAGTTTGATTTCGCTGGGCAGCAGTTTTTGCAGCCGGAGCAGCCGGGCGGAGGAGGCGGCATTCATTCGAGCGGGGTGACCGGACTGTTGAGAAATTCCCTGGCTTCGGCGGCCTCGGCGGCGGGCACCTGCACTTCAATGCCGCCGGTGGCCAGCGAGTAGCCGTCCATGCTCAGGGCGGCGAGTTCCCCCTTGAGGTGCGGATGAAATCCGGCCGCCTCAAGGCGTGAAGCGGTCAGATTGGCTTCCGCGGAGCTGAACAGGTTGGTGACGGTGATCAAATCCACGGTTTATCTATAGTGGGTTATGAAGAGGACCGCAAATTGGCAAAGACAATGATGCCGGCGCCGGTTTGGATCACGCTCTGCACGACGGCCTCGACCTGGCGGCCCAGGTGTGCCAGTCCCTGGTTCACGACGACCATCGTGCCGTCCGACAAGTAGGCCACGCCTTGGTCCTTGTCCTTGCCTTCGCGCACAATTTTCAGCGTGAGCGGGTCGCCGGGTAACAGGACGGGTTTCAAGTAGCGCGCCAGTTCGTGCAGATTCAGACAGGTGATGTTTTGCAGCGCGGCGACCTTGCCGAGGTTGGCGTCGTTGGTGATGACCCTGGCGTTGAGGTTGCGCGCGAGGCGCAGGAGCTTGGCGTCCACTTCCGGTTCCTCGGGAAAATCGCCCTCGTGCAGCTTTACTTCGAGCTGTCCGTTGGACTGGATGCGGCCGAGCATTTCCAGGCCGCGCCGCCCGCGGGTGCGTTTGCCCTCCTCGGCGGAGTCCGCCAGGCGTTGCAATTCTTTCAACACGAATCCGGGCGTCACGATGATGCCTTCGAGAAAATTCGCCTTGATCAAATCCACGATGCGCCCGTCAATGATCACGCTCGTGTCGAGGAGGAGGAGGTTGTCCGCTTTGTCACTGCGCCGGGAGAAGCGGACGTAGGGGATGATGAGGGAGAAATCCTCCTTGTTGCTGCGCATGGCGAGGACCATGCCGATGTAGCTGAACCCCAGGAACAGGGCGAGCCGCACCAGCCAGCGCGTGTCGTCATCCACGCGATCGAACAAACCGGAGTGGTCCACGAGCTGCGCCACCACAATGCCCAGGAGCAGGCCGAAGGTGGTGGCGGAGAAGGCGCGCAGCGAGAAGCCTTTCAGCATCTCGTCGATGGCAATGAGCAGTCCACCGAAGCCGAAGCCGATGAAGGCCCCCAGCGGGCCGCTGTAGGCCGGACCAACCAGGTCCGGCCGCAGCTGGCTCAGCGCGTAGCCGGTGAGGCAGCACAAGACGAGGAAGAAAATGCGGACAATCCAAAGGGAACGGATCATGGCTCAGGCGGGGGAGGGTTGGGGCGGGGCGGCGGGGGATTTTTTTGTTTCCACAGAATTCCCCAGAGGCCGCGCGTATTGAGGTTGCTGGCGGTGTAGGCCAGGTTGTAGGCCAGGTCGCTCAGGTAATTGGCGAGGGCTTCATCGCGCAACAGCCGGCCGGCGGCGCCCCGTCCGTGGTGCAGATCGGTCAGCAGGTTGGTGACGATGGCCGAGCTGGTTTCGAGATTGTGCATTGTCGTGCCCAGCCGCGCGGCGTTGGTTTGCACCACGGCGTTGAGCTGCTCCGTCAATCCGGGCAGCCGGGCGGTGAACTCGTGCAGCTCCCGCACGGCGGAGTTGATGGGGGCGGAGTTGTTGGTGATGATGGCGGACAAGTTTTGCATGGCCCGCTCCGCTTCGGCCGTCATCGTGTTCAGCCGGTCCAGCGCGGCGCCCAGGTTGTCCAGCCGCTGCTCGTTCAACACCAAACGGCGGACGTCACTGACTGCCGCGTTGAGATTGGTGGTGGTCTGGCTGATTTTCAGGATCATTTCCGTCGCGACCGCCACGGCTTCCTGCATGTTGAACGGGGATCGGGCCGAGACCACGGCATCGTTGGTCAGGACGTAGCCCTGGTCGCTCGTGGGGTAAATGGCGACGAATTGATCGCCCAGAAAGCCGGCCTGTTCAATTTCAAAGCGCGCGTCCGAATGGAGTTTGTATTGCGGATCAATGCGCAGAAAGATGGTGACGTTGGTGCCGCCTTCGTTGAGCTGCACGGACTTGACGTTGCCCACCGGCACCCCCCGCATCAACACCCGTGCCCCCGCTTTGATGCCGCCGACGTTGCCGGAGAGCAACTGGAGCTGGTAGGATTCCCGGTACGAAAAGGAATTACGGCTGAACAGCACGGTCATGCCTCCGACCAGGACCAGCCCGCACAGAATGAACAGGCCCACTTTGATTTGCTGGCTCGCTCGGCTCATAACATTGAATCAGGGATCGGCTATGCCATTGATGAACTGCCGGACCACCGGGTCGGTGGAGTGGAAAATATCCTCCGGGGTGCCGCTCGCGTAAACCTTTTTATCGTGCAGCATCACGATCCGGTCGCCCACGCGGCGCGCGCTGCGCATGTCGTGGGTCACCACGATCGCCGTCACCTTGAGGTGTTGGGTGACGCGGATGATCAGTTTGTCAATGCTGTCGGAAACGACCGGGTCCAAGCCGGTGGTGGGTTCGTCATACAGAACGATCTGCGGGTGATAGATGATGGCGCGGGCCAGGCCGACGCGTTTGCGCATGCCGCCGGAGAGTTCCGAGGGCTTCTTGGTTTCAATGCCCGGCAGGTCCACCATTTCGAGCGCCTCAGCGACCTTGTGCGCGATTTCCTTCGCGCTCATCGTTTTGTTGCGTCGAAAGGCGAAGGCGACGTTTTCCGCCACCGTGAGCGAGTCGAACAGGGCGGCGCCTTGAAACACCATGCCGAATTTGCTGCGGACGCGGATCAGATTGCGCTCGTCCATCGTCGTGATTTCCTCGCCGTCAATGCGCACCGACCCGGCGTCCGGCTGCAGCAATCCAATGATGTGTTTGAGCAACACGCTTTTGCCGCAACCACTGCGTCCAATGATGACCAGGGATTCGCCCAGAGGGATGGAAAAGCTTACGTCCTCCAGGACCGTTTGGCGGCCAAATCGTTTTTGGAGCTGGTGAACTTCGATCATAGCGTGTGAAACAGCCGTCCAAACAGCAGGGTCAGGAAGAAGTTGGAAATGAGAATCGCAATCGAGCTGTAAACCACCGCCGCCGTGGTGGCGTAACCGACGCCCTCGGCGCCGTTTCGACAGTGCATGCCCTTGTAACAGGCGATGCTCGCAATGATGCCCCCGAACACGAACGATTTCATCAGGCCCACCGACAAGTCCACAAAGCCGGTGTAGCGCAGCATGTTGTACCAAAGATACGCCGAGTCCACTTTCATCAGGTAAACGACGACGATGTAACCCGCGCCAATGCCGATGGCGATGGCCTCCGCCGTGAGCAGGGGGAGCACCAGCAGCGTCGCCAAAAAACGGGGCGCGACCAGGTAATCCACCGGATGCGTGGCCAGGGTGCGGAGCGCGTCAATTTGTTCCGTGACGCGCATGGTGCCCAGCTCGGCGGCAATTGCCGCGCCCACGCGGCCGGCCACCATCAGACTGGTCAGCACCGGCCCGAGTTCGCTGCACATGGAAACACCGACCAGCGCCAGGGTGGCCGTGTCCATTTTGAACTGGTGAAACTGGTAATAGGCTTGAGCGGCGAGAACCATGCCGGTGAACGCGCCGGTTACCAGTACGACCGATTGGGACTTGACGCCGATGAAATAGATCTGGCCCACCAGATCGCGCAGCGCCATCCGGAAGCCGAACAGGGAGAGCAGCGTTTCCTTGAACAGTTGGCCGTAGGTCCCGAGCCCTCTCAACCAGCCGGTCAGGTATTTTTCCCAAAACGCAGTCACGGCCGCCAAGCTAACAAGCAGGCGTTGGAATGGCTACACCGTTTGCCAATAAATGCTGCGCGGCGGCCGGGGGCGACGTCCGGACGCCTCCGGGGTTCCGCCGGTTCAATGATCCCGCGCCGCGATGATTTTTGCCCGGACAAATTCGAGAAAATCCTCGCGGCTCAGGTGCAGATATTCCTCCGGGGCGATGCGCGGGGCAAAGTGAACCTCCACCTGGCGCAAGCCGCCCAGCAGATGCAGCGGTCCGGTCTTGGTCGAGATCCGTTGCATGTTTTCAAAAAAGACGGGGATGAGGGGAAGCCGCGCTTCCTGGGCGATGTAATAAATGCCGGGCTGGCAAGCTTTGACATGCACCCCATCCCCGCGGGTGCCTTCGGGAAAGACGATCAGTTGAAATCCCCGCCGGCTGCGGGCAAAGGCCTGCAATTCCTCGAGACGTTTGGGGTTGAACTTCCCCCGTTCCAGCAGGAAGCCAATCTGGCTGCTGAGCAGGCGCTTGATCCAGCTGGCGCGCCAAACGGATTTGTCGCCAAGCACCAGAATGGGATAACAACCCTTTCGCCAGCAGAGCGCTCCCAGCAGGATCGTATCGAGCAAACTGACGTGGTTGCAGACGAAGAGGCAGTGTTGCCGCCGGTCCAGATGGGCCAATCCGTGGGCGCGGCGCAGATAGGGCAACGCAAAGAACAGCGTGGCGCCCAATCCCAGCCACCATTGCGTCAGGACCAGACGCCGGGTGGCGCAGCGCGCTGCCGCCGCCGCGGGGGGACCGGTGGGTTCGGAGTCCATGCGGGTTATTTTGCGTCCCGGGTGGATTGCAACAACTTTTCCAGCTGCTCGGTTTCGCTCCGAAACGCGGGGGACGCCGCCAGCGCGGTTTCCAACGCCTGGCGCGCCTCCTCCGTCCGTCCCAGGCGCAGCCAGGCGCGCCCGCGCAGCTCCGCGTTCTGGTAGAACCCGGGATTGTTCCGTTCCGCCCGTTCGGCGGCGGCCAGGGCTTCTGTTGCCTGCTGGTTTTTCAAGGCGCGCTGTCCTTCCTGCAAGGCCCGTTGGGCGGTCTGGAATTTTTCCAACTCGCCGTCCCCCAGCATGGGGTCGTCGGGAATGGTCCGGGCGGGCAATTCGCGCTCGAAGTCGTTGACGTCGAAGGCGACGAATTTTCCCAGTTGATGCGGGGGCGAGGCCGCCCAGAAAATTCCTCCGGTCAGGTCCATAATCGTGGCGTGCGTCGCGATCAGGGCGTTGAGCGTGCCGCGATGGCCATTGCCGGGGAATTTGCCGCCCGGCAGATGCCGGTCGCGCAGCAGCGCCGCCGCCCGCTCCGGGGTGAGATGGCCATGCTGGGCTTGGAGCAGTTCATTCAGCCGCCGGTAGCGGGTCAAGGATGTGCCTTCGGCGAGATAGCGCAGGTTGCGTTCGTCGTCCTTGAGTTTTCCGGTTTCAAAGTGGTTGGCGGAAACGATCGTATCGCCCTGGGCTTCGCGGACATTGGTGGTTTCCGGGGTTTTCTCGACGACGACGAATTTCCCGTCGGCCCGGCTGCCCACCAGGAGCAGGGCGGAAACGAAAACGCGATTGGTGCGGATGATTTCGAGCGCGTTGGTGAGATTTCGGGCGCGTTGCAAGACCTCCCGGGCCACCAGGGCGATGGGCGTGGCGGTTTCCCCCGGCAAACTGGACGGAGCGCCGTTGATGGTGATTGAGACGCCCGCCCGGTTCATTCCGGAAACCACCCCCGCCATGCTGGCCCAGGCCAGCGAAACAAACGGAATCCCGTCGTCCGGTTCGTAGAGCATGACGATGCGATCGCGGCTGAAAACTTCCGCCGCCTCCCAATCGAAGTTGCGGCCGGTGATCAAATGCCCATCCGCAGTGGCGTTGCCCCACGCGCCAAAGGCGGTGCAGCCGGCTTTCGAAACCAGCGGATTGTCAATCATCATGTAGGAAATATCGTGCGCCGCGTGGTAGTTGAGCAGGCGGTCGTAATAATCGCCCAGTTCCGGATGTGCATCCGGGCAGCCGCGCGTCGTGCCGAAAATCTGCAGCCGGTAATCCAGGGGCACGAAGCGGCTCAGGTGGCGGTTGCGAAACGTGACGTAAGTTTTGAGCACGTGGAGCTTCCAGGACTGCGGAACGTAGCCATGGATCATGACGAGGAATTCGTCCTCGAGGGTGTGCATCTTCTTTTCGAGCAGCCGGCCCGAGGCGTAACCCATGGCGAATGGAGAGCCTTTCAGGCGGATTACCGTCAATCCCTCGCGTTCCGCAAGCCAGGATTGGCCCAGCCAGGTTTTGTCGCCGCGCGTGGTGATTGACGCCTGCAGGATGGACGTGTCCGCCGGCAGCGGAGGCGGTTTTTGCGTCCAGGAACGCACCAGTAATTTGCCCGAAAACCACCCGCCGCAGGCGAGCAACCCCAGCGCGAGCGCGATGATCCGGAAGCGTTTCATGGTTTCGAAATCAGGTGTAAAATGGTTTCGCCCGCGGGCTGTCCCCGAACAGAAAAGCTGGCGCGGACCTGCAGCATGGCGTTTTTCTCGCTGCATTTCAATGCCAGGTGGATGACCTCCTCCGGCAGAATGGGGCGCAGGAATTTGGCTTTGACGAGGGTGTGGAGATGCAGCGTTTGGCCCGCGGTGATTTCGGCGGCCTGCCGGGCCATTTCAATTTGAAAAATTCCCGGCAGCACCGGCCGCTGGGGAAAATGTCCGGTGAAGGTCGGGTCGGAGGCCGGAAAGCAAAAGGTGAAACCGATGCTGCCGTCGGCGCCGGTTTCCGGCCCGGCCACCATGGCCGCCTGGATGGACTGGCATAAATTCATCGGGCGGGAGGCGCCGGAGGATGGAATGATTCCGGCGGCTGCGGTCCGGGGACGACGCTCACGGTTTGCACTTCCAGCCGGTACCACCGTCGTTTGATGCGGTAGCGGTCCGGCCCCAGCACTTCTCCCGGACAAGGATGTCGGTCCAATCCAAACAACCAGCGGGCGTCCGCCGCCAGATAGCGCTCGATCCACCGGGGCTGGAGGGCCGGACTGGAGCGCATCACATACGTTTTTCCGTCGGTCGCGAGCAGCACGTCCGCCAGGACCCCGCCGAAATTTTCCGTGACCACCAGACGCAGTCCGCGTTCCGCGCTGAGCGCCGCATAGCCGTTCAAAGGGAACTGCCGGCCCCCAAACACTGTCAGGACGCCGCGCTGGGTGATGAGGGCTTCCGGCGGAAAGTCCGGGCGCGCCTCTTGAAGCCCGGTTCGCGGCGGGGTGACGCACCCCGTCAGGCCAAGGCTCATTCCCAGCAGGAGCGCGGCACACCCGCCACAGAGCAACCCGTTCCGTGGTGCGGCGGTGGTCATGCTAATCCGGGCCGGCGGCATGCGGCGGGGCGATGGCGGTTTGAATGGCCGTCAGTTCCAGGGGGTTGGTCTGATCAAACGTGCGCGCCGGGAATTGCGGATTGCGGATTTCCCGGGTGAAATTGATGCGCGTGAAATCGCCGCCCGGCTCGCGCATGACCACGGTCTGGATGCCGGCGAGGTCGGGTGCAAAATGGATTTCCAGCGCAGCAAGATAACTGCGGAGGGCGGCCTCCTGCGGCACCAGCGTGACCACGGTGACGGCCCCGGTGGCAACGGTGAGCGTATAATGGTTGGTCAACACCGCGAATTGTCCCTGGTGCATCAAGGTCATTTGCTCCATGACCTGCTTGAGGGCCTGCGGAAAGCCCAGCTTGAGCTTGTTCCATTGGCCGCCGGTACATTCAAATTGGGCAACCGACTGTTGATTACCGAGCAGGATGGATTGATAGGGGCGGGTGGTCTCCCAGCGGATCCGTCCCGGCCGATCAATCAACATTGCGCCCTCGCTGTCCAGCGGCGCGGCGAACAGCTGCAACTGTCGTTGTTGATGGAACTCCAGGTAAACCGAACGCAACTCGGCCATCTTTTGCTGCAGCCGGTCGAGAATGGGCTGCGGATCAGCAACGGGCCGCGCGTCTGTCGCGGGCGCGTTTGCCCCGGCCAGCAGCGTGGCGCTCACCGCCACCAGTGCAATCAATTTTCTCATGTCAACATCCGGTCCAACCGCACGATTTCGTACCCTTGTTCCCGCAGTTTGGCGAGCAGCAACTGCACCGTCGCCGTCAGTTGATCCGCCGGAATGCCGCCGTCATGCAGAAGAATGATCGCCCCCGGCTTCACCCGGCGCATGATCCGCCGCACCACACGTTCCGGGTCGGATTGACGGGTGTCCAGGCTGCGGATGCTCCAGCCCACGACTTTCAGGCGCAACGCCCGGGCAACGCGGAAGGTGTTGGGATTGGACAAACCGACGGGCGGACGGAAATAGCGCGGGGTCGTGCCGGTGTGTTTTTCAATCGTGCGCTGGGCGGCTTTCAGGTCGGCGGTCAGTTTGCGCGCCGGGAACAGGTTGGTGGCGTAACTGTGCGCGAATGAATGATTCTCCAGCAGATGCCCGTCGCGCAGGATCTGGTTGGCCAGGGCGGGTGCGGCGGCGACCTTGCAGCCAATGGCGAAAAAGGCCGCCTCGACTTGATGGTGGCGCAGCACCTCCAACAGCTTTGGCGTTGAGCGGAGGTCCGGCCCGTCATCGAAAGTGAGGGCGACCTGGGGTTGTTGGGTGTGGCCCGCGCAGATGAAGGGACCGAAATAGCGCCAGTGCGGCAGGGCCACGCCCAATCCCAGCAGCAGAAAAAACCCGGCCCAGATCACGATCAATCCGGTCCACCATCCCAGCCGCATTACCAGGCCGCTGCACAGCAGGGCGGCGAGCGCCACGCATTGGAATCGGGTCATGACGCCGGGGGCAGGGAAAGGGCTTTCACGGTTCCACGAGGCAGATGGCTTTGCCGCCCCGCCAGGCCAGCGTGTAAAGCAGCACCCGGATGCCCCGCTCCCGCGCGGCGGTCACGGCGCGCACAAACCCCACGCCCGAGGCCGCCGGAAACTCGCCGCAGTCGGGCTTGTAGGTCTGGTGCTCAAGCGGTTGCGCGCGGCGGCGGTTGAGTGCGGCCACCACGTCCAGGTAGCGCGAATCGAATTTTCGCCAGCCCTGCGCCCCGGTGATGAGCAGGGTGACGGCGGCCAGATCAACGGAGCTGGCAATCCACTGCGCTTCGGCCTCCGCATCAAACGGCTGACGAAACCGGCCCAGTCGGATGGTACTGACGCGCGCCAGCGGGGTCTCGGCGGCCGGCGTCAGCCGCGCGAACACGGCCGCT
This sequence comes from Verrucomicrobiota bacterium, assembly GCA_029573725.1. GTDB lineage: Bacteria > Verrucomicrobiota > Verrucomicrobiia > Limisphaerales > JADLHS01 > JADLHS01. Next base: position 130,209 of record JAKQDQ010000018.1, read on the forward strand.
TCCCCGGGCCGGCTCTCCGCATTCCAGACGCCCCAGCGCTTGCCGAGGTAGAGCGGGTATTTGTTCAATTCATCCAGCGCGCCGGCAAAGGCTTCGTCCGCTTCGTTGCAGGCCAGCTGGTTCATGGCCTGCCAGAGCGCGCTTTCGAAGGAAATTTCGTCCGCCGTGGGGGCGGAATTCAGGCCGTGGGCGGCCAGGTCAATGGCCACCTGGCCCGCCGGGGCGTTATGCACGGACCCGGGAAAACGGGTCGGCATGGGTTCGGCTTCGTTCTTGGCGATTAAGTTCTCCAGGAAAATGGCGCCTTCATCCAGGCTGCCAAATCCCGTGCCCAGGGTGATGGCAACGCGTTGTGCCGGGTCCGGGCGGCCGGCGCGGCGGGCGGCCAGGATCGCCATTTGACTCAGCCGGTTCAGGCGGCGGCGCTGGATGGGGTTGAGGGTTGCCAGGTCGCTGAACGGACCGCAGGCGTGCGCCGTCACGGTAACCGTTGGCAGGGGCCATTGCGTATGGCGTTCCACCACCTGTTCCGGCAGGAGGGCGCCCACACTGATGACCGCAGCCGGTTTGACCGGGGTTGCGCGCGTTTGCGGAGCGACGTCCGCGCGGGAAAACACCACGGCGGCATTGTTGCCGCCAAAACCGAAGGAATTGCTCATCACGTGGGTGAGGCGCGCGGCGCGGGTTCGCTCCACGGGCGAGAGTCCGATGGCGGAATCCCTTTGTCGGAAGCCGGGGTTGCCGGGCTGTTGCTGATGCCGCAACGCTTCAATGCACACAACGGCCTCCAGGGCGCCGCTGGCCGCGAGGGCATGGCCGAACACGCGCTTGGTGCTGGAGAACGGCGGCACGCGTGTGCCAAACACGGCTTGCATGGCCCTGGCCTCGGTCAGATCGTTGTCCCGCGTGCCCGTGCCGTGTGCGTTGATGTAATGGATGTCGTGCGGCCGCAGGTGGGCCCGGCGCAGGGCCGCCTGCATCGCCGCCACGGCCCCCTGGCCGTCCGGGTGCGGCGCCGTGGCGTGATAGGCGTCACAACTCGCCCCCCAGCCGGTGAGCCGCGCGAGGATGGTGGCGCCGCGCTCCCGCGCGTGCGCCTCGGATTCCAGCACCAGTGCGGCCGCACCTTCGCCGAAACTCATGCCGCCGCGCTCAACATCAAACGGCCGGCAGCCCTCGGCATCCACCAGCAGCAGCGAGTGAAATCCCGCCCAGGTGGTGCGCGAGAGCGAATCGGTGCCGCCGGTGATCACCACGTCGGCGGCCCCGCTTTGAATCAAGTCCGCCGCGGTGGCGATGGCCAGCCCGCCGGAAGAGCAGGCCGTGGAGATGGCAAAGCTTGGACCGTAACAGCCAAAACTGTTCGCCACCAGGTCCACCGGGGCCGAGCACTCATGGAAGCGCGTGGCGCACGGGCGCATCCGGCCCTTTTTCAGCAGCGTCACGAGAAATTTTTCGCTGTCGTAGGAGCCGCCCACCGAGCAGCCCAGCACGACCCCGGTGCGATCGCCGGCCCTGCCGAGATCCAATCCCGCCGCGCGCACCGCGTCCCGGACCGCCAGCCAGGCCAGCTTGTCACTGCGCGAGCCGCGCTGCGGCGCACCCAGGGCCTGCAGGTCAAACGGAATTTCGCCGACGGGGATCTGTCCGTAGCGTGGCGAGGTGAAGAGGGAGAGCGGCCGCAGGCCGCACGCGCCGGAGGCCACCGCGCGCCAGATTTCTTCAACGGTCGTCCCGGGCGCCGCAATCACGCCCTGGCCGGTGATGACTGGAAATCGCGCGGACACTACACAGCGGGGCGGCGCGCCTCAATGAAGTCGGCCAGCGTCCGGACGGAGCGAAAGGCCGGGCGGCCTTCCTCGATGTCTTTAATGACGATGCCGTAGTGCTTTTCCAGCATGACGACGAGTTCCAGCGCGTCGATGGAATCCAGTCCCAACCCGGTACCGAAGAGGGGTGCCTCATCGTCAATCTGCTCGGCGGTGAGGTCCTGCAAATTCAACGCCTCAATAATCCGTTGCTTCAATTCCGTCGTCGAAATGGCCATGAAATCACTTCTTTAGATTTGCGCGCGCAGCGTAGCAAAGACCTGCTTGATGTCACGGTCATTTTGGTGCCATTCCCGCAAGCCGGGGCCGTGGCGTTCCAACAGCAGCGCGTGCGCAACCGCGGCTTCGGGCTGCTGCAGAAGGGCCGCCAACGGGGTCGAAATGACCTGAATGTTCGCGCAAATCACCGCATCCGCTTCCCCCGAGCGCAGCAGCGCGGCGCTCTCGTCCAGCAACGGGGCGTTGGCGCCGACGCTGCACAGGCCGGGGCCGGTGATTTTGTGGCGGATGGACAACTCGCCGATGATGGAGCTGGGCAGCGTGTAAATGAACAGGGTGGGACTGAGCCCTCCCGCGGTCGCGTGCCCCGACCAGTACGCCGCATCCGTGGACAGGGAGCCGGCGACGGCACCGATGACGAGCCCGATCCGGTCGGCGGCAAAGTTTCCCAGCTGCGCGGCCATGGGTTCCACCGCCAGCAGGGCCAGCTGGCTCGCGAGGTCCATCCGGCCAAACCGGTTTCCCAGGCGCGCGGTGGCGATATCTGCAGGCGTGGCTGCATGGGCGGCAGTGATAAAAATTCGGCTCACGGTGGTTTCCCAGGGTGTTTCAAAAAGCGGAGGCCGGCCGGCCACAGCGGGTGGCTTCCGGCAGGGACGCGGCCGGGGCAACCTTCCCGGTCTGCTCCAGGAGCAGGGCTCCGTTCATGCCGCCGAATCCGGTGTTGAGCTTCAACACATGTTTCAGCCCCGGGGCGGGCCGCGGTTGTTTCATCAGGCGGGAGGGAAATCCGGTCTCGGCTTGTTCGAGCCGCGGCGTGCCGGGCAAAAATTGATCCTGCAACGCCATGGCGCAGGCGATGGTTTCCAGCACCCCGGCCGCGCCGAGGGTGTGTCCGAACATTCCTTTCAAACCGCCCATCGCCGGAACCTCGGTCCCGAAGATGGAACGCAGCGCCGCCGATTCCATGGCGTCATTGTAGGCGGTGCCGGTGCCGTGGGCGTTGATGTAATCCACTTGCGCCGGCGCCAGTTGCGCCCGGGTCAACGCCAGCCGGATGGCTTGGGCCAGGCCGGCGCCATCGCGCGCCGGTCCGGTCATGTGATTTGCGTCGTTGCTGGCGCCCCAGCCGGAAATGCGGACCGTCCCGGCGGGGGCCAGGTCGGGGCGCAGCAGCACGATGGCCGCTCCGGCTTCCCCGGGGCTCAATCCGCAACGGTGGCGGTCAAAGGGGCGGCAACCCCGGGGATCAATGGCTTTGAGAGTGCTGAAACCGCTGACCACAAACGCGGAGAGATGATCCACCCCGACAACCAGCACTGCGTCGGCGGTGCCGCGCTGAATCAATTTGGCCCCCTGCACCAGGGCGACCAAACCCGAGACACAGGCGTTGGAAATGTTTTGCACCGGACCCCGTGCGCCGAACTCGGCTGCCAGGTCGGCCGCCAGGGCCTCCGCCCGCAGATGGTGTCGCGCGGAAGCGGAACAGGGGCGGCCTGCCGAAATGCGCTCCAGGGCCTCGATGTTGGCCTTGGTGGTCGAAAGCACCAGGCCGAGCCGCGCGGCGGGAATCGTCCGCAGCAGCCGGGCCACGCCGCCCACCGCCTCTTGCAGCGCGGTGGCGGCGAGTTCCCAGGCGGGATCGTCCGATTCCTCCCGCGGGGCCGCACCGACAATGTTCGTTTGAAATAACGGGGCCGAAAAACGCGGCGCCACCGCAAGCGCGCTGCGATTGGCCTGCAGGGCGGCGTGCAAGGTTGCCGCGGTCTTGCCTGTGGCGCAGATCAGCCCCCAACCCGCCAGCGCGGCGTATGCGGCCGGAGTTGCCTCACGCATACAGCGACAGATCGCCGGAAGCGATCAGTTGTGCCTGGTGCGTGATGCGGCCATGCACCAGCAGCATCGGGCCGAGGCGCTTAATCTCGGTGGTTTCCGCGTGCAGCGTCTGGTCCAACGGCACGGTTCGGTGGATTTGGAATTGGGTCGCCGCAGCCAGCAAGCCGTGATTGTTCGTGGCCGAACCCGTGCGGGCGTGCAGGCGGTGCCCCAGGGCGGCGGCCACGGTTTGGGCCAGGCATTCGACCAGGGCCGCTTCGATGACCCGTCCATCGGCCACGGCGAAATGATCCTTTGTAAAGCGCACGGTGGCGACGGCGGTGGTGTCGGTGCAGGAAATCAGTTGTTCCACCCAACGCATCGGCGGGCGATGAGGCAGTAATGCTGCGACGGTTGAGGGCATGAATCAGTTGGCGGCGCGGGTGGCGGGAGGTGGAAACGAAGATGTTCTGGCCGGGCGCCGGGCAAGCACCGGAGCGGCGGGGGGCGTATCCCAGAACGGATAAAAATTATACCATTGAAAAGGGTCGCGCTTGACGACGGTTTCCAGGTTGGCGGCAAATTGAGCCGCACATTGCTTCAGATACTCATCCCGCTCATGGTGCGGCGGACGGTGGGGATTCAATGCCGGGAAGCCGTAAAACTGGTAGTGCCCGCGGGGTTCGCGCAAGCTGAAGACCTGCACGGCCGGCGCATTGGCGATGCCCGCCAGCACGTACGCGCCGACGGGCAGGGAGGCGATCCCGCCCAGAAAGGGAACCGCTGCGGTGGGACTGCCGTAGGCGCGATCTCCCAACATGGCCACGACTTCGCCGCGCCGTAAGGCGGCCACCAGCGGAATGGCATCGGTCGGCGTGCCGGTCAAGGGAATCAGCTGGAATTTTTGTTCGGCCTGCATGCGGTTGAGCATGGCGCGAATGGCCGGGATTTCCCGGTCGAATCCGGTGACGCTTACCGGCAGCCCGATCCGGGAGAGGAGCTGTCCGGCCACCTCCCAGTTGCCAATGTGAGCCGTGAGCAACAGCACGCCTTTGCCTTGGGCGGCGGCGCTGCGCAGGTGGTGCTCGCCCTCGAAGTCAAAGCTGAACCGGCGGGTCTGACCCGCGAGGATGGCGGTACGGTCAATGATGGCGCGGCCGAACGCAAAGAAGTGTTTGAAGACGTACCAGCGCCGCTTCCACCAGGGCAGCGGTCCAAACAGGTGGCGGTGAAACTCCATGGTGGCCGGGACGTCCGGGGAGCGGAAGCTGAAGTAAAGCGCCGGAGGCAGCGCGAACCCGTAGGCGACCGTGGGCCCCACCCAGCGGATCAGCTTGAGGAAGAAGCCGATGCCCAACCGGCCCCCGCGCAGGCGTCCGCTGCCCGACCAATGTTCCCTGGAATCGGAAGGAGGCATGGTCACAGATCGGCTGCCCTCCGGCGACGCCGGGGAGTTGCGACTGAATCCGGGCGGCGGGCGGGTTCCACTTCAGTTGGTGGGATTCCAGAGATATTGACCGGCAGTGTTGACGTATCCGGTTTTGCGTCCAAGTTTTACCCGGGCCACCCCGTCCACGAAGGATTCAGCCTCGTCAAACTGCGGATTGATCGTGTACTTGCCCTCGCGATTGATGAAGCCCCAGCGCCGGGAGAATTTCACCGCGGCCAGATCTTTGCCGAAGGGCAGCGCGTCATCGAACTGCGGATTGATGACAAACCTCCCCGTCGGATCCACGTAACCCCAAAGCCCGTTCAGGCGAGCGGGCGCAAGGTTTTTGGAAAACGCCCCCACGGCCTCGAATTGGGGCTGGATCACCATTTCACCCGACGGATTGATAAACCCCCAGCGGCGATTCAATTTGATGGCCGCCAGACCGTCGGAAAAGGCCTCCGCCCGGTCAAATTGCGGATTGATGACAAACTTGCCCGCGCCGTTGATGAATCCGTAGCGGTCGTCCAGTTCCACCACCGCCAGGCCGGCGGCGAAGTCGCCCGCGCCGTCGAATTGTGGATTGATGGCGGGATTGCCGCTGCGGTCAATGTAGCCGTAGCGCCGCTTCAGCTTGACCACTGCGCGTCCCTCGGAGAAGCGGCCGGCACTGTCAAACTGCGGATTGATGACGTATTTCCCATCCCGGTTGATGTAACCGTAACGGCCTCCCAGTTTGACGGCTGCGAGACCGTCATGGAACGGGTCTGCCGCATCAAACTGGGGGTTCACCACCAGCTTGCCCGTGGCGTCAATGTACCCCCAGCGTTTGTTCACGCGAACCGCCGCCAGGTCTTCGGAGAACCCTTCGGCGCGCTCGAACTGCGGGTTGACCGTGAGCGTGCCCTTCCGGTCGGTGTACCCCCAGCGATCACTGACGATGACCGGGTAGGGATTTTCCGCCAGCCCCGCTGCCCCGCTGCCCAGGACGAACATGAGCAACAACCGCGTTGGGTTTGGAGAACGTCGTTTCAGAAATTTCATGATTTGTGATCATTCGGGATGTCTCGGAACGAATAAAGCATTCGTTCGGCCCAGCCCGCTGGGATTCTATTTCGCCGGTCCGCGCAGTCAAGCGGCCAGTCGGCGGGTGCGTGAGCTGGAGGGTTGCGTGCGCCCCTGGCGTCAGCCCCCACCGGCCGTTCCAGGGGCTTGCGCCGGGGCGAGGATTCAGCTCTGGCGTTCGACCGTTTTGATTCGCGCGGCCAGATCGTCCACCTCGGCGATGGATTCGCAACCGACGTTCAGCACGTCCACACAACCCAGTTGCAGCGCGAACTTGATGGATGCGCTGCGTCGTTCGGGATCGTTGCGCAACCGGCCTTCACCGATGATTTTCATGCCGACCACTCCTTTGCCGGCCGCGTGGATTTTCTGGAGGATGGGCACTACCTTGTCCGTCGGGCCGTCCATGCTCATGCCGTAGGGGTTGATGCGGGTATGGACCGAGTCCACCCACGGCTCATTGATGCAGGCTTCGAGCGCCGCGAGCGAATGGCAGGAGACCCCCAGGGCGCGCACCTTGCCCTGTTCCTTCAGTTTGGCCAGAATGTCCATCTGCTTGCGCAGCTCTTCCGGCCATTTCCCCGAGGTCACACAATGCAGCAGCAGCAGATCAATGTAATCCGTCCGCAGCTCCTTCAAAAAGCGCTCCACGCAAACATCCGCGTCCGGCCGTTCTTTTTCCGGAATGCCGCCCGGGCTGAACCAGATTTTGGTGATCAGGTTGATCTTGTCGCGCCGCACACCCTGCAGGGCCGGAATCACATAAGGATGGGTGCCGTAAAGATCCGCCAGATCATACGTATCCACGCCGCGGTCGTTGGCTTCGCGGATCAGCGCTTCAAACTTTTCCTTGCCCATCCGGGTCTGATTGGATTCCCGGTTGCTTCCGCGCATGCCCGTACCGAGAACCACCCGCGAAAAACGCAATTTGGTTTTGCCAATGGGGACCGGTTCATACGGCGCAAACAATCCGGGGGGCGAAGCCGGTTGCGCCAGCAGCGCCGGAGCCAGTGCGCTGCCCGCCAGACCCAGTGCCGTTCGACCCAGGAATTCGCGACGACGGAGTTTCATGCGGCAATTCTATCCGGGCCTGCCCCCGGACGCAACCACGTTCGCCAGATTTTCCCGGCCCGGTGGTGGCGGGGAAACCCGCCGACCCTCGTCCGGGACATCGTGCTGCATCGGCAGGTCGTGCACGTTCCTGCCTGTTGGTGGCCCGTTGCGGACGCCGGCCGTTGTGGGCCGTATGCGCAGCCCAGGCGGCCCGACTCCTCGGTGGATGGGCGGTGCATCTCCGAACCTTTTGACTCGACCCCGGACGGAAATTGCGGAACTTGTTCGGCGTGATGTCTTTCAAGCATTGGGGAAGCGGTCTGGTTTTGATCGGGGCGCTGACCGGTTGCGGAACGATGTCGGATTACACGCCGCAGGGGGTGGCTGGCCAGCCGAAACCGGGAGATTACCCGATTTACGTTTACCCCGAAGAATTGACCGTGCCGCGGCCCTATGCGGTGGTGGGTTCGATGTTTGTTGGCGAAACCCTGTTCACCATATTTGGCGGTTCCTTCGAGGAGGAGTTGAACACGCTGCGCCAAAAAGCGCGGCGTGTGGGTGCGGATGCCGTCAAAATCACCTCGATCCAGCAACCGGATTTTCTGCACGCCAAACATCGCGTGGAGGCGGAGCTGATTCGCTTCACACAACCGTGGGAATCTCTTCCCATGGACGCGGCGGAGCTGCGGCAATATCTGCGGGCGGATCGGGATTTTGATCCGATCGAAGGCTTCTGGCGCATTCAGGATCCGGGACAAACCCCGATTGGCATCGTTGCCAGCCGGAGCAAGCCGGGGCGGGATTTTGTGGCGTTTTTGCTCGCGCCGGGTTCGGGCGGCTGGCGGACGGGCGACAAAAAACTGGATCTGGCGCGCGGCGAGCGCCCCGGGGTTTATCGTGGCAGTTATTTTTTTGAGGATTATCGCCGCGTGGGCGTGGCGTTCACCTTGCGGCCGGAAAACCCCGATTCGTTCCTCATCCAACTCAGCGTGGACAGTGTGCCGTTGCGGGTTGTGCGGGAAGCGGGGAGCGCTTATTGATCCGACATCATTCCATGATCCCCGCGAAAACCGGGAATCGCTCATCGCTCCATCAATCCCTCACACCGTGGCGGCGTGAGGGAACGGCGCCTCCGCAACGGTGTTTTCTGCGACCGGAGGCGGCGACGCGACAGATCGTGCTTCCCCTGCGATGGCTTGTGCGCCATGCTGCGTGGCACACGCCGCTCCCGTGCGCGGACGGGTGGTTGCTTACACCATGAAACAGGTGGTTTCGATATTGTTGCTGGGCCTGACGCTGGGTTGGGCCGAACCGGTGCGGTTGATTTTTGACACGGACATGGGCAATGACGTGGACGACATGATCGCCTTGTCCATGATCCACACGCTGGTGGATCGCGGGGCGGTGGAATTGCTGGCCGTCACGATCACCAAGGATCACCCGCAAGCCGCCAGTTTCGTGGATGCGGTCAATACGTTCTACGGACATTCGGAAGTGCCGATTGGAGTGGTGCGTCACGGCGCCACGCCCGAGCCGGGCAAGTTCAATCTCTTGGCTGATGAGCGGAATGCGGATGGCACCTGGCGTTATCCGCACAAGTTGAAGAGCGGCGCGGACGCACCGGAAGCAGTGCGATTGCTGCGCCAGATTTTGGCGCGGCAACCGGACGGCAGCGTGGTCATCGCGCAAACCGGTTTTTTCACCAACCTCAAACGCCTGCTCGAATCCAAGCCCGACGAGGTCTCGCCGTTGGATGGTCGGACCTTGATCGCGCAAAAGGTCAAACTGCTTTCGATCATGGCGGGCGCGTTCCAGACGGTTTTTGATGACACACGACACCTCGAATACAACGTGGTCAATGACATCCCTGCCGCGCAATTGCTGGCGGTCCACTGGCCGACGCCGCTGGTCTGGAGCGGCTTCGAGCTGGGCGTGAAGGCGGCGTATCCGCACCAGGCGATCGAGCATGATCTGAACTACGTGCCGCATCACCCGCTGAAGGAAGCGTATTATCTTTACGAACCGCCGCCGCACGACCGGCCCACCTGGGATCCCGTGGCGGTGCTCTACGCAGTATTTCCGGATCGCGACTACTTCGGTTTGTCCCCGGCCGGGAATGTCATCGTGGAAGATAACGGCGCGACTTGGTTTCGTCCGGCGGCGAACGGTCAGGGCCGACACCGTTTTCTGACGCTGAACTCCGCGCAAACAGCGCGGGTGCGCGAGGCCATTGTGCAACTCAGCATTCAACCGCCGTGTGGCGCGAAATCCCCCTAACCACCGTCGCGACCCCCGCGGTCCGGCGGCGCCGGAGTGCGAAAGAACATCTCTTATGCGGCCTGTGATCATTGCGGGTTTGGGAAGCTGGAGCATGCGGCGCCTCCAATCCGCAGTCCGGGTGGCCGTGGTGATCCTGCCGGGGCTCGTCGCCGCCGGCACCGCTCCCGCGGGAAAATTTCCGGAGGTGGAAATCCCTCCGGTCGTTCCGGGAGTGGTCATTGACCACGCGCCAGCCGCGTCGGGCCGGTACATCGGTTCACCCAGCCTGGTCGTGTTGACCAACGGAGATTATCTCGCCTCCCATGATTTTTTCGGGCCGAACAGCCACGAATTTGCCGCGCCCGTAACGGCGGTGTTCTTGTCTGCGGACCGCGGGGAGCATTGGGAGCCGGTCGCCCGATTGACCGGACAGTTTTGGTCCGGTTTGTTTGTCCACCGGGGCGCGGTTTATCTTCTCGGCACGGACAAGCACCACGGGCGCATCATCATCCGCCGCTCGATGGATGGCGGGCGGCATTGGACGCAACCCGTGGATCGGCACACCGGTTTGCTGACGGAGCAGGGTGAATATCATACCGCGCCGACACCCGTCGTGGAGCACAACGGACGTTTGTGGCGCGGCTTTGAAAGCGCCATGGGGGGGACGCAGTGGGGCAAACGCTATCAGGCGGGGATGGTGTCCATTCCGGTGGATGCCGACTTGCTCGAGGCCGGCCAGTGGACGTTCAGTAATTTCCTCCCGCGCGATCCCGCCTGGTTGCACGGGGAGTTCAATGCCTGGCTTGAGGGCAACGCGGTGGTCGCTCCCAACGGACAGATCGTGGATGTGTTGCGGGTGGACCTGCCGTCAACACCCGAAAAAATCGCCGTGGTGACCCTCAGCGCCGACGGCAAAACCGCCGCGTTCGATCCGGCGACGGGCTTCCGTGATTTTCCGGGAGGAGCAAAAAAGTTTTCGATCCGTCCCGATCCGCGCGGGGGCGGCTATTGGACTTTGAGTTCGATTGTGCTGCCGCAGTCGGCGGCCGCTGCCGGAGCGCCGCCGCGGCGGCCGGCCACCGTCCGCAATACGCTGGCGCTGCTGCACAGCCCGGATCTGGGGCGATGGGAAATTCGCTGCGTGCTTTTGCATCATCCGGACGTTGAGAAGCACGGGTTCCAATACGTGGACTGGCAGTTTGACGGGGACGATCTGATTGCGGCCGCTCGCACCGCTTATGGCGACGCCCAGGGCGGCGCGCACAATTGTCATGACGCCAACTACCTGACGTTCCACCGCTGGCCGCGGTTTCGGCAGTTGACCCGCCGGGATTCGGTGGTGGCGTTGCCGTGACGGCGGGCGCGGAAAACGCGAACGGTCCCGCCGTTAAATTTTCAGGAACAGTTTCCGCCGGTACATCCAGAAGAGAATCAGCCACAGGAAAAATAACACCGCCGCGCCATGCACCAATGGTTCGTACGCCGCGCCGAACAATTTGAAAGCATTCACCCCGAGATTGGTGCTCAACGCTTCACTGATGAAGCCATCAAACAGGTGCGCCATGCAGTAGGCGGCAATCGAGTTCATGCCCACCACGATCAGCGGGTACGACCAGCCTTTCCGACCCCACCAATCAATCACCGCGTAAAAACCCGCCAGCAGCAGGAAACTCCAGCCGCCGCTGTAGAGCGTCCAACTCGGCGTCCAGATGCGCTTGACCACCGGGCAGATTCCCAGCGCGCCCAAACCAGCCCCGAGACCGAGCGCCACCACTCCCGCAATCGTCAGCCATTTGATTTTGTCTGCGGCCGGGCGACCGCTGCGCAACACGCCCCCGGCCAGCAGGCCGAGAATCATCGTGCCCAGCGTGGGGATGAAACTCAGCGTGGCGTATCCTCCGCCGTTGTACACAAACGGATGTTCGCGCGGGAACAGATTGAGAAACCAGGTGTCAAACGCCCACGCCAGATTGCTGTTCTTGTTCCAATGCGCCGCAAATCCCGACAGCCGATGCGGCCAGTCGTCGGGCACACCCACGCTGGCGTAATCAAAACCGGCCGCCGGCAGCGGATACGAGACAAACGCCAGCCAGTAACCGACCAGAATCACGCCGAGCGCAATCCATTGATCACGCACCGGACGAAATCCCAACACGAACAAGACGAGATAGCCCAGGCCAATTTGCGAAAGCGTGTCTTCAAAGGTCCAGTACGTTTGCGCGCGGCCGATGGACCGCAGAAACACCCCCAGCAAGACCAACACCAGTGCCCGCCACGCCGCGTGCCCGGTGAGGCGCGCTTTGGATTGGCCGCGCGCGATGCGGTTGCCAATCGAGAACGGCAGGGCCACCCCGACCAGAAACGAGAACGAGGGCTGGATCAGATCGTGCAGGGAACAGCCGATCCATTCCACATGCGTTTGATGATACGCCAGGAATTTCCAAAAACCGCTTTCCGGCAGCGCCCGCGCCACACGCGCAAGGTGCAGCACCTCAGCCATCATCAAAAACATCACGAACCCGCGATAGGCATCCACGGAAGCCACGCGAACCGGGCGGGTGGCGGCGGACGGCGGGTCGGCGGGCCGCTGCGGAGGCTGGTCCGGCTGGGTGTTGGACATGGCCGCTTTCTAACTGATCTCCCGTGGAGGCGAAAGGAATTTCAGCGGGGGAACCACGGCGGGCATTTTACAGGATCGGGACAATCCGCTTTCTGAGATTGTGGAAATACCGCCGCCGGGCAATAGTTTCGGCCGTGGTCTTGCCTGCCGCCAAATCAGATTCCGAACCGGCGCGAACGTCGCGCTATTGGATTCCCATCTCAGCCTTCTGGGCTTTGATCACCCTGGCCACCGTGCTCCAGGAATGGCTGATCCTGCGCGGGGACTTCTGGGCGAACGTCCGCTTTGCGGCGTCCGTCTGGCTGCCCTGGTCCGTCCTGACGCCCCTCATCGTCTGGGTCACGGAAGCGAACACCCTGACCCGGCCGCACTGGCGCAAAAGCCTCGCCTTGCATCTGCTGATTTGTGTGCTGATTGCAGTGCCGTTGGGCCTGGTCAGTAATTGGGCCGGCCCGCCGCCCTCCCGCCGTAATACCGCCGCGCCGTCCAACCCGACTCCATTCCGGCCCGCGCTCCTGGAGATCATTGTGCGCCGGGGCATCTTTCAATTCCCAACCTACTGGGCCATTGTCGCCATCGCCCACGCCTTCATCTTCTCCCAGCGCGCCCGCGAACGGGAACAACTCGCGCTCAATCTGGAGGCGCGCCTCGCCAAGTCCCGCCTGCAGGCGCTGCAGATGCAGCTCAACCCGCATTTCCTGTTCAACACGCTCAATTCCATCGCCTCGCTCATACACGAAAATCCCGGGGCCGCCGATGAAATGATCACCTCGCTGAGCGAATTTCTGCGCCTGACGCTCAAGACTTCCGACCGCTCCGAAGTGCCGCTGCGCGAAGAAATGGATTTTCTCAATCATTACCTGGCCATCGAACAAATCCGCTTCGGCGACCGGCTGCGCGTCGAGAAACACATCGAACCCGCGCTCCTCGGCGCCCAGGTCCCGGTGCTGATTCTGCAACCGCTCGTGGAAAACGCCATCAAACATGGCATTGAAAAGAAACTCGGCCCGGGCGTGGTAACAATCACCGCCAGTCGCACCGGGGAAACGCTGCAACTCCAGGTCCAGGACAACGGACGCGGGCTGTCCTCCGCTGCGGGCGGGCAGATTTCCGAGGGCGTCGGGCTGGCCAACATCCGCGCCCGCCTGCGCGAACTGGCCGGGGATGCGGCCACATTGCAAATCGGCAGTCCGGCCGAAGGCGGATTCATCGCCACCATCCGCCTGCCGTGGCGGACCATTCCTTCACGCGCCTCACAGGTTTGATCCCGCATGAAACTCCGAGTGCTCATCGTGGACGACGAAGCCCTGGCGCGCTCGCGCGTCAGGAAGATGCTCACGACCGAACCCGACGTGGAAGTCATTGGTGAAGCCGGCAACGGTCCGGACGCCATCGCCTTCATTCAGCAGCATCGCCCTGACCTGGCTTTTCTCGATGTGCAGATGCCCGAGGTCAGCGGCTTCGACGTGTTGCGGGCGATTTCCCCGGAGCAGTGGCCGGCAGTCATCTTTGTGACCGCACATGATCAGCACGCGCTGGAAGCGTTTGAAGTACACGCGTTGGATTACCTGTTGAAACCGTTCAAGGAAGCGCGTTTTCGCGAAGCCCTGCAACGCGCGCGGGAACATTTGCAGACCCGGCATACGGCCACGCTGAATCAAAATCTCCAGGCCCTGCTCGGAGGGGGGAAGGCGGAGACGCTCTATCCCACCCGCTTGACGGTGAAGTCCGGCGACCGCACCGCGTTTGTCAAACTCGACGAAGTGGATTACATCGAGGCGGCCGCCAATTACGCCATCCTTCACTGCGGCGCGCAGAATCACATCCTGCGCGAGACCTTGACCCGTCTTGAAACCCGGCTCTCACCCAGACAGTTTCTCCGGGTCAACCGCTCGGCCATCGTCAATCTCGAGCGCGTGAAGGAAGTGAAACCGGCGTTCCGGGGCGAATATGTGGTCGTCCTCAAGAACGGCAAGGAACTCTCCCTCACGCGCGGCGTGCGCGAAATCCAGCAGCGCCTGGAGTTTCTTTAACTCGCCCCCCGGCGGTTTCATCCCGTTTTTCCCGTCCTTCATCCCAAAGCAGAAACTTTCGTCCTGCGCCGGAGTCCAACCCTCCAGCAGCGAGTGCTGTGTAAGGATGAATATGCAAATACAAACACGAATCAGCTATCTCGAACGGCTTTTCACCCGTTCCTGTCTGGAAACTTCCGTGGTCGTGGATCGTGCCCCCAGGCTCCTGCCAACCACCGGAAGGTCGCAGCGCGATCGGACGCACACCCAGTTGCATCAATTGAAACGTCAGTTGCTCCGCGTCGCGCTTGAAGCGACGCCGCAGACGCACCTGTTCAAGCGCCTCTGTGGCGCCGCCAACCAGGCGGCCGAACGGGCGTGGGAAACGGATTTCCCGCTCTTGGTATTTCCCTGTCTGTTCGAAGAACTGGTTGCCGCGGTCCGGCAAACGTCTCCGCAGCCGGCTCCCGAAGTGGCCGCGGCCTTGTGGACGCCCGCCTTTGCCTGAACCGGAAGGCTCCAGTTGGACACGTTCCCCCGTGGCAGCGACGCTCCGTCGTCTGGTGGTGGCGGCGACGCCCATGTCGCCGCGAGGTGGTACTCCGAACCGAGTATCGTAACGACATCCGCGCTTGCAGTGAAGGGCGTGCAGCCTTGGCCCCCGGACGAATGCCTGGACTTCAGTTCGCCTCCCGGATGATTCATCCCGTTTGATTCCAATCGCGCTTTTCCCGCCGGGCTGGGACGCCCGCCTCTCCGGCAAGCACGCATGCTGGCCGCCACTTCGGCGTTCAAATTCGTCCCCGGGCATCGGGTTTTTATCCCGTTGCTTCCGACTTCCATCCCTAACCCGTCGCCAGCACGGTTTCAATGCAGTCTATTGGTTCAGTAAGGAAAACTATGACCCACTTGCAGACCAACGACCGGATGCCCAACGCGGCAGCGAACCACGCGCCCACCAGCCCGGCGCACCCCACCGCGGCCGAGAGCGACATTCTCGATCTGCTTGGAGGCGACACCTCCGCAGCCCCGGCCAAATCGCGGCGCAACTGGTGGCTCGCGGCCATCGGGTTGCTGTTGACGCTGGGCGCCACGGGCTACTTCGTCCGCGGCAGCGGATCAACCACCCCCACGGAATACAAAACCACGCCCGTCACGCGCGGCGACATCACGCAAAGCGTCACTGCCAACGGCCAGATTGCGCCCATTAAAACCGTCACCGTGGGCAGCCAGGTTTCCGGCATCATCACCAGGATTCTCGTGGACTATAATTCTCCCGTCACCAACGGCCAGGTGATCGCGCAGATTGATCCCTCGACGTACGAGCAATCGCTGATTCAAGCCGAGGCCGACATGGCCAACGCCCAGGCGGCGCTCTCCCTGGCGCAATTGAATCATAACCGGAGCACGGAACTCCTCGCCGCCAATGCGCTGCCCCGGGCGGACTACGAAAGCACCGAAGTCGCGTTGCAACAAGCCCAGGCCACCGTGAAATCCCGCGAAGCCGCGCTAAAGAAGGCGCAGGTGGATCTGGAGCGCACCACGATCTACTCGCCGATTGACGGCATCGTCATCACCCGCGCGGTGGACTTCGGCCAGACCGTCGCCGCCAGCCTGAACGCTCCCACGCTGTTCACCATCGCCCAGGATTTGAAACAGATGCACATCGAGGCGGCGGTTTCGGAAGCGGACATCGGCGGCGTGACGGAAGGTCAAACTGTAAACTTCACCGTGGATGCGTATCCCAACCACACCTTCAACGGACTGGTTACCCAGGTACGTTACGAGGCCAGCACGAATCAGAACGTCGTGAACTACACCACCATTGTGGACGTGAACAACGACGACCTGCGCCTCCGGCCCGGCATGACGGCCAACGCCACCATCATCACCGCGCAACGCAAGGATGTCTTGCGCCTCCCCAATGCGGCCCTGCGCTTCAAACCCGCAGAAACGGCAGCGGCTGACCATTCACATCAAACGGATTCCACATCCGCGTCTAACGCAACGAAAACGGTTTACGTTGCGAACAACACCAACAGCGCCAGCCTGCTGCGCCCGACAAAGATTGCCACGGGCATCAGCGACAGTTCCTGGACGGAAGTCGTCTCCGGCCTCCACGAAGGCGAACGCGTCGCCACCGGCACCGCCCAGGCCGGCACGACCCCGACCGTCGCCGGCACGAGCAATCCCTTTAGCGGCGGCATGCGGCCACCGCGTTGAGCCAGACCCAGGAGTTCTCATGAACACGCAAATCAAACCCGTCATCGCGCTCGACAATTTCGAGAAGGTCTATCAGACCGGCGAAGTGAAAGTCCACGCCGTGCGCGGCATCTCGCTGCGCATCATGCCGGGCGAATTCGTCGCCGTCATGGGTGCGAGCGGCTCGGGCAAATCCACGCTCATGAACACCATCGGCTGCCTCGATCGCCCGAGCGCCGGACATTATTTCCTCGATGGCGTGAACGTCCGCTCGCTCGACCGGGATGCGCTGGCCGATTTGCGCAATCAGAAACTCGGTTTCGTCTTTCAAGGATTCAACCTCCTCTCGCGCACCACCGCCGAGGAGAATGTCGCTTTGCCGCTCCGGTATTCGCGTCGCGAAAAGGTCGGCAACCCGCAACGTCACCAACGGGCGTTGCGGGCTCTCCAATTGGTCGGCCTGGAAAGCCGCGCCAATCATCATCCCAACCAGCTCTCGGGCGGTCAGCAACAGCGCGTCGCCATCGCGCGCGCTCTGGTTAACCGCCCGAAGCTGCTTCTCGCGGATGAACCCACCGGCAATCTCGACACCCAGACCAGCATCGAGATCATGGGCATTTTTCAACGGCTCAACCACGCGGGCATGACCATCATCATGGTCACGCACGAGCCGGACATCGCGCAGTATTGCCGCCGGCAGATCGTCATGCGCGACGGCCGCATCGTCAGCGACGAACCGGTCGCCCGTCGCCGCGACGCCACCGAAGAACTCGGCAAGCTCAAGTCCGAACAACAAACTCTCCAACTCACCGTATGATCCTCGACACACTCGATATCGCCGTCCGCGCGTTGCGCCGCAACCTGCTCCGCACGCTGCTCACCATGTTGGGCATCATGATCGGCGTCGCCGCCGTCATCGCCATGGTCGCCATCGGCAACGGCGCCAAGGCCCAGGTGGAAAACCAGATCGCCTCCCTCGGCCAGAACATGATTCTCGTCATGTCCGGCAACGCGACGCGCGGCGGCGTCTCCATGGGCTTCGGCGGCGCCAATTCGCTGACCAAGGAGGACCTCGCCGCGCTCCGGAAGGAAATCCCCGGCATCAGCGCGGTCACGCCCGAGATTCGCACCTCGGCCCAGGTCGCCGCCGGCAACGAAAACATCAGCACCAGCATCATCGGCGCGAACGAGGAGTTCACCACCATCCGCAACTGGCCCATCAAGGACGGCGCCAACTTCACCGAGGCGGAGGTGCGTTCCTCCAGCAAGGTCGCCTTGATCGGCACCACCACCGCCAAAACGCTCTTTGGCGACGCCAATCCCGTCGGGCAGATCATCCGCATCAAGAGCGCGCCGTTCACCATCGTCGGCCTGCTCACGTCCAAAGGCACCTCCCTCATGGGCAATGATCAGGACGACACCATCATCGTCCCCTACACCAGCGCCATGGTCCGCCTGACCGGCGACACCAAATTCCGCGCGTTGAACGTCCAGGCGGAATCCGCCGCCGCGATGAGCGAAGTGCAATCCCAGATCGCCGACCTGTTGCGCCAGCGCCACCGCATCGGCGCGGACAAGGACGACGATTTCATCATCCGCACGCAACAACAGATCACCGAGATGGCCACCTCGACCTCCAAGGTCATGACGATGCTGCTCGGCGCGGTGGCGGGCGTCTCCCTGCTCGTCGGCGGCATCGGCATCATGAACATCATGCTCGTCAGCGTCACCGAGCGGACGCGCGAAATCGGCGTGCGCATGTCCATCGGCGCGCGGGGCAGCGACATTCTCCGCCAGTTCCTCATCGAAGCGGTCACGCTCAGTCTGGGCGGCGGGTTGATCGGCATCCTGCTCGGGATCGGCAGCGCGGCGCTGGTTTCGGCCAGGTTCGGCTGGAGCACGCTCGTCTCCACCCAGTCCATCCTGATGGCCTTCGCGTTCAGCGCGTTGATCGGCATTTTCTTCGGCTTCTATCCGGCGCGCAAAGCCGCGCGCCTCGACCCCATTGATGCCTTGCGTTATGAATAACCCTGCGCTCCTCCGCCTGGGATTCATGTTGATCGGCAGCACGCTGCTCGCCGGTTGTCTGAGTCTGAAACAACCCTCGCAACCTGACCTCGGTTCAACCCAGCCTCCCGCGCAGTGGCACAGCGAGGTGAACACCAACGCCGTGCTCGATGACTGGATCGCGTCCTTCGGCGACGAGCAACTGGTCAGGCTGGTCAGCGACGCGATCACCAACAATCCCGACCTGGAGGCCGCCGCTGCCCGGCTCGATCAAGCCATTGCCAGTTCCGGCGTGGCGCGGGCGGCGCTCTGGCCGCAACTCACCGGCAGTTTCGGCGTCCAGAACACGACCTTGCTCGACCGCAGCGACGCCGACAAAGCCGCCGGCATCCAGGCGAACTCGACCACTTACGGAGCTTCGTTGGACCTGTCCTGGGAGGTGGACGTGTGGGGCCGGTTGCGCTACGCCAATCGTAGCGCCACCGAAACCGCAAAGGCCTCGGCGGCGGATTACGCCGCCGCGCGCCGCTCGCTGGCCGCCCAGGTCGCGAAGGCGTGGTTCGCCGCCGCCGAGGCGAAATTGCAATTTGAACTCGATGACAACTTTGTCGCCAGCTACGAAGAAACCCTCCGCATCGTGGAAGCCAGATTCAAGGCGGGGGCCGTGAGTGAACAGGATGTCGCCAACGCCAAGGCCGACCTCGCCAGTTCGCGGCGTCTGGCCGAAGCCGCCGCGACCACCCTGAAGGAATCCGTCCGCAGTCTGGAAGTGTTGCTGGGCCGTTATCCCGCCGCCGAACTGGCGGTGGCCGATGATTTGCAGGCCGTGCCGCCTGCGATCCCTTCCGGCGTGCCCTCGCAACTACTGGAACGTCGTGCCGACATCATCGCCGCCGAACGCCGGGTGGCCGCCGCCTTCAACACCACCGAGGCCGCCAAGGCCGCGCGCCTGCCGCAGATTGCGCTGACTTCGCGTCTGGGTTCGTCGAGCCCCGAACTGAAGGACCTGGTGGATCCCAAAAACATGGCGTTGAACTTCGCCGGCAATCTCTGTGCCCGCAATGCCGTGCGAAAGTGCATCTTGGCCACCCTTTGCAACGCACCAACCCCGTGCTGGCGAAATAACTCCTTGGCCACCGCGTCCACCTTGGCCCCTGCGCCTTTCGGCAATTCCACCGCAAACTCTTTTCCCAAGTCATCCAGCCGCCTCACAAATTCATCCCGTGCCAGAATCGAAGCCGCCGCCACCGCCAAATCTTCTTCCGCCTTGTGCCGCTGCACCAACTCCAATTCCCGCCCCATGCTCATCAGCGCTTTCTCCACCACGCTCTTGCTCGCGGCGAACTGGTCACTGATGGCCTTCACCGGCGGTGGATTCATGCGATAACGCTGGCCCATCAAGTTTTCGCTTACGCGCGCGTGGCCCCAGGCCAGCAGAGCATTCACGCTCCCCATCTTTGCATAGAGCCGGTTGTAAGCCTCGTTGCCAATCGGCACGATCGTCGTCACGCAACCCGGCGTGTCCTTGATCAACTTCGCGAGTTCGGAAATCTTCTTGTCGCTCGGAATATTTTTCGAGTCGCGCACGCCCACATCCTTCCACGCCGCAAGCACCGACTCGTTCACATACACGCCCGCCACGCACATCGGCCCGAAGAAATCGCCCTTGCCGCTTTCATCCACGCCGATGCGTGGCAGCAACAACTCAGGATTTAACACCGCCTCGTAGCCCAGCCGCGCCTGCTGCAACACCTCCGGCTCCAACACGAACTCGATGAACTCCTGCGTCCCCTTCCCTTGCACCACGAGCTTGCCGCTCTCGTAAAACACCACGTTGATTTTTTCCTTCTCGCCCGCAAACCGCGCGTACGGCACCTCGCGCGGCGTGAAATGCCGCGCGTCCAGACACGCCTTCAACGCCGCCGCCTGTTCCTCCGTCAGCTTGCAAGCGTAACTCGTCAATGGTTTCACGCCGCCGATTTAATAGCCGCAAAGCAGCGCAAAAGACACAAAAGATTTCCCTCACTACCAAAGCGCTGTAGACGGGCATCTTTGTAGAACCAGAATTCCCCCAACCTCCTTAGCTCCGTCAGGAGCGACATATTCCGAATCAAACGCCAAGGCGCAAAGACGCGGAGACGCAATGGAAACGGAAAAAATCTTTGCGCCTTTGCGTCTTGGCATTGAAAATATACAACTCGAAGCTTGATGGAATTATTGCCGCAGGGCGCGGTAATAGGTTTGACCGACTTCGGACGACAGCGTTTCCACAATGTTCGTACTGCCGCTGGCGGGAATGGTTACTTGGCGAACCGCGTCCCAATTCATAAGGTTGGTGGAAACTTGGATGGCAAATTGCCCGCCGCGTTCGGCGACAAGATCGAAAGAAAATTCTCCAGCGCTTGCGCGCGGATTTTCCAAGACGGCAATTTGCGGAAGCGGCACCGCAGCATATTTGATTGTCACGTAATCATAATCACTGCCGTATCCTGTCAAATAGCCCGTCACGAAAACATCACCGTTACCACTCAACGCGACGACACGAGCCTCGCCCAGACCATTCCCCGGACCATTACACCGGTTCGTCCACAATGGCACTCCACTATTGGAATACTTAATCGTCGCATAACCAGCGGCCCCTCCTGTAACAATCACATTGCCGCTGCCATCCACCGCAATCGCGCGTGCTTCGCCAGCGCCAGTCCCTGAGATATCGTATCGGTTCGTCCACAGCGGCACCCCATCGTTTGAGTACTTGATCGTTAAGTAACCTGGATAGCCATTGGCACTAGAAGATCCGGCAACAAACGCGTTGCCACCACCGTCCACCACAATAGCGCGGGCCAAATCAGTGCCGTTCCCCGGGCCGTTGTAACAGTTCGTCCACAAGGGCAAACCACCACTCGAATACTTAATCGTGGCATAGTCATACGAAAGACCGTTGTATGAAAACCCTGTCACAATTACGTTACCGCCAACATCCACTGCCATGGCAGAGGCGTAGTCGTCGCTATTTGCTGGCCCGTTGTAGCGATTCGTCCACAACGGAACACCGTCACTGGTGTATTTGATCGTCACATAATCCCAACCACTGCCATCACCAACTGAAAACCCTGCCACAAACACATCATTGCTGCTGTTCACCGCAATGGCTCGGCCAACATCATTACCGTACCCTGCGCCGTACCGATTTGTCCATAGCGGCATACCGAGGCTTGAGTACTTGATCGTTACGCATTCGCCATCACTTCCGCTGCCCTGCGAATAGCCTGTCACATACACGCTGCCGAGGACATCCACCGCTATGGCGTTGGCCTGATCATAACCAGACCCAATCCCGTTGTAGCAATTTGTCCACACCGGCGTTCCATTATTGGAATACTTGATCGTCGCGTAATCAACAGAGCTGCCATCACCAAACGCTTGTCCGGTCACAAAAACATCCCCGTTGTGGTCTGCTGCGATGGCCCGGGGTTCATCTTCACCATCCCCAACTCCGTTATAGTAATTCGTCCACAACGACAACCCATCGGAGGAATACTTGATCGTCGCATAATCATAACCGCTGTAACCAGTGGCATTCCGGTCTGAACTTCCTGTCACAAATGCGTTACCATTTCCATCCACAGCAATAGCCCAAGCTTGGTCTGTGTTGTTCCCCAATCCGTCAAAGCGGTTGGTCCAAAAATCTTGAGCGCGTGTCGTCGCGACGGCAAACGTAAGAGCAAACAAAGCGAGCGCAAAGGGGTTACCTTTCATAATTCGACCTAACCGAATATTACCCAACTGTGAGTTTTGCCTGAAGTCAAAATTTCTCCGTTCACTTTTCATGTGCTTCGTGTATTTCGTGGTTCACCATTTTTGAACGCGAAACCAACAAATTCGCCTGCTGTTGCACTGTCTCGCTTGGCACTTGTTGTTCTGCTTAAATCGCGGTAGCTTGTGCCGCATGAGCCGCATCGAATTTGCCGTCGAGAAGGTCAAACGCTTGAATGAAACCCAGGCGGAGGCCCTGCTGGAATGGCTGGAACAACGCGAGAGCCGGGAAGCACTGCGCCAGAAGCTGGATGCGGAAATCGAAGTGGGACTGACACAATTGCGGCGGGGCGAGAAGATTCCCGGCGAGCAGGTTCACGCGGAAATTCGTGAACGCAGCCGTCAACGCCGCGCGGAGCAAAATGGCTGAATTCTTCTATTCGCCAGCGGCTCGGCTCGATCTGCTGGAGATTTGGGAATACATCGCGCGGGACAACCTTGACGCGGCGGATCGCGTCGAGCAGGAGATCAAGGAAGTCGTCTTGATGCTGTCCAAACAACCCGAACTCGGTCATTGGCGGAGCGATCTCACATCCAAGCCAGTTCGATTCTGGTGCGTCTACTCCTACCTGATTATTTACGACCCCACGACGCGCCCGCTGGAAGTGGTTCGCATCTTGAGCGGCTATCGCGACATCACTGAACTGCTGAAATGAGCCGCTCCTGTCGGGACGAGAAAGAATTTCTCCATTCCCTTTTCGTGTATTTCGTGGTTCGCCATTTCTGAACGCAAATAGCAAGAATCCAAAACTCGTCGCATTGCTGCTCGACTGGTTCGCCGCCAACGCCCGCGACCTCCCGTGACGGCGTTTCAAGAGGTGGAAAACCTGCTCGTCAGCGAATCGTCGCTGGCCAAGCAGGAAGAACAACTTCGGGAAGCGGTACAGCAATACGAAAAAACCCGGCAGATCGCCGAAACCCGCTACAAAGCCGGCAGCATCAGCCTGACCGACGTGTTGATCATCCAGCGCCAGGAATTGCAGGCGAAAGCCAATCTGCTGACCCTGCGCGACGCGCGGCTGGTGCAGCGGGTGAACCTGCACCTCGCCCTCGGCGGCGATTTTGCGAAGCCGGAACAAGTTGCGCAGATCGCTCAATGAAAGGCGTGGCCGCATGTTCCCCGGATCGAACGCTTGGACGAGTCTTCCCTGATTGGCGGGCCGCCGGCCGCCAACCGACGTTGGAAGGCGACAAATCTGAACTGAATCTTCGGCGCAACCTCCTGAATCTCAGGCCTGTGCAGCGGCGGCCACGCCCTCATCCCGGCCATTACGCTTGACCTTCGTTCCGCACCACTCCAACCCGCCCGCGCTGTCTGCATTGGGCTGATCCGGATCCGGGACTGGCGGGGAAACCCAGGCTTGTTTTCCTTCTGCTTTTTACTTGAATTCAATGAAGCCCGGCGCAACAGTCAGCCCGTCCGAAGAACACTATGAAAACGAACGACTGGCGGGTGCTTTCGCTGGTGTGCTTTCTCGCAACCACTTCCATTCTCAAAGCCCAAACTTTCATGGGCACCAATGCGCCCGGAACCGGGGCCAATTACAGTTTTACGCTGGGTGCATCCGTCACCAACCTTTCGTTGGTCATCAGTAACAGCAGTGCGGCCTATTCCTACCTGTTGCTGGCCAAAGGACGCGCACCGACCGATACAGACTTTGACTTCAGTGCGCGGATCAACGGGGTCACCAACCAGATCAATCTTCAAGCGCCCGAGTTCGTAGCCACCAACTATGGTTTGCGGGTGCTGACGCCGGCGACTTCGACCACGCATTCCTTCACAGTCAACCTGACCACCAATCGCACTGATTTGCGCCAACCGGGGCATCCTGTCTGGAAACCCCTGTCCTTCACGACCACGGGGGTGATCACCAACGTGGCGGGGGCGGGAGCATTTCATTATTTTCAGGTGGAAGCACCGACCAACCTTCCCGGCTGGCGCCTGGTGTTGAGCACAACGAATGCAAATGCCGACCTCTACGTGCGCCGCGGCGCCCCGCCGACGACAGGTGCTTATTTGAAAGCCAGTTCGGGGCAGCCGGTGGATACGGTTGTCCTCGACAACACGGAAGCGACCAACAGTACCTATTTCATTGGGGTCTATCTCCCGGCGGGGAACGCCACTAATTCGACGTACACCTTGACGACCGAGATTGGCTGGCTGAACACGCTCACGTGGGATCCGGGCGTGGCTGACCGGGGCACGCAGGTTTACACCAACACCAGTGCGTCGGGGGGCGATTATTATTTCAAGATCACCACCCAGAATACGGCGAACGGGGCGTGGCGCACGGCGTTGCGAGTCACTTCCGGAGAAGCCAATCTCTACCTGCGGCTGGGTTCGCCTGCACAAACCAACAGCTACAGCCATGCTTCCACGCGGGCCGGTTCGGACGGTTTTGTTTTGGCGCAAGTCGCCCAATGGTCGCCCGGGCAGGACTGGTATCTGACGGTGCATGCCACTCCCGGATCGCAATGGACCTTGATGACCGGCGAACCCTACGTGGAACAGTTGCCCCCCCTGGCGGCTGATGCCAGCAGTGGAACCAACGGCATCATCGGCCCGGAAGGCATGCGCTTTTTCAAGACGACCATCTCCGCTGGTACGCTCGCCTGGCGGCTGGGGTTGAACGGGGGCAATAACACCATTCTCGTGGACGATACCCGGGTGCCGGTGCTCCAGGGTTACGCCGGCGGTGGTTACTATGATTGGAGTGGCACCGGACAACTCCTGCTCGTGCCCAACTATATCAACGTCGGCAACCAGTACCTCGTCGGGGTGATCGGCAATCCGGGCCAGAGCATCACGCTGGATTCACGGCAGCAGCCGGTTGCCGATCTGGCCTTCAACGCCAGCACCAACGTCACGGCGTCCACCTACGGCTACGCAACCTTCCGTGTGCAGGTGCCGGTGCAACAGATTGCCTGGCAAGTCAACCTTGCGCCGGTCAGCGGCGATCCGAACATCGCCGTCCGCCAGAACAACGTTCCCAACGAATACACCAACGATGCGTTTTCGGAAATCAGCGGTTCCGTCGGCGACAGCGTTACGATGGTGCCGCCGATCTTGAGCGATGGCACTTTTTACGTCACCGTTTACGGCACGCCGCCGTTCAGTTGTTCGCTCACCAATGGCCAGCCGGTGATCACGGATGTGCATTATGTGTTTCAGATCACCAATGACGCCCCGGCGCGGGCCGGCTGGCGGTTTTATCGCGTGGTGGACACGGCGGAGCAACTGGGCACCTACGGCTGGGATCTGGAACTCACCAATCAGCTTCCGGGCACGGAGATTGCCCTGCGCCGTAATGCGGTTCCCAGCCGGTGGAACTACCGCAATTGCACGGCCAATTGTAGCGGCAGTAATCCCCGATCCTACCTGGACTATTCCGATACACGCGGATTTCTGCAACGGCCCGGACATCAGACCGACATCTGGTATATCGGCGTCTATCAACCCACCAACGCGCTGGGGAGCTTCGTCCTGAGCGGCGCGGAATTGACGGCGACTCCTTTGAGCTTTGATGGTGTTGGCTCGACACAGGCCATTGCGGACCAGCCGAACGGCAAATGGCAGTATTTTGTCTTCAATGTGCCGCCGACCAATGCCCTCGGCTGGGATTTGCGGATGACGAACGTGACCAGTGGTGATCCGCGCCTGGTGATTTGCCGCGATCGCCTGCCGTACGACCTCAACACGCATTATTACAACGGCGGTTACTGGTATGCGTACGCGGACACCACCTGGCCGAGCGGCAACAGTTGGGGCGCCGACTCTGACTGGACGGGGTATTCCTACAACCCGGGCGGTTTTTACAATTACGGTAAATTGCTGGCGATGGGCATGGGCAATCCACTTGAGCCCGGCACCTACTACGTCGGCGTGAACGCCGGCAGCGGCACATCGCCCCTGGGTTACACTTTGGTCAGTCGTGGCATCGGAACGAACCTTTCCATCCCCGTGACGGACCTGCCGTTTACGGGCGGTGTGGCGTGGTCCAATCATCTGCCCGCGCGCGAGGCGGCCTATTATCGCGTGCAAATCCCCAGCAACACTCCCAGTTGGAAAGTGCGACTCGCCGTGACCAATGGCGAAGCGATGCTGCTGGTCCAGAAGGATTGTCTGCCCAATGTGGTCGGCGGCAGTGGCACGTCCACTTCGCTCGGCGGGGGGCGCAAGATGCAAAAGGCGGGAGATGAACATTATTTGCTGCTCCCGGACAGTTCCGCGCAAACCAACATTCCTCCGGGAACCTATTACCTCGCCGTAATCAGCGAGGGTGTCGGCCCATCAGGCAGCACCATCGGGACGGGCGGCTGCGGCTATGTGCTGACCAGCGTTGGTGCCCAGTCAACAAATCAGATCGGCAACCTGACGCCGGTGGGACCAGACCTGTCCATGGCGGACACGTTGCAGGGCGGCGAGGTGAAGCACTATCAGTTCACGGTTTCGCCCGGGGTACTGGCCATGGAAGTACGACTCGACAATCGCGTTGCCAACCCGCACATGGCTTTGCGGGCGGATGGATTGCTGGTGGCCAGCGCCGCCAGCTACGGTCGCGATGCCGGCCTCGGCTATACCTGGCAAAATAACGCCATGATCAACATCGCGACCCCCAAGGCGGGAACGTACACGCTGTCAGTGCAGGCGGATTATTTCAGCAACGGCTACTCGAACGCCGCGTACACAGTGGTCGTTCATGCACTGACCGCCAGCCCGGTGGCTTTCGATGGTGGCGTCACCACCCAGACGTTCCACTCCAACGGCGTGTGGCGCTACTTTGAATTCACAGTCCCACCAAACGCCTTCGGTTGGGACCTGCGTTTGACGAATACCACGGGCGATCCCCGCCTGGTGGTCTGCCGCGACTTGGCCCCGCAGGACTTGTCCACGCGCTATTACAATGGCGGCTATTGGTATTCTTACCTGTCCACCACCTGGCCCAGCAGCAATCAATGGGCCGCAGCCTACGATTGGTCCGGCCGCACCTCTGACGCCAATGGCACGAACCGATACGGTCACATTCTGCAAATGGGAATGGGCAATCCCCTTGAGCCCGGTCATTACTATGCCGGGGTTTTCTCGGCCACCCCGACCACGGTTGGCCACATGAATTACACGCTGGTCAGCCGCGGCATCGGGACGAATCAATCCATTCCCATTTTCGACATGCCGTTCATCGGCTCGGTCAGCGGCACCAATATCCCGCCGCGCGAAGCGGTCTATTACAAGGTGCAAGTGCCGGCCGGAGCGGCTTCCTGGAAGTTGCGATTGGAGCCCACCAACAGCGAGGCCATGATGCTGATTCAGAAGGATTATCTCCCCAACGTGGTCGGTGGCGGGGCGTCCCCCGTCCAGGTGGCGGGTGGCCGTGCCATCCAAAAAGGCGGGGTCGAACTTTTCACCCAGTTGCCGCGCAGTTCGCCGCTGGAAGCCACGCTCACCAACGGCACCTATTACATCGCGGTGGTCAGCGAAGGCAGCAATCCCCTTAATAACAGTCATACCGGCACCAATTCGACCAGTTACACCCTGTACAGTTATGGTCCGGCCGCCACCAATCAGCTTGGCCCGGTGGATCCCTCGGGAGTGACGGATATCATTTACAACGATGCAGTGGAGGGGGCGGACTTCAAGTTCTACCAGTTCTCCGTTCCGCCGGGAACGCTCAGTCTGGAAGTGCACCTTGAAAACCGGGTGGCCAATCCTTATATGACTTTGCGGGCGGACGGCGATTTGCCGCGCCCCACGGACAGTTACAGTTTCAGCGATGGGCATGGCTATACGTGGGGGCATGATTCACTGATCAACCTTACCAGCCCGACACCGACCAATTACACGCTGTGCGTGCAGGCGCGTTATTTCAACGCCGGTTATTCCAATGCCAGCTACACGATCCGGCTCCACGCGCTGGGTTTGATTCCGGTGGCATTTGATGGCGGCACCAATCGCATTACCAATCAACCCGCCGGCACCTGGCAGTATTTCACCATCACGGTGCCTCCGAATGCCCTTGGTTGGGACCTTCGCTTGACCAATGTGACCAGCGGCAACCCGCAATTGGTCGTCCGCCGGGACACGCTTCCAGATGGTTTGTCCACCCACACCGACACCGGCGGTTATTGGTATTCCTATCTATCCACCACCTGGCCTTCCGCCTACCAGTGGGCGGCGAGCGCCGACTGGACCGGCTATTATAACGATGCGAAGGGGAGCAATGTTTATGGTAAAACCCTTCAAATGGGCATGGGCAATCCGTTGTCACCGGGAAATTATCTCGTGGGAGTGATCAATTCCGGGAACACCGCGCCAATGACGTACACACTGGTGAGTCGGGGCATTGGGACCAATTTCGCCATTCCCGTCCAGGATCTGCCCTTCGCGGGCGCCGTCTCCACCAACGGTTTGCCGGCGCGCGAGGCGGCTTTCTACAAAGTCACTGTGCCGCCCAACCAACGGAACTGGAAACTCCGGCTTACGCCGACCAGCGGCGAGGCCATGCTCCTGTTGCAAAAGGATTATCTGCCCAGTGTGAGTGCCGGGGGCAGTTCGCCAACGACGGTCAGTGGCGGACGCACACTCCAGAAATCGGGCAATGAACAATATCTGTTGCTGCCGGACGCCGGCCAATCGGTGATTCCCAGCGGCACTTACTACGTCGCCGTGGTCAGCGAAGGCATGAATCCCCGTTCCGGCTATTATGGTTCAAACTCCTGCAACTTCACGCTCACCGGTTACGGGCAGTTGACCTATACGAATCTTGGGAATGTGAATCCAGTGCCAATGGTGCGCAGCAATGCGCTTCAAGCCGGAGAAATCGCCGTTTATCAATTCGCCGTCACCAATTCGCCGGCGCTGGAGGTCAGACTGGACAACAAGATCGGCAATTCCTACATGCGGCTGAACCGAAATACCAATCCACCCTATGGTTATTACAGCTACGGTTATAACAATGGTGAAAGCCCCACCTGGTCGCATGACCGCATCATCACGTTGCCAAACGTCTCCGCCGGCGCCTATTCGCTGAACCTCCAGGCCGATCCCACCACCGATGTTTCCCAGACCTTGGTGATCCGCCAGCTTGACCCGCAGGACCTGGCCTTTGATCGCACCCTGAGCACTCCGGCGCTGACCAATGTGGCCACGGGGGCGCTGGCCGACTTGCAGCACGCTTATTTCCGCGTGACCGTTCCCGCCACGTTCAACGGCCAACCCGTGTTGGGCTGGAAACTGACCCTCGAACACACACAGGGCAATCCCCGGCTGCGCGTCCGGAAGGACACCGTTCCGGATGATGGCTATAACATCGGCAACTCGCCGTGGAACTTCGAGCAGATGGCCGTCGTGCCGCCGTACCTCACTCCGGGCATCTGGTATGTGGACGTGCAAGGCCAGGGCACATCGCAATTCAGACTGACCAGCAGCGCACTGGTGCTTGAGCGCCCGGCCTGGAACATGCCCGCCATCGGCGGCAGCGTGACCACGCCCGGTTTGCCTGCAGGCGGGCCGCTCTTTGGGGACACCGGCATCGGCACCAACGGACTGCCGCTGCCCGGTGACCAGGGCGTGGACCTCGCACAAGGCCGCTTCCATTACTACGCAATCGTTGTGCCCCCGAACAATGTCGGCGTTCTCCGCACCCGCCTTGATGCCATCAGCGGCAACCCGAACCTTTACCTCCGCGTGGGCGGCGCGCCGACGCTCAGTCACTACGGCAACGGGGACTATTATTACAGCGGCGTCCTCTACGAACGCGAACTGACCGCAAACGTCGGGAGTGAATATGGCAACTGGGTGCCGGTGGACGGGCGCGATGAACTGCAACTGACACCCGGCATCTGGTATGTGGCGGTGCAGGCGGGCGGCGCTTCCAATGTGCGCTACCGGCTGCAAACCTCGCTGGGCATCATTGCGAATCTCACTTATGACGGCGTGTCACTCCTCAATCAGACCCTCGCCGCCGGTGACTGGCGTTACTATCGCGTATTCGTTCCCACCAACGCGTTCACCGGCTGGAACGTCACCTTCTCCCAAACCCTGGGCGACGTGCTCATGTACGTGCGCGACATCACCCCGCCTGGCCAGGGCGCCACCGTCACCGATTACCGTCATTGGTCGCCCGACAACAAGAACCACGGCCCCTATCCGGTTGTGGATTCACCGGGCACCACCAACCTGGCCTGTCCACCGCTGCGCCCCGGCAGCTACTACTATCTCGGCTTCCGCGCCGTGAATGATGCGACGTTCAGCGTCAGCAGCACCACCAATGCCGGCACGATTGACTACACCAACGTCGTTGCGTTCTATGGCGGGGGCGTCACGAATGTAATCCCCCCCAACGGAGTGTTGAAATATCGGGTGGATGTTCCCGCCGACGCCCGTCGCTGGATTCACACCTCCACCCATTCGAATACCGTCACGCTTTATCTGGAGCAAGGCGCCCCACCCCGCCCCCCCAGTGACTATCACTGGAATTCCGGTGGCGCAGCCAATTCCACACTCAATCAACAGCTCTACAATGTCGCGTGGCCCTGGCGTCCGGGTTACATGTATTTCCTGCTCGTGACCAACCGCACCGCCTCGCCGCAAGACTTCGTGTTCCATATGAACGGCCGCAATTCCGCGACGGACGATTTCGATGGCGACGGGTTGCCGGATTCCTGGGAGCTCACGTACTGGCCCAGCATCTATTCCTACAACGGCAACGGCGATCCCGACAGTGACGGCGTCAACAACGCGGAGGAGTATTCGGAAGGCACGATTCCCACGAACAACGCCAGCTTCAACCCGCGCCTGCTGGTCAACTACAGCAACGGCATGGTGACGCGCAACCCCGCGGGCAATGCCACGCTGACCCCGCCCAAAGTCTGGTATGCGCCGAATACGGTTGTTCAACTCACGGCCACGCCGGACCCGGGATACAGCTTCATCAGTTGGAGCGGTGACGCGTCCGGCAATGCCAGTCCGTTCAATCTGCTGATGGATGCTCACAAGGTGGTCACGGCAATCTTTGGCATCACGAACAACAGCGGGGCCGATTACCAGTTCCAGATGAGCCTCAACAGTTCGGTCGGTTCACCACCCGCCTTGCAGGACATCGGCGTCGGCAATGCCTACGTGACCGATACCGTGGATGGCTGTTCGCGCTTCGTGCGCCAGTTCCCGCTGCACAACGGGCTGCACCTGCAACCAACCGCTGGTGTGATCCCGACAAACATTTACACCATCGTCATGCTCTTCCGCCTGGATCAGACCAACGGCTACCGCCGCCTGATTGATTTTAAGGCGGCGACGGTGGAAAGTGGGCTTTACGTGCGCGACGGACGGCTGAACTTCTACGGCAGCATCGAGGCCCCGTCACCGGCCATCCCGGCGGGCACCTACGTCCAGGTGGTGCTGACTCGTGATGGCACGAATGTCGTTGGATACGTCAATGGCGCGCAGCAGTTCAGTTTTGTGGATACCGCCAACAATGGCGTGATCAGCAGCGCCAACGACTTGCGGTTCTTCAAGGACAATGGCAGCACGGAAGAAAGTGCCGGCGCCGTCGCGCGCATCCGGCTCTATGCCGCCGCCATGCCTGCGGGACAGGTGGCTTTGCTCGACCGCACCGATTGCGCCAGCGTACCGCAATTCCTGACGCCCTTCTTCCTGGCCAACGTGCTCCAACTGCCCGTGACGAATGTCATTCCGGGAATCACCTACCGCCTGCTCGCCTCGACCAACTTGAACACCTGGACTGGCATTCAAACCAGTACGCCGCCGGCAAATCCGGCCACCTTCACCGACCCTGTGGCAACAAATTATCCAGGCCGGTTCTATCGTCTGGTCACGCCGTGAACGCGTGCCCAGGGCGGAACCGGACGGGTGACCCGCGTACGCACCGCCGGTCTGGGGCGGAAGTCTGTCTCCGGCGCCGGCGGCCGCCCGGTGGATTTTCTGAAGCGGCTTCATCGCCACGACATCGCGACCGGCCTGCGGGCTGGTTTCACACGGGTCGGCATTGGCGGGACCCGTCGGGATGCGGGTTTGCCGCCTTCGCCGTCGGACGCGGAACTGCTTGAATTCAGGGTGTCGAGAGTTGGCGCATCCGGCAGGACTTGAACCTGCAACCTTCTGATCCGAAGTCAGAAGCTCTATCCAATTGAGCTACGGATGCGCAGCGCGCAGTGGTATAGCTGATCCGGACGTGTTTGGCACGGGGATTTTCCGGGACGTGGCGCGGCGCGTTCAGAAGGTGATGGTGAGTGCGTCGTACCCCTGTGAAGTCATCTCCAGCACGTCGCCGGTGGCGGTGGGCCAGTCGTTGGTCGCGCCAATCTCGAACGGCGGCGCGGCGCGCATGGCGGGCAGTGCGCAGGTCAGGCTTTTGCTGTAATTGCCCAGGGTGTTGTGCAGCCGGATTCTTACCGCCAGGGTTTGATCCGAGAGGTTTTGGAGTTGATAGACCGCGTTGGTGCCGCCGGCCGGTTGGCGGCGTTGGATGCGGATCGGCAATGTGCGCGCCTTGGCCGCCAGCGGACGGAGCGCGTTAATTTCCGCCCGGGCGGCGGCGAGTTGATTTTGCAGCGCGGCCACTTCGGCGGTGGCGGCGTGGAGCCGGGCCTGGGTTTCCGTCAACGCTGTTTGCAGGGCTGGTCCTTTGCCGCGGGAATCGCCGCAACCGCCGGCCAGGCCGAGCGCCAGAGCCAGCCAGATACATCTCTTCATGCACCTCAATACAGCAGGTTGCCTGCCTGACATGCGGGGTCATCCGCCGAAGCCGGCACGCTTGCCGTTGTGGCCGTAAATCGAGGCGGATCAGACCGGTGGATGAACCGCCCGGCGCGTGGCCCGGTGCGCGAAAGCTGAGAAGTCCAGCCGCAAAGGAAACCAAAGACGCCAAGCGTCCGATGACGCCAGGAGGCTTTCGTTCCCGGACGCGCGAAGATCAGGAACGTGTCGTGTTGGGCGTGACCGGAGCTGAGGAAGGCGCGTTTGCCGGCGGTTTACCATTTCCATGGCGTCCCGAGGTCTGAGGTGGGCGGGCGTGTTCTGTCCCCTGCGGGATCGTGCCGGCGAAGGTGCGGGAGGTCGAAACCGAGGATGGTGCCCGCGACAGGACTTGAACCTGTACGATGTTACTCACTAGAACCTGAATCTAGCGCGTCTGCCAATTCCGCCACGCGGGCTACGCGTGCCGATACGATGCGCAACCGGCCGTTCCGGAGCAAGCGAATTTCCCGCCCGCCCCCGCGCCTTGCCTTACATGCCCATGATTTGATAGCCGCCGTCCACGTAGAGGACCTGCCCGGTGATGGCGGCGGCCCCGTCGCTGGCGAGGAACGTGCCGGTGGCGCCCAGTTCGTCCGTGGTGCAGGAGCGCTGCAGCGGGGCGTGGGTTTCGTAATGTTTGAGCATGGCATTGAATCCCGAAATGCCGCGCGCGGCCAGGGTGTTGACCGGTCCGGCGCTGATGCAGTTGACGCGGATTTTTTTGGGGCCGAGGTCGTAGGCAAGATAGCGGGTGCTGGCTTCCAAGGATGCCTTGGCCACGCCCATCACGTTGTAATGGGGCACCACCTTTTCCGCGCCGTAATAGCTCATGGCGAGCATGCTGCCGCCGGCGGTCATCAAAGGCGCAGCTTCCCGGGCCAGTGCCACGAGCGAGTATGCGCTGACATCATGTGCCGTTTTGAAGGCGTCGCGACTGGTGTTGAGGAAGGAACCTTCCAGGGCCTCACGCGGGGCGAAGGCGACGGAATGCAGCAGCAGATGCAGCGTGCCGAATTTATCGCCCGCCGCGGCGAAGACGCGGCGGATGTCCTCGTCCCGGGTGACGTCGCAGGGCAGCAGCAGGGTGTCCGCGCCGAAGGCGCTGACGAGTTCCTCGACGTTTTCCTTGAGGCGTTCGCCCTGATAGGTGAAGGCGAGTTTGGCGCCGGCCTGGTGCCAGGCCTGGGCAATGGCCCAGGCAATGGAGCGTTTGTTGGCCACTCCAAATACGATTCCGGTTTTTCCTGCAAGTAATGACATGGTGAAGTCTGGTTTGCGCCGTTGATTGGTTGTCGTCGCTACAAAACTGGCGGGAGAATGGCCGGATTGGCCGGTGATTTCAAGTTCCACTTGTGAACTTGTGAACTTGCGGAGGTTCCCTTTGCCAACGGCCGTTGGACTGCCGGATCCTGTGCAACGCACCCTTTTCCGTTTTTTGCAAAGCCGGCCCAGCCCGATGCCTCTGAGCCTTCTCAAGCAACTCAAGGATTTCGTCCTGCCGGTCGCCGGGCGGACGCATCCGGCGGGGGAAGTTTCTTCCAGACCACCGGGCGCGGGCCGGGAGCGGCCGGGCTACCCGCGTCCCGTTGAATTCCGCCGCCACCACAGCAGGCCCGCGAGTCCGGCCGTCAACAAGCCGCTCACGGCCCAAGTGCCGGCGTTGGCCGCTTGCGTCGTGAGCGTTAGAGCCGCGGCGCCGACTGCCGGGCCCACGCCAATGCCCAGGCCGATGGCGGCTTCGTGCAGGCCGCCGTGTTCGCCCTTCGCCTCGCCGGCATCCATCGAGTAAAACAGCGACGAATAATAGACCAGGCCAATCGAGCAACCGAAGAGAATCTGAGCCAGCACGACCAGCCAGAGCAGCGGAGACAACATCAGGGCGGCGAAACCGATGCTCAACCCCAAGTACGCGGCGAGCAACCAGCGGAAACGGTAGTGCCAACCCGGCCAGTACCAGAGACCGGCGAAGGCGGCCGCGCGCGTGAAAAACCACAGGGAGCAGAACACCCCGGATTGCGTGGGGGAGAGGTGGAATTTTTCGGCAATCTGCGGGATGACGGCGCCCACCGTGTTGATGGCGACGTAGGAAAACGGGTTGGCCCACCAGGCCATCAGCAGGAACCGGCGTTGGGAGAGCGTGGGGTGGGCGGGCGGCCCGACGACTGGGGCACTTGCGGCCGCCGCGGGCGGGCGGGGGGTGCCGGCGGCGCGGGCCTGGCGTTCCAGCCACAGCGTGAGGAGCAGCTGGCCGAAGAGGAGCGCCAGGTTGATGCCGTAGAGCCCGGTTGCACCGAACTGATCCCAGAGCCAGCCACCGCTGAACAAGGCGACCGCACTGCCCGTGGACCAGACGACGCTGTATGCGCCGGTCATGCGCGCGATGCCGCGGCGATTCTCGCCTTCGGTCACGAGTGCTTCGAGGGCGGGCCAGGTACAGCACAGCGGGAGAGTCCACAGGATCAGGGACAGCACCACGGCCACAAGTCCGGACCCCAGCAGGCCGACGGCCAGTCCAAGCATCATGCCGCCGTATCCCAGTTTCAGCGCGGTGAAGTAACCGCAGCGCTGCGCCAGGCGGCCACCCTGCCAGGAGCCGAGCGCGTAACAAAATCCATGCACCGCCATGAGCAGCAGGTTGCCGCGCATGGTGAAACCGAACTTTTCACTGGTCAGAAAGAACAGGTAGAAGAGGAAGAAAACGCTCGCGTAGCTGTTGATGGCTTCGAGGACAAAATAACCGGATTTGAGACGGCGCGGCCGCACGGGCGGGGAGGGTAGGGGGACGCCGGGAATTTGTCAGCCTCAGAAGGGGACTCCTCCGAAAGGAGGACTGTCCGCCCGCAGCGGTCTCAGGGCTGCCCCGGATCTCCTAACGGTTCGCTTGCATCCGGTCCGGCCGCCCGACAAGCTGGGCGGCGCGTGCAGGACTTGCTGGAAAAAATCGAAGGGGAAGCCCGCGAACGGCTGGGATTGCCGGCGGGGCGGGAGGTGGCGCAGGAATTGCCGCGCTTCCGCGCGTTTCTCAAACGTGCGGCGCACCGCCTCAAACTTGCACACCAAAACGGGCAGAGCGGTCTGGCGGTTTGTCAGGCGCGCGCGGCGACATTGGATTGCGTGGTTCGTGCGCTGTGGGACGCGACGTGGAACGCGCTGCCGGAGGCGCAGCGAGCCGCGCGGCCGCCGCTGGCGTTGGTTGCGCTGGGGGGCTACGGGCGGGGTGAACTCAATCCGTGGAGCGACGTTGATTTGTTGTTTCTGCACGCCGGCCTGGTGCGGGCGCAATCGCAACCGGCCCCGGTGCTGGAGCGGCTGTTGAACGGGGTGTGGTTGACGTTGTTTGATCTCGGGTTGAAGCCGGGGCACGCGGTGCGGACCATCCGCGAATGCGTCGCCGCCACGAATGATCCGGGCGACCACCGCCGCATTGAGACCCGCACCTCCCTCATTGAGGCGCGCCTGATCAGCGGGGACGAAAAGCTGTTTGCAAAATTCCAGCAGACGGTGCTGGCGAAGTGCGTCCAGGGTTACGAGAACCAGTACATCGCCGCGCGTCTGGCGGATCAGGCGGAACGTCGCGCCAAGTACGGCAATTCGCCGTTCATGCAGGAACCGAACCTCAAGAACGGCTGCGGCGGACTGCGCGATTATCAGAACCTGATCTGGATGGCCTATTTCAAGTATCGCACGCGCTCGCTGGCGGACCTGCAGGCGCACGGGCTGGTCATGCCGCGCGAGCGCAGGCAGCTGGAAACGGCGTATGATTTTCTGCTGCGGGTGCGGACGCAATTGCATTACCTGGCGAATCGGGCGACGGACGAACTGACGAAGAATCTCCAGCCCGCCGTGGCGCTGGCGCTGGGGTATGCGGAACGTTCGCCCAGCCGGCGCATCGAGCGGTTCATGCGGGATGTTTATTCGCATACGCGCAACATCTTCCTCATCACGCGCA
This sequence comes from Verrucomicrobiota bacterium, assembly GCA_029573725.1. Taxonomy (GTDB): domain Bacteria; phylum Verrucomicrobiota; class Verrucomicrobiia; order Limisphaerales; family JADLHS01; genus JADLHS01. Next base: position 167,240 of record JAKQDQ010000018.1, read on the forward strand.
CGTTGGAACAGCGGCTGGCGTTCCTGCCCCCGCCCGCCGCCCGCTTGTCGTTGCGGCGCTGGCTGCCCCGGCCGGCGGCGGCCGAACCGGTGGATGGATTTCGGTTCCTCAACGGCGAGATTCACGCGGCGCACCCGCGCATTTTCCGCGATCACCCGCGCCGGCTGATGCGGGTGTTTCGTTACGCGCAACAACGGGGGCTGCGCCTGCACCCGGATCTGGCGCAATTGATCCGCAGCCAGACCGCCCTGGTGAACCGGGATTTTCTCAAGGACCCGCGGGTGGCGGAGACGTTCCTGACCATTCTCAACCAGCGCGGCACGGTCGCGCCCATTTTGCGCGCGATGCACGAGGTGGATTTGCTGGGCAAATATGTGCCCGAGTTCGGCAGGTTGACCTGCCTGGTGCAGCACGAATTCTATCACCAGTACGCCGCGGACGAACATACCCTGGTCTGTCTGGAGCAGGCCGATCGGTTTTGGGAGGCGAAAGCCGCGCCGTACCTGGCGTATGCGGCGACCTTCCAGCAACTCGAGCGACCCGCACTGCTGTATCTGGCGTTGCTGCTGCACGACACCGGAAAGGCGCGCGGACGCGGCGCGCACGCGCGGGTGGGGGCGGAGCTGGCGGCGCGCGTCGGCAAACGCCTCGGGCTGGACGTGGCGGACCGGCACACGCTGGGGGCGCTGATCGAGCATCACCTGCTCATGGCCATCGTTTCGCAGCGCCACGACATGGATGATCCGGCGGTGATGCGCAAATTTGCCCGGGCGGTGGAAACGCCCGAAACCCTGTCGTTGTTGACATTGCTGACTTTTGCCGACGCGATGGCGACAAGCGACCAGTTGTGGAACGGGTTCAAGGAGCAACTGCTCTGGCAATTGCATGCGCGGGCGCTGCCGCTGGTGACCGGCGGGACGGAGTTTGTGGCGGCGGGCAGGAAGCAGCGCGATCTGCTGATGGCCGAGGTTGCGCGGCTCGTGCCGGCGGCGATTTCGGGGGAAGAGGTGAAGGCGCATTTCGCGACGCTGCCGGCGCGTTATTTCCACGCGTATTCCGCCCGGGAAATTCACGACGATTTGTTGCTGACGCATGAGTTCATGCAGCGCCAGCTGGCGGAACAGGACCGGCCCCTGGCGCCGGTCATCAGCCTGCGCAACGACCTGGATCCGGGCTATAGCGTGGCGCGGGTCTGCACCTGGGATCGCGCGGGTTTGTTCGTGAACATTGCCGGCTCCCTCAGTGCGGTGGGTCTCACGATCCTCGGCGCCCAGATTTTCACCCGGCAGGATGGCATTGCCCTGGACGCATTTTTTGTGACGGACGCCGCCACCGGCCAGCTGGCCAAGGCCGCGCAGCGCGATGAGTTCGAGAAGCTGCTCACCCGCGTGCTCACGGGCGGAGCGGTGGATTTTCCGCGCTTGATTGCCGCCGCAAAACCCGCGCATTCGGGCTACCGGGCCTACACCGGAGAACAGCTGCCGACCCAAATCCGCTTCGACAACGAAATTTCCGACACGCGGACGTTTATCGAGGTGGAAACGGAGGACCGCATCGGCCTGCTGTACACCATCGCGCAAACGCTGGCGGAACTGCGGGTGGATATTTCGACGGCGCGGATTTTGACCGAGAAAGGCGCGGCGATTGACAGTTTTTACGTGCGCGAGCCGGACGGGGGAAAGGTGCTGGCGCCCGAGCGACAGCAGACGATCACGCGCCGGTTGCACGCCGCCATCAGCAAGCTGGCGCGTTCCTAGTGGCGGCAGCGGGGCGGAGACCGCACGGTCCGGCTGGAGGGCGGCGGGAATTCGCGGCGCGAGGCGTCTTTCAAACTTGCTCTGGGGGGGCGCTTCACCTAAACCACTTCCCGCATGGCCGCGAAAAAACGACATCACGCAAAACCCGCCGTGACCGGGTTTGATCTGGACGCCTTCCTGGCCTCCAGCACGGGGCTGGTCAACACCGCCCTGGACGGTTTTCTGCCCGCGGAAAAAACCCGGCCGGCAACGCTGCACCGGGCGATGCGGTACTCGCTCTTTGCGGGCGGCAAACGGATGCGTCCGGCCCTGGTATTGGCGGCGGCGCAAGCCTGTGGCGGCCGTCTGGCGGAGGCCCTCCCGCTGGCCTGCGCAGTCGAATGCATCCATACCTATTCGCTGGTCCATGACGATCTGCCGGCGATGGACAACGATGATTACCGTCGCGGCAAGCCCACCAATCACAAGGTTTTTGGCGAGGGCATTGCCATTCTGGCGGGGGACGCGTTGCTGACGCAGGCGTTCGAGATTGCCGCGCAGGCGCGGGGCTGGCCGCGGTATCCGCATCGCGATCTGATGCTGGAAATTGCGTATGCTGCCGGTTCGCGGCAACTCATCGCCGGCCAGGTGGCGGATTTGGAGGGTGAAGGGCGGAAAACCTCGCCGGCCCAGTTGAAATACATACATGAACGGAAAACCTCGGCATTGCTTTGCTGCGCGGCGCGGCTCGGCGGCATGAGCGCGAACTGCCCGCCCGTCCAGCTCCGGGCGCTCACCGATTTCGGGTATCACGTGGGGCTGGCGTTTCAAGTGATTGACGACATTCTTGATGTGACCCAGACGAGTGAAACGCTTGGCAAGACGGCGGGCAAGGATACGCGCGCCCGGAAGGCAACGTATCCGGCCATTGTCGGCCTGGAGCAATCGCGCAAAATCGCCGCGCAGTTGACGGGGCGGGCGTTCGCGGCGTTGCGGCCGTTTCGAGGTCGGGCGGTGGCGTTGGAGGCGCTGGCGGCCTTTCTCCTGCACCGCGAATCGTGAGCTGGAAAGCGCGACGGTTGCCGTCCGGGTGAACGTAGATTTCCGTTGCCGTGATGCCGGCGGGCGGGCTACATTCTGGCCGTAGCAGTCCCGGGGTCACAACAACCAATACGAGCCATGTATTTTGGAGTTGATTATCATCCTGAACAGTGGGTCCATCCCTACGGCGGCACCGCTGAACAACCCGAGGCGCAATGGCAAACGGATGCCGAGTTGATGGCCGCCGCCGGATTCAACGTCGTGCGGCTCGGGGAGTTTTGCTGGAGTTTGTGCGAAGCCCGGGAGGACCAGTTCGACTTCGCCTGGTTGCGGCGCGTGATGGAGGTGCTGCATCAGGCGAAATTGAAGGTGGTCTTGGCCACGCCGACGGCCGCGCCGCCGTTGTGGTTGTCCCAAAAGTATCCCGAAATTCTGCCGGTGGACGAGGCCGGCCTCATCAAGCACGCGGGCACGCGACACGCGGTATGCCTGAACAGTGACGCCTTTTGGGCGCGGGCCCGGCGGATTGTCGAGGAGATGGCGCGCGCGCTAGGGACGCATCCGAGCCTGATTGCCTGGCAGATTGACAACGGAATCGGCGGACATTTCACCGAGGCCTCCTTCAACGAAGATTCGCGGCTGGAGTGGCAGAACTGGTTGCAGCTCAAATACGAAACCCTCGCCAACCTGAACGAGAAGATGGGGTTGCGGCATTGGGGGCAGACGGTTGCCGACTGGACGGAAATTCCCATGCCAATGCGCGCACCCGCCCAGCACAATCCGGCGCTGGCCGTGGATTGGGCGCGGTTCTGCAGCGACACCATCGTGGCTTTTGTGCGGATGCAGGCGGAGGTGTTGCGCGAAATCACCCCTCACGCCCCGGTGACGACGAACCTGCGCGCCCTGCGCCATCGCTTTGATCACTTTGATCTCGCCGAGGAAATTGACTTTGTCTCCATCGAAAGCACGTCGGCCATCAAGACCAAGTCCGCCGAGCTGGCCTGCGAGATAGACATGCTCCGCTCGCTGAAGAAGGAGGGGGTGCGCGCGCCGGATGGCGACACGGGCTTCTGGGTGATGGAACAGAAAGCGGGCAACGTGTCCTGGCAGGAGGTAAATTCGCTGGTGCGCCCCGGACATCTGCGGTTGTTCACGTATCAGCTGCTGTCGCGGGGGGCGGACGCGGTCCTGTTTTTCCGCTGGCGTCAGCCGCGGATTGGTTCGGAAAAATTCCACGGGGCGGTCATGCCGCACCATCTGCGCAAGGACGCGCGCATTTATGCCGAGATTGCCCAGGTGGGCGAAGAGTTGAAACTGCTGGCGCCGGTGTTGAAAGGCACGCGCGTGCAGCCGGAGGTTTGCATCCTGTACACGCACGACAACGAATGGGCGCTGGACGAGCCAAACCAGCCCAATCTGCATTTCCATTTGCGGGAGCACATTCAACTCATTTACAACGCGCTGCACGACAAGAACATCCCGGTGGACTTCGCGCGTCCGACCGAGGATCTGTCGCGGTACCGGCTGGTGTTCGCGCCCTCGCTGCATTTGCTGCCCGCAGGGGAGGCGGATCGCTTGATCCTTTACGTGCAGAACGGCGGCACGCTGGTCGGCACGTTTAACACGGGGTTGGTGGACGAACATCACATCGCGCCGGACACCGGCTATCCGGCCGGGCTGACCGATCTGTTCGGGCTCGAAGTGGTGGAGTTTGACGCCCTGCCGCCCGGGGAGGAAAATCATCTGACTTTCAAGGGGTCATTTCCCACGTCGCACCTGCATTCGGCGCGTCTGTGGTGCGACGTCATCGAGCCGAAGGATTGCCAGGTGCTGGCCACTTACGCAAAGGACTTTTATGCGGGAAAACCGGCCCTGACGCTGAACACCTACGGGCTCGGCAAGGCGATTTACCTCGGGACGATGAGTCAGCACTTTTTCTACAACGACTTCGTGGTGTGGTTGCGGCAGTTGTGCAATTTGCATCCCTTGCTGAAGGTGCCGGAGAACGTGGAGGTGAGCCTGCGCCAGGGAAACGGGGTGAAAGTTTATTTTTTGCTGAACCACCAGACGTCGCCGGTGCGGGTGCAGTTTTACAAACCCATGCATGATTTTCTGACGGGCACAACCTTCTCGGGCACCTACGATCTGCCGCCGCGCGGCGTGCTGGTGTTGGATGAGTATCCCGAAGTCAAGCCCGCCCCGACAGAAGCAAAAGCAACCGTGGTGGGGACGGCTTGAAAAAATCCCGGTCGCAACACGCGCCCGCGGGGCAAGCTGCTCGGCGGGCCGGCACGTCCGCAACGTCCGCGGCAGCGCACCGGGCCCGACAGCGGGTTCTGGCGCAATGGCGTGGCGTGGATCTGGTGCCGTTGGAACTGGCCTATCGCAGCGGAGTGCGGCCGATGGAGCGCGTGATTGCGCAGGTGCTCACGAGCGCCAATGTGGAACAAAAACGTGGCGAAACCGAAATCGTCAAGGTCTGGAACCACCTGCTGGACCCGCAGCTCACCGCCCACGCGCAGCCGAGCGCCTTGCGCCAGGGCACGCTGTTTGTCTCGGTGGACAGCAGCGTCTGGTTGAGTGAGATCGTCCGCTATCGCCGGAAGGAAATCCTGGAGCGCCTGCAACACAGCTTTGGCAGCGCCCGGATTCAACGCGTTTCCTACCGGGTCGGATGAAACAATGCGTGGCAGGCGGCTGTCCGGCCGCGCGGGTTTGGCGCGAGAGGTCCGTGAGGCTGCGCCCACCGCAATGCATGTGGTGTTTCGTCCGACCCGCGAGACAGTATCAAAATGCGTCGCGGGCCATGCCCGCCGCGCCAGATGTCCTCACCACCCCTTTGGAATGTTGAACTCAACCGATCATGCTTCCGCCACCCCGCACTTCTGCTCCGCAGGGTTCTGAAACTCAATCACGACGGCGAACGGCCCTCCGCCTCCTCCCGGCCTTCACGCTGTGCGCCGCGCTGACGACCTCCTGCGCGCTGCTGGGGATCAAGGAACAAGTCAAACAGATCAACACCTACGGGGTGATTGCCTTGCAGGTGGGCAACCTGGCGACGTCTGCAACCAATTATGCGCTTGCCATCAGCAAGGATGCCCGGGGCACGAATGAAATGGTGGGCTTCCAGGTCATCAGCGCCGATGGTTTCGTTCTGTTCCTGCTGCGGGAGGGTCGGACGTATGCCGCCGGCGCCTTCTCGGACCTCAATGGCAATGGCATGTACGACTGGAACGAACCGGCGCAATTGCTGCGCAACCTGAAGCCGACTCCGCTGGCGGAAACCGGCGACCGCACCCAGCCATTGCGGTTGACGCTCAGCGTGAACAGTGATTTGCCCCGTGGCCCGGCGACCACTCTGCCCCGCGAAAATCCCGACCTCGGCAAAGCCCTGCCGCTGGCCCTCGGGGAGATTGCGGATCTCGACCTGCCCAAGTTTTCCTCGGCAGCGGGTGAAAGTGGGATGTGGAAACCATTTGAGTTCATTCTCCATTACGGCGTCGGCGTCTATTTCCTCGAGCCCTACACGCCCGGAAAAATTCCGGTCATGTTTGTCTATGGCATTTCCGGCTCGGCCCAGGACTGGCGCAAAATGTGGGAGAAATTTGACCGCCAGAAATATCAACCTTGGTTGTTCCAGTATCCCAGCGGCATGCGCCTGGATAAATCGGCCAACGCACTTTCCAGCGCGATCCTGTTGCTGAAGCAACGTCACGGATTCGAGCGCATTTACGTGGTGGCGCACAGCATGGGGGGCCTCGTGTCCCGGGGCGCCATCCAGCGCACCGTGAGCCTGACAAAAACGAATTTCATTCCGCACTTCGTCACCATCTCGACCCCGTGGGCGGGTCATCAGGCGGCGGAACTGGCCGTCAAGCATCTGCGGTTTCCCGTGCCGTCGTGGCGGGACATGGCTCCGGGCAGCGACTATCTGACGGAGATCTTTTCCGAACCGCTCCCCTCCGGCACGCGCCATGACCTGATCTTCAGCTACAAGAGTTCCGGCGGACTGGGCTTGCCGGACGAGAACGACGGCGTGGTGGCGGTCACCAGTGAATTGAAACCCGAAGTTCAGGAACAGGCCGCCAGCGTGTTCGGGGTGTTTGAGGATCACATGGGCATCCTGAATTCCCCAATCACCCTGCAGCAGGTGGAAAAAGCGCTGGCCAGCCCGGCGCGTTGAGTGCCGGCCGGATCCGGCCGTTGAAACCATTGACTCCACCGGACAGTTCGGTATGCTGCCCGTCCGGCTGGGGGAACGGTTTCCTGCCCGAAGCAGTTTTTATCATTTATGGCTAAACTCACGGTTCGCGATCTCGCAGTTCACGCGCAACGGGTTTTCACGCGGGTGGATTACAACGTGCCGCTGGAAGACAACCGCGGCCAGATGGTCATCACTGATGACACCCGCATCCGGGCCACTTTGCCGACGTTGCGTCTGCTGATCGAAAAGGGCGCGCGCCTGATTCTGGCGGCGCATCTGGGCCGGCCCAAGGGCCGGCGCGAGCCGGGATTGTCGCTGCGGCCGGTGGCGGCCCGATTGGCCGAACTGCTGGGCACAGCGGTGAATTTTGCGGATGATTGCGTGGGCGAAACGGTGGAAAAGCTGGTCCGCGAATTGCCTCCCGGCGGAGTGTTGCTGCTGGAGAATGTGCGGTTTCATGCGGGAGAGGAGGCCAACGACCCGGAGCTGGCGGAGCAGTTCGCGAAACTGGCGGACGTTTACGTGAACGACGCTTTTGGCGCGGCGCATCGGGCGCACGCTTCCACGGAGGGCGTGGCGCGGGTCATCGCCAAGCGCGGCGGACAGTGCGCGGCGGGCCTGTTGATGGAACGCGAGTTGAAGTTTCTGGGCGAGGAACTGGAACAGCCGGCACGGCCTTTCGTGGTGATTCTCGGCGGGGCCAAAGTTTCCGACAAAATCAAGGTCATTGATCGCCTGCTGGAAAAGGCGGACAGCATTTTGATTGGCGGGGCGATGGCGTACACCTTCAGACTTGCCCGTGGCTGCCGGGTCGGGTTGTCGCTGGTGGAAAAGGACAAGGTGGAGGTGGCCCAGGCCGCCCTGGACAAGGCGCAACAACGCGGGGTGCAATTTCTGCTGCCGCTCGACAACACGATTGTCACCCCGGTCAAGACGGCCAAACTCGACAAGAAGGGGCGGCCCGTGTTCGATCTGACGAACCCGCGCAATTGGACGGAAGACAACATCCCGGACGATGCGGAGGGGGTGGACATTGGGCCGGCCACGGCGGCGAGGTATGCGGAAGTGTTGCGCCACGCCAAAACGGTGCTGTGGAACGGCCCGATGGGGATTTTTGAGGACCCGCGATTTGCCGTCGGCACCAATGCGGTCGCCCAAGCCGTGGTGGCTGCCACCCAGAAAAATGGCGCGAAGACGATCATCGGTGGCGGCGACAGCGTCAAGGCAATCAACCGCGCCGGCCTGGGGGACCAGGTCACCTTCATGAGCACCGGCGGCGGCGCGAGTCTGGAATTTTTGGAAGGCGCCGTCCTGCCCGGCGTGGCCGTGTTGACCGATCAACCGTGAGGCGCCGCTGGGGGAAAAGATTTTGATTGCAGGAAAATCATGAATAAAGAACGCAAGCTGATTATCGCGGGCAACTGGAAGATGAACAAAACGGTCGCCGAGGCGTTGACGCTGGTGGACGACCTGAAGCGGGAGTTGGGCGGAGTGAAGGAGGTGGACCTTGTGGTCTGCCCGCCGTTCACGGCGCTGGAATCGGTCTCCCGGGCCGTGTTGGATTCCAACCTCAGGCTCGGCGCGCAGAACATGAGCGAACACAACGTGGGCGCCTACACCGGCGAAATCGCCGCCGTCATGCTCAAGGAGTTTTCCACGCGGTACGTCATCCTCGGGCACAGCGAACGGCGCCAGTATTACCGGGAAACCGATGCTCTGGTGGCGCGCAAAGCGGCAGCAGCGCACACGGCCAATTTGAAGCCGATTATCTGCATCGGAGAGACGCTGGCCGAACGCGAAGCCGGCCGTACGGAGCAGATTTTGGCCACACAGGTGACCGGCAGCCTCGCGGGCCTGGCCGGCGAGCAAATGTTGGAAACGACCCTGGCCTACGAGCCGGTCTGGGCCATCGGCACGGGCAAGACCGCCACAACCCAGCAGGCCCAGGAGGCCCACGCCTTCATCCGCAGCCTGCTGGTAAAACTGTTCGATGAAGCCATCGCCCGCAAGGTGCGGATTCAATACGGCGGCAGCGTTAAGCCCGGCAATGCCAGGGAGTTGATGAGCCAGCCGGACGTGGATGGTGCATTGGTGGGAGGGGCGTCGCTGGAGGCGCGAAGTTTTGCTGACATCGTCAAGAATTCCATTTAAGCTGACCGGAATATGGGTTTATTCATTGGATTTTTGACGGCGATCCTGGTGCTCGATTGCCTGCTGTTGATCCTGCTGATTTTGGTGCAATTGCCCAAAAAGGAAGCGGGCGCGGGTCTTGCATTTGGCGGCGGCGCGGCGGATGCGCTGTTTGGCGCGGGGGCCGGCAATCCGCTGACGAAAATCACCAAATACTCCGCGGTGGCCTTCTTTGTTTTGTTGCTGGCCATTTCATTGTTGCAGCGAGGCCATTACGGCAGTGATGCCGACAGTTTCCGCAGCGCAATGGAGCAGCAAAACCAGCAGGCGGCTGGTGCGGCAGCCACCACCGTCGCTCCGGCGGTTGACGCGAAGGTGTTGACGGCCACCAACATTCCGGCCCCGGCGGTTGACACGACGAACGTCGCGCCCAAATAATCGGGCGATGAGCATCGCCGGCCGCGCCACCGCCAAACGACGGTGGGGGCGGTTTCTCCTTGATCTCCGGGCGCACCGCACCGCGCGGCGCGCGTGGGGTGGCGCCGCCGGGATGGTTCTGGTCCTCCTGCTCAACGGATGTTTCCGGGCGGAGCCGCCGGCGGATGTGGTGATCGTCAACGGCAACGAACCGGAGTCGCTCGATCCGCAAATTGTCACCGGCGTGTCGGAAATGCGTATCACCAAAGCGCTGTTCGACGGATTGATCCGCCTGGACCCTACCAATGCCGCCCCCATGCCCGGATTGGCCGAGCGCTGGGAGGTTTCCGCCGATGGAAAGATCTACACCTTTCATCTGCGCACCAACGCCGTGTGGTCCACCGGCGATCCCATCACGAGCGCGGATGTGGAATGGTCCTGGTTTCGGGCGCTGGATCCCGCGACGGCCAGCGATTATGCGGGACAGTTGTTTGGGATTCGCAACGCGGAGAACTGGTATAACGGGGAGGTGACCAACCGTGCCGCGGTGGGATTTCGCGCGGTGGATGCGCACACGTTTCAAGTGGAGTTGAATGTGCCGCTCGCCTTCTTCCTGGAGCTGTGCGCATTTCCCACGCTGGCGGTGCTGCCCCGTCGGACGATCGAGGCGCATGGGGACCGTTGGCTGCATGCCCGGCCGCTGCCCACCAGCGGCGCATTTACGCTCGAAGCGTGGCGTGTGAATGACAAGGTCCGGCTGCGCCGCAACCCGCGTTATTGGGACGTGGCGCATACCGCATCCGAGATTGTGGACGTGTTGCCGGTCAGCTCCCCGAACACGGCGCTCAACCTGTACGCCACCGGGGCGGCCGACATTGTTTGGGACAAGGACCTGGTGCCGGCGGAGTTGATGGATGCGCTGGTTGGCCGTCCGGATTTTCACAACTTCACCTATCTGGGCACGTATTTTTACCGGTTCAATGTGACCGAACCGCCGCTGAACGACGCGCGCGTGCGGCGGGCGTTTGCCCTGGCCACCGACAAGACCCGGCTCATCGGCAAATTGACCCGCGGCATCGGTCGTCCGGCGTCGCACTTCGTGCCAGACGGCGTCGCGCATTACAGTTCACCCCCCGGGCTGGGCTACGATCCCGAGGCGGCGCGCGCGGCTCTGGCCGCCGCCGGCTTCCCCGGAGGCTCCGGTTTTCCGCGCCTGACGTACACCTTTTTCGCCGCCTCCGGCGGCGCCAACCTGCATGGCAAAATTGCCGTGGAGCTGCAGCAGATGTGGCGGGAGGTGCTCGGGGTGGAAATTGAACTGCGCCAGATCGAGCGCAAGGTCTTCTACGCCTCGCAATCGAAACTGGATTACCAGATTTCCACGTCGAGCTGGATCGGTGATTACAACGACGCCAACACCTTTCTCGATCTGTTCCGTGGCGCCAGCGGCAACAATCGGACCGGCTGGAAGAACGCGCGCTACGACGCCTTGGTGGCTGCCGCCAACGCGGAGACGGATCCCACCAGGCGGGCGGGCCTGTTTCGCCAGGCGGAAACGATTCTGATCGCGGAGGAGGTGCCCATCGTGCCGGTCTATTTTTATCTCGGCTACAACTATTACGATGACCGGAAAATTGGCGGGCTCTGGCCGAACATCCTGGATGAGCATCCCATCCAATTCATTTTCAAACGCCGGTCCCCCCATCCGCCGTCCGCCTCCGGCCGTCCGGAGAAGCGGGTCGGCAGGGCCGCCACCCGTTCCTAGGTCATGTACTTTTTGAAACGCATTTTGTGGCTGATTCCGTTGTTGTTGGTGGTGAGCGGCGTCTGTTTTGCGTTGCTGCGCCTGACGCCGGGTTCGCCGTTTGACCGGGAGCGGCGTCCGGCTTCGCCGGAGATCGAGCGCCAGATTGCCGCCAAGTACCATCTCGATGAACCGGTGTGGAAGCAATACGGCCGTTTTTTGCGCGACCTGCTGCGGGGGGACTTCGGGCCGTCGTTGAAGTACCGCAACCACACGGTGAACGATTTGATCCGGCAAGGGTTGCCGGTTTCCATGTCGCTGGGGGCGCTGGCCTTCTGCCTGGCGCTGGGCATTGGGCTGCCGGTCGGCTGTTATACGGCGCTGCGCCGGGGGCGCTGGGGGGATTACGTGGGCAGCCTGTATGCGCTGCTCATGGTTTGTGTGCCGGTTTTCGTGCTGGCGCCGTTGCTGGTGATGTTTCTGGCGGTGCGCTGGCATTGGTTTCCGGTGGCGTTATGGGGATCGGTGCGGCACGCCGTGCTGCCGGTGCTGGCGTTGGGATTGTTCTATTCGGGGCGCGTGGCCCGCCTGATGCGGGAGGGTTTGTTGAACACGATGCACGCGGAATTTATCAAGACGGCGCGCGCCAAGGGGTTGAGCGAAACTGCGGTGTTGTTGCGGCATGGTTTGCGTCCGGCGCTGCTGCCGGTCGTTTCGTATGCCGGTCCCATGCTGGCGGATCTGTTGACCGGTTCATTTGTGGTGGAGACCATCTTCCAGATTCCCGGCCTCGGGGCGGCATTCCTCAACGGTTTTTTGAATCGCGATTACAGTTTGGTGCTTGGATTGGTCATGCTATATGCCGTGCTGCTGGTGTTTCTGAACCTTGCGGTGGACTTCATCTACACACTGCTCGATCCGCGGGTGAAGTATGAGTGAGGGGCAAGGGACCACGCCATTGAGTCCGGGGCGGCGTGCGTGGCGCCGCTTCCGGCAGCATCGCATCGCCGTGGCCAGCGCCTGGTTTCTCCTGTGCGTCATCGGCTTTGCTGTTGTTTATCCTCCGCTGGCGCGCTACGGGCCCAACGAGCTTTCCGCCGCGCAGTTCGCGCCGCCCAGTGCCGCGCATTGGCTGGGCACGGATGTGCACGGGCGCGACCTGCTGGTGCGGCTCTGTCATGGTGCGCGCATTTCGCTGTTGGTGGGGGTGGCGGGAGCGGGCGTGTGCCTGGTGATGGGCGTGGTCTGGGGCGCGGTGGCGGGTTATTGGGGCGGGCGCGTGGACAGCGTCATGATGCGCGCGGTGGATGTGCTTTACTGCGTGCCTTCCATCATTTTGGCCATTGTTCTGATGGCCGTGCTTGAACCGGTCTTCCGTCGCTGGCTGGACGCCTGGCATTGTACCAAAACGCCGGCGCTGGCCCGTCTGGGCGTGTTGTTTCTGGCATTGGGGGCGGTGTCCTGGTTGACCATGGCGCGCGTGGTCCGGGGACAGGTGTTGTCCCTGCGTTCCCGGGCTTTTGTGGATGCGAGCCGGGTGCTGGGCGCATCTCCCGTCTGGATTTTACGCCGGCACATTGTACCCAACGTGCTGGGCGTGGTGATTGTTTATCTTACGCTGGCGCTTCCCGGGATTGTGCTGGCGGAATCCTTTCTGAGCTTTTTGGGCATCGGAGTGCAAATGCCGCTGGCGAGCTGGGGCTCATTGCTTGCCGAGGGCACGGAGCAGATCAATCCCATCCGGATTTACTGGTGGCTGCTGGTGTATCCCGGCGGCCTGTTGGTGGCCACGCTGCTGGCGTTGAATTTTCTGGGGGACGGGCTGCGTGATGCCTGGGACATCCGCCGGGACAGCTGAACGGCGCAGCCCGGCTGGCCTGCCGCCGCTGTTGGGACCCGCCGGTCCCGCCGCGTTGACGGGGAACGGGGGACGTCCGGTGTGCCGGCCGCGGCTCAATGACCGAGGTATTTGAGCGTGGCTTCCGTCCGGCTGTGGACGTGCAGTTTGTCGTAAATGGTGCGCACGTAGCTGCGCACGGTTTCGAAACTGATGCCGAGCAGGCCGGCAATTTCCTTGTAGGCGTGGCCCTTGGCCAGCAAGGCGAGCACTTGTTCTTCACGTTCCGTGAGGGTGTTGACCTCCGGGGCGCGCTGCGGCACTGCCGGCACCTGGTTGATTTCCTGGAAAAACCGCACGACCCGCCTGGCGATCTGGCGGGACATGGGCGCGCCGCCTTCGGTGATCTCGCGGATGGCTTCCAGCAATTTTTCCTTGGGCGTGCGTTTGAGCAGGTAACCCGTCGCGCCGGCCTGCAGCGATTTGAAAATCTGTTCGCTGTCATCGTAAACGGTCAGCATCAACACCGGCACGTCCGGGGCAACCGATTTCAACCGGCGGACACATTCGGTGCCGAGCATGCCCGGCATGTTGATGTCCATCAGGACCACGTCGGGGCGGTTGCCGGGGATGTGTTTGAGCGCCGTCAGGCCATCCGGGTAGGCGGCGCGACATTGGAAGCCCGGCGAGCTGTCAATCATGCGCGCCAGGCTGGAACGAATCCCGGCGTCATCCTCCACCACGGCCACTTGAATTTTCTTTGCCACGCGCGGCTTATTCATAAGTTTCCCGGTCGTAAAATGCCATCCCACATAGATGTTAGGAGCGGGGGCCGGCCGGGGTGGCGCTGCCGGTCACGCTGAAGCACAGGCGGACCCGCGCGCCCTGTCCGGGGGTGGTGACGAAGGTGGCCTGTCCGCCGCATTCGGCCAGGCGCGAGGTGATGTTGCCCAGTCCATTTCCGCCCGGCGGAAGCTTGTGCGCGTCGAATCCGCGCCCGTTGTCCTCAATTTCCACCTGCACCTGTGTGCCTTGGAGTTTCAAGCGCAACCAGACCTCGGAGGCGCCCGAATGTTTGAGCACGTTGTTGCAGACCTCCTTGATCGCCAGAAAAACGCTGTGCCGCAGGTCGGCGCGCAACGGCAGGTGCGGCAGTTCCTCCGGCAGGTCATGCCAGCAGCGGATCTTGGTCCCTTCAAAACATTCGTCGGCAAAGCGCCCGATGTATTCAGCGAAACGTGGCAGATTGTCGTTGCGCGGATTGGTGGCCCAGACAATTTCATCCAGGCCCTGGACCGCGGCGCGGACCTGATCGCCAATCCGGCCGAATTGTTCCCGCACCGCCGGGGCCTCGTTCTCGTCCTGGCCGACATCGCTCAGGATGGAAACCCGGGTGAGGATGCCGCCGATGTGATCGTGCATGTCCTGGGAGATGCGGAGGCGTTCGCGCGCCACGGCATTTTGCAGTTCCAGCAGGGCCAGACGCTGTTGGTAGCGCTGCCGCACCAGGGCCGAGACGCCCGCCACCAGCAACCCCGAGAAAAGCAGCCCGAGCAACAGGCGGAACCACCCCGTCTCCCAAAACCACGGCAACACCGTGGCGCGCAGCACCACTTCCTGCGGACTCCAAACTCCCGCGGAGTTGCAGGCGGTGACGTGGAATTCGTATTTCCCGGGACGCAAGGGATTGTACCGGGCCACGCGGCGTGTGTCGGCCTCGACCCAGTCGCTGTCCACGGGAAGCAGTTTGAAACGAAAGCGCACGCGCTCGGGGGAGCGAAAGCTCAGCCCGGTGTATTGAAATTCACAATCGCGTCGGCCGGCGGGGATGGTCACGGTGGGCGGCGTGTCCCCGCCCGATGTCCGGTCGGGGGGTTGGATGGGAATGATCTGGCGATCGGCCCGCACTTCCTCGAACAGCACTTTCGGGGGCACCGAGTCGTACGCCTGATGGCGGGGGTCAATCACCACCACCCCTTTGACGGTGGCAAAGGCCAGCGAGCCCGAGCGCAGCCGGCAGGCCGCCGGCGAGGAGCCGCCGGTGCATTCTTCCGCGAGCATGCCGGCGTTTCGACCAAAGGCTTGCGGATGCAGAAAGGTGCGCCGGCCGGCCGCCAGTTCGTCCAGTTCAAACCGATTCACCCGGAAGATGCCGCGATTGCAGCCCAGCCAGAGATCCCCCTGGTCATCCTCGAGAATCTGCGAAATCGTGTCATCGTCCAGTCCTTGCTGAATGCTGAAACTTTGAAACCGGCCATTTTGCAGCCGGACCAATCCCGCGCCGCCCGTGCCGATCCAGAGCACGCCGTCGGCGCTGCGATGCAGGGCGCGTACGTGGCTGCACGGCAGACCATCCCTGGCGGTGAAAGTGGTGACCTGATCGGCGAGCAGACGGCTCAATCCGCCCGCCAACGAGCCGACCCACAAGGAGCCGTCGGGCTCTTCGGAAAAGCTGGTGATGGCGCCCCGCCCCAGGGGGTATGGCAGAACTTCAGTTTGCGCACCGCGCATCCGGACGACTTTACCTTGAGAGGTTCCGATCCAGATTGCTCCGGTGTGGCTTTCCAGCAGGGCTGATACGGTCGTGCTAGCCAGCCACGCGGGAGTTTGCGAGGGGGGCGTCCAGGTTTGTGGGGTGCTGGTGAAGGCGGCGACCAGGCGGTCGTCCTGCCAGCAAAGCAGGCTGTTCACGCCGCCCCACCAGAGGCGACCGTCGCGTGTCGGCAGAATGGTCTCCACAAACGGATAAAAGGCGTTGTAAGGTGCATTGGTGAGTGGTTGAAGCCGCCCGGATTCCGAGCGGTACAGTCCGCCGCCGGTGGTTCCCACCCACAGCTGACCATCGGCCGTTTCCGCCACGGAACGCACATAATCATTGGTCAAACCGGCCTCCACACCCAGCGTGATCAGTTTGCTCGTCGTCAGCCGGTCCAGGCCCGAAGTGCGGTGGCCGATCCACAGATTGCCCTCACGATCCACCTGAAGTGAACGGATCGCCCGGTCCGCAAGCCGGGTCTGGTGCGGAATGGGATGAAAGCGTTCCTCCTTGAAATAATAGAGTCCCGCATCGAGGGATCCTGCCCAGAGCACTCCGTCATTGTCCTCCGCCAGGCTTGTCACGTAGGCGAAGGGCACCCCGGCGGTTTGATCGTAGCGCTTCCAGGTGCCGTCCGGATGGCGGCAGAGGATCTTGCCGTTGCCGATCCCGGCCCAGAGCCGGCCGTGCTGATCCTCCAGCAGGCAGTAGGGGACAATACTGGTATCCGGCGCGGGACCGACTTCCCGCGTCAGCGCGCCATTGTCCCAGGCATAAAGTTCGTTGGCGGTCGCAATCCAGATGGTGCCCTGCCGCGACTTCAACAACGTGCGAATGTAGTTCTGCGGCAGGGCCGTCAGGGTCGGATGGTGTCTCAGCCGGTGTTGATCCCACTGCAGCAAGCCTTCGCTTGAACCGGCCCAGAGACGTCCCTGCGGATCGGTGAGGATGCTGGTGATGGTTTCGTCGCCGGAGAGGCCTTCGCTGGGGATCGGTTCAATGCGTCCCGAACGCATGCGGCACAGGCCCCCATTGATCGTCCCGATCCATAGGTTGCCCGCGTTGTCCTCGAACAGGGAGCGCACCTGCAGATTGGGCAGCCCGTCCGCCAGCCCAAAAACTTTGAAACGGACGCCATCAAAGCGCGCCAGCCCCGCCAGGGTGCCGAGCCAGAGGTAACCTTCACGGGTCTGGAGGATGCTCGTCACGGTGTTTTGTGGCAGGCCGGCCTCAGTGCCCCAGGTCCGGATGACAAACACCGGTTCCGGGTTGAACCAGTTGGTGGAAGCCGCCGCAGGCCGCGGCGGGCCGCACCAGACACCCAGCCAGCAACTGACGACGCCCAGGAACATTGCCCAGCGGGACCGGTGAAAGCCCCGCGCCCCCCTCCGGTTCATCCTGCGGGCGGCCGCGCCGGCGCCAGGCAGGGAAACGACAGCGGGTGAGCGAATGGGCGCGGCTTCACCTGCGGTTCGGGTTCCCAAGCATCGTTGCCGCAGCGGGATCACGCCGGGATTTTATCCAATCCGCCATCGGTGTGACAAATGCTCATTTGTCCGGCTGCGGGACGGCTCGGTTTCCGGGCGGACAGGGAGAACCGGCGACGGGCGGACGTTTGCCGCCGGCCGGGGCTCCGGCAATTGAAAATCTTGATTTCATCCCGGACGGTGCTGTGGCTAAATGAGCGCGCTTGAAACCGGTGCAAGAATTGATTGCCAAGGCCCACACGCTGCTCGAAGCGCTGCCGTATATTCAAAAATTCAGCGGCGCAACCTTCGTTGTGAAGTATGGCGGTTCGTTCATGGATTCGCCCGACCCCGCCGTGCGCCAAAGTGTGGCCCGGGACATCGTTTTTCTGGAAGCTGTGGAAATCAACCCGGTGGTGGTGCATGGCGGCGGCAAGGCCATTACGCGCGCCATGGAACAATCCGGACGGCACGCCGATTTCATCCAAGGGCAACGGGTCACCGACGCCGCGACGGCGCAGATTGTTGATGAAGTGCTTTCCCGTCAGATCAACCCCGAGGTGGTGGCCACCATCAATTCCCTGGGCGGCATGGCCGCCGGGTTTGCCGGACCGGATATTTTCCAATGCCGCAAATTGTGGCTGACCGATGCCGACCACCCGGAACGGAAAATTGATGTGGGTTACGTGGGGGAAGTGATCGGCGTCAACACCGCGCCGTTGCGGGATTGCCTCCAAAAGGGCATCACGCCGGTCATCAGTCCCACGGCGCGCGGCGCGGACGGCCAGATCTACAACTGCAATGCGGATGTGGCCGCCGCGCAGCTGGCGGTGGCACTGCAGGCGGAACGGTTGGTGTTCATGAGCGACGTGCCGGGACTGTTGCGCGATCCGCAGGATGCCGCCACGCTCATCACGCATTTGCCCGTCAGCGAGGTGCCGGCGCTCAAATCCGCCGGCGTTGTCGCAAAAGGCATGATCCCCAAGGTGGACAGCGCCGTGGCCGCCATCCAGGCCGGAGTCGAAAAGGTTTCCTTTGTGGATGGGCGGGTGCCGCACGCGGTGCTGCTCGAGATTTTCACCGATGCCGGCGTCGGGACCATGGTGGTCCGTTAGACGTGCCGGCACGGGCGGCCGCCGTCGCCGGCGCACTGTCCGGCTCAACTGGGACGCAGGAGATCCAGCAGTGCGCGCGCACCGACCTCCGCAAATGCCGGGTCATTGATGGCGGCGTCCAATTCCTGCACGACAATGTCCGTGCGCAGGCTTTGCTTCAGAGAGGAATAAAGGGCCGCGTCGGCCGCGGAATCGGAAAACGGTCCGCCTGGTGCGCTGATCATGCTGCCGCCCCGCAACGGCAGCAGCACCGCGACCGGACCGGTCGAGCGATTCAGTTTCTCCGCGAGAATGTTGCCGAGCTTGGTGCATTCCTCGGGCGTGGTCCGCATCAAAGTCACCTGCGGATTGTGTTGATAGAATTTTCGACCGGCGAATTTTGCCGGCACGGTCTCGGGCGGGCCGAAGTTCACCATGTCGAGACAGCCCGTGGAAACCACGGCGGGCACCCCGCAACGCGCGGCGGCTTCGAGTCGGGTCGGTCCGGCGGTCAACACGCCGCCCACCAGTTCATCCGCCCATTCGGTGGTGGTAATGTCGAGCACCCCCGCCACCAGACCGCTTTCGATCAGCGATTCCATCGTGCGCCCGCCCGTGCCGGTGGCGGCGAACACGATGACTTCGTAGCCGGCAGCCTCGAGAATTTTCTTCGCGTGTTCGATGCAGGGGGTGGTGTTGCCGAACTGGCTGGCAACAATGAGCGGCTTGTCCGTTGTGGCCGGCGGTTGAGTTTCCACCATGCCGCAAATCGCTCCGGCGGCGCGGGCCAGCAATTGCCGGGAGAGCCGGTTCAGTCCGGCCACATCCACGACGCTGGGAAACATGACGATATCCTTCACCCCAACGTAAGGTGCGACGTTGCCGCTGGCCAGCGTGGACACCATGAGCTTGGGAAAACCCACCGGCAACGCGCGCATCGCTGCGGTCGCGATCGCCGTTCCGCCACCGCCACCCAGCGAGATGACGCCATCAATCCGCTTCGCTTCAGCCAGTTTTGCGAGCACCACCGGCGCTCCCCGCGACATGACAGTGACGGACTCGCCACGGTCTTGTCTGGCGGCCAGCGCTGCGAAATCCACTCCCGCGGCGGCGGCGACTTCGCCCCGGGTGATGTCGGGCTTCAGCCTTGGTTCACCCACGGTGCCGACATCAATGACGAGCACCTGGTGGCCGCGTTGCTTGATGAGGTCAGCCACGTAACCATGCTCGACACCTTTGGTGTCCATCGTGCCTAAAATTGCGATGGTGGACATGCAGTTCTCCCAAATGTCTATTGCAAGCCGTTCACCGAAGCGCGGCGGTAAATGCGCCGCTCTCTTCGGCGTTTTCGCTCCGAAGAAAACCCAAGCCTGTCATCACTTCGTTTCCTTGCCCGCCGTCCACAGCACCGCGTTGCGCAGGAGTTGAATGTAAGCCGACAGATTGTGCGCATCGCCGTCATGCCCGAGCGTGAGGCCGACGACGCGGGCCTTGGGATGTTCCACGATGAAGACTTGCGGGAAATCCTTGTTCCTTGCGGCCGAGTGCGCGGTGGCGAGTACTTTGATGGGCGTACCTTGTGGGTCGGGCTCAAACCAATACAGCTCGTCCTTGACGCTGAATTTGGCGGGAACACCGCGCATCAGCGGATGTGTGGATTCGGTGACAACCACGTCAAACTTGCCCAGCGGATCGTGCCCGCGCGAACCGCCACCGATAAGGGTGCGATTGTATTCCGGCCAGTCTTTCCAATTATACCAAAGCCCCGGATGCAGACCGATGAGGCCCTTGCCGTTTTGGACATGGCGAACGATGGCCGCCCTGGTGGCGGCGTCGGGGAACGGTTTATTATTGCTGATGATCAAGACATCCACGGCTTTGAGCGCGTCGGCCAGGTCGCTGGTGGTCTCGGTGTAGTTGGCGCTGACGCCGTCCATTTGGTTCAGCGTCCGCACGTCCGCTTCGTTGAACCAGCGCTGATAATCATGACTTTCACCACCGCCAATGATCAGGACTTTCAAGCCGTCGCCCCATTGGAATCGAATGGGCGCCGGAATTGGGGCGGATGTGGGATTGGGGGATGCGTCCGTCGTGGCGTCGCCCAATTCCGCCGTGATGCTGACGAAGGTGGGCGCGACATTGTTGTCATAGCTGGCGAGGGTGATTTTTTCCACCACGCCGCCCCTGGATAACGGCCGGGCAAAATAGCGCAACTGCCGGCCTTGCTGCAATAGACTATCCAAGTGATCGAGCGCTTCAGAGCCGGGCACGTCCACGCGCCGGATGTAGTCGGCGAACTCGATCTTGTTATGCAGGACGAAGGTTTCGGTCGCGCCGTTCGCGTAGTGGACGGTGATTTTCGCCACTGGTTTTTCTTCGGCCACCGCCGGATAACCCCAACCGGCAATGCCGCTCAGGAAATGCAGTTTCGTGGCTGGCAGGCCAACCGGGACTTCAACCTCTTGCGGAAAGCTGCGCGCCAGGCCATCGCCGCCTTTCAGCACGATGACGTTCCTGCCGTTGGGCGTGCGTTGCGGGTTCACGATTTCGAACGGCACGTTGCGATGCTTGATTGTTCCCCATCTTTTGAAGCGCAGCGATTCTTCCACCGCTTCCAGGCTGCGGTAAATGCCCCGCGAGGTGTCGGCGGTGAAGGCCCCGCTCAAATCGAGGATGCGAAAGCGTTGTTCGTCCGCGCACAAGAACATCAGCAAATCGCGCAAATTTTCCGCGCCGAGCTGTTCAAAGCCCTCGGGCATCAGCGACCGGTCGGTGAGACGCCGCGTGGCGATGTTGTCCTTGCGGATTTCCGTTTCCGCATTTTGATTGCGCAGCACCACCACGGTGTTGTTCTCACGCAACACAATGCCGTCATAGCTCAAATCATCCCTGGTCTCAATGTTGACGGTGAAAAAGTTGGGTTCAACGACGCGGTTCGGATCGAGAATGTGGATCAACAAATCTTCCGGCCCGTGCGCTCCCATGCCGGTGAGGTTGGGAGCAAAATCAGCGCCTTCGTCATTGAAGCGATGACACGCAGCGCAGTTGGCGGTGAAGACTTTTGCGCCGTTGGCGACGTTTCCCGGTTTGATCACCTCCGGCCGGAATTGGGCGATCAACGCGTTTTTCTCCTTCTGCTCCGGCCCTTTTAATTCGGTCAACACCTGCACCGCCTGCGCGGCGACGGCGGCATCGGCGTGGGTGCGCAACCGATGTAAATTTCCCGGGCCGAGCAGCCCCGGATCCAGCTGGCGATTGGACAAAGCCTGAATCACTGCAGCGGACCAGTCGGCACGTTTCAGCAATTGGCCGAAGGCTGCCTCGCGCAAATCCTGATCCAGTTTTGGCAGCGTCGTGAGCAATGCCTGTCCCGCCGCGGCATCTCCCGTCGCGCCCAGCGCTTCAATCACCCGGCGTTGCAATGCCACGTTGGCATCACTGCCGACCAATGCGGCGACGGCGGGCAGAATTCCCGCATCCAGCGCGCGCACGCCGAGCAGATTGACCGCGATCTGACCGCGCGCATCGTCGTCGAGTGATTTGTCAGCCAACCGCGTTTCAGCCTTGGCAATTGCGGTTTTGGCTTCATTCCCCGCGATGGAGATGGCATCCCAACGCGCGATCAGCGGCAACACCGCGCCAGCGGTGGTGTCGGAACTTAGCAGTCGTTTCAGCGCCTGGGTAAGCGCCGCGTCGGCGGCGGGTTTCACCTCGGCGCGCAAGGTGGCGTTCAGCGATTGTAATGCGATCACTTGCAATTGACTCGCCGAGGTGGGTTGATCGCCCGCCAGAACCACGACGTTGCGTGCGGTGACCGCGTTGTTCCGATTGGCGGCCTGTCGCGCGAGTTGCGTAACGAGACCGTTCAACGTGTCGGGCTGGCGGCCGGCAAAGGCGGCCTTTAGAAACAGCAACGGGTCTTTCGCCGTGATGGCGAGGGCCGCCGCTTCGAGATGCGCCTCGCGGAACGTGGGCCAGGCTTCAACCAGCGCGGTGGCGAAGTCCGCATCCGGCGTGATGGTGGTGCCGGCCACCAGCGCGGCAATGCGTACGCGCGGATCGGGATCCGCAAGGAGCTTGCGGACCATTTCAAGATCGGGCGGGTTGTAGGTGTTGTCCCGCGTGGCGGCGATCCAGAGCGCGTTTTTGCGCACGATCGGATCGGCGCTGCCAATGGCGGCGACCAGGGATTCTTCATCCAGCTCGCCGAGATTGTTCAGCACCCAAAGCGCGTTCATGCGTCCGTATGCGGTGCGGGCATTGGCGGCCTTGGTGAGGAGCCGGCCCACGACCGCCTGGCCCGCGCCTTCACTGAGCAGACGGTTGGCGGTCTCGCGCACCCAGCCATTCGGATGATCGAGCTGTTCCACCAGGCCCGCCGGGTTGTTTCGATCCAAAGTGAAGGAGGGCAGGGGGAGCGCATCCCGGTGCTGAATGCGATAAATCCGGGTGAAATGGTGGTCGCGGTCGGGCCGCGTGGCGGCGTTGTGCGCGCCGTGCGCCGGCCCGCGCGTGTCATTATGGACGGCGATCTGATTGTAGAAATCCACGAGGTAAAGCGCCCCATCCGGACCGACGCGGGTGTGGATGGGCTTAAACCAGTAATCCGTGCTGGTCAAAAAATGAGTCCGTTCGCGGCCCGGTTCCTTGTGTCCCCGGTAACTCACTCCGGCCGGCCCCACGAATTCCTGGTGGGTCAACCATACGGTGGGTTCGCTGACGAAGAAGGCCCAGGGCGGCCCCTGCCATTTGCCCGGCCACGCGCCCCCGTTGTAGATCGTCGCCCCCGAGGCGGCCGTGAAGGCCCCCACCCAATCAATCTGCACGTACGGCTGGCGCGTTTCATGCCGCGGAGGGTACACTTTGTTCTCCTCAATGATGGGTTGGACCGCGCGCACGCCGGGGAGACCCGCCTGACTGATGATTTTCTCCGGCAACACCACATGGACCATCGGTTCGCCGCAGGTGGCCGTGCTGAAAAAGATTTCGCCGTCGGGCGCGACTTCACAGCCCCAGGTATTGCAGGCGCCGGACGCGACTTGTTCCAACGCCGAGCCGTCCGGACGAAAGCGATAGAGGCCGGCGGTGATTTTCCCGAACTTGCGGGCACCGTCGCCCGAGGTCAGATCGCCGGCGCTGTAACCGACGCTGCCATAAATCCAGCCATCCGGTCCCCAGCGCAGATTGCTGGTGACGGCGTGCGTGTCGCCCGTGCCCCAGCCGGTGAACAATGTCTCCTTGCGGTCGGCCTTCCCGTCGCCGTCCGTATCGCGAAGCCAATATGTGTCCGGCGCTTGCGCGACAATCACGCCGTCCTTGTAGAACACGAGCGAGGTCGCCAGTTCCAGTCCCTCGAAAAACACCGTCTTTTTGTCCATCACCCCATCGCCGTTGGTGTCTTCCAGCATGGAGATCCGGTCGCGCGCCGGGCGGGCGGCCTTGCCACCAGCCGGGTACGCCGTCGGCTCCCGCTCGCGCCAGGGATAAATTTTGTCGTCGTTGCGGTTGATCGTCCGGCCGTTGGGATACTCGGGGGTCTCCACCACCCACAAGCGCCCTTGCGGATCCCAATCGAGCGACATGATTTTTTCCGCGAGGTTTTCATCAGCGACGAGGGAGAGCTGAAATTCCGGATGGAGTTGGAAGGTTTTCATCGCTTCCCGGGCCGGCAACGGTCCGCCGGGCGGATAGCGCAGCGCCGCGAGTTCGTCCGGGTGACAGAACTCATCCACGTGAGGGCGGCGACCGGCCCAGGCGATGCCGCGCAACAGCACCACGCGATACTGGGGCGTGTTGAACGAATCATATTCGTGTCCCGGCAGGCTGACGAAGGCGCGATACGGGATGGCCGCGTCGGGCAACTGCCTTTCGTAAGTCCAGATTTGCGGGGCGATCACAAAGACGTTGTGAAAACTCGTGGCGAGGACGTGCGCGCGGTCCGACAGGTCCATGTCATAATAAATTTCATCGGTCCAGTCCCAGTTCGAGATGCCGCGGCTGATGGGCTGCTCGCGATCCACCCAGCAGACATCCACCTCGCCCTCGAGATATTTGGTGGCCTTCTCCTTCGGAAAATCCTTGGCGGGCCAGCGCCACGCGCCGCCGATGGTTTGTTTCACCCACGCGTAATCATCGCCGCCGACCACCCCGGCGTGAATCACCACCACGCCGCCCCCACGCGCCAGGAATTGTTCGAACGCCTCCCGGTCCTCCCCCACGATCTTCATGCCGGTGTCGCAATGGATGATCAGCACGTCGGTCTGCTCCAATTGGGCGGCGGTGGGAAACTCCATGCCGCCGTCGGCCTTGGCGCCGCGTTCATTCAGCAGTTGGGTCCACTCCTTGAGGAAGCGCGGATGATCGTGCTGGTTCGGGCCATGGGTCTTGATGCCGCCGCGAATGAACACACGGAGCGGTTCGGCGCTGGCGGCGACGACGAGACCGAGGAACACGAGGCAGGTTAAAACCGGAAGTCTTGTTCTCATGGGCAAATAAATTATTGGCAGGCGGGGAATCCGTGTTTGGTCCGGAGCGCCACCCAGGGTTCTTGCGTGGAAACATCCACGATGCCCGGCTCGGGCGCGTTCGCCGGCGAGAGTACGGCCAGGAACACGAGGCGCTCGCGAAAGGGGTTGTACGTGCCGTGAACCTCGCCTTTGGGGATCAGCACCATCTCGCCCGGGCCAAGGATGCGATGCTGTTGGCCGATCCATTGTTCGGCGCGGCCGGACAGGATGTAGATGATCTCCTCGCGGTGCGGGTGCGTATGAAACGGATGCGCACGGCCCGCTTCCATGTTGGCGCGGACCATGAGCAATTCCCGGTTGGGAACAACGTCCGAGCGGCAGAGCCACTCCTCCAGTGTCCACGGAGAGAGAAAGTCCACCTTTTCGGCGGCGGTGACGAAGCGGCGGGAAATAAGATCGGGCGTATTCATGCTCCAAGGCGGTCTGAGGCTGCAGCCCTCCTCTCCCCTCGGAGGGGAGAGGATTGAGGTGAGGGGTGGGCTGGGGAAGGAAGAAAACCTGCGAGCTCTTGCGTGCGTCCAGTGCGTTCCATCCACGCATGCCAGATTTCAAAACGCACGCTCGCGGTTTCACTTTGCACTTGATGGTTCCAAAAGCGCAGGACCTTGATGCCCTGCTGCGCGAGAAATCGGTTTCGTTTTTCATCGCGGGCGCGTTGATTCGGGAAGCCGTGGCCACCGCCATCGGTCTCCACGGCCAACCGGGCCGCGACGCAAAAGAAATCGAGGAAGTAAATGCCGCAAGGATGCTGGCGACGAAACTTGAATGCATCAAACCGGCGGTTGCGCAACAATCGCCAGAGGCGCTTTTCCGCATCAGTGGCTTCGCCTCGCAGGTGACGGGCGAATGCTCGGGCCTGGACCGTGCGGTTCCGGCGTTGCCCCCTCACCCTGACCCTCTCCCCCGAGGGGGAGAGGGAAGCGACCACAGGCATTTCACGCTGACTGGTCATTCGCGAGGGTTGCTCAATTGCTACGCTTTTTGATGAAGGACTTGGCAGCGGGGGCTTTCAGCTTCTTGAACTCCCGCGTCAGATTGGTGAGTGACGCCTCGACGCCCATGCGCTCCAGCGAACTCGCGCCAACGAAGCCGACCGCGTCCGTGTTTTTCATCACGCGATCCGCGTCTTGTGGTGTGTTGATCGGGCCACCGTGGCAGAGGAAGAAGATGTCCTTCCGCACCCGGCGCGCGGCAGCAATGATCTCTTGCGTGCGTTTGATTGTGAAATCCCAGCTCACGACGGCCTTCTTCACGCCAATTGAACCACCTACCGTGGTGCCCACGTGCGCGATGATGGCATCCGCGCCGGCCTTCGCCATTTCCACCGCCTCCTCCGCCGTGCCGACGTAAACAATGGAAAACAAATCCATGCGGCGCGCGAGCGAAACCATCTCGTATTCCTTTTTCACGCTCATGCCGGTTTCTTCGAGCACGCCGCGAAAGTGGCCGTCCACGATCGTGTGCGTGGGAAAATTATTTACGCCGCTGAAGCCCATCTCCTTCACCTTCCCAAGCCAGTGCCACATCCGCCGCCGCGGGTCCGTGGCGTGGACGCCGCAAATCACCGGGACTTCCTCGACGACCGGCAGCACCTCGTATTCGCCGATTTCCATGGCGATGGCGTTGGCGTCGCCATAGGCCATCATGCCGCAGGTCGAGCCGTGGCCCATCATGCGGAAGCGGCCGGAGTTGTAGATGATGATGAGGTCCGCGCCGCCTTTCTCGATGAACTTGGCGCTGATGCCCGTACCTGCGCCGGCCGCAATGATGGCGTGGCCCGATTTCAACGTGGCCCGCAGACGGGCAATGACTTCCTTGCGTGTATAGGGGTTTCCCTTACCGGTCCATGGGTTCGGCATAGCGTCCTGTTGTTTAGGAAACTATTCCGCCAACCGAAAGCAAAATCGGCGTCACCTTTTCGGGCCACGCACCACGGGAAGCAAAAGGGCGGCTCCGGCGAGCCGCCCTTTCGGCGCACCACTCCGAAGCGGGATCAATGCGTTTTGGCTGCGGAAGTGCCTTCCAAATGAACCGGACGATAGCCGCCGATGGATTTGAAATAGATCAGAATGACCAAGTAAATCAGCGCCATCGTTGCCGGAATAAACGAGTCCACTTTCAAGGTCTTGCGGTTGCCGGAAACGTAGGAGTCCAACACCTGCTGCTGCTCGGGAGTCCGGTCGTTGGCGGTCAGCTTGTTGATGGCCTCCAGCTTTTGTCCGTCAATTCCATGCACCTTGTCGAAAAAGAGCCATTGGCTGGCCGTGCCGGCCTTGTAACTCTCGTAAACCGCGGCGTCCGTTTTGGCCAGTGCTTCCCCGGAGAACCGATCTTTCGCATAGCCCAGCCCCGGCGATCCGACCAGGCCCGCCGACATCATGCCCAATCCGCCCATGATGGAGATGGCAATGGCGCCGCAGCGCGGGAAGCGGTCGGAGGCCACCGCCAGCATGGTCGGCCAGAAGAAGGTTTTGCCAACGGCATAAACGGCGAGTGCCCCGAGCGCGCCGCCGAAGGCGGTAATGCCGCTGACCAGGTTCAGGCCCAGGCAGGCGAGTGAGGCGCAGACGAGCAGGATGCCCACCGGCGACAGGCCGATCCGTTTTTCCACGAAGTTGCCGCAGAAGCGCAGGGCGAACATCAACGCCGAGGTGAAGATGAAGAGCCAGGTGGCCTGGCTCGGCGTCAGGATGGCGCCTTCAATGTTTTGAATCCAGCCATCCGTGCCCAGTTCCACCGCCCCCACCAAAACGTGGGTGAGGAAGAGCACGAACAACAACGGCGCCCCGAGCGCCCACCGGCTCAGGCCACTGAACCAGAGCCACACCGCGGCCCCCACCGCAATGGAGACGTAGAGCCAGGTGTTTCCCAAGAACACGGTTTCGTTTCCGGTGAGGCCGGAGAGCAGCGGGCCCAGGCCGTCCTTGAAAAAGAGGAAAATGAACAGTCCCACCACGGCGGCGCCCATCACGCCCACGTCCCGCAGCATTTCGCCCAGGCTGAGGCCCCGTTCCGAGGCTTCCGAGCGGGGAAATTTCTGGCCCAGGAACAACAGGCCGTAAAAGATGGAGGGCAACAGGAAGAGTCCCAATTGAATTTTCCAATTCACGTCCGCGAGCGCGTTGTGCAGCAGGCCGCCGATCACCATGCCCGCCGGCCAGGAGGCGTGCAGGATGTTGAGATAATGGGTGCGGTTGTTGGGAAACAGCGTGGCGACCAGCGGATTGGCCACGGCCTCCAAAGTGCCGTTGGCGACGGCAAAGATGAAAGTGCCCAGCCAGAGGTAAACGAACGCCGTCTTCGTGGCCATGCCCGGCATGGCCCCGAAGGTGACCAGTGCGGAGACCACGTGAAACACAAACGCGGCGGCGACCAGTTTGCCATAGCCGATTTTGTCCACGATCATGCCGCCGATAATGATGCCGAAACAGAACCCGGTGAACCCGGCGCCGTTGATCAAGCCGATCTCCAGTCCGGTGAAGTTGAACAGTTGGATCCAGTCGTTGAAGATGCCGCCGCGGATGCCGAAGCCGACTCCCGCGGCCAGGATGGCGAAAAATCCCGCCCACAGGAGGCGCTGGGCGTTGGCGGCAATGCCCACGTTGCTGGGTTGTGCGTTGCTCATAAATGGCTGTTTTTATTCGTTGGTAGTCAATGAATGGGCGGCAATACACCTGTTATGGTCGTGACTGTCAACGACTTTTTCCGCGGTCTGCCGGCAAATGTGCGTGAATTGGCGGCGCTCGTGGCTTAGGCTCGTCGCGTATGATTCATCCAACCGCGGTCATTTCGCCCCGGGCCAAACTGCATCCCACCGTGCGGGTGGGGCCGCACGCGGTGATTGATGCGGACGTCGAGCTGGGCGCGGACTGCGTGGTCGGACCGCGGGTTTATCTCACGGGATGGTTGCGCGCGGGTGCGCGCAACCGTTTTCATGCGGGCTGCGTGATTGGCGATGCGCCACAGGATTTGAAATACGATGGCAGCCCGACGGGGGTGCGGGTGGGTGAGGACAACGTCTTTCGCGAGCACGTGACGGTGCATCGCTCGGCCCGCCGCGGCGGGGAAACGGTCATTGGCTCGCATAATCTGTTGATGGCCCACGCGCACGTGGGACACGACGTCGTGGTGCATAATCACGTGATTCTGGCCAACGGAGCGCTGCTGGGCGGTCACGCGACCGTGTTCGATCGTGCGTTCATCTCGGGTAATTGTGCAGTACACCAATTTGTCCGCGTCGGCACGCTGGCCTTGCTGCAGGGATTGTCCGGCGTCACACAGGACCTGCCGCCGTTCGCGGTTTCCACGCAGATCAACGAAATGCGCGGGTTGAACATCATTGGCATGCGCCGGGCGGGGATCAACGCCGCGGACCGGCTGGAGGTGAAGCAGCTCTATCGCGAGCTGTTTCGCAGCGGTAAAAATTTGCGGACGGCCGCCGTCGCCGCGCGGGGACGTTATACGAGTGCGGCCGCGCAGACCTTGCTGGAGTTTGTGCTCAGCAGCAAGCGCGGGGTGGTGGCCGATTGCACGCAGTTTCGTCGCCCGGTCGCCGCCGCGATACCCGCCGACGATTTGCCTGCGGATTAGCCGCCCCGGGGCGCCACGCAAGGCGCGTCCGTGCGGATTACTTTTTCTTCGGTCCGAGCAGATTGTCCAAGCCCTTGGTCGCCTGGTTAAGAACGTCGCTCGTGGCTTCCTGAAGGGCGTTGGTGGCGTGCTGGGAGATGTTTTGGAGGGCTTCCGCTCCCGCCTGGCCGAGTTTTTCCCCGTAGGTTTTCAGGGCCGCTTCGTTGATCCTGCTCAGGATGGCGCGCCCGAGTTCAGCCCCGGTAATGCCATCCGGTCCCTGGCCGAGGCCGTTCAATTTGATCTCCGGCAACGGAGCTTCGACGACCGTACCCCCCAGTGCGGCGGCGCCCAGCATCAGTTTTCCGCCGGTGACAATCACTTCATCCACCTGCAGTTTTTTGCCCGTGTCGGCGCCGGCGGGAGAGTCCGCGGGCCCGGGCCCTCCGACCGGGCTGCCGCCGACGGCGGATTCCAACTCCTTTTGCAACCGCTGCAGATTGCTGCCGCCCGGTCCGACCTCCACCGTGACGTGGGGAGCTTCGATGCGAATGGATTTGACCACGACCTTGTCGGAAAGCAGTGAACGGGGCGATAAACTCACACTGGCCTGTCCGATGCTCAGGGCCTCCGGGGATTTGTAGCCTTCCGGATTACCGATGACCAGTCCGGTGATGGCCGCGTGGCCGCGCCACAGTGACAAATGGACGTCATCCACGGTGACGGAGGATTTTGTGAGCTGCGGACCGAAGGTTTCGATGCCTCGTTTGATGGCCCCGTTCAGGGACATGCCCACGATGACCACCACCACGATCAACAGCACCACCACCGCGATCAAACCACGAACCAGAAGCTTTTTCATAACCGAATGATTTTGAACAAACCCGGGTGGGCGGGGCAAACGGAAATCATTGTTATTGCCGGGTGCCGGCGACCCCTTCCCGCGCCGGCTCCCGGTCCGAAGGGGGACGGCACAACCGGCGCAACCCGGAGGCCGGCCGCAACCAGCCGGCCGGGTTCTATTTCTTGTTTCTTCGCGCGCCCCGTCCTAGCCTCTTGCGCGCAGAATCCTGAGGCCGGAAACTGATCCAATTGACCATGAGTGCAATGAAACACAAGCCCCCCCTCAACCCCGGTTTTCGCACCCTGGGCCTGTTGTTGGGCTGGCTGGCGGGCATCGGCATGGTGCGCGCCGCGGAACCGCCCGGCTACCGTGACATCTTCCCGGACACCTGGGTGGGGCACGACGCCCTGGGGCGACGAATGCCCACGCAAGCCGAGGTGGGGCCGGTGAAGCGGGATCAACGCCGTGTCGTGGGGATTTTTTATGTCACCTGGCACAGCGATTCCCAGCATCGCGCCGATCACCAGGGCTATGGGGGGGACGTGACCCGCATTCTGGCGGCGGCTCCCCAGGCGCGACTGGACGCGAAACATCCCTTGTGGACTGAGCACATGTATCACTGGGGCGAACCGGAAGTGGGGTATTTCCTCAGCAAGGACGAGTTCGTAATCCGGCGGGACATGTCCATGCTGGCGGATGCCGGAGTGGATGTGTTGATCATGGACGTGACGAACGCGGTGCGGTATTGGGACGAGTGGGCGGTGGTGTTTGCGGTGATGCAACGCATGAAGGCCGAGGGCAATCGCGTGCCGCAATTTTGTTTCTGGGCGTTCAACGGTCCGGTGATCACCGTGGTGCAGGAGTTGTACGAACGCATTTACAAAACCGGTCGTTACGCCGATCTCTGGTTTTATTGGGACGGCAAGCCGTTGTTGCTTTACAACGACAACCCGCGGGTGGATGCCAACGGCCAGGGCCCGAAGAATCCCAATCCCCATTACGAGGCCGCAGCGAAAACCAACGCCAGTCATCCGCACTTTGGTGATCCGGAGTTCGCGGAGGAATTTTATCAGGACTACACCAGCGCGGTGAAACGCTTCTTCACGTTGCGCGCGATGTGGTGGGGATATTACCAATGGGCGGGCCGCCGGTTTGTGGGCACGGAGGATCATTGGAGCTTCGGCCTGGACCTCGGGGATGCGCGGGTGGCGGCGTTGTCTCCGGGGGAATTGCTCTCCACGCATGCCGGCCAAAAGGAGGAGGCCGCCGTCACCCCGGCGCAACACCCCTCGAGCCTGATCGGCAAAAGCTGGACGCGCGGCCAGGGGGAGCCGGCGCTGGACGAGTTTGATTTGCCCGGGCCGACATACGTGCCGTGGCTGCAGCGCACCGTCGCCCATCCCGAGGGGTACGGCATTTATTTTCAACAACGCTGGGACGAGGCGCTCCAGGCGAACCCACAGTTTTTGTACCTCAACGACTGGAACGAATGGACGGCGGGCAAATATCCTCCCACGCGCGGCCGGGCCACCACGGCCTTCATGCGCCGGGACAGCCCCTATTTTTTCGTGGACCAGTACAACAGCGAGTTCAACCGCACCATTCAGCCGATGAAAGGGGGTTACACGGACAACTATTACATGCAGATGGCGCAGAACATCCGCCGTTACAAGGGGGTGCGGGCCATTCCGGAACTGCGGGGCTACCAGCAGATCAAGGTGGACGGGCGCTTTGCCGACTGGTCGCGCGTGCCGGTGGAGTTCCGCGACACGGTGGGGGACACGGTACACCGGGATTATCCGGGGTATGGCGGCTTGCATTACACCAATCATTCCGGGCGCAACGACTTCGTCACCGGCAAAGTGGCGCTGGATCGTCAATCGGTCTTCTTTTACGCGGAAACCCGGGCGGCGCTCACACCGCACACGGACCGCCACTGGATGCTGCTGCTGATTGACGCGGACCGGAATCCGGAGACGGGCTGGTACGGTTACGATTACCTGATCAACGAGACCGTGCCTGATGCGCGCACGACAACACTCAAACGCTTTGTTCCGGACGCGACGGGAGGCGCGTGGACGGAGGTTGCCCGACTGAAGTTGCGTTATGCGGGCAACGCGCTGGAACTGGCGGTGCCGCGCCGCCAGCTGGGCCTGTCTGGGGATGCCGTGAGTTTCGACTTTCACTGGAGCGACAATCCCGCCGGGTTGCAGGATCCCATCGCGCTCTGCACCGATGGTGACAGCGCTCCAAACCGGCGGTTCAACTATCGCTGCATCTGGAAGCGGCAAGTGGATTGATTTTTCCCGGTTGGTGCAACTGCTTGCCACGGCGGAGGCGATAGGGTATCGTCCGCTCCCTGGCAAACGGGGAGCAGGCCGCGGCAAGACCCGGCTGTGCCGGCCGCCAAACGCCAACGTAGCTCAGTGGTAGAGCAACGGTTTCGTAAACCGTAGGTCGTGGGTTCAATCCCCACCGTTGGCTCCAGTTTTTCCTGGGGAAACACGCACTCCCGGCGGGCGCTTAGCTCAGTTGGTTAGAGCGACTCGTTTACACCGAGTAGGTCGGGGGTTCGAATCCCTCAGCGCCCACCAGCCCTTTCAACGGCCAAAACGCAGCCCCATCTCATACACCGGCAGACCCCGGTATTTTTCCCCGGTCCGCAGCGCGAAGGTGTCCACTTCCATCGCGTCGCGTCCCTGGGTGATTTGGTGCAGTTCGATCCGTTGCTGGTTCAGCTGTTCCACACGTTGGGCGGCGTTCAGCGCCTGGCGATAGGCCTGGTCGGCGGCCTGCCGATACGCCACGGCCGCATCGCCCAGGCGGTGGTGCTGCCACGGGTCCAGCGCGTACATTTCCTGATACAGATTCGCCTTCTGATCGAATTGCGCGGTGATTTCCATCTTTTGCACGTATTGGTTGCTGGCCACCAGGAGGGCGTCGCCGGCCTGCTGGAAATGTCTCACCGCGCGATCGAACCGCTTGGTCTCCTCGAACGGGCCATGGCGCAGCGCGATGAGTTGCTCGGTGAACGGGCCGTCGGGGGTTTCCTGAATGGCCGCCCGGGCCAGCCAGGCGAAGCCGGTATTGGTCAGTTGATGGGACACCACGCGCACCCATGCCGTCAAGGGGCGGGGCGGCAGCGGCAACGGAGCGACATTGGTCCGCGCGGCGTTGGTGGCGAGGATGGCGCCGGCGTTGGTCCACCAGTTGAACAGCGGTTGCAGGCTGACCCGGTGGTCGTTGACCAGCCGGACGGGATCGGAAAAGTCCTGGGCGCGCAGCCCGCCGACGGCAAGCAACAAGATGAGCAGGATCGGTTTCATGACGGGCCCCGTTCGGCTCCACTGGTCAGACTCTGGCCACACCGACGCTATTCGCAATTTAAGCGGTGCCGGCGGCGAATCAAGCCGGTTGGAGCGCCGGCGCGAACCGCACGATCTGGCCTTCCGTGGCGAGCGCCACGGCGAGCGGGGACTTTTCCCGGGTCACGATCTGCCGGGCGCGCGCGAGCAGCTCATCCAGTCGGTTGTCATCGTGGTCCGGATCGTGGTGAAAGAGAAAAAGCCGTTTCACCTGCGCCCGCACGGCGAGCATCACCACGTCGTCCACGCAGCCGTGCCCCCAGCCGACGTGTTTTTCGTACTCGGGGCGGTCGTATTGCGCGTCCAAAATCGCCACGTCGGCACCGTGCAGGAACTCGATCATTTTGCTTTCCTGGCTCCGGGCGTAGTCGAGCGAGGCCTCCGCGCGGGTCGGCTGGGGCTGGCCGGCCTCGTCGTAGCGGCAGTGCGGTTCGTTGTCGGGAAAGAACACAATCAATTCGTTGCCGGTGTGGATGCGGTAGCCGACGCAGATGCCGGGGTGGTTGGCGAACCATGCCCGCACACGCAGATTGCCCACCGGAAATTCCAGGTCCTTCAATTCGTCCACTTCGATGTTGCCGGGCAGCTCGCCAAAGGGCACGGGGAAATACGGGGATTCCATCTGGCCGGTCAGGACGTTGACCAGCCCGCGCCGCGCCCCTTCAAATCCCAGAATGCGCACCCGGCAGCGCGGGTGATAGATGGGGGTGAAGAAGGGCAGCCCTTGAATGTGATCCCAATGCGTGTGCGTGAGCAGAATGGTGATGTGCAGCGGCTGATCCTGGAATTCCGCCAGCAGGGAGCGGCCGAGCGGGCGCAGCCCGGTGCCGCCATCCAAAATGACAATTTGGTTCTGGGCGCGGACTTCGACGCAGGTCGTGTTGCCGCCGTAGCGCACGGTGCCCGGTCCCGGCGTGGGCACCGAACCCCGCACGCCCCAGAACTTCAGCCAGGCCGGTTGCGGCGGGGCCGTGGGCGGAATCACTTCAGGCGGCGCCATGATCGTCGTGTCATCCGTGAGGCGCGCAATCAACGCCAGCAGATCGTAAGGCTTGATGGGTTTGGTGAGGTATTCGTCCGCGCCCGCTTCGCGCGCCGCCAGGCGGTCGGAATCGTAATCCTGACCCGACGCCACCACGATTTTGGTGTGGCGCAGCGTGAAATCACTCCGGATTTTCCGGCAGACCAGAAAGCCGTTGCTGCGCGGCATCAACAGGTCGCACAACACGACGTCCGGGCGCTCGCGGCTGACCGCCTCGAGGCCGGTTTCACCGTCCGCGGCCTCCAGCACCGACCAGCCTTCCAACGACAGGACTTCGCCCATCAATTGGCGATATTCGGCGTCATCGTCAATGATCAGGATTTTTTTTGACACGCGGCGCTCCTGCGAATGTTTCAGCCCACACTACGCGACGACCGGGACCAAGGAAATGAAATTCATTAAACGCGGGCTTCCGTCTGGCGCACGGTCCACCGCCGGTGTCCCCGTGGTGCTCCGTCCGCAACGGCGCCGGCGCAATGGCGTGTTGGCGGCAGCTGGAGCGGCATGGCGCCCGGTGGGAGGGCGGGGCAATTCAGGGCGCGGTGCCGGGCCCGGCTGCCGTTGTTCCCTCCGCCGCGGCGGCGGACTGGTCCGCTTCCTTGCGGGCGTAGTAAACCCCCAGATTGTGTTGCGCCGTTTTGTCGCCCTGTCGGGCGGCGCGCAGGAACCAGCGCACGGCTTCCTGCTGGTCCTCCGGCAATCCGCGTCCGGTCTGATAGCACAGGCCGAGATTGCATTGCGCCGGGGCGATGCCCTGTTCGGCCGCCAGCCGGTACCACTTGACCGCGGCCTGAAAGTCCTGCCGCACGACCTGCCCCTGTTCGTAAAAGACGCCGAGATTGAATTGCGCCTGCGCTTCGCCGCGTTCGGCCGCCGCGTGATACCATTTGAGGGCTTCGGCGAGATTTTGCGGGACGCCCTGGCCGGTTTCATAAAGCATCCCCAGATTGAACTGGGCGGCGGGATCGCCCAGTTCCGCCGCTTCGCGAAACCACTGCGCGGCGGCGCCGAGTTCCTGCGGCACCCCCTGGCCGGACAGGTAACAAAAACCCAGATAACATTGCGCAACGGGATCGTTTTGGTCCGCCGCACGGCGAAACCATTTGACGGCTTCCAGGTAGTCCTGGGTGACGCCGGCCCCGTTTTGGTAGGCCACGCCGAGGTAACACTGCGCTTGCGGATCGCCTGCCTCGGCGGCTTTGCGCAGGTCTTCAAATCGTTCCCAAGTCTTGCGGTGGCTGGCCATGGCAGCTGGTGATTCAGGCATCCCCGGCCCGGTGATGGCCGCGGCGTTGCAACTGTCTCCAGCATATTTTGAACTGGCTTGAATTCAAGCGGTGAATTGCTCACCCGCCGGCCGCAGGACCGGAGGGAATGGCGATGTCCTCGTGCCATGCGCATGGATGCGCGGCAATAAAGTCCGCCAGCAACCGGATGCATGCCGGGTCGTTGCGGATTTCCACCTGGACGCCCCGGGCACGCAGGCAGGCTTCCGGGCCTTGGAAGTTCCGGTTCTCGCCAATCACCACCCGGGGGATTTTGTACAGCAGGACGGCGCCGCTGCACATGGGGCAGGGGGAGAGGGTGGAGTACAGGGTGCAGCGCGCGTAGAAATCGGCAGTGCGTCGGCCGGCATTTTCCAGGCAGTCCATTTCCGCATGGCGAATCACGCTGCCCCGTTGGAGGCGTTGATTGTGACCCCGCGCGATGATCCGGCCCGCCTGCACCAGGACCGATCCGATGGGAATCCCGCCGGTGGCCAGGCTGCGCCGGGCTTCCGCGAGGGCGGCCTGGAGGAAGGGGTCGGACATGGGTTGCTGGGACAAAGTGCCGGCGGCGTGCCTGACGCGGGGCAAGATGCGGGGACGGCGGGTGGGAGGAAAGAAAATTCGCGGTGTCCCGGCGATTTGGTTTTGAGGATTGAATGTGCCGGACGGTTTGCCTACGGTGGGAGCGTCATCCCGAGGGGCCGCCGCGCGTGATTGCGGCGGCCGACCGGAAATTTTGATATGAAACGAGCTCTGAATCTGTGGCGCGGATCGCTGGTCTTGGCGCCTTTGTGCCTGGCCCTGGTCGTCGGCTGCCGCCCGGCGGACGGCAAAAAATCGGACGTCATTAAAATTGGCGAATTTGCCTCCCTGACGGGCAAGGAGGCGACGTTCGGTCAATCCTCCCATGAAGGCACCGTGCTGGCCATTGAGGAGCTGAATGCGGCCGGCGGGGTCCTGGGCAAAAGGATTGAGTTGTTGACCGAGGACACGCAATCCAAGGCCGGTGAGCCGGCGACCGTGGTCAACAAGTTGATTTCGCGCGATGGCGTCGTGGGCATTTTGGGCGAGGTCGCCTCCAGCCGCTCCCTGGAAGCCGCGCCGATCTGTCAGCAAAACAAAATTCCGATGGTCTCCCCCTCTTCCACCAACCCCAAGGTGACGGAGGTGGGGGATTACATTTTCCGGGTTTGTTTCATAGATCCTTTCCAGGGCACGGTCATGGCGAACTTCGCCTCGCGCACCCTGAAGGCGACGCGCGTGGCCATTTTCACCGACGTGAAAAGCGATTATAGCAAGGGACTCGCCAAATTTTTCAAGGACCAGATTCTCCGGAACGGCGGGCAGATCGTGGCGGAGCTGGATTTCAACGGCGGGGACAAGGATTTCAAGGGGCAACTGACGGCGATCAAGGCGGCCAATCCGGAGGCGGTGTTCGTCCCGGGATATTACACGGATGCGGCCCTGATCGCCATTCAGGCCAGGCAGCTGGGGTTGAATGTGCCCCTGTTGGGCGGTGACGGCTGGGAATCGGAAAAGCTCACGGAGATCGGCAAGGAGGCGGTGGAGGGGGATTATTTTTCCACGCATTACAGCGCGGAAGTGGGGAGCGACATGAGCAAGGCGTTTGTGGCGAATTATCAGAAGCGCTGGCAGGGCAGGACGCCCGATGCGCTCGCCGCCTGTGGTTATGATTCCGCGCTGGTATTGGTGGATGCCATCCGCCGCGCGGGTTCGACCGAGGGCGCCAAGGTGCGCGACGCCCTGGCCGCCACCAAGGACTTCAAGGCGGTGACCGGCACGATCACCATCAACGCCCAACGCGACGCCTCCAAGTCCGCCGTCATCCTGACAATCCGGGATGGCCAATACAAATACTTGGAAACCATTGAACCGTAAGCCATTCTTGCGCCGGACCTGAGCCGGGGCGCAATGACGGAATTCCTCCAGCAACTCATCAACGGACTGGCGCTGGGCGCCATTTACGCGCTCATCGCCCTGGGCTATACGATGGTGTACGGCATCCTGCGGTTCATCAATTTCGCCCACGGGGACGTGTTCATGCTCGGCGCGTTTGCCGGATTGTTTTTCACGCCGGTGGTGGAACGGGTTTTCCCGCCGCAATCGTATTCCGGCGGCCTCGTTGTGCTGTTGCTGGCCATGGCGGTTTGCGCGGGACTCGGCATCCTGATCGAGATGCTGGCGTACCGACCCTTGCGCAACCGGCCAAAGTTGACCGTGCTCATCACGGCGATTGGCGTGTCGCTCTTCATCGAATACACCTGCCAGCACCGCCTGGTGTTTGGCGCGGCGCCGCGCAAGTTTCCGGATTTGATTCCCGTCAAAACCTGGAACGTGGATCTACTGGTGATCAGTTCCACGCAGGTGATTGTCTTTGTCACCACGCTCCTGCTGCTCGTGATTCTCCGGTTCATTGTGCAAAAGACACGCATGGGCACGGCCATGCGGGCGGTGTCGTTCAATGAACAGGCGGCGGCGCTGATGGGCGTCAACATCAACTCCATCATTTCCTTCACGTTTGGCCTGGGTTCGGCCTTGGCGGCGGCCGGGGGCATTTTGTTCGCCATGAGCTATGCGAGCATTGATCCGCTCATGGGGGTGCAAACCGGGCTCAAGGCGTTTGTGGCGGCGGTGGTGGGCGGCATTGGCAACCTGCCCGGCGCGGCGCTGGGGGGGCTCTTGATCGGCGTGATTGAAACCTTTGCGGGCGGCATTCCCGGCCTGTCCAATTACCGGGATGGCATTGCCTTCACCATTCTGATCGCGGTGCTGATCTTCCGGCCGACGGGACTGCTCAGCAAACCGCAGGTGGAGAAGGTGTGAGGTTATGCGCGCGGCCCGGAAATTTCGTCCCGCGCACGCGCGGAGGAGCCGCGGCCGTGTCCGGCGGCCGTTCGCCCGGAGGGAGCGGTGCGCATGAATTCGGGCGCCAAAAGGTACCTGCTGCTGGCGCTGCTCGCGGCGCTGATCGTTTCCGGCTTCTCGGCGTATTTCAATCGCTATTACCTCGGGGTGGCCATTGACGTGGGCATCAACATCATGCTGGCGGTCAGTTTGAACTTGATCAACGGACACACCGGGCAGTTCAGCCTGGGGCACGCCGGTTTCATGGCGGTGGGCGGCTATATCGCCGCCAAGTTCAGCCTGCTGTTGCAACCCGCGCTGCCGCCCTGGATGCAGCCGTTGATTTTCTGCGCCGGTTTGCTGCTGGGAGGCGCGATCGCCGCGTTGACCGGGCTGGCGGTGGGTGTGCCGACCCTGCGGCTGTACGGCGATTACCTCGCCATTGTCACGCTCGGTTTCGGGGAGATCATCCGGGTCATTTTCCAGACCTCGGAAACGTTCGGCGCCGCCACCGGCTTGACGGGAATTCCGAACTGGACCCATTTTGGCTGGGCCTGGAGCGGCGCGGCCATCTGCGTCTTTGTCGTGACCTGCCTGGTCAACTCCACTTACGGCCGCGGCTTTATTGCGGTGAAGGATGACGAGATCGCCGCCAGTGCCAGTGGGATCAATCCGGTGCGGTACAAGGTGACGGCGTTCGTCGTCGGCGCCTTCTTTGCCGGCGTGGCGGGCGGGCTGTATGCGCATCACAAATCGTTCCTTTCGCCGACGGGTTTCGATTTCATGAAATCCATTGACATCGTGGTCATGGTGATCCTGGGCGGCATGGGGCGCACCGTCGGGGTCATCATTGCCGCGATTTTACTGACCCTGCTGCCCGAGTATCTGCGGGAATTTTCCGACTACCGGATGATTCTCTATGCGCTGCTCATCATCCTCATCATGATCGCGCGACCGCAGGGGTTGTTCACCTTTGCGCGCCGGCGGCCGGATTCCAAATGAAACCGTCCCGGACCAACCTGCGCGCCGGCGGCGGAATGCCGCCGCCGGCTCCCGCCGCCCGGTTCCGGGCTGTCGCTCCCGGCGGGCCGGCGCCCCGGCTCCCGTTCACCCCCGGCACTCCCCGCCTCCCCGGCCCGCTCAGCGGCCCGGCCGGTCGGAGGACCGCGCCTGATTATTGAGGACAGTTTTTGCGCATGGCTCCGTTGCTCCAACTGGATCAAGTCACCATCTGCTTCGGCGGGTTGACGGCCGTGTCGGCGGTGGATTTGCGTCTTGGCCCGCGGGAGCTGGTGGGGTTGATTGGGCCGAACGGCGCGGGAAAAACCACCCTGTTCAATTTGATCACCGGCGTGTATCCGCCCACCCGCGGCGCGATCTACTTCGACGGCCGGCCGACGGCGAATTTGAAGGCGCATCAACTGGTGCGGCGCGGCATCGCGCGCACCTTCCAGAACATCCGCCTCTTTGCCAGCATGACGGTGTTTGACACGGTGCGCACGGCGGTGCAGGTGCATCGAACGCATGGTCTGCGCGACGCTCTGCTGCGCGGCGGGGGGTTCCGGCGCGCGGAGGCGGAAGTGGAGCGTCAGGTGCGGGAACTGCTGGCGCTGTTCCAACTGGACCGGGTCCGTGATGAACCGGCCGTGGGCCTGCCTTACGGCGATCAGCGCCGCCTGGAAATCGTCCGCGCCCTGGCCACCCGGCCCCGCTTGCTGCTGCTGGATGAACCGGCAGCGGGCATGAATCCCACCGAGAAAAGCGAGCTCACCGCGCTGATCCGTCTCCTCCAGGAGAAATTCCAAATTGCGGTGCTGTTGGTGGAACACGACATGCGGGTGGTGATGGGCATTTGCGAGCGCATCGTGGTGCTCGATTACGGCGTGAAGATTGCCGATGGCCCCCCTGCCGCAGTGCGGGCCAATCCACGGGTCATCGAAGCGTATTTGGGCGAGGAGGCCGCCCCCCATGCTTGAACTCGAAAATTTGGAGGTGAGCTACGGCGCCATTCAGGCGCTGCATGGCATTTCGCTGGCGGTGGAGCCGGGGCGCATTGTGACGTTGATTGGCGCCAATGGGGCGGGTAAAAGCACCACGCTGCGCGCCATTTCCGGTCTGGTGAAACCGCGCGGCGGTGCGATCCGCTTCAACGGCAAAAATATTGCCGGCCTGCCCGCACACCAGATTGTCCAGCTCGGGTTGTCCCACGTGCCGGAGGGGCGCATGGTCTTTGCCAATCTGACGGTGCAGGAAAATCTGCTGCTGGGCGCCTACCTGCGCCACGACAAGGCCGGCATCCGGCGGGATATGGAGCAGGTCTTCAAAATTTTTCCGCGCCTGCAGGAACGGCTGCAGCAGGCCGCGGGCACCTTGTCCGGCGGCGAACAGCAGATGCTGGCCATCGGGCGCGCGCTGATGAGCCAGCCCCGGTTTCTGATGATGGACGAACCGTCGCTGGGCATTGCGCCGCTCCTGGTGAAAACCATTTTCGAGAAAATCGTCGAGATCAACCGCACTCGCGGCCTGACCATTTTGTTGGTCGAACAAAACGCGAACCTGGCACTCGAAATTTCCCATTACGGTTACGTGCTCGAAACCGGGAAGATTATTCTGCAGGCCGATTCCGCGACGCTCCGCGCCGACCCGCAGGTGCGCAGTGCCTACCTCGGCGGGTAGGCGTCCCTCGTCGCGCCGCCCTGCCACCAGGCGCATCCCGGGCGAACGGGAAGCGCGCGCCGCGGTTTCGCCACTCCTGCCTCCCTGCCGCAGCCTGCGCCTTGACTTCCTGTGCGCACCGGGTTCACCGGGAGTGGTCAAGGCCAGGAGACCCCTGCTTTTTCGTGCCGGTGGAAGCGGTGGCGCGTTTTGTGGAAGCCCTGGACGCAATGCCTCCGGCTTCTGCACGTCATTGGCGTCTCGTTACACCGGTCCCGCCATGAAGCAAAGACGGGGCGTGTTCGCCTTTGGCGGAACGCGGCTGTGGCGCAGGCGGCCGTGGCCTTTGCACCGCGCTGCGGCTCGGGCCACAGCCGCACCCCAGCAGTGTCAATTCGGACGCCACCGCAAGGCCGCTTGCCCTGTAGCCCGTTCCTTCCTCCGATGACTCGACGGTGAAGACGCTTCCCCAACGATGTGGCTGTCCTGTCTTCCTGCGCGGCGTGCGGCTTCAGCAGAGAGCGGCATCCGCAAATAACAACGCAAGAATGGTGGATTATAGTGGATAAAGTGCTTGATGGTTTATTTTTGAATGGGCAGTGTCGGAACAATCCAACAAGCAGCACCCGGTCGGTTCACAAGCAAACACGGTAAAGCTATGTGCGGTAACCAGGAAGCTGAACCGACTCGTTTCCCGGCCAATCCTGTCTCTCTGCACCATCCCGGCGATGGCACAACCAAGTGAACATGGAGGGGATTACCAAGTAGTCGGGCGGGGTGCGCACCACTGCGTGTGGTCGCGGGTTAGTTACGTAACCAATCAACAAGGGCGTGTCTCGGCCCGTTCCAATTGCCAGTTCGATCTGAGTTTTACCCCCCATAATGCCAACAATGCATTTCCCAGTGTATGAACATTATCAAACTCGCCTGCATTTCCTTGCTTCCGGTGTCGGTGCTTGCTCAGGGGACAATTGTTGACTCCGTCAACCGTAACGGAAGTTTCGAAGACAGTGTGGTGGCACCCTGGAGCGGACTGAACCAACTGTTCAACGACCCGTTGTTCGCAAGCGATGGTGTTTGGGTTGGCGTCGTTCAAAGCAGCATACGCACCGACACAGGGCAGTCCATTTCAGTTAATCCGGTTTCTGGCCGGACTTTCCTGTTAAGTTTTGATGCTCGCGTTGCCCCCATGGATTTGATTCGGCATCGAGTTTCATAAACAGCCAAAACTCCGACGGGTCGGCTGCTCTGCCGTCATTTACCCGACCTGCTTCACCCAGCCTGTCAACCTCTTCCTGGTATAACTACGTCGCCGTTTTCGCCTTTCCAGGGACAGAGGGGCGATTCGACTTGGGATTGGATTTGACGGGGGCGTCAATGGCGGCCCGTACACGGTCCTGCGCACTGCCGATGGAGAAGCCCGGGGCCGGGCTCAACTTTCTGGACCACAGGTGGCTTAGTCCAAGTGTTGGTTTGAATTGGTATTCTCCTGCTTTCCTTGCCCATGCCCTGCGGAGGGAGAGTCCGAAGGCCAGCCCCGGCTTGACGGCGCAGGCGAACGCTTTAGGCTTTTCCGCTGCGTTGCCAGAAAGGGAACGGAAGCAAACGGATGTCAGTTTCAAAACAGTTGTCTC
Source organism: Verrucomicrobiota bacterium (assembly GCA_029573725.1). GTDB lineage: Bacteria > Verrucomicrobiota > Verrucomicrobiia > Limisphaerales > JADLHS01 > JADLHS01. Next base: position 210,214 of record JAKQDQ010000018.1, read on the forward strand.
CTGCCTCGCCGGGCCGCGAGGAGCGCGCGCGGGCGTTATGTTTGGCGATTGCTGCCTTGGAGGCGGTGGCGGCCGACCGCACGCTGCTGGGTGAACTTGCACCGGAAGATCGCGTGCGGCTGCTGAAGGCGGCGGGCGACGTGTACTGCCCCGATGTGCGGGCGCGCCGTCGCCTGGTCAAGGAGACCGCCAAGCGACGGAAACGCGAGCGTTTGCATCGGGATCAGCAGGTGCTGAACGAGACCGGCATCCGGGTGTTGCGCGCCCGGCCGGTCTTCACCACCCCCAACCTGCCGCCGCCTCCTGGACTCGGAGAGGAGGGCGCTGCGCCCCGGCCGACCGTCGCGGGGACCCAGGAGCCGCAGAACTGTTACATCTGCAAGGCGGATTACACCACGGTGCATCATTTTTACGATCAGCTTTGTCCAGGTTGCGCGGAATTTAATTTCCGCAAGCGCACGGAGCTGGCAGACCTGCGCGGCCGGGTGGCGTTGTTGACTGGAGGGCGGGTCAAGATTGGCTATCAGGCCGGGATCAAGCTGTTGCGCGCCGGCGCGCGGTTGATTGTGAGCACGCGTTTCCCGCGGGACGCGGCGGCGCGTTATGCGGCGGAGGCGGATTTTGCCGATTGGAAGGAGCGCCTGCAGATTTTCGGTTTGGATTTACGTCACCCTCCCAGCGTGGAGGCCTTTTGTCGGCAGGTGGGACAGAGTTGCGAGCGGCTGGACTTCATTGTCAACAACGCCTGCCAGACCGTGCGGCGGCCGCCGGAATTTTATGCGCACATGATGCAGCGGGAACAGGCGGCCTGGACCAGCCTGGACGCGCCCGCCCGCAGTCTGCTCGGACATTATGAGGATTGGCGCGCGGATCGGCGGCGGCTCGAAGCGGAAGCCGGACGGGGCGGGGGCGCGCCGGACGGGGTGGTGGCAGGTGTTGGGATGACCCATTCGGCCTGGCTTTCGCAGGTGCCCCTGCTGGCGGCGGAAACCGGATCGGCGGCGGCGGCCTGGTTTCCTGCGGGACGATTGGATCAGGATTTGCAACAGGTGGATTTGCGGGCGCAGAATTCCTGGCGGCTGCGTCTGCACGAAGTGTCGGCGGTGGAATTACTTGAAGTGCATCTGGTCAATGCCGTGGCGCCGTTCCTCCTCAATGCCCGGCTCAAGCCCCTGATGTTGCGCACGCCGAACCGCGACAAGCACATCGTCAACGTCTCGGCGGTGGAGGGGCAGTTTTACCGCAAGTTCAAGACGACGCGCCATCCTCACACCAACATGGCCAAGGCCGCGTTGAACATGATGACACGGACGGCGGCGGCGGATTATCATGCCGATGGCATTCACATGAACGCGGTGGACACCGGCTGGGTGACCGATGAGGACCCGCAGCACCTTGCGGCGCGCAAGCGCGCGGAACACCGCTTCCATCCGCCGCTGGATATCGTGGATGGTGCGGCGCGGATCGTGGATCCAATCATTTCCGGGGTGAACACCGGCGAGCACGTATGGGGCAAGTTCCTCAAGGATTACCGGCCGACCGATTGGTAGCCGGGCGGTCTGGCCCGCGGACGCGCCGGTGCTGAATCTGGCAAACGCACATTGGCGAACATGGTTTGGAGTGACTTGACGCAATTATTGGAGGCCGTGCTGCTGATTGTGGCCGCGGTCCTGCCGGTGGTCAACCCGCTGGGCAGCGGTCCCATTTTCCTCTCGATGACCGAGGGGTGTGACCGCATGACGCGCGCGGAGCTGGCGCGGCGCATTGCCATTTATTCCTTCGGCTTGCTGCTCGGCTCGATGCTGTTCGGCTCGTTCGTCCTGTTGTTTTTTGGACTGTCGGTGCCCATCGTTCAGGTGGCGGGCGGCGCGGTGGTCTGCGCCTTGGGCTGGCGGATTCTGTCCGATGAGAAAAACGAGCCCGCCAACGTGGCGGTGGATCCGCAGCAGGCGCGGCACATTGCGTTGGGACGGGCGTTTTATCCGCTGACTTTGCCGGTGACGATTGACGCGGGAGTGATTTCCGTGGCCATCACCGTGGGGGCGAACCATGCCCACACGGTGAAGCACTCGCTGATTCAATTTTTTGCCGCGGTCCTGGGCGCGGTCATCATTGCCCTGACGATTTCCGTCACCTATCGCTACATGGCGCCGCTCAGCCGGTGGGTGGGCAACCTGGGCATGCAGGTCATTCTGCGGTTGTCAGCTTTCATCACTTTGTGCATCGGCGTGGGGATTTGCTGGAATGGAGTGAAGATGCTGCTCGCCGGCATCGGTTGGGCGGCCCGGTGAGGCGCACGGGGCGACCGGCGGGCGGGCGTCAGGGACAAACCGCAACGGTTTCCCCAAGCCAGCAAACGCCCGCGCAGCTCACGCCATCGCCCAGGGGCCGCGGGGCAGGAAAATGGCCGTGAGACACGGTTCCAGGAGGCCGGTACGCGCGGCCACGTCCAGCACGGTGAAACGGCGGCGGATGCCGAGCGCCTGCCAATAGCTCTGCCGCAGCCGCTCGCGGCTGATGCCGATGGTTTCGGGGGCGACCGGCGCGCCCGCCTCGTGCAGCATCCGGCGCAGCGTGGCGAAGGGCAGCAGTTGTTGGCGCAATGTGTTTCGCAACCGCGGCCAGCTTTGGCGCAGGGTTTCCAATTGTTCGCGCAACTGGTTGGGAGCGGGTTGTTTGGCCGCCAATTCGGTTTCCGCGCAGTGGCACAGTTCCCCCGCGCCAAACCAGGCCCGGGCCCGGTGCACCCAGGCTTCCGTCGTGGGCCAGGTGGCCACGCAGGCGGCCACGTCCAATTGATCCAGGGGCCGCGCCAGGAGCTGTTCATACAACGCGGCGACGGCCAGTGTGCCCATGCCGACCTTGAAGCCGTGCGCGGGGACGCGCCCCTGGTGGGTGTGGTGTTGCATGTCCCATAAATGGCTGAACTGGTGTTCGGCGCCGGAAGCGGGCCGGCTGGACCGGGCGGCTTGCATGGCAAAACCGCCCAGCATCAACCCTTCCACCAGTTTTCCCACGGCGCCGGGTGTGCCGGTGCGGATGCCGGACGGATCGGCCGTCATTTCGCGCAGACGCCCCTGCACAATGCTCCAGGGCTGCGGCGCAATTGGTTCAACGCCCAGGGCGTCCGCCAGCAGCCAGTCCGCTCCGGCGGTAATTTTGGCCAGCAAGTCCGCGTAACCCCACGCGTTCATGGGGGGCGGCGCGTGACGAATGATTTCCAGGTCGGCGATCACGACGGTGGGCGCGGGGCAGTGAAATGTCTGCTTGGCCCCGGCCTGCGTGATGGACGCGCCGAAGGCGGTGTAGCCATCCATCGAGGCGGCCGTGGCCACGCAAACATACGGGCGGCCCGTACGGTGCGCCGCCAGCTTGGTCAGATCGTTAATCGTGCCTGAGCCGACGGCGATGGGAATGGCGTCATGCGGTTGCAGGGCGGATTCCAGTTGGGTGACAAAACGCATTTCCGCATGCAGGTCCGGGTCGGAAAGAATCAGCGGCGGCCGGGTGGGGTGGTTGGCGGCGGCCAACGCGGTTTGCACGGTTTGCCCGGCGGCGGCGAAAGTTCGTGGGTCGGCCACGATGATGGCGGGGCGCGCGCCGAATTGCCCGGCGAAGATCCGGGGCACCGCGGTTGCGAGGCCCGGACCGATTTCGAGAACGCGGGTCTCGCGCGCGGCCCGAAGTGCAGCCTCGAGGGTCAGTGTTGACGTGAGCGGTCCAGTCATGAAACGGCAGCATAGCCGGGCGGGGCGGGGCAGGTCGATTGTTTCTCGGGGCCGGTTCGTGGTGGCGCGGTTTTGATGATTTGTGCTTTGCCGCAAACTGTTTCAACATACGCTTCGCAATCGTGACGGCGGTGACGCGGAGGCGGGAAGGGGCCCGGATTGCGGAAGCCCCCTGGAGAATGATGATGTGCAGTCTGTTCGACATACAGGTTAACGGATTTGCGGGAGTGGATTTTCAACAACCCGCCCTGACCCTGGCCGGGATGCGGCGTGCCGTGGCCGGGCTGGCGCGGCATGACACGCACCGGTTTTTTGCCACGCTGATTACCGACACCATTCCCGCGTTGCGTGCCAAGCTGGAAAACCTGGAGCGGTTGCGGGGCGCGGATCCGACCGTGGCCACGGCACTTTGCGGCTATCATCTGGAAGGACCATGGCTTTCGACGGAACCGGGCTTCTGCGGCGCGCATGATCCACGCTGCATGGCGGCTCCGGATTTCCGTCATTTCGAACAATTGCAGACGGCGGCGAATGGGCACATCCGGCTGGTGACGCTGGCGCCGGAATTACCCGGGAGCGCAGACTTTATCCGGCGGCTCAGCGCGGCAGGCGTGCGCGTGTCCCTGGGGCATACCAATGCTTCCGAGCCGGCGATCACGGCCGCGATCGCCGCCGGCGCGCAATTTTGCACCCATCTGGGCAATGGCACCCCCGTGGAACTGCACCGCCATGACAACGTGATCCAACGCCTGCTGGCGCGTGACGAATTGACCGCGTTTTTCATTCCGGATGGAGTGCATTTGCGGCCGTCCACCTTGCAGAATTTTTTCCGCGCCAAACCGGCCGGCAAAGCCCTGTTCACCACCGATTGCATGGCCGCGGCCGGCGCGGGCGCCGGGCGCTACCGGCTGGGGCATCTGGAAGTGGAAGTGGCGCAGGATCGCATCGTCCGGCTGCCGGGCACCCGGCAACTGGCCGGCTCGGCGCTGTGTCCGGACGAGGGGGTGGCCAATGTGCAGCGCTGGCTGGGGCTGGAGGCCGCCGCCGCGCGCGCCCATTTTTCAACTTTGATTGCGGCCTGTTTCAATCTGGCGTTGCCTGACCTGCCGAAGGAGACCTGACATGAGTTCAAGAGTTAATGAAACCAGGGTGGACCGGTTGCGGGTGCAGGTGCATCCCGATCGCGCGGCGATGGGTGCGGCCGCGGCGGCGCATGCCGCGGCGGTGTTGCGCGCCTGCATGGCCCGGCGGGGCACGGCGCGGATCATCGTGGCCAGCGCGCCCTCTCAAAACGAGTTGATCGTGAATCTGGCCGCCGCTCCGGGGCTGGATTGGGCGCGGGTGGTGATTTTCCACATGGACGAGTATGTGGGGCTGCCGGCGGAGCATCCGGCGAGTTTCCGGCGTTATCAACAGGAGCATTTGCTGACGAAAGTCCGGCCGGCGGCGTTTCAGGGCATTTGCGGAGAGGCGGTGGACGCGGCGGCGGAGTGCCGGCGTTATGCGGCGCAGTTGCAGGCGGCGCCGATTGATGTGGTGTGCTTGGGCGTCGGCGAAAACGGGCATATTGCGTTTAATGATCCGCCGGTGGCCGATTTTCGCGATCCGCAGGCGGTCAAGGTGGTGACCCTGGATGCGGCCTGTCGCCAGCAACAGGTGAACGATGGTTGTTTTCCTGATTTGGACTCCGTGCCGCGCCAGGCGATTACGTTGACGTGTCCGACGTTGATGTCCGGTGGGGTCCTGGTCTGCGTTGTTCCGGGCACGCGCAAGGCCGGGGCCATTCGCGACATGCTGGGCGGCCCCATCAGCACCGCTTGTCCGGCCAGCATTTTGCGGCGGCACCCGAACGCGACCCTTTATCTGGATGCGGATTCGGCGGCGCTGTTGCCGGCGGATGGATAAGCCGTCGCCCCCCGGGCCGGCAGCCCTCTCCGGCGAAGTGGCGTCCGGCCTGGCTTCACACCCGGGGATCTGATTTTTGCGCGCGGATCAGGTCGGGCAGGTTCAGGTACTGCCGCGCGTTGTGATAGCAGATGTTGCGGATCAAGTCACCGAGCAACGCGGGGGCGTCGGGCAGTTCCCCATGCTCCACATCGCGCCCGATCACGTTGCACAGGACGCGGCGAAAATATTCGTGGCGCGGGAACGACATGAAAGAGCGCGAATCGGTGACCATGCCGACGAAGCGTGACAGCAGCCCCAGGTTGGAGAGGGCGTTGAGCTGCCATTCCATGCCTTCTTTTTGATCAAGGAACCACCAGCCGGAGCCGAGCTGGATTTTTCCGGGAGTCCGGCCATCCTGGAAATTTCCAATCATGGCCGCGAACACATAATTATCCGCCGGATTCAGATTGTAAATGATGGTTTTGGGCAGCGCCTCTTCCTGATCCAGGCGATCCAGGTAGGCCGCGAGGGTTTGGGCTTGTGGAAAGGAGCCGATTGAATCGCAGCCGATATCCGCCCCCAACGCCCGCTGCAGGCGTGTGTTGTTGCCGCGCAACGCGCCCAGGTGCAGTTGTTTCACCCAGCCGCGCCGGGCATCCAACCGGCCGAAAAACAGCATCATGAACGAGGCAAACTGAGCCTGTTCAGCCGGGTCAACCCTCTGCCCCCGGCGCGCCCGCGCGAAAATTCCGGCCGCCGTCTGCTCGGTGCAGAAGTCGCCGGGGCATTGATTCAGGCCATGATCCGAGAGGCGGCAGCCATGGGCGTGAAACCAGGCGTGGCGCCGCTCGAGCGCCTCGAGAAAATTGTGAAGGTGCTGGATCTCCACATCGGCGGCCGCCGCCAGTTTGTCCGTCCAGGCGTTGAAGCGTTCCGGTTGGTGGATGGCGAGCGCCTGGTCCGGCCGGAACGCCGGATACACCCTGGTGTTCGTCTGGCTGGCCGCCAGGCGCGCGTGGGCGGCCAAGTCATCCACCGGATCATCGGTCGTGCAAAGCGCGCGCACCTGAAATTTCTGGAGGATGCCCTGGGGAGTTAACGCCGGCGTGGCAAGCTGTTCGTTGGCCCGGGCCCAGACCCGTTGCGCGCTGGAGGCATCCAGCAGCACGTCAATGCCGAAGTAGCGCTGCAATTCCAGGTGCGTCCAGTGATACAGCGGGTTGCGCAGGGTGTGGGGCGTCGTGGCGGCCCAGGCCTGGAATTTGGCCAGGGGATCGGCGTCACCGGTGCAAAACTTTTCGGCGATGCCATTGGCGCGCATGGCGCGCCATTTGTAATGATCGCCCGCCAGCCAGAGGTCGAACAGGTTGGCGAAGGGACGGTTGTCCGCAATGATTTGCGGCGAAAGGTGGTTGTGATAATCCAGAATTGGTTCGCTGGCCGCGAACTCATGGTACAGACGGCGGGCCGTCCGGGTGTGCAACAGAAAATCGTCGTGAATGAAGGTCATGGTCTGACAATGGAGGAATTATCTCATCTATCCTCCGGGATGCCAATGGCCAATCGGCATCATGGTGGCGGGCCGGAGGGCAACGGGAGGCCGGAGACCCTGCGGTCGCCGGAAGAGGATTGAAGTGCGTGGAAAAATCCGCATGATACAGGCGCGATTAGCTTATGAGTCAACGCTTGAACATTCCCCAGACCGGCGCGCTGGATTTTCTCTCCCTGGGCGCGCTGGTGCATCGTTTGGATCCGGGCATCGTCCCGTTTCGCAAGGCGACCCATTGTGACCTGCATGTCAGCGGCGGTGAATTCAATGTGGCGGCGAACCTGTCCGACTGTTTCCGGCTCCATACCGGGGTGGCCACGGCGCTGGTGAATTATCCGATCGGGGATCTCATCGCCGAGCGGGTTCGTGCCATGGGCGTGAAGGCGTTCTACAAATATTTTCCACATGACGGGGTGCGCGGCCCGAACATGGCCACCGTGTATTCGGATCGCGGGTTTGGCGTGCGCGCGCCGGTGGTGTTTTACAATCGCTCGAACGAAGCGGCGGGACGGCTCGAGCCGGGAGACTTTGATTGGGCGGAAATTTTCCGGGGCGGGGTGCGTTGGTTTCATTCCGGCGGGATTTTTGCCGCGCTTTCGGCAACGACCGGCGAGGTGATCATTGAGGCCATGAAGGCGGCCAAGTCGGCCGGGGCCGTCACCTCCTTCGATTTGAATTATCGGCAGAAGCTCTGGGACATCTGGGGCGGGCCGGCACAGGCGGTCAGCGTGCTCACCCGGATTGTGGAGCATGTGGACGTCCTGGTGGGCAATGAGGAGGACCTCCAAAAAGGCCTGGGCATTCCGGGACAGGACGTGGAGCGAACGGCCCAATTGGACCCCCGCGCCTTCTACGCGGCCATTGCGCGGACCGTGGCGAAATTTCCGAACATCAAGGTGGTGGGCACGACGTTGCGCGAGGTGCATTCCACCAACCGCCACTCCTGGGCGACGGTGGCCTGGATCAACGGCAAAACCTATCAATCTCCGGTTTGTGAGTTGGAGGTGTGGGATCGTGTCGGTGGTGGTGACGGGTATGCGGCCGGGCTCTTTTACGGGTTGTTAGCCGGCCTGACCGAGCAGGAAGCAGTGAACCTTGGGTGGGCGCACGGCGCCCTGCTGACCACGTTCCCCGGGGACACCACCATGGCGACGGTGGAACAGGTCCGGGCGTTTGCGCGCGGGGGGTCGGCCCGGATTCAGCGGTAGCCCGCAAGGCGGACCCGGGTGCGGCGGGAGTGGTGCGCCGGCACCACGGGCGCCGGTCAGCGGGGTGTGGGGGCGGGATTGATGAGGGCCACCACGGCCAGGTCCGGACGCAAATATTTCTGCGCGGCGGCCTGGACCTGATCCAGGGTCACGGCTTCCACCTTTTCATCCTCGAGATACGTGTTGCCATAACCCAGGCCGTAAAGTTCGTCCAGGGCGGTCGTTGAGGCGAAGCCACCCAGTTCCTGCCGGGCAATCTTGCGCTGCCCGATGAGTTTGGCCTTGGCGCGTTTGAGCTCCTCGGCCGTAATGCCTGCCGCGCGCAGGAGTTCGATCTCCTTGAAAATCTCCGTTTCGACCAGGGCGGCCTGGGCGGGCTCGGTGCCGGCGTAAAAAGCGAAGTAGCCCGGGATCAGCCCCACAAAGTTTTGCGCGCCCACATAATAGGCAAGCCCCAGATTTTCCCGGATCCGCAGGAAAAGTCGCGAGCCGAGGTCGCTGCAGGTTTCCTGCAGAACATCCAGTGCCTCGCGATCCGCTGCCGTCAGGGTTGAACCCGGAAAACCCACCACCACCACCGCCTGTTTTTTCTCCCGGAATTCGGTGAGGCGCCGGAGCCCGGCGGCAGCCGGAGTTGGCTGGGCGGCAGCTGGCGTCCGTGGCGTTGCCGGGGCGGCCGCCCACTCTCCGAATTCTCCCGCCACGGCCGCGTGGGCCGCGCTCGCTTTGATGTCGCCGTAAATGGCGATCACACAGTTGCTGGGCCGGGCCAGTTGCTGGTAGAAATGGCGCACTTGCGCGGAATCCAACGCGTTCAGGGCGGCTTCAGTGCCCAGGGAATCGAGGCCGTAGCGCGTCGGACCGAAGAGTTCGCGGCGCATGGATTGGAAGGCGCTTTTGAGCAGATCATCACGATGGCTGCGGATGCCGGCGATTTGCACTTCGCGTTCGCGTTCCAGCGGCGCTGCGGGGAAGGTGGGGTTGCGGATCACATCCGCCAGCAGGCGGAGGCCAACCTCAAAATCGGGATGGAGAATTTCGGCATTGATGCCGAAACTGTTGTTGCCACTGTAACTGTCCAAACTGCCGCCGAGCGACTCGATCTCGCTGGCAATCTGTTCGGCGCTGCGCGTCGTGGTCCCCTTGACCAGCAGGCGCGCCATGAGCTGGGTGATGCCGTTGTTCGTTTCCTGTTCGGCCAGTACCCCCCCCTGGAAGACCGCGCGAAATTCCACAAAGGGCAGGCGGTGATCCTCCTTCACCAACAACCGCAGTCCGTTGGGCAGGGTGAATTTTTCGATTTCGTGGACGGAATCAAGTTCGTGGACGACGGCGGGCGTGGGCGTGGCCCCCTCCGGCAGCAGAGCGTAGAGCGTCCGGTTCTCGGCGCGCAGGTATTCGCGCGCCACCCGTTGCAGGTCGGCGGGGGCGGCCTGCTGGACGGCGGCGAGGTAGTGTTGTGAAAAATTCAGGTCGTTCGCCGCGAGCCAGTTGTTGCCCAGGTCCTGGGCCTGGCCTTGCATGGTCTTGCGGGCGGCCAGTGTGGCGCTGATGAACTGTTTCTTCGCCTTGCGCAATTCGGGGTCGGGCACGCAGTGGTGTTTCACCTTCTCGATTTCCGCCAGCAGCGCATTGCGGGCCGCGCTGAATTTATCCCCGTCCACCATGGCACTGACGCCGAAGAGTCCCGGATTGCCCGGGTTGTAGGTCCACGCCTCGGCAAAGTGAACCAGGCCCTGCTTTTCGCGAACTTCCTGATAAAAGCGCGAGCTGCGTCCGCTCCCGAGCACGGCGGCCAGCACGTCCAGCAGCGGCACGTCGGGGTGCCGCACTTCGGGGATGTGCCAGGCCAGGTGCAAATAACCCAGCTCGATGGGGGCTTCTTCGATGACCTCCCGCGGGGCGGTCTGGCGCGGTTCGGTGGGCAGCACGGCGGCCGGCAGGACGTGAAATTTGGTCTGTGCGTACGCCGCCCGGATTTGGGCCACCACCGCCTCGTGCTGAAAGTCTCCCGTGATGACGTAAAAAATGTTGTTCGGCGCGTAACGTTCCCGATAGTAGTTGCGGATGTCCTCCGGCTTCAATTCGTTGAAAATGTCCGGATAGCCGATCACCGTGTAGCGGTACGGACTTTTTGTGTAGGCGGTTTCAAACAGACGCCGCCCGGAGCGGCGGGCGGGATCATCCTGTCCCATGTCCATTTCACGGCGGATGACGTCCAGCTCCTTGGCCAGCGTCTCCGGGGGCAGCGACGCATTTTGCATGATGTCGCAGAGGATGGACACCGCGGTCTGAACTCCGGTGTTGGGCACGTCAATGTGATACACCGTGCGATCGAAGCTGGTGTAGGCATTCATGATGCCACCCGCTTCCTGAACTTCCTGGTCAATCCGGCTGCCTGGCCGGGTGGAGGTGCCCTTGAACAACATGTGTTCCAGCACGTGCGACAAACCGGCGCCAAGCCAGCGGTCTTCGTGAATGCTGCCGGTCATGGCCCACGCCTGCGCAGAGACCACCGGCGCACTGTGGTCTTCGCGTGTGATGACGGTCAGTCCGTTATCCAAAGTGACAATCCTGACCCCGGGGGGCAGGGCGGACGGGGTGTCGTCGGTGGGACGGGGCGCGGAAGTCGGGGAGCTCATGCGGAGGGAATTCAAACTGGTTGCGCCCGGGCAGACGGATGGGTGAACATTGCGGCCGGCACGATTCAACGGACCGGGGCCTGGATGCGGTTGCGGGGTAGAAAGGGAGCTTTGAAAGCCTCCACGAAATCGTACCCCTGGGCAAAGTCCTCCCGCCGGTCTTGCGCGGTCTTTCCCAGCAGTCCAATGTCCACCATGTTGAAAACCAGTTCGCCGAAATCTTCGCAACGTCGGACGCCCCATTCCTCAAAGACCGTGAGGGTCATGGGGCCGAACTGCCTCAGCGCGAATTGCCGGATGCCCGTCAACAATTCCTGTCCACTCACGTGGCGGACTTCCCCCTTGCCGGTTTTGGAGATGTTTTTCTGCGTGTAATCCAGCGCGTCGCGCACGAACAGGTAGGCATCGCGGTGGTAACGTGGATCCTTGGCGAGAATCAGGTCCAGCATTGCTTCAAAAGACAATAATTCCTGCATATTAACGAGTTGATGAATGCGGGGCAGCGGCGGGAGGGCGGGCGACGCGACAGGTCTTTACCGTCCAGCCGACGAGCAACAAACCCAGGACCAGACAGAGCACTCGTTTTTCCTGATGCGTCATCGCATACACCGGACCAGTCTAGCGGTTGCGCGGGGCCGCCGCAACTTCCGGTTTCCGGCGCGTCCCGACTCTTTGAGACTGTTCCCTGTTGGACTCGATGAAAATGTGCCTCCCGCTCTCCGGAAAAACGACGCTCCAGGAGCCCTGCACACGGTTTTCAAACGGGTGAGGAGTAAAGAGAAGCGGGCCGTTTGCGTTTGCTTTCCACGCCGGCCATTGAGCGCATTGGGACGGTGCTTGTTGCACACAATTGAACGCGTGAACCGGAACGGCGAACCGCGGCAAGTTGAGGCCGCAGTTGCCACGTGATAGCGAAGGACAAACACAGCGATGCACCGGACGATGGGATTCATCGTCCGCCTGCCAATCAGGATGAAGCAGGTGCGCGAACCTGGAATCAAGTTACGGAATTTCTTCCAGTTGGTAGAAAATGGGCGTGTTCGTGGCTGGCAACGACAGGGGCACGAGCACATTTGTTTGCTGGAATCCAAGCAGCGCTTCCCAAATCACCGGCGGCATGAGGCTATGGGTCGCCTGCAATTGGTAATTGGCGCCCGGCCGCCCATAGACCGCCAATTGCCGTCCCTGCTCCGCGGTCACCCAGCCTTCGAGCAGCGGGTGACGTTGCACCACCACCGCCCGGCCAACGCCGTTGACGTTGTTGGTGTAGAGGAAATCGCCCGGCTTGAAACCGGCGAGGTTGGTAACGGCGAGCGACACAAATTGCGACCAGCCATCGGCCATCGCGGTGAACTGTAATTCCGCAACCTGTTGCGTGCCTTGAATGGTTTGACCTGGTGGCGCTTGCAGGTGAATCCGCAACTGCGACGGGTCAAGCTGCAGCTCCGCCATGCCAAGATGCGGGCCGATTGGGGTCAACGTCCAATTGGTGAGAACCTCCAGCGGCACGGGAACAGCAAACGACAGATTGGTGACGCCTTCGCTGGAGGCTACGATGACCGGCAAAGTTGCCAGGTCGCCGCCCAGCAAATTCGTTGTGCTCAACTGTACTTCCAGATAATCCAGCACCTCAATGCTGAAGGTGGCGCTGGTGCTGAGGGGCGGATGGCCGTTGTCCGTGACCTGCACGGTGACCGAATGGATGGTGGAGGCGTTGGTGCGGGTGGGTCGCCAATGGAAAACACCGTTGGTCGCCCCGAGGAACGCCCCGTCCGGCGCGGCGGTGAGACGGAAAGTCAATTCGTCTCCGTTCGGGTCTTCCGCCAACACCTTGCGATACACGCCGTCATCCGGCGCCACCACCAGATCGGGCAATGCCCCGGTGAAGTGCGGCGGTTGATTCAACGATTCCCGCAGCCACGTCATCGTGAGTTGGTTGGTGGCCTCATTGCCGGCGTGGTCCGTGATGCCGCGCAAGTCCGCCACGACGGTGTATTCGCCCAGCGCGTCCGTGAGCGGTCCAAGGTTCACAAGCTGCACCCGGTTGCTCGCCACGAGTTGAAGGGCCGGGATGAAGGTGTTGGTGCCGTTCCAGACCAACGCGAAATTGTTGGTCGAAACCGAGGCGGGATTGATGCCTTCGGTGAAGGTGATGGTCACGGTGTTGATCGCCGAATAAATCGGACTGGGCACCGGAGCGATGCTTGCGGATGGACGAATCCGATCCAGCACCACTGTCACAAACGCGGCGGGGGAAACATTGCCCGCCGCGTCAATGGCCGTGACGCGCAGGCGATGCGTGCCGTCCGCCGCGAAGCGCAACACGGCGGAGAAGTTCGTGCCGTCCAGCACGGCCAGCCCGAGGTCGGTGGCCGTGCTGGTGTCAAACACGCGCACCGACAGGTTGGTGCCGGCGACCGTGCCCAGCAGCGTCACGGGATTCGTGCTGGTCAGGCCATCGGTGTTGGAAACGCCGAGGTCGGGGGTCATCACCAGATTCGTCGGCGTAGGCGGCGTATCCAAAATCATCTGCCAGCTGACGTTGGTGCTGCCGACGCCGTGGTTGCCCGCCAAATCCTGGACGCCAGTGGCGTCCACGGTGAGGGTGTAGCTCCCGGCCCAGCCCTGCAGCCAACTAATCTCACCAATCTGATACGTGTCCGGCGTCAGGCGCGTCACCGTCACGTCCGGATTGATCAGGTCCGGTCCATCGTCGCGAGTGAGCGTCAGATCGTGACGATCGAACGTCGCGGGATCAATCGGTTGTGAAAACACAACGGTCAGATTCTGCACCACGATGTTGCGCGGATTGGTGGTGACGGGCGGCAGGGCCACAATGCGCGGCGGCGAGGTGATCATGGTCCAGCTCCGGGTTTGCGTTCCCTGACCCAATTTGCCTCCGGCATCGGCGACGTTGGCGGCAGTCACAGAAAGCGCATAAGCTCCCTCTTCACCCGTCAGAGCCGCCAGTCCGGAAAGTGTAAAATGAATATTGTCTTCCGTGGTGAGTGTGAGGTCGGAAGTGATTAGATTCGGTCCACCGTCGCGGGTCATTTGCACGGCCTCCAGACCGAACGTGGCGGGGTTGATCGCCTTGGAAAACGTGATGACCAGCGTTTCAACCGGCTGATTGCGCGGGTCCGGAGTGACGGCAGAAATGCTTTCCACAACCGGGGCGGCGTCGCCCTTGGCCCAGGCGATGGCGGCGGTAACATCGCCCAGACTGTTGCCCCAGACATCAGCGACCGCGCTGCCAAAAATACGCAGGGAGTAATTGCCGTCTGCAGCCGTCAGCGGGGCGAGTCCAGTAATGTGATAAGTGGCGTTGGTGACGAGGACCACACTCACTCCGGAGGCCGGCGTGATGAGGTTCAGACCATCGTCCCGTGTAAGCATCAGGTCAGAGAAATCAAAGGTGGCCAGATCCATCGGCGCGGAGAAAACGATCGTGACCGCATCCACTGCTTCCGTTTGGTTGAATGGGCTCACCGGCCCGAACTGAACGATGGAGGGCGTGGCGGTGTTGGTTGAGCGATAGGTCAGGGTGTATTGTCCCGAACCCGCCCAGTCGAACAGATGCAACAAATTTTCCTTCACCGCGCCGGGGAGCGAGGACGGGAACGAGCGATCGGTGGTCCACGCGTTGTTGGTCAATTCCAGCACTTTGCCGTCCGAACGCACCACGCTGGCCAGCAAATAGCCCGGGCCGGGATCGGGCAACCGGTAATAATTCCAACCCGGTCCGGCCGCCGCCGTGAGCTGCACCTGCCAGTGCGCCGGACCGATGCTGCCGTTGCAGGTGCCGTTGGTGACGACGTTCACCGGCTCAATCGCGCCGGTATTATGATACAGCAGATCCGGCAGATGTTGCGCATCGGCATAATCATTCACCAGATAGTCCAAAATTCCGTCGTCCGCAGGCCGGTTGGCACGAACGGGATGGATCAACTCATGCGTCTCCACGCTGTTGATGAGTGACAAGTTGGTGTGTCCCAATCCGTCCACATGCTCGAACGTGGCCGCGAACGAAATGAACTTGCCTTGCAGCGTGGACAGCAATTGCCAGTTCACGCTCTTCGAAACGCCAGCGGGAACGTCGCCAAGCTTTGCCGTCAGCGAAGGGGAAACCGCATTGCTGCCCACACTCGTGCCAATGATGCGGAAGTCAATCAACAGGCCCTTTTCATTTTCGATGATTTGCGGTTGGGCCGAGGTGATTTCGAAATTCCTGGCGTCACCGGCGCCGATGTTCTTCACGATCAGACCCAGGGTGTAGGGTTCGGAAGGTTCGGTCACCGGAGTGAACGGATCGTCGCCATAGACGTCGCGCTGTTGGAAATAGACGAGATCCAACTTCGCCTCGGGATAAACCGTGATGGGTGCGGACAGCAACGGCACGATGACTTCCTGACCGGCATCCAGGTAGCGCAATGTGCCGCCGATCTGATAGGAATAGGGTTGGTCGGGTGCGGCGTCCGTGGTGGGAATGAAGGTATAAACCGCACGGCCAGTGGCTCCGCCCACGAGGACGCCGGAGCCATCCACCGCCGTCATCCCGGTCACGACCGGCCCTTCCGTCACAAACTTGTCCCCGGCCGATTGACCGGCCCCGTCGCGGAAATCCAGGGTGACCTGCACCCCGGTGATCTCCGTGCTGCCGCCATTATCAATTTCCAGGGTGCCGGCAAACGCGCTGCGCGTGAGGGTGACCTCTTGATTGATGCGCAACCGCACTTGGGCGCAGACGCCCGCACCGTTCTGGGCCTTGACCGGCGCCTCAATGCGCGGGGCGCTGCCGGAGTGGAAACCGGAATGCGTCACTGTGGCTGCGCTCATGGCTCCGGCTGGTGGCGCGGCGCCACGGCAATCAACCCCCTGAATAAGAATGGTGGTTATCACCGGATAGCCGCTGATGGTGTACGTGGCAGAAGGCGGAACCGGCAGCCACAGGTCACCTGGCGGAGTCGTCGTCCCCCCGCCACCAAAGCTGGGCAGGGAAATTTTATCCAAATGGGTGCAAATACACTCGATGATGCCGCTGGCGCCACTGGAGACCGCTCCGGCCACCGCTCCGGCTGCCCCACCGGAAACCGCTCCCAAAACCGCCCCGCAAGCCGTGGAAATGGCCGCCTTCTGGCAGGTGGATAATTTCGGCCCGGCACAGGAAATAAGCGTGTTGAGCGCGTTGCAGCCGACCGAGTACAGATTGGCCGAACCGATCAAGTCCTTGAATCCATCCAGGCACTCCTTGACGTCTTTGGCGGTGCAAATGATCGAAAGATCCAAATGCCGGCTCTGCCCCACCATTCGATTGCCGCAGGGATACGAGTAATTGGCCCGCAGGGGAAGCTTGGGCAGACAGGCGTTGATGTCCTCCAGCGTACAACCATCCCCATCCGCCGCGTGAACGATGCCCGGCGGGGCCGCCGCCAGGGCGCCGCCGGGCGCGGCCCGCATTTGCACGGTCACCGGAATCGTCACGGAACTCTTCGCCGGCAGCTTGCCGACGTGGCGTACCAGGGGCGTGATCAAATAGGTGGGGTCATTCGGAACTTCGATTTCCACATCATTGGCGGCAATCAACCCTTGATTGGTCAGTTTGATCTCAAACTGGGTGACTTCTCCCGCCGCCACCAACACCATGACCTGCGGCTCTTCGATCACCACGTTGGGCACCGGCACTTCGGTTTCGAACACGGATTCCAATACAATCCGGTAATGGTCCTGCATTTCGGTCGGCACGACGGACCACTGATACGTCACCAGTTGACGTGGCAGGAAAGCCTCCAGCACGTTGGTGATGCCGGCGGTCACCATGACCGATCCGCGAAATTGATTGTGTTTTTCCGCGGTCACATCCACGGTGTAACTGCCTTCGGTCAGGGCGCCAAATTGCGCCGTGCCGGTCGGGCCGGAATTGGTTTGGGCAAGGATACTGCCGGTGAACGGATCGCGCACCACGACGAGCGCGTTGGTGACCTTGGGTTCGCCCGCGACGTAGTAGGTGTAATCGTCGGTCACGTTCACCACGAGGTCTCCGCTGCCGGAGGAGACGGCGCGAAATTGATACGGAACGCGCACGCCGACGTTTTCGTTGGCGACCGCAATGTTGCCGTTGTACTGCCCCAGCGTTAGATCTGCCGCCGGATTCAACAACAAAGTCACCACGGCATTGCTGCCGGCGGGAATGGACGGAATATTCGCCGTCGAACCAAGGCTGAGCCACGGCAGATCGGGAAGCTGCACAGTCAGATCGCCGCTCGCCGAGCCGCCGGTATTGGCAATGGTGAAGGCCACCACCGTTTGTTCGCCGCGCACCATGCCGCGTTCCAAATGGGCGGGAGTCGCCGCCAGTTGTGCAAACGTCGGAACAATTTTGACATACAGCGGCAACGCCAACGCAGCCCCTTCCGCCGAAGTGAACGTGACCGCAAAATTCGCCTGGGCCGCCTGGGTCAATGGCGAGTTTAAGGTGTAGTCCACGGTCATCACCGCATAGGGGGACAACACGCGGTTGGTGAACGTGAATTGCACGCTGAGATTGGTGCCCAGATCGGGCGGCGTGACTGTCAGATCCGTGAGGGTGTAACCCGTCCGGTTCGTCAGCAACACCGAACCGGTCACGGGCGTGTTGGGCAGGAGCTGTGGTGAAAGGCTGCCGGGCAGGGCCGCCATTCCCAACAGCGCAAATGAAGCCTGCGTGGTCAGGTTCGTGACGTTCGGATGATCGGCCGAGGCGGTATAATAGCCCACTTCGTTGGCCAGTGGTTGAAAGGTGTAGGTGAAATTGCCCGAGGCATCCGAGGTTGCTTGAAACGTGCGGCGCGTGTCGTTTACCAGCACGCGGATGGCCGCAACGCGGTTTGGCACAGGCGCGTGGTTGGTGGAATTGAACGTGCGCCCGTGAAAGACAATGGGTGTGCCCGCACCCGCCATGAGCGGGCTGACGTCCAGCAATTCGGCGCGGTACGCGGGATTCACCAGCAGCGGCGCGGCGGCGGCCACCGTATTGTTCACCGTCTTGAGTTCGGTCACGGACCGGTTGCCGTTGGCTTCAATCAGCAGCCAGAAATTACCCGGCAGGGCGGGCAGATAAAACGAGGCCGTGTTGGTGTAGCTTTCGCCCACGGCCAGCGCCTGCAGGTTGGGTTTGGCGGCCACCAACATTTGTCCCCCACCCACGGTATCGGAGGCGAGATACACATAGTCGAACCAGGCCGGATTGGTCGTGCTGCCCAGACCGTGATTGGTGACCCGCCAACTGACGGAAACTTGCTGCTCAGTAAAGGCTTCGGTCGGCGCGCTGATCACCCCCGGCACCAGGTCTGGTAAATAAATATCGGAAACAGTCAACGCCCGGGCTGCCGAATTGTAACCGGCGGCGGCGGCGGTGATCACGACCTCACGGTTGCCGGTTTGTTGCGCGTCGAGGATCCCGGTGATCGGAAAATTGGTGAAGGTTTGGTTGACGGCCAGTTCCACCGCCGGCGGATGGGTCACCACGCCGGTTGGACTTGAGGCCAGCGTGACGAGCAGGGCGTTCGTCGGCGCCGTGTTGCGTATCAACGTGGCCAGCGTGTTGCTGCCCTTGGAAATCACGGTTTCCGCCAGTTCCAGCCGCAGGCTTGGCCCGTTGGTATCCAGCACCTGAACCGTGACCTGCGCCGCGCCGGCGGTTTCCGGCGCATTGGCCAGGTTCAGCGGATGGGCCGTGATTACCGCCGCCTGGTTGCCGGTGACCAATCCATCCGTACCGACGCCGACGTTGAAGGAAACGGAAGTTGCGTTGGCGGGGATCGTCACCATGTTCGGCACCGTAACCAGCTCGCTGCCCGTGCGGGTCAATTGCACTTTCTGCGCCTTGGGCGTCATTACGTCACGCGACACGGTGCCTACCGTGGCGATCGTTCCGTCGCCTTCGGACACCACGGAATCCGCCAGCGTCAAAGCGAGCGTCACCACGTCCGCGTTCAACACCTCCATGCCCGCAGAAACCGGCGCGTAACCGGCAGCAACCGCCGTGATTCGCACCCGGCGCGCGGCCGTCAATTCGCCATCGGGCACCGGGGTCAACTGGAACGCCGCCGAACCATTGCCTGCGGGAATCGTCACGGTTTCCGGCGCGAGCAAAGCGTCCGGACGATCACTGGTGATGCTCACCACCAAGGCGCTGTCGAGGTGTGCGTTGCGGGTAATCAAGGCTGAAACCGCATCCACGCCGGCATCTTCCGGGATCTGGTTGACGCTCAGATTCAATGTCAGCAACGGCGGATCGTCGTCAGTGATGGTCAGCGGCGCATTTACGGTCGGATAGCCACTGGCGCTGGCCGTCACCACCCCGGAGGCGGTGTCCCCCGGGATGAGGTTGTCCACCACCCCCAGATGAAAATTAGTGGCGCTCTGTCCGGCCGGGAGGATCACCGTGGCGGGCATCAGCAGATTGGTCAACGAAGCACTCAGGTCAACGGCGAGCGCGCTGGCAAGGTCTCCATTGCGCCACAATGTGGCCAGCACCGCCTGACTGCCGGCGGATTCCAGCACGTTGGTCGGCGACAACGTCAGTTGCAAGGTCGAGGCCAGATGCAGCGGCGCTTCCGCCAGCGTGCTGTTGTTGGTCGGATTCAATTCATAAAAACTCGCGGCGACATTGCCTTTCACGATCAGCCATTGGTCCCCCGTGACAAACGGCGGCAAGGTCAACGTCTGCGTCAACACCAGGGAGGCGCCGGCATCCAAGACGTTGGTGACGCTGCGCGTGGCGAGCCATTGCCCGCCGCCCAGAGCGTTGGCGGGACTGAGAAAGACCTGATCAAACCAGGCGTTGGTAATCGGGGCGTTCCCTTGATTGACATCGGTCCACACCACTTCAATCGCCTGGCCGGCATTGGCCGCCAGGGGGGCGGTGAGGTTGGTGATGATCAAATCCGGGTAAGGCGACAGTGCGGCATTGATCGCAACGGAGTTGGTGTTGTTCAGTTCACCGGTGCCGCCGGCGTTGTATTCGTAAACTTGTTGCCCCGCATCAGTCATCACGGTGATCAGGAACTCGCCCGCGCCGGACGAACCATCCGGCAGGGTGAAGCTAAACGCGCGCGGGGCGGCGCTGCCGGCGGCAATCGGTCCGGCCAGAGCCGGGTCGTACGGCAACAACGTGTTCACCAGCACTTGTCCGTGGGTGACGTTTACCACCGAAATCCGATCCGCAAAAAGATTCGTCACGCCGACAGTGCCCGAGTTCTGATCCTGCCAGACCAGATGCACGGCCTCACCCGATTGGAGGGGCGCGTTGGTGACCGCCAGCCCGGTCACTTGCAGGTCGGCATATCCGGCCAGCACGCTGGCGGCGGTGATGCTCGCGCGGTTGTTGCTTTCCGCCGTGCCCTCCAGATTGAATTCGTATTGATGGTTGTACGCATCCACCACCACGAGGATCTCCAGTTCGCCCACGCCGTCCGGCCCGTTGGGCAGGGTGAGATTCACCGACCGCTCCTGCGCCGCGCCCGCCCCGATGTGGCCGCTGACCGCCGGGTTGTAATACAGATAAGTGTTCAACAGTTGCGCGCCCGTGGTCCGGTTGGAAACGACGACTTGATCATACCAATAATTGTAGGTCGCCACGGGGCCGGCGTTCGTGTCCGCCCAGGCAATCGTGATGCCGCCGCCGGATTGCAGCACGCCGGTTGCGGTCAGATTCGTGACCAGCAAATCCGGCGCGGCCAGCGTCGTAAAGGTGGCATCCGCCGCCACGGTCGTGTTGCCCGCCGCGTCCGCCGAACGCACCCGATAATGATACGTCGTCAGCGCGGTCAGGTTGTTCAACGTGACCGCGTGATTCGTCACGGCAGCCGGGCCATAAGCCGTCGCACCGTACGCCGTCGTCAAACCATAATCCACGATCGTGCTCGCCGGTTCGCTGCTGTCCCATGAAATCAACGCGGACGTGATGGCCGGCGTCGCACGGACCTCCGTGAGCGTCGGATAAATCGTATCCACCGCAAACGTATAAGCGTTGGTGGGCAGCAACGTGCCGCCGTTGGTGTCGCTGGCGTTGGCCACATAAACCAGATTTGTGCCGTCCATGCCGTTGGTGAAGACCAACGCGGGCGTCGTGTAGGAATCATTCGCCCGCCAGTAACTGCTCCACGCGCCATTGCCGGCAACCGCCGGCGCAATGCCCGCGGCCACAAGGTTCGTGAGCGTCACCACGGGCACAACGTTGGTGTCCATCGTCCGATCAAACCGGAACGTGAGTGTAAAATTGCTGTTTGTTGACACCACGCCGGGCTGGCTGGGGGTCACCGCGATGATGACCGGATTGGTCCGCAGCCCGGCATAAACCGCGACGTAATGCAGGTTGGTCGGGTCGAGCGTGGAGAAGGTTTTATTGAACGTGTGGCTCGTGCTCACGGTGACATTGGTAAGCGTGAAACGCTGGAAGAAATAATTCGATGCGCCCAACAACACCACCGGCGGCGCGCTCAATGTTGCGGTTTCACCGTTGGTGTACGTGCCCGCGCCGGAAGGGCTTGCCAGGTCCTCCGGAAAAGTGGCCAGCGTGACGACGTGAGTCACGCGCGCCTCGCCGTAATTCGCCACAAAATGGCGGTTCGTATCGGCCACAAACGTCAGCACATTGGAAGTGCCGACACTGACGCCGGACTCCGTCCAGTTGGTGAAGTAATAACCATCGCTGGCGACGGCAGTCAGCGTGTTGGTCGTCCCGGCGTAGTAATTACCCGCGCCGGTCACCGTGCCGGCGCCCGGTGGATTGACCGCCGCCGTGATGGAGTAGAACGCGCCCGAGTACGGCGCGAGCACAAAGTTTGCCGTGCCGTTCGCATCGTTCAGCACCACGTCCTGCGCCGCCGGATCATCATAGCCTCGCGCCACCGCGCCCTGCACGCCCACCCGCCACAAACCATTGGTGACGCCGAGACGGTAATGGCCGCCGCCATCGGTAACGGTGCTGACATAATACTGATTCGTGCCGCTCGAATTGAACGCATACACAATCAGATTGCCCACGGGCTGGGCATTGAAATCCGTGACGCTGCCGGTGATCTGCACCGTGCCGGCGGACGCTTCGAGCGCCGTCAACGTCACCACCGTCGGCGCGTAACTGAGTTGCCAGGCGATGCCCGGGAACGACCCCAGCGCGATTTGCTGGAAGAAATTGGTGCGCTGCCCGGCGGTCAGCAGATTGAAGCGGTCGCCTGCCGCCGGCACATAACCGTTGCGCGCCGCCACTTCCAACGTGCCGTTCAAGCCCACCGTCCCGACCATTTCGACCTGCCCAAATACATTCGTCGCATCCAGGCCGAACAGCAATCTGCCGTCATGCGACGTAAACGAGTTGGCGTTGCTGAACTGGAATTTGCCCGTCGCCACGTTGACCGTGCCATAATTGTGGAACGTGGCATTGAGCGGCGACACACCCGCGCCTCCGGTTTTGGCGATCGTGCCGTAATTATGAATGATGCCCCCGTCGTAATACCCGTTGACCGATGGGTCTCCGGTGATGTTGATCACTCCGCCTGTCAGGTTTGATAATGTCCCAGGATCCCCCGCCCCCCAACCGCTCGTTCCCAGGGTGAGGGGGCCCGACCATTCCAACGTCCCGGCATTGTTCAGCACCCCGCCCACCAGATACTTCCCAAAGTTCCCGCTGATGCTCCCCCCGCCGCACTGCACGATTCCCCGCAACCACCCCCCCGTCCACGTAAAGTCCGCCGCCGTCACCGTGTTCGTCCCGCCCAACGTCCCACCCCCAACCAACGCCACCGTCGGCACGTTCACTTCACTCACTCCCGCATTATTGAAATACACGTTGCCACCAGTGATGTTGATTGCTTCGTTGATCTGATAAACCCCGTTGAAATACGCATTCCCGCTCGTGAAGCTGTTCGTCCCCGTCAAGTGGTAATCCCCGTTGAAGTTCACCGTCCCTCCGCTCACCCACAGATTCCCCGCCCCTGACACCGTCGAACCCGCCGCCAGCGTGAAGGTTCCGCTTCCAAATTGCAGCGTGGCCCCGCCACCCACTGTCATGCTCCCCGAACTGCTCCCACCCGCCGCAAGGCTCATCCCTCCCGAACTGATGCTCACACTCCCGCTGTTGGAAAAGCCTGCGTTAAACGTCGTCGTTCCGCTTCCTCCCGTCTTGTTGATCACCCCCGCATTGTAAATCTGTCCCCCGTCGTAATACCCGTTGACCGATAGGTCTCCGGTGATGTTGATCACTCCGCCTGCCAGGTTTGATAATGTCCCAGGATCCCCCGCCCCCCAACCGCTCGTTCCCAGGGTGAGGGGGCCCGACCATTCCAACGTCCCGGCATTGTTCAGCACCCCGCCCACCAGATACTTCCCATAGTTCCCGCTGATGCTCCCCCCGCCGCAGGTCAGCACCGTGCGCAACCACCCGCCCGTCCACGTAAAGTTCGCCGTCGTCACCACGTTCGTCCCGCCCAACGTCCCACCCCCGCCCAACGCCACCGCCGGCACGTTCACTTCGCTCACTCCCGCATTGTTGAAATACACGTTGCCACCAGTGATGTTGTTCGTCCCCGTCAAGTGGTAATCCCCGTTGAAGTTCACCGTCCCTCCGCTCACCCACAAATTCCCCGCCCCTGACACCGTCGAACCCGCCGCCAGCGTGAAAGTCCCGCCGTCAAACCGTAACGTGCAGTCGGCAGCCATCGTCATGCTGCCCGAGCTGCTGCCCCCCCAGTTAAAACTCAAAGTTCCCGAGCTGACGTTGAGGTTGCCACGGTTATGGAGCTGGCCAT
>JAKQDQ010000050.1 GCA_029573725.1 Verrucomicrobiota bacterium
TCCAGCGGCACCACAAACGCCCGCGCCAGCGCCAACATCCGGCCCCCCAATTCCTGCATCGCGTAAAGCGCCGCCTGTTCCGCCCGCGCCCGCGTCTGCGCCACCGTATACCACCGCACCGGCCGCCCCGCCGGCACGCAAGTGCTCGTCCGCTCCGAGTCGTCATCAATCATCATCATTTTCATCGCTCGCATCCTTTCTCACTTCTACTGCTTCCGAGCCGCCTTACTGGGGCCGCCCGCATTTACACCCCCAATATCACATAAGCGCTTATCACACGCAACCCTTTTTTTCACTTTTCCACCTCCGTACTTATACGGAAGCCCGATCCGCCCCATCCGTCCCATCCGGCCGCCACTTCTCACCTCTCAACGCTCACTTCTCGCTTCCCCCAACCCCCTTCCACGTTAACATCCGCCCATAATAAAATGACCGCCCAAACCAAACCCGCGCCCGCCACGGCGCCCGCCTGATGCCCTCTTGGCCGCATCCACCAAAGATCATTCACCCCTCCGCGGCCACCTCTCCGCCGCCGCCCTCTGCGAACTCACCGGCCTCACCGACCGCCGCCACCGCCAGATCGCCGCCGAAGGCTACTACCCGCCCCCCGACCGCGGCCGCTACCGCATCAAAGAAACCCTCATCGGCCTCTTCCGCTACTACCGCGAACAGCTCCACAAAAAAGAAGACAACCTCGCCACCGAACGCAAAAAATACACCATCGCCCGCCGCGAAAAACTCGAACTCGAAACCGACCTCCTCCGCCGCCGCTACATCCCCCGCGCCGAAATCGGCCCCCACCTCCGCAACCTCGCCGCCCACCAGCGCGCCACCCTCCAGCAAAAACTCGAAACCGAACTCCCCCCCAGACTCGCCGGCCTCGACCCCCTCGAAATCCAGCAACGCCTCGCCGAAACCACCGACACCCTCTGCCGCATCTTCCAGCAATCCACCCGCCAATGGCTCGACACCCCGCCCCCGCCCGACGCCAAACCTAAACCCACCCCCAAGCCCGCCAAAAAGAAACAACCCCCATCCTCCCCATAACCCGATCCGCCACAGCCGCCCCATCCGTCCGCCCCCTTCTCCATTCTCACTTCTCCCTTCTCACTTCATGACCTCATTAGATTTTCTCGCCGACTCCATCGCCGCCGGCTGGGAACCCCCCTTCCGCGGCGAAATCTACGACTTCGCCCGCACCATCGACCTCCAAAACGGCTACGCCATCAAAGGCCCCTTCGAAATCGAAAAAACCAAATACCTCATCGAACCCCTCCAGGCCCTCCGCAACCCCCGCATCCGCACCGTCATCATCCGCAAAGCCGTCCAAACCGGCGGCTCCCTCCTCGCCGACATCTGGGTCCCCTACCTCATCCGCTGGGACCCCGGCGACCTCCTCTGGCTACTCCAGGACGACGACTTCGCCGGCAAATACATGGACGAACGCTTCATCCCCGGCTGCCTCAAACGCACCCCCGGCATCCCCGAACTCCTCGCCCACGGCGGCCGCTTCGCCCTCCAACGCCACCAAATCCTCCTCCCCCTCATGTCCGCCATGATCGGCGGCCTCAACGAAAACAACGTCCAGGCCCTCTCCAAACGCTACCTCATCATCGACGAAGCCTGGCTCTCCGGCCGCTCCGGCCTCATCTCCCAGGCCAAAGCCCGCACCACCGCCTACCCCTGGAACTCCAAAACCCTCATCATCTCCCAGGCCGGCGAAACCGGCGACGACTTCGACCTCGAATGGCAAGCCTCCGACCAGCGCCACCTCCACTTCCGCTGCCCCCACTGCCAATACTCCCAACCCTACGAATTCTCCCGCAAACGCGACGACGACTCCTGGGCCGGCATGAAATGGGACACCAACGACACCACCTGCCCCAACGGCAAATGGAACTACGACCTCGTCGCCCGCACCGCCCGCTACGAATGCTACCACTGCCGCCAGCCCATCCCCGACACCCCCGCCACCCGCCGCCAGCTCAACGACTCCGCCCACTACCTCCCCACCCGCCCCGACGCCGAAACCGGCATCGCCGGATTCTGGTGGCCCGCCGAAGCCTCCCCCCACACCGCCTTCGGCTCACTCGTCATCCGCTACCTCAAAGCCAAACAACAAGACCACGACTTCGCCTACCAGCTCCCCCTCCGCGAATGGTACCAAAAATACCGCGCCACCCCCTGGAACCCCAACCTCACCCAGCACCTCCAGCGCGCCGCCTACGAACCCTACGACATCACCACCGACTGGCCCGACGAAGCCGCCCGCTTCCTCACCGTCGACTGCCAAAAAGACCTCAAAGACTTCTGGTACGTCGTCCGCGCCTTCAGCAAAACCGGCGAATCCCGCCAGCTCGACCGCGGCCGCGCCGAAAACTGGGACCAAATCGCCGAAGTCCAAAAACGCTGGCACATCCTCGACCAATACACCTTCATCGACGCCGGCTACGAACAAACCCGCTGCGCCCTCGAATGCGTCCAGCACGGCCACATCGGCACCGCCAAAATCGGCAACCGCACCAAAAAAATCTGGTTCTGCTGGACCCTGTTGAAGGGCAGCGGCCTCGACACCTTCCTCCACCCCGACCCCCTCACCGGCGCCAAACACCGCCGCATCATCTCCCGCCTCGACTGGATCGACCCCCACCTCGGCCGCCACCGCCCCGCCGGGCCCGCCCACGCCCCCGCCGCCCGCGTCCCCCTCTACTCCTGGTCAAACCTCCACGTCAAAGACATCCTCCGCCGCCACCGCGACCAGGACCGCGCCCCCAAATTCCTCTCCCTCCCCGACCCAGAACCCCACGACAACCCCTGGTCCTACACCGCCCAAATGAACTCCGAAATCCGCGACCAGATCTACGACCCCAAAGGCCGCAAAACCTCCGTCTGGCGCCCCATCCCCCGAAGACCCAACCACTACTGGGACTGCGAAGCCATGACCATCGCCGCCGCCCTCATCACCGGCCTCATCGGCGCCGAAGAAGAGAAAAGTGAGAAGTGAAAAGTGAGAATTCTCACTTCTAAACTCTCACCTCCTGGAAAACCTCCCTCACCACCGGCCCCAGCAACTCCCGCAACCGCGCCCGCGACGCCTCCGGCCACTCCCGCACCGGATGCGCCGCCAGAAAACTCATCGCCCGCGCCACCCGATTCAACCCCTCCAAATCCGCCAGCCAGCCCCCCTTCCCAGCCGCCCGACCCAGCCCCTCCTTCCGGCTCCCCTCCCCGTCACCCAGCAGCAACCGCAACTCCTTCGCCGGCCCCAGCGCCTCATCCGCCCGCTGCGCCCGCAACATATACCGCGTCGCGCTCCGCGCGCTCACCTGCGGACAATTCGCCCGCAGCCAGTCATACCACTGCCCATGCGGCACCAACTGCCGCGCCGCCAGCAACCGTTGCCCCTGCAAAATAATCTCCGCCGCCGCCCCCGTCAGCCGCTCCGCCACCTGCCCCCGCACCGCCGCCAGCGCCTCCTCCCCCGCGTTAATCTCCCGCGCCAGCCGCCGCAACCCCTCCACATGCATCAACTCATTCATCACGCCCTCCTGGACGCCGCATATGCACCGTCTTCACCGTCGGAAACTCCACCTTAAACCGGTCATGCCATCGCCCCAGACTCTGCTTATACCGCCCAAACCCCCGCGCCACCGCCGTCAAACTATGCCCCCGCAGCTCCGGCAGAAAAATCCAGCACACAATAATCGCCCGGATCAATAACCCATTCGGATTCCGCATCCCATCCTGCCACACCCACCGCACCAGCGCCTGGAACCCCCGCATCGCCCCCTCCAGCTCCGCCGCCGACAATCCCCCCAGCCCCGGCTCCTCCACCGCCGGCTCCACCGCCCCATAATCAAACTGCACAATCGGCACCCGCCCCCCATCCTCGCCGAAGCCATAATCCGTCATCGGCTGCAACATTCGCACAACCCATGCCACACCCCACCACCCCCCGTCAAGCCTCAACCCCACCAAACCCCCGCCAATTCAACCACTTCGCTTTGCCTTTGCCTTGCCGGGCCTTGCCCAGCACGGCCGTGCCATGCTTCGCGTCGCCTTGCCCTCGCTACACTTCCTGCCACTCAAACCGCCCCTTGCCCGAATTCCGCCACTGCCCAAGCCCACGCAGCCGCCCATACCCCAGCCAGGCCGCCACATACCCCTCCAGCTCCCGCGCCAGAATCCGCACCTCAAACTCCAGCACACTCCCCGCCGGCACCGTCTCCGACCGGCACACACTTACCCGCGGCCCCTGCGCCGTCTCCGCCCGCAACGGCCGCTCGCACACCCCAATCGCCCCCCCCGCCGGCAGCACAAACGGAATAAACCGCGGAAACACGAAAATCCCCCCGTCAATCTTCGTCTTATACGCCGCCAGCTTCTCCAGCCCGTTCCGCGCCTCCCGGTCAAACCGATTCATCGCCCCGCACGCATCCTTAAAGAAACCCTTCACCTGGTAATCATAAATCCCCGCGCGCCCCCCCTCCCGGTGAAACACCGTCGTCCCCGCCTCCTCCCGATGCTCCGCCCGCTCCAGCTCATCCCGCTGCGGCGTCCCGCTCGGATGCTTGCTCGCAATAAAATCCGCAAACACATCCGCATTCGCCGCCTTCGTCCCCAGCATCTCCTCCACCAACACTAACCTCACGTTCATCTCATTTCCTTTCGTTATCAGTTATCCGTTCACTTTGCCAATCCGGCCGCCAACCGGCCGAAAATCATCTCCCACCCCCCGCCCCATCCCATCGCGCCCACAGCGCCACCCACACGCCCAGCCCCAAAAATTCGTAAAACCAAATCGTGAAACTGAAATCACTTTTCCGCCCCACTCTCACCCCCCCCCAATCCGCGCTTGGTAACCTGTTCGATATCATCTGGGTTTAGAAGACTCCTATCGGGTGGTGTGTTGAACTAGCCTTGACCCACCATTATCACTTGGCCTCTTCCACCTCACCCACAAATCCCTCATCCACCCACCTGGTGAGTATATTCGGCGCATTGCGCATGCATATTTTAGTTCACCCAAAAGCGTGGCGACAATGGCAGGTTGTGATTTGACCATCCAAAACCAGAATCGTTTACTTTCGTCATTCTTTTCTGGATCGAATGCCCCGACTTTTATCAATTTATCCAACAGCTCACGACGCTCTGCTCTTCGCGTTCCTGTTCCCGAATCAGGAGCAGCACATGATACAATGTCCATATAATGCTTCTTCGAAGAAGCATTATTACATTGTTCATTGTTACATTGTACATGTGTCGTACCAGAATCGGGAACAGCGCACGATTTGCCTGCTACCATTGAAGATTCTAAGTCGTTCCCGAATCGGGAACGATGCATTTGTGTACCAGATTCGGGAACACCAATATAAACCTGCCGCGCGTCGCCTTGTTTGACCTGGCCGGACGCCTCAATAAATCCTTCTCGCAACATATCAGGCAGCCCTGGCGGCGGCGATAGCAGCTCTATCTGCCTGATCACATCCACATCCTGCATCCGCACTGGCACCCGCCAATTCGCGCACGGATCGCCTGGCGGAGGCAGCAGCATAAATCCATAGCACCCATCCTGCTCCTCACGAATAACCTGGCATGCCTTCAGCCGCCGCAAAATCTCCGACATGTTCCCGCGCGAAATTCCAGTCGCCGCGCAAAAAAATTTCAACGCCGGAACATACGCAGTCGCCCGGCCAGCGCCGAAAGACGCCTTCCGCAAAAACTCCAGCACCCGCCATTCCCGCTCCGAAAAATCGTGCCGCGAAATAGCATCCGCCAGCCTCAGACTAGCCCGATCGTAATTTGTCAATCCTCCGCTCATAGTCACTTTCTCTTTTAAAACTCCTCCAGCACCCAAGCCCCGCAGCCCATCCACGGACTGCGCCCGATCACCCCAGGATCAGGACACGCCTTCTTCCGCCGCCACTTGCAGCAAAAGCAGCTCTCCACCCGCTGCTCAACAAAATCACCCGGACAAACCGGATTCCCCGATCCCGGAGCCTTCTTGTGCGGCCCGCGCCGCAAAAACGAATCCAGCCCACACGCGCGACAATAATACATCACCTCACTCACCACGCTCCTCCTGGCCGGCCCGCGCGCCCGCGCGCTGCAAAGCCTGTTGCACCAACTCCGCCACCAGCGGCTCCAAAACCCGCCGCAGCGCCGCCCGCTTCTGCTCCGCCGCCAGCCCGCCAGATTCCACCCAGCCAGCCGCCGCACCTTGCGCGCAGTGAAACACCATCACGCCACCCAGTTCTTCCTCCGCAAACCGCAACCGCCCACCAAACCGATATGCCGTCAGCCTCCCGCTCCGCACCCACCGATCAAACGTCCGCACCGTAACCCCACACCGCGCCGCCGCCGCCTTCCGGCTTAACAACCGCGGTTGACCATTCCCACCCATCGCCTCAAATCGTCCTGCCCTTGCTGGGCATGGACTTCACATGCCAAATCATCGCCTGTCTAAAATGCCAACTCAGCTGCACCAGCGTCTCCTCCGACACCCGAGTATAAGAATGAAACGGCCGCAGCTCCTTCGCCAGCCGCAGCAGCTCCTCCCGCACCGCCCGCCGGTTTAGCCACGGCGTCTTATTCAACGTCCGCGCCCGCCTGGCCACTCGCGCATCCTCCCCCAACCCCCGCGCCCGCGCCGTCACCACCCAGCTCCAATCCCGGCCAGCACCATGCCGAGCAGCAACCCCACCCCAAACGCCGCCGCCGAATACGCCACCACCCACAACGCCCGCACCGCCGCCAGGTGCCGCCGCTGCCGCGCCAGCCGCCGATTCATATCCGACACATCCAAAAACGCTTCCATCATTTCACATCCTTTCCATCAACTGCTGCCTCAACTCATCCGCCACCACCCCATACGTCCGCGTCTCAAACCGCAGCCGCATCCCGCCAAACTTCTCGATCTCCTCCGCCGTAAACCGCCCCAGCACCCCCTCCGCCCGATCGCGGATCGCCCGCACCACACCCTCATCCGTCGCACTCACATCCAGGCGAAGCCTCGTCGTATAAAACCGCCGCCGCGCATCGGCCGGCCTCACCTCCGCCCGCGCCCGGCGCGCCGGCGCCTGCCGTTTAGTTTTCATTGAGTTTGCTCGATTTCCTTTTCAGTGCCCGATTCAAATACTTTCGGAACGCCTCGCGCTGAAGATCTGCTGCCTTCAGATACCTGCGCGCGGCAAGCTGCATAAACGCCTGCTTCGTCCCCTTTGGGACCCGCGTCTTGATCGACTCTGGATTCTTTTCACTCGTAATCATGTGTGCCCGATTGTGCACCAAATGGGAACAGCGTCAACACTTTCTTGAATTTGCGTCATCCGTACTTATACGGATGCCTTGCAGATAGTAACCCGGATTTTAATGCCCGTGATTTTCTGGCTTGAACTCCTGGCACATTGTTCCCTATTGTACCACTTATGCGAGACCCGTATGAAGAATCCATCAAGATTCGTGTTCCAAAATGGATCAAGGATGAAATTGGAATGCTAGCCGCGCGCAAACTGTCAGCGAAAGCGCTATCGCGCGCGAGGCCCTGCTTGAATACCTGCAACTCCATGGTATCGCTCCGCCCGCTTCGAAAAAATCCTCCCGCTCACGCTACCCCGCGCCCCCTGCCACGCCCAACGAACTGAACGACGCCCCCCCACCCGCCAAACGCAAACGTGCCGCATAATTCATCTGCAAGACCACCTCCCCCGCCCTACCCCATGAACTCCCCCGCCCTGGAAACCTGCCGCTGCCGGCGCTGCGGCGCCGACATCGAATTCGACCCCGCCACCTTCATCCCCTCCCACCAAACCGCCCGCGCCACCATCGGCCAAAAAATCACCTGCCCCTGCTGCGGCCTCGCCACCGAACTCACCCGCGCCCGCACCAGCCCCGCCGCCCACGCCGGGCCCACCCTCCTCTACCTCGCCGCCGCCGCCCTCATCATCTTCGGCGGCGGCATCGGCATCCTCGGCGGCCTCATCCTCATCGCCCTCGGCCTCATCCTCGCCCAACTCCAACGCTGATCCGCAACCCCGGCCTCAGAAAATGCGCCCCCCCGCCACCAACTCCAGGCGCGACCGCCGGCCCGCCAAACTCCTCCCCGCCGGCGACACCTTCGTCAAAATCTTCGGCCGCGACCCCGGCCCCTACACCATCCAATGGCGCGACCTCCACGGCCGCCGCCGCCGCACCACCCGCGCCACCTGGAAAGCCGCCCACACCCTCGCCCAACACCACGCCGCCCGCGCCGCCAACACCCACACCGCCATCCGCCAGCTCACCCCTCTGGACGCCGCCGGCTACCTCCGCGCCCTGGAAAACCTCCACCCCACCGGCCAATCCATCGAACACGCCACCGCCGAACACGCCCACCGCCAGCAACGCCTCCAGGCCCTGGGCATCTCCTTCGACGCCCTCGTGGACTGGTACGAACAAAACCGCCCCCGCCGCTTCCGCCCCCTCCACATCCCCGAACTCGTCGCCGCCTTCACCGCCCAAAAAGCCGGCACCATCTCCCCGGACTACCAAACCCACCTCGAACGTCAGCTCCAAAAATTCGCCGCCGCCTTCACCGTCCCCCTGCACACCCTCACCGCCGCCGACCTCCGCGCCTGGATCGCCCGCCTCACCGACCGCCACGGCCGCCCACTCGGCCCCCGCGCGCGCCACCATTACCGCGCCGCCCTCGCCCAACTCGCCCGCTTCGCCCGCGCCGAAAACCACCTCCCCCGCACCTGGGACGAACTCGAACACGTCCCCACCGCCAAAACCAAACCCGCCGAAATCAAAATCCTCGCCCCAGAACAACTCCTCCGCCTCCTCACCGCCCGCCAGCACGCCGAAACCCACGGCCACGCCCACAAAACCCTCATCCCCTTCCTCGCCCTCCAATCCTTCGCCGGCCTCCGCCACGCCGAAACCCTCAAACTCGACTGGCGCGACATCCACCTCGACGAACGTTACCTCTACGTCTCCAAAGGCATCGCCAAAACCGGGCGCGACCGCATCGTCCCCATCGCCGAAAACCTCACCGCCTGGCTCGCCCCTCATCTCCGCCGCCACGGCCCCGTCACCCCCATCACCGCCAGCCACGCCCTCACCCACGCCAAACGCGCCGCCGGCCTCCCCGCCGCCCGCGACGAAACCCGCAACATCCTCCGTAAATCCTACATCAGCTACCGCCTCGCCCTCACCAAAAGCATCGCCCAGGTCGCCGAAGAAGCCGGCAACTCCCCTGCCATCATCCGCCAGCACTACGGCCGCCCCATCCCCGAAGCCGAAGCCCAACGCTGGTTCTCCATCCTCCCCTCCGCCCCCGAAGTCCTCCAACTCAACTTCACCCGTCCTTGATCCCACCAAATCGGAAAGGCGCCACCTACAAAACAGTCACGAAACAGTCACGATTCCAGCCAACAACACCAAAACCCAAATAAAATCAGCCACTATCCAGAGATGGTTAACCTCTGGCGCGCGGCAGCCGATGCATCATCAAAAAACCATTTGCAGCCAAGCCTGGCAGCGTATTTTTCACTTTTTGCCGGGCCATCACAAAAACACAAAAAGCGTCAAAAGCGGACACAAGCGGACAATCTGCTGTCACGAATAGTCATGGACTCCGGTCGGGGCGCCAGGGCCTGGGGGCGCGATCAGCGCTCCATTGGGTGATCTGGTCAATACATTCCCGCACCGGCTGGATCAGCGCCGACGGCGGCGGAGCAGGCCGGCCGCTCGCGCGATCGCTCAGATACTGCGCCGCGGCCAGGAAGGTATCCAGCCGCGCCTCAACCTGCTCCAGCGCCAGCCGGGCCAGGCGCCGCTCCTCAAGCAGGTGCGCCAGCGGGCCGTCCCGATCCGTCACGGCCCGCAGGACGCCCTCCGGCGCCGCCGCGCGCGGCGTATTCGAGTGCCGTCGCTGCGCGAGGCGCCTCACTCGCAGGTGATCGCGCAGGGCCGGGTGATCTCGACCACCCGGTTGGTCTGCCCGGCATCATTGCCGCTGCGCTGCCGATATTCCACCGCTCGCGCGCCGGTGGCGAAGATAATCTTCTCCCCCGGCTGGAGCGGGTAAAGCGCGCCGCGATAAGCGCAACTGGTGGCCAGCAGCGCGCCGCCCAGGATGGCGATAAACGTTTTCATTGCTTTTTTTCTGGAACTACCGTCTCGTCCCACCTCAGCCGCGGCGACATTGGAATCCAATCCGGCGGCACTTTCCAGGGCGCCACGCGCTCCAGCAGCCGCCGGCCGGGCCCCAGCGCCATGGCGACCAGCATCAGCGATTCCGAGCAGAATAACCGCCGCTGGCTCGACGCCGGCTCGAAATTCAGCCGCCCGGGAAACCCCAGCAGCATCGTATAATCATATTTGCGCCCCAGCATCCCCTCGCACATCGCCCGCGCCACCGACACTTCCGCCGCCGTCAGCGGCTCCACATACGCGAATAAATCCACCTGGCAGCCGCCGTTATTCTCGCTCAGCCCCGCCGCGCGCACAAACCCGCGTGGCGTCGCCTCATACACCACCCCGTCCGCGAACACGATCGCCGCGTGCGAATAAACCGAGCGCGTGAACCACTGGATCATCCCGCTCACCCCCCCGCGGCCGCGCACCAGCGCAAATCTCATGGCTTGGCCGCCGAAACCCCCAGTGCCTGCAAGCCGGAAAACACCGCGTTGATCGTCGTCGCGTCCGTGCTCGATTTTTGCACCGCCAGCGTCGTCTGGAACCCATTGGTGTCCCGCAGCCCGAACGAAATCCCCTCGCTCGACCACAGAAACCGCCGCGACGACACCGTCAGCGACCCGTCCGGGGAGCGAGTCCCCTCGATCATGGCGCAGCCCGCCGTCGCCAGCGCCGCTGTCACCACCGCTATTTTCAGCATCATTCTCATGTGATTATTTTCTCCTCCGCGCCGCCGCTTTGCTCCATTTCATCCAGCCGACGCTCGTAGTCCTTCGGGCACCAGGACGGCCGCTTGCCGGGCTTCACCGGGCAGACCGCCGGCGGCCGGCCGTCCCGGCAGCCCTGGCAAATCACGTATGAATCCCGCCGCCACCGCCAGAC
This sequence comes from Verrucomicrobiota bacterium, assembly GCA_029573725.1. Lineage (GTDB taxonomy): Bacteria > Verrucomicrobiota > Verrucomicrobiia > Limisphaerales > JADLHS01 > JADLHS01. The sequence continues at coordinate 11,062 of JAKQDQ010000050.1, forward strand.
CGCATACCCCAGCGTCACCAGCCCGGCCGCCAGTTGCACCAGGTGATTCACCTGGATCAGGTTTACCGCCAGCAATACCGACCCGTTCGGCAGCACCACCGACAGCACATCCGCCAACCGGCCGCCCGATATGTTTTCCTGAACGACCATTCAACCAGCCGCCGCCGTCAACCGCCTCGCCTCAAAATCTCACCTCCTGCCAGGTCAGCGTGCCGCCTGGCACGGGCCGGTAAAATCGGCTGCCCGAGCGCGGGTTCAAATGCACCGCGTTCGTTTCCGCCAGGTATTCCCACGGCCCGGCCAGCGAGGCCGCGTAAAACATGCCCGTGGACGTGCTCGAAACCGCAATCACCCGGTTGGTCAGCGGCTCTGGGGCTATCCGCAGCGTGCCCGTCAGGTTCGTTCCATAGTGGTTGGTGGCGATATAAACGCGGGAGGATTTGCCAAACGCCACGGAATAATTCGAGATAGGGTATTCAGCCATGCCGGGTTCCAACTCGAACTGAACCACCCTGGCCTTGGTAAAGTTTGTCCACAAATACTCCTTTGACCACTCGCTGGATTTACCCTCGGCATCCGTTTGCTGCGCGATGAAGTAGTAG
>JAKQDQ010000182.1 GCA_029573725.1 Verrucomicrobiota bacterium
GTGGTGACGCTTGGTACGGATGAGCCAGCGGCGGAGTCAGAGCGGATGCAGGCACTGATGCAACGGTTAAATGCGGTGACCCAAGACGGTGCTGCGTCTTTGTGCGAGCGGCTGGCGCAGGCCGCGCGGCTGCGGCAGGTGCGCGGGTGCGCGTCGGCATGGGCGCTGTTTGCCGCGGCGTGCAGGGCAGCGTTGCAGGTTGAATGACAAAAGATGACTGACGTATTGACCAACACTGGGCTGCGCATGCGCATTCGCCAATTGGGTCGGGCGGTCTATTGGCGGCTGCCGGTACGGCGGCGCGACGCTTTGGTGGAGCTGGCCTATCGCCATGCGGGTTTTCTGTTCCGCGGCATGGCGCACTATGAGCTGTGGCGCCAGCGTCGGACGAATCCTGGGGTTGGAGGCGGTGCCGCGCTGCCCGGTGCATCCAACCTCGTGGATTTGTCCGCCGTGGCGCCATTGGCGGATGCGCCCGGCAGGGTGGCAGTTCATGCGCATGTGTTTTATCCAGAACTGGCGACCGAATTTGCCGAACGCCTGCGCAACATGCCGTTCGAGTTTCATTTGTTTGTCTCGGTCGCGCACGCGGATGCCCAAGCCGAATGTCGCAAAGTTTTCGGACGCTTGCCGCGGCTGGCCGGCCTAGAGGTGAAAGTTGTGCCGAATCGCGGGCGCGACATCGCACCGATGTTGTGCACCTTTGGCAAGGATTTGAGCGCTTTCGATTTCATTGCGCATATCCATTCCAAGAAATCGCTATATAACCGGGGGGCGACCGACGGCTGGCGCGACTATTTGCTGGGCGCCTTGTTCGGGAGTGAAGACCGGCTGCGGCGTATTTTTGCTTTGCTTGCCAATGGAACGGGAATGGTCTTTCCCCAATGCTTTGGCCGGGTCCCTTATATGGCGAGCACTTGGCTCGCCAACCGGGAAGCAGGCAGGGCCTGGTGCCAGCGTTTGGGCATCGCAAGGGTGCCGCGCGGGTATTTCGATTTTCCGGTGGGGTCGATGTTTTGGGCGCGGACCGAGGTATTGCGGCCTCTGTTCGAGGCAGGCGTGCAGTTGGGCGACTTTGAGGAGGAAAAAGGGCAGACCGACGGCACGCTGGCGCATGCTTTCGAGCGCATACTGGGTGTGCTGGCAAAGCACTCGGGTAAGCCAGTGGCCATTTTGCGCGACACTTTGCAGCCGTCGTGGTCGGCCTGGCGGTTCGAGCAAGCGGTGGAGCGCACCGCGGCATGGGCGCGTGCGCGTGTTTCCAGCGCCGACGTGCGTTTAGTGGTGTTCGATATTTTCGATACGCTTTTGCAACGCCCTTTGCTTGAGCCGGAGCGGCTCAAGCAGATCGTGGCCCGCCGGGCGGGGGCGGTGTTGGGTAGCCAGTATCTGCGCTGGCGCGCCGAGGCTGAAAATGTGGCCCGTGCCCGTGCCGGACGGGATGTGGGTTTGCCGGATATTCTGGCCCAACTGGGATGCTTAGCCGGTTTGTCGGAAGCCGATGTGGCGACGCTGCTGCGGCTGGAGCAGGAGGTTGAGCTTGCAGCGGTTTCGGCGCGCGAAGATTACCGCCTGTTGTTGGACGATGCGCTGCGTGCGGGCAAGCGGGTGGTGTTGGCGAGCGATATGTATCTGCCTCGCCAGCAGCTTGAGGCGATGCTGCTGCGCTGCGGGGTGACGGGCTGGCACGCCCTTTACGTATCGTCAGAGGTGGGGGTGCGCAAAGACAGCGGGGCGCTGTACGACTATATCCTCGAGAAAGAAGCGGTTTGCGCGCAAGAAGTGCTGATGGTCGGCGACAACGAACGTTCGGATTTCCAGATTCCGGCCGACCGCGGCATGAACACTTTGCATGTGCTGCGCGCGGTCGAGCTTGCGCGGGCGTTGCCGCGCATGGCGCCGTTGATCGAGGAGGCGGAGCAGTCCGAGGAGGCCAATGCGCTCGACGGCGATCTTGCGCTGGGGCTGATCGTGCAGCGTTATTTGTCGCCCGGGTTTTTGAGCGCTTTCGATCCTGCCTGCCTGGTGGGTGAAGCCAGCCCGCGTGCGCTGGGTTATACCGTGGCCGGGCCTATGGCCTTGTCGTTTGTGCAGTGGCTGGCAGCGCGGGCACAGGCCGACGGGGTGCGCAAATTGTATTTTCTTGCCCGCGAAGGTCAGTTTCTGCTGGAAGTGTTCCGCCGCTATGCTGCCGTTGCAGAAGGGCTGCCGTCTGCGTCGTATCTCGTGCTGTCACGTCGTGCGGTCAATGTGCCGGCCATTTCGGGCATGGATGACATGCTGGCGATCGCCCGCACCTTTTATGGCCCCAATACGTTGGCCAATTACTTGACCGAACGTTTTGGCGTCACGCTAAACGAAGCGCAATGGCAGTCGCTCTACGACCGCGGGCTATGGCGCAAAGGCCGCAAGGTGCAGATTCGGGACGAAGGAATCGATGATCTGCTGCCGGTGCTCGACGCCGTGCTGCCGGAGGTGTTGCGGCAGGCGGAGGCGGAACGGGGGCCGCTGATGCGCTACTTGCGCGAAGTTGGACTGGGGAGGGATCGGTGCGAGCCGGCGGCCGTGGTCGATATTGGCTACTCGGGTACCATTCAGCGCCGACTGAATGTTTTGCTTGGCGGCGGGGTGCATGGGTATTACATGGCCACCGACGAGCGGGCGGCCGGGGTCGCGGAAGCGTTCGGCGTCATGGCCGTGGGTTGTTTCCATGATCGTGCCAAGCCGGCGCCTGCGGGGCCGACATTTATCGCGCAAAGCTTCATAGCGGAAAAGCTGTTCAGTTCGGACGACCCCCAGGTGGTGCGGTATGCGTGGGCCGCGGATGGTCAGGTGCGGCCGGAGTATCGAACGCTTGCACCGGCGGAGTTGGCCACGCGCGCGCTGCGGGCCGAGGTGCGCGCCGGGGCGCTGGCGTACGTCGAGGATGCTTTGAAGGTGCGGCGCGAATTGCTACCGGAATTCGCCGTACCGCCCCAGTTGGCCTTGCGGCTGTTCGAGTCCCT
>JAKQDQ010000078.1 GCA_029573725.1 Verrucomicrobiota bacterium
ACCGGCGCGGTATCCATCGTTTCCGGCGGCACGGTCAGCCTCAAGGATGCCGATTCACTCACTATCGGAACATCGGATATCAGCGGCGATCTGACGGCGGAAGCGCTTGGTGGAGATCTGACCATTGCGGGCGATATCAGCAAGACGAGCGGCGCGGACGCCACGGCCGCGTTCAAGGCCACGGGAAGCATCATTCAAAACGCTGCGACCGAAATCGAATCGACAAGCAACAAACTCAACACGGTTTTTCTGGCGGATACCGATGCCAATGGCGGCGCCATTCAAACTATTACGACAAGCAGCATTGCCACCAATGGTGGCAATGTGACATTGCAATCCTCTTATGCGGGAATGGACCAGCCCTTGATCATTGGGGGCAATGTGAACGCCGGCGCCGGCAACATCGACCTGACCGGCAACGCCCTGACCCTTACCGGCATTCTGAGCGGTTCCGGAACGCTGACGGTCCAGCCCAAGACCGCCGGCGCCACGATCGGCGTTGCCGGCGGTGCGGGCACATTACAAATCACCGCCGACAACTTTTCCACCAACTTTGCCGACGGCTTCTCCGGCATCACGGTGGGCAACGCCTCGGCGGGGGCGATCGCCACGGGCGGCAACTTTGCCGTCAACGACAACACGACCTTCAAAAGCGGCGCGAATATCACTGTAGGGTCTGGGCTGAACTGGAGCGGCGCCACAAAACTGACGCTGGAAACCCCGCAGACGGTCAATGTCAACGCGGCGATCGAAAACACGAACACGACATCGGGAGGCGTGTATTTCAGCGCCGGCAACACCACCACCAAGGTGGTCTTCGGCGAAAACGGCAAGGTGGTGATCCACAACGCCGAGCAGTTGCAGTGGATGAATACGGCCCTGGCGGGCAAATACGAGCTGGGCGGCAACGTTGACGCCTCGGCGACATCCGGCTGGAACGGCGGCCTGGGGTTTGCGCCCGTCGGCAACAGTTCGACAAAATTTATCGGAACCTTTGACGGCCTTGGCCACACGATTTCAGGTCTGACGATCAACCGGCCGTCCACCGATTATGTCGGCCTGTTCGGCGATACCAACGCTGCAACTGTGAGCAATGTAGGGATGACGGGCGGCTCCATAGAAGGCAAACGTTATGTGGGTGAACTGGTAGGGCGTAATTATAATTATTCTACCATCACAAACAGTTACGCAACGGGATCGGTGACAGGAACCGATCAAGTAGGCGGACTGGTCGGGGAGAACGAAGGCCATAGTACCATTACAAACAGTTATGCGACCGGGACGGTGACGGGACAAGGTTCTGTCGGCGGACTGGTGGGGTACAGCGGTTACTCCACGATACAAAGCAGCTACGCGACCGGGACGGTGACGGGAACCAATAACTATGTGGGCGGGCTGATCGGTTACAATTACAAATCTACCGTTACAAACAGCTACGCAACGGGGGCGGCGACAGGAACCGATCAAGTAGGCGGACTGGTCGGAAGGCACGTAAACGACAGCTCCATTACAAACAGCTACGCAACGGGGGCGGTGACGGGCAGTTCTTATGTCGGCGGCCTGGTCGGAGTTCTTGCAGGCACCATAACAAAGAGTTACGCAACCGGGGCAGTAACGGGCAGCGCCGATCTCGGCGGACTGGTCGGATACAAAGAAAGCGGTACCGTGACAAGCTCCTTTTACGATAGGGAAACCACCGGACGGTCGGATACGGGAAAAGGCACGCCCAAGACCACCGCCGAAATGAAAACCCTGGCTACCTTCTCCGGCGCGGGCTGGGATATTGACGGAGCGGGCGGCACGGGCAAAGTCTGGCGCATGTACGAAGGCGATGCTTATCCGCTTCTGCGAAGCTTCCTCACCGCAGCCACGGCGACGGTGAAAAACGATTTGATCAAGGTCTATGACGGATCAACCACGGTTGCCGGCGGTTCCCACACCTGGGATATCGCGGTGGATGAAGGAAAGGTGTTCGGCACGGCCGTCTATACCTCAGCCAGTAAAAACGCGGGGAATCGGGTGGTTGCCCTGACCGGTCTCTATTCGAATCAGCAGGGTTACGACATCAAGACACAGGACGGCGCGGTGTCGATCACCCCCAAGGCCCTGGCCGTTGACGGCACCACGGCTTCGGACAAGACTTACGATGGGAACACCAACGCCGCCATTACGGTGGGGACCCTTTCCGGATTTGTGGGAACCGAGACCGTCACCACCACCGCCGCCGGCGTCTTTGACAGCAAGAATGCCGGATCGCGCAAGGCCGAGGCGACCTACACGCTGCACGACGGTGACAACGGCGGGCTGGCCGACAACTACTCTTTGGCAAACACAACCGATCATGCCGCAACCATTAACAAGAAGATACTTACCGTTGCCGGATTGGCCGCCGACAACAAAACCTATGACAGCACCACCAATGTTACCATCAGCAACTGGGGCGGCGTGACCACCGGCGTTGGAACGGAAACCCTGGTCCTGAACCACGAAACAGCCAGTTTCGACACCAAGAATGTCGGAACCGGCAAGACCGTCACCGCCGTCAACTACAGTCTTGCGAACGGCGAAAATGGCGGACTGGCCTCGAACTACGACCTGACGAGCACCAGCGCATCGACCACGGCGAACATCACCGCCAAACCGATCACCACGACGGGCGTGACCGCATCCAACAAGGTCTATGACGGAAGCCTGACGGCATCCCTCAATAAAGACGCCGCCGTCATCACCGGCGGGGCAGCGGCGGCGGACGACAACAAGTATTACACGGGCGATGACGTAAGCCTGAACAAGGACGCAGCCGCCGGCGCCTTCTCCGACAAGAACGTGGGAACGAACAAGGCTGTCAGTGTATCAGGCTTTACCCTCGCCGGAGAAGATGCAAGCAACTACACCGTCTCCGACGCCTCGAATGCGAAGGCCGACATCACCCGACTGGCCACTGTTGCGTGGACGGGCGGGGAAACCGGTGAATGGTTCAATCCGGCCAACTGGGCGGGAGGCGCGATCCCGGATCTGGCCAATGTCGCCGCCGTGACGATTCCCGGAACCGTGACCGTCAACTTCGACGATGGTCAGATAGCGGCTCTGGCCGAAGCGGGGACGGTCTATCTGGACAGCATAACCGGCACAGGCGCCACCCTGGTCATGAAGAACAATCGTATCGAGACCGGGGGATTGGAATTGAACCGGCTGACCTCCGAAAGCGCGGCCACGCTGAAATTGACCGGCGACGTCAACACGATCAAGACCTCGGCCGGCTTGAACCTGGCCGGCGACCTGATCCTTCCGGAAAACAGCCAGAATACCATCTCCAACTTCGACGCAGCCGATATCATTATCAGCAGTCCGGTTACCCTGACCGGCGGAAGCCTTGCTCTTTTCACAGACACAGCAAACAGCATCACCCTGAACAACCCCGCCAACGATTTTACCGGCACCGTGTCCGTGACGCAAGGCGGCAATGTGACGCTCTTCGACGCCAACGCCCTGTCCCTGGGCGCATCGACCGTGAGCGGCAATTTATTGTTGCAAACCGGCGGGGCGATCACGCAGACCGGCGCGTTGACGGTTGCCGGAACCACCGGCATCACGGCGGGGGCTAACGACATCACGCTGGCCGACGCCGCCAACGACTTCACCGGCGCGGTGTCCATCGTATCCGGCAAGGACGTGAACCTGCGCGACGCGAACGCCCTGATTCTGGGCGCAACGACGGCGAGCGGCGGACTGACGCTGCAAAGCGGCGGGGCGATCACCCAGACCGGCACCCTGAGCGTTTCCGGAACCACCGGCATCACGGCGGGGGCCAATGACATCACCCTGTCCAACGCCGCCAACGATTTCACCGGCGCGGTGTCCATTGTTTCCGGCAAGGACGTCTCCCTCAAAGATTCAACCGGCGGCATAACCATCGGCTCATCCAATGTGAGCGGCAATCTGACCGTGGACTATCGAAGCAACGCCGGGGGCATCACTCTGGCGGGAACCATCACCAAAGACAGCGGCGCCGACGCCACCTTGACCTTCTGGTCGTTTGGCACCATTCTCCTGGATGAAAATTCCGCGATCAAGGCCACATCGGGCAAGCTCAACACGGTGTTGCGGACGGATACCGATATCGACGGTGATTACATCCATCTGAAACCGGGGGCTTCCATTTCGACGGGCGGCGGGCATATCTGGATGGGCGGCGGCGGCGTTTCAACCCTGTGGAACGGCCTGACTGTGGGAAATGGTTATGCCGTGGGCACGGCGGCCATGACCAACGGCGTCTACCTGCAAGGCGCCACGCTGACCAGCGGCGGCGGCCACATCGCCCTGTACGGCAGGAGTCATTCCGGCGCAGCGGTGGACGATCAGGCGGCGGGCATCCGCCTGGCATCCACGGCGGACAAGGGCGCGGGCATTGACGCCGGAACCGGGTCCATTGTGCTCGACGGCGAATCCCAGGGGACCAGCGGCTGGGCCATCGGCGTGGAGTTCAATTCGGCGGCCGGCAAGACCGTGACCGTCGCCTCGGCGGCGACCTCCGGCGACGCCATTGCCATCACCGGCGACGCAGGCGGGGCATCATCCGCAACCGGGCGGCGGGGCGTAAGCATCGACGGCCAGACCGCCATTTCCGCCACGGGCGGCGGCAACATCGTCGTAAAAGGCCATTCGTCTACAGAGGAATCCATCTACATGAGCGGCGGAACGCTCAGCTCAGGCGGCGGCAATCTGACTTTGGTCAGCGACATTATCAATCTTGACGAGGTGGCAAGGATTTCCGGAGCCGGCGTTCTGACGATTCAACCCTGGCAGGAATGGGAGGAGATCGGCATCGCAGGCGGCGCGGGGAAGCTCCAACTGCCCGCCGATTATTTTTCCACAAATTTCGTTGACGGTTTCTCCGGCATCACCATCGGCTGGAGCAATGCGGGGCCTATCACCACCGGCGGCAACTTCGCCATCCGTGATGACATGACCCTGAAAAGCGGCGGGGATATCACCATCGGAGCGGGATTGAGCTGGGAGGGCGCCAACAAACTGACGCTGGATACGCCGGAAACCGTGCATGTCAACGCGGCCATTGAAAACACCAGCGCCACAACGGGCGTGTATTTCAGCGCGGGCAACACCACCGACAAGGTCGTCTTCGGCGCAAACGGCAAGGTGATTCTCCACAACGTCCAGCAGCTCCAGTGGATGAATACCGCCCTGGCCGGCAAGTACGAGCTGGGCGCGAATATTGACGCCTCGGCGACCTCCGGCTGGAACGGCGGCCTGGGGTTTGCGCCCGTCGGCGACAGCACGAACAATTTTACGGGCGTCTTGGACGGCAAAGGCCATACCATCAACGCTCTTGTCATCAACCGGGCCTCATCGGATGTCGGCCTCTTTGGAAGGGCAGGTTCAGGCAGCGAGATCAAAAACGTCGGACTGGCGGGCGGATCTGTGCAAGGCGGCGCCTACGTTGGCGGGTTGGTCGGCTATCTGAGCAGCGGCGCCATCTCCAATGCCTTTACGACATGCACGGTCACGGGAACGAATCAGACCGGCGGGCTGGTCGGCTTCAGCCTGGCCGGAATCATTCAGAATTCCTATGCGTCAGGCGCTGTGACATCAAGCGTCGGCTCCTATACCGGCGGCCTGGTGGCCGGAGCAAGCGGCGGATCAATAACCAACAGTTACGCCACGGGAGCGGTTTACGGCAAGGGACAAAACGCCGGCGGACTGGTCGGCGCGGCAGGAAATCTCGCCATTGCCAACAGCTATGCCGCCGGCGCCGTAACGTCCGATTCATCGACCAATATCGGCGGTCTTTTGGGAGGAGACTTCGGCGGCAGCGCCGTCACAAACTCCTTCTACGACAAGGATACCACTGGCCAGTCGGATACGGGCAAGGGAACCGGTTTGACCACCGCCGACATGAAAACGCTGTCCACCTTCTCCGGCGCGGGTTGGGATATTGACGGCGCGGGCGGCACAGGCAAAATCTGGCGCCTGTATGAAGGCGATGCCTACCCGCTTCTGCGAAGCTTCCTCACCGCGGCCACGGCCACAGTGAAAAACGATCTGACCAAGGTCTATGACGGATCAACTACGGTGGCCGGTGGTTCACACACGTGGGATATCCCTGTAGATGAAGGCAAAGTGTTCGGCACGGCCGTCTATACCGCCGCCAGCAAAAACGTGGGGAATCGTGCCGTTACCCTAACCGGCCTCTATTCGAATCAACAAGGTTATGACATCTCAGTAGCGGCGGGACAAATGGACATCAGCAAGAAGGCCCTTGCCGTTACCGGCTTAACCGCTGACAACAAGACCTATGACGGCACCACCGATGTCACCATCGGCAACTGGGGTTCTGTGACCACCGGCGTGGGAACGGAAACCCTGACGTTGAACCACGACACGGCCAGTTTCGACACCAAGAACGTCGGGACCGGCAAGACCGTCACCGCCGTCAACTACAGTTTATCAGACGGCGCAAACGGCGGGTTGGCATCCAACTACGATTTGACCAGCACCAGCGCCACCACCACGGCGGACATCACGAAGAAGGCCATTGCCATCTCGGGGATTACCGCCTCGAACAAGGTCTATGACGCCAACACCAACGCTGCGGTGGATGCGAGCAAGGCTGCAGGCTGGATAGCAGGCGACGCCCTGTCCGTCTCCGCCACGGGGACCTTCGATACGAAGAACGTGGGAACGAACAAGACCGTCACGTTAAGCAGCACCTACAGCGGGGCAGACAAGGGCAACTACACGATCACAGACCAGGCCGAGACCACGGCGGACATCACGAAGAAGGGCATCACCTCCGTATCCGGAACGAGGGTTTACGATCAAACCAGCGTCGCCGATGGCGGTGTGCTCACCACCCTGACCGGCGAGATCGCCGGAGACGACCTGACGCTATCCGGCGCCGGTGCGGTTGCCGACAAGAACGTCGGGAACAACAAGGCCTTGACCAGCATGGGCACCCTGGCCCTGGCGGGAGCCGACAAAGACAACTACGACCTGACAGGCGCCACCGGGACCTTGACCATCACCCCCAAGGCCATCGCCATCTCCGGCATCACCGCGGCCAACAAGGT
>JAKQDQ010000095.1 GCA_029573725.1 Verrucomicrobiota bacterium
AGGCGCAGCGGATCAGTTGCCTGAGCAACCTGCATCAGATTGGGTTGGGGCTGCATATGTATGCGTCGGATCACGAGGATCACCTGCCGACGGTTTTCCGCACCGCCTCGATTTTCACCACCTACTGGCTGCGCGTCAACCGGGAGTATAAGAACCTGGGGCTGCTTTTCAGTGGCGATTACGTCAAGACCCCCAGGGCCTTTTATTGCGTGTCCGGCAAGCTGCGCGCGGATGAAGTGCTGGCGTATGACGGGCCGGACAATCTCTGGACCAACGCGAATGTGCGCTCTTCCTATCCCTGCCGCACCGTGTTCAAAAACAACGCTTTGGCGACCGAGTGGAAGCTGTCGGCTTGCATCACCAATGTGATTTACAGCGACTTCATCGGCGTCCAAAACTACCGGGGAGGCGGCATTGACCAGGGGTATCTCTACCCGGTCCACAACGGCGAGGGCTACAACCGGTTGTTCGGCGACGGCTCCGGCCGATGGACGCGCCCGGGGCCGCTGACCCGGAAAGTTTCTTCCGCGGTTCCCAGCCCCGTGCAGATGATTAACTACTACCAGGAGTTGGACCTCCTCAGGTGATGAACGACCCCCGGGGGCTGGGCATCCGGCCGTGAAAACATAACGGCTCCGGCGGCAGCGACTCTCACCGGAAAGGACGGGCAACTGTTGGCAGTCCCGGGGCCGCTCGTTTCGCCGGGGTGCCATTCCGGCAGGTTTCCGACGCTTGCCGCGGTCAGGGAAATGCGACGCATATCCCTTGGCTCCCAGGTCATGGCCGGCTTATCCAGAACGATTCAGTTGGGCAGTTCAACCGCCCGCCCTCGTTCCACCGGAGCCCGGGCGGGCCGGACCGCCCAAGCCTTGGCCCCGGCGAACCCTTTGATTAGCCAATCCAAGGGCATGGTGGCTGAATCCCGGGCCTTTCGCCGGTAAAATCAAGGGTTCAGCCGTCGAGAGGGGTAAAATAGAGGCAAAATCTGCATTACGCCGGCTTCGGCTTACCCTGGACATTCCTTGAAATCCCCCTGCCTTCAGGCCGTGTACAAGGGGTGTACAAGGGATGCTCACCGGGAGTTCATAAGATTTTAGCTGGTACACCCGATGGGCATCCCTTGTACACCCCTTGTACACGGCCTGAAGGCAGGGTATTTCCACGGTATCTGGATAAGGTGGGTGGATGCCGGGAAAGGCCGAAATGTTGAGAGAGGACGGCGTGGCGGGCAATAAGTCCAGTAAAAGCAGTTAGTTATGAATCTGAGGCTGGCGGGAGGGAGATTTGCAAGGGCAGGCGGGCGCCCGGATGACTTTTGGCTTCGCAAATGCCTTATCGGAAACGTTGCCGTGGCATCGTCCAACCGTGCGCCCTCGTTCCGCGGGAGCCAAAACGGGCCTGACCGGCCAGCGGATAGCCGCAACGAACCGGTTGGCTGGCGGATTCAACGGGCGGAACGCGGGCTTGCGAATGTCTTTCGCCCGCAAGGCTAGGGACCCCCGCGTTCTGTGGGGGCGAGTGGAAATTGAAAGCGGAATCGTTCCGGCGAAAAGCGATTTCTATTCCGATATTTTAGAGTTGCGCTGATACATGTGGGCGGATAATATGCTCGCGCATTTGGCCCAGTGGTGTGGCGCCATTGTGGGGCTGCCTGGGCCGTCGCGTAAAAAGTAAAACCAAAACCCATGAAGACTCCTCTCCCGGCAACTCGGATGGCCTGGCTGTTGGCCCTGGCTATGGCACCGATGACGCACTGCTTCGGGCAGTACTCTCAGACAACTATTGCCACTCTGGCATCCGGCACCAACGCCATTGACAAGAGCGCCACCGCGCTTACCGCGGCCACCTTTACGCCCGCCGTGGCGGCCGCCTGGAATAGTGGCTTAGGCGGGGTTCTGCATCTGCCGACGGCGGTTCCGACCGGCACGACTGTTTACCATGGCAATTACGGAAATGCCCGGCGCATTGTGATCACCAGCAGCACCGCCATGCAAAACGTGGCCTATAATGCCACCTCGTTTAACCCCATTACGTTGCCCAATGCGACCACCTCCTCCGCCAACCAGAGCGACTACACCCTCGCCCTCGGGCTTATTGACACCTCCACCGAGCAGCCGCCGGCGGGCGAAGTCATCAAGCAGGCCGGGTTGGTGGTATTGTCCCGGGGCACCGGCGCGTATCCGCTGGATATCCGGGTGACGGCGACGTTCAGTGATAATTCCACTGCGATGGCGACTGCCAAGGTCGGGCGCGGCTCCGGCACGGATGATACGTTCTTCGGCTTTATCGCCCCCGAGGGCACCGGCATCACGAGCCTGCGTTTGCAATCGTTCGTGACCAACTCGGTGACGCCGGTGGCCGACCGGATTTGCTGGGACGACTTTGCGTTCATTACCGGCCCGCCGCTGGCCGTGCCGCTGCCGGTGATTACGGATGTGACGCCGCCGCACGGCGCGGTGACGCTTGCCGCCAATGGCCTCCATTTTACCGCGA
>JAKQDQ010000109.1 GCA_029573725.1 Verrucomicrobiota bacterium
CGCGCCCTCTGGCAAGGGCTTCCGCCGGCTTCCCGCGCCCGGAAGCCGGGAGACCGGCCCGGGGTTGGCGCGAACCCGCATCCGCGCGGGCGGCTCGGCCTCACCGCACCGCTTACGGCGGCGGCCGGGTGGGCGTCCGGCGGACCAGCTCCTGAAGCTGGCGATGAACTTCCTGCGCCACCGCCTGCTGGGCTTCCGTCAGCCCGGGGAGATGGACAATCTTGCGCGCCATCGCCTCCGCCTGCGCATACTGTCCGTAGCGCACCGCCAGGTGCACCCGGGAAACGCTGGTCTGCGCTTCCGGCGCGGCGTTCAGAAATGCCTGTTGGAATTTGGCCAGGTCAACCTCCACCCCATTGATTACCGTTGGCTGCGGTCCCTTCGGTTTCTTCTCGCATCCCGCCAGCAGCAGCAAACCCGCGGCCAGAACCCAACTTGCGGCCGGAATAACGGAGTTCCAATGCATCATCTTCATACCGAGTTGCTTTGCTTTTGCCTGACCTGTTCGCCCGCCCCGTCAGCAACGGGCCGCCGCCAGAAATGCCATAGCCGGCACCCTCCGTCAAGCGTCCTTCCTGCCGCGGCAACAGGTTCCCGAACCAATCACGCCAATCACTCACCCGGCGCGTAAAGCCTGGGAATAAATCCTCAACCAAACTCACCCCAACCGAGCGAATACTCCGCCCACGATGAGAACAACGCAAGCAGTCGCCTTGCGGCAACCTCCACCCGGGAGGGGAAATGCCCCCGCCAGCCGTGGCTCCATCCCGTCCAAAAACCAGGGCGCGCGACAACACCCAGCCGCCCGTTCCGGCTGAGCCGAACGCCCTCGTCCACTCCCTCCCACCTTGGAACCTCGTTTTACATCATCCGCGACTCGTCCATCCCTCCTTTCCGGCTCAGGCCCGCGCCCAAACCCGCCCCAACCGCCCCAGCCAGCCTAACGCTCCTATTAGGCCGTGTACAACGGGTGTACAAAGGAGGCTCAAAGGGGTCTCATGCTTATTTTCTGTGTATCCCTGCCGGGCCTCCGATGTACTCCCCTTGTACATGGCTCGAAAGGACGGAGAAGGAACGGTCTTGCGGGCGGCGGTGGATATCGGGGCGGCGGCGGGCTTCGATTTCTTAACCCTTGCCGTTTCAGCCGCTTGCTGCGATTTCAACATCGGCGGCGGCGGAACGATGGCGTTGTGAACCCGGCTTTGGCCTTTCCAGCCGTTCCGGGTCTGAGCCACGGCGATAAACACCTTCTGCCCAGGAGCGGGTCGCCCAAACCGAGCGGTATAGAGGTCTGTGATGTCGCTTTGCCCGTTTTGGCTTGGGCCCAACAGGCCCAGGTAATAGACCCGGCGGGGCTTCATCCGGCCCGCACTGCACGGTGGCTGCCCAAAGACCATAATGTCTTCATGGGTGGCTCCGACGTTGAGCCGCAGCCGAACCTCGTCTTCGGCGTCATTGACGATCTCCAGCCCGGTGACGGGATTGGGGCCAAAAACCACCGGGGCGGGCGGTTCCTCCACCGGCGCCAGACCCAGCCCCCGCAGGGTGCTGTTGATCTGAACGCAAAACTGCTGCCCGCTCAGATGGGAGTATTGCCCCATCCAGGGCCGGCTGGGGACGTGCAGCGCCGCGGCGTTCCAACGCTCGCGCTGCGCTTCGCTGAGCTTGAGACCCCACTCCCGCGAGGAAATCCCGAAATACGACCGTGCGGCCGCCTTGCGCTCCGAGGGTCGGTCCCGGGGAACGGTGCGCCGTCGGGCGCACACGCCGAAAGGGGATTGGTAGTAGGTCTCCGCGCCCAGACTGCCCGTGCGCGGAGAGGTGAGTATTTTCATAATGAACGTCCTTTCTAATTGTTGTTCCAGTTGTTTTTCTAAATGTCTTTCTGTTATCGCCCCGAGGGGCGGTTCGGCTTCCTGCCATTCCTTGGGCTGGAAGTCCGCCCCGAGGTAATACGGGAAGGCTGACGAACGGGGTGCCTTCGCGCAAGGGCTATTTTGAAGGGGTGGCGGTGGTGGGCCGCAAAGCCCCTGACGACCGCGGCATCATTTTTAGTATGCGCTTGCATTGTCGGAGGGAAGCCGTTAGAAATAGAAAGTCGCCGGTGTGTTCCCCACCCCGGCGGGCGGGCGCCGGATTGCCAACGTAGCTCAGTCGGTAGAGCAGCGCTTTCGTAAAGCGCGGGTCGTCAGTTCGATTCTGACCGTTGGCTCCAGCCCGAACGGGTTAGCCCGCAG
>JAKQDQ010000144.1 GCA_029573725.1 Verrucomicrobiota bacterium
GTCTCCGATGCCCACCGTGGTCACGCGACTGACGCCGTCAATGCCGCGCAGCAACAGCGTGGGATTGGAGTCCAGAACGGCCGGTTGGAAGTTCACCGTGCCGGTGCTGCCGCGGTACGCGCCGATCTTCAGGTAATCCAACCGGATGAAATTGGTCACGCCCAACTGCAGCAGCCCATCATCCGCCGTCTGCCCCGAGTAGCCGGTGTGAACGCCAACCATGATCCCGCCGATGGTCCCAATCTGCGGCGTGGCACAAATGATCCTGTTGGTCCTGGCCAGCAGCAGGATGCCGCGCGAGGTGCTGGAGGCTCCCGTGGCGTGAGAACCGACCCGCAACACGCCGCCGCCATAGTTGAAGTTGTCCAGGCCCGACATGTCGAGCGTCATGCTGTGGTCGGGGTTGCCGAGCGGGCCGCGGCACCACACATCGAAAAAAGTGCCGGGGCCGCCGCTGTCATTATAGGCGACCGGATTATCCATGTTGCCCGCCGTCAGCGTGGCGCCACCCGTCCCGAGGATGGTCCAATAGCCAACCCGGCCCGCTACGGTCACTTCTGGAGGAAGGGCACCCACGATGTCATCGTCATTGGGGGCGGTGTCCGTGTGAGTACTCAAGGTGATGCCGGGATTGATCAGAAGGGTGTGATAGTTTACGGCCGTCTCATCCGTGTATGCCGTACATATCAAATTGTTGATTACGGTATCCACAGTCACGATGCTGTTGACGGCGCCGACGAGATTTGTGCTTCCCGTCGGGGTATTGTCGAAAATTGCGTTGTCAATGTCCGTTGGCGGCACGCCGAGATCCCAATTGCCGGGTGTGCTCCAGAGAAAATCTCCGGCGAGGCCATTCCAAGTGAGGTCAACAGCCGACGCCGTGTAGCCGGTGATGCCAAGAATCAACAACGATTTGAATTTTGTGAGGGTTCGATATTTCATAGGTTGAAAATGGATTGGATGGTTCAGGGGTTCAGCTTTCGGGTGAAGTCTAACGTCGGCCTTTGGGTTGGGTAGTCGGCAAAACTGCCGATAGTTTGCCCGACTGTGATTCGCTATTCTTCGGGCTTCAACATGAAGCGACCCTTTGAACCTTTTTCGGATCGTCCAGCCGGAAGGTGCGGCTGGGGCTTCACGCTCATCGAGCTTCTCGTGGTCATTGCCATCATCGCCATTCTGGCGGCGCTGCTCCTGCCGGCTCTGGGGCGGGCCAAGGAAAGTACCCGGCGGACCCAGTGCGCCAGCAACCAGCGCCAGTGCGGCCTGGGCTGGATGATGTACTCAACCGACAACCATGACTGGTATCCCGTCACCCGGGGCTGGGCGGCAACGGGCGGCCAGAAAGGCAACTATTCGGTTGATGCCACGGTGGCTTACAATTTCGGCACCGCCACCGACGCGACCAAACGCCCGTTGAACCAGTATGTGACGGCGCTGGAAGCCTGGCGCTGCCCTTCGGACAAAGGAGACTATCTCTACGGCGCCAAAAACTGCTTCATTGAATACGGCAACAGCTACTGCACGCAACACCACTACGATTCCTGGCGAACCGCCCATCTCACGGCCGATAGCGACCGGAACTATTTGGGGCGCGGCCCCTCCGCGCCGATTAAATCCAGCCAAGTAGCCCGCAGTCCCGCCAACAAGATTGTTCAAGGCGACTGGACTTGGGAGGAGGGCTCCTACGACCCCAACAATCCCAGCGCGTGGTGGCATAACTGGCGCGGTCAGCGGCGGCAGAACATGCTCTTTGCCGACGGACATATCGAGTTCTACCGGTTTCCGCCGGAGATGGCGAATTGGGGCGGAGCGAATCCGCCTCCCGATCCGTCGTATCGCTGGTGGTAACGACAGTACGGGAACAAACAACCACGTTCTCGAAACGCTCCGCCTCTTCGACCCCTCAAGGATACGCCAGCCGGAAAAAGACGCTACCCTCCGCTGGTTCAATGGGAAGCAGCAAGAGGTTGGTGCTCGTGGAATTGGGGACGGTGAACCAGTTGGTGCTGATCCCCACACCCAGGGAGTTGGTCTGACATTCCAGCCGCCAGCCGATTTGATCCGCCGGCCAGGAAAGTTCCAGCGCGTTGCCGGTGACTTGGAACGTCAGGTTGGGGCGGCTGACAATTCGCAGTGTGCCGCTGGTGGCCAGGTCGCTCGTATCCCACGCCAGATCCGAAGGCAACGCGGGCAGAACCAGTTGGGCAAACGTGCCGGCGGAAGCCGCCGCGCTGAACAGCTTGAGCGTGGCGCCATTGGTGGCGGCGGATGCGCCGCCGAGGTTGACAACGGTCAGCGTGCCTCCGCAAACAAGGCTGGTCAGGCCGATCACCTTGTCGCAGGCCAGAGTGTCAAGGTTTACCTCGAAGACACTGCTGCTGATGCCCGAGAGCGCCAGACTGTTGCTAAGGCTCAAGGTTCCGATTCCTGTTCCGGGGGCAAGCGTGCCGTTCACGGTGACTGGACCCAGGATCCGTCCCGTCCCTTCAAGGCCGGCACCGGCAGCAACGGTGACAGGGCCGGGGCCGGTGGCGCTGCCGCTGGCGTTGCCCACGCGCAATGTGCCCAGGCCGACACTCGTACCGCCGGTATAAGTATTCGCTGCATTCAGGGACAGACGACCGGTCCCGAGTTTGGTCAAGCTACCGGCGCCTGCGTTGCCGATGGCGCTCCCGAAAGTCACGTTGTTGAGGCCGGTGTCTATCGCAGCCCCGCCAGTCAGAAAGGTCATGCGGGCTGTGCCGGAGACATCGGATGTGTTTCCCGAACGGTAGCGCAACGTCCCGCCGCCAAACTTCAAGTCATCCACGGCGACAGTTGAGCCGATGGTCAGTGTGCCCCCGTTGGTGAGCACGATGAGGCTGGAACCGTTCGCGCCGCCACTGTTCGCCTCCGAAACGCTGTTGGTCACGATCACGTTGCCGCCGTCAATCTTCAGAGTGCCGCTGCCCGTGCCGGAACCGCTGCCGGCATCTCCCCCGAGCGTCAAGTTGTTAACCAACATCGTTGCGTCGCTGCGCACGTTCACGGTTCCGGTTGCGTTGCCGGCGTTGTTCGCCCCTTGCGCACCAATGGAGAGTGTTGTGACGTCAATAGTGCCCGCCGTGAAGGTCAATGTGCCCGTGCCGTTGCCCTGCCGCGAGGCGGTGCCGCTGCCCATGTTCCGACCCACGATCAGATTGTTCACCAACGCGTCCACCGTGCCGCCGGTCAGGTCCAGCGTTCCGGTGGCCGACCGGGAGTTGCTGGAATTACCGTCGGCCGTACATTCAATGCTGTCTCCGATGCCCACCGTGGTCACGCGACTGACGCCGTCAATGCCGCGCAGCAACAGCGTGGGATTGGAGTCCAGAACGGCCGGTTGGAAGTTCACCGTGCCGGTGCTGCCGCGGTACGCGCCGATC
>JAKQDQ010000145.1 GCA_029573725.1 Verrucomicrobiota bacterium
TGGCGAGATTGAAGTTCTGGAAATTGACACGGTGGCCCGCACGGCGAAGGTGAACAACCACGGCACCATTACGAGCCTCGATTTTACCAACAACGGCGTGAAGGTGGCCGCGACGCCGGCGCCTGGCAAGCCCGCCGCGCCGACCCCTCCCACGAGAACCCCAACACCTCATCCCGGCGCGGTGAAAAGAAACTGGCCCCCGGAACCGACCACGCCGGAAGAGGCGGCGATTCGTGAGGCGGCTTACATGATGCGGAACAAAGCGGCGATTGATCGCGGCGAGTTGCCGCCGCTGCCGGGGAACAATCCCCTGCTCCAAAATCAGCCTGCCCCCACGCATGCCCCCGTCCAGATGCAGCCCCCCCCAATGCCGCCTTTGCCCCCGGGTGCTGCTCGCGCCTCCCCATACTGATCAATGGGTTAGCCGTTCGTTGCGGCGTCCGCTCCCCCGCCAGCCCGTCCTGCTGGAGGGAGGATGACCGTCATTCCTTCGCGGGCAGCGTTGACCCGGAGCAAACCTTTTCGCCGAGCAACAATCCGCCGGGCGTGCGCCAGCATTCGGGCGACTTTGGCGTCATCGTGATCGGGGGCATGGTGGAAGAGAAAGAGCGTTTTCACCTTTGCCTGGAGCGCCAATTCCACCACCGCGTCCATGCAGCCGTGCCCCCAGCCGCGGTGCTGCCGGTATTCCTCGGCATCAAATTGCGTGTCCATAATCAGCACGTCCGCGCCATGCAGGAATTGGATCATCGCTCGGTTGGCCGCAGGGGCGGGGATGCGCCCGGGCGCGCCGGCGTCATTCGCCACCGGCACCTCATGATCCGGAAAGAAGGCCACGGACCCGCAGGAGGTGAACAGGCGGTAGCCGACGCATTTGCCGGGATGGTTGGCCGCCCGGGCCTGTACGCGGACCGGCCCGATCTGGAAGCGCCTCTGTTTGAGCTCCCGGATGCGCACATTGGCGGGCACCTCGCGGAGCCGAACCGGAAAGAAGGGGGTGGCCATCTGGCCGGCCAGCACCACTGCCAGGCCGTGCCGCGCCCCTTCATAGC
>JAKQDQ010000160.1 GCA_029573725.1 Verrucomicrobiota bacterium
AAGGACTTGTCCACACAGACCATCCGCGAATTGATGCAGGCGAACGAACAACAGACCAAGGCTATGTTAGAGCAACTTGGTATCCGTGAACAGGCGGAACTACAAACACAGTCCGTATTGACCAACGCCATCATGGAAGCCGCCGGACAGCGCACGCAGTTGGACATGGAAGCGAATAACCAAATGTCACTGCGGGCGGCACAGGCATCTGAGGCAGCGGCGCGTAGTTGGTTCTCATGGATTTCCGACGCATGGAACGGGCTGCAACAGTTATTCGGCAAGGCGGCAAGTTTTGAGCAATTGTCTACTGAACTTTACTCTGCCATGTTCCCCCCAGGTGGACAGGGCGTTCCCCAGTACAAGGCGTCCGGCGGCCCCGTTGCGGCGAACACGCCGTACTTGGTCGGTGAGCGCGGGCCGGAACTGTTCCAGCCGTCTGTCAGCGGGCGCATATTCAACCACGGTGAGACCATGGGCATGCTTGCGGGTGCGGACGGGATAACCGTGAACATGAACGGTGTAAACATCTCCAGTAACATGGATGTGGACGCGGTGGCGCGGCGGCTCGGCGATAAGCTGCGCCAGCGCATAACGGGCGTCGGTGCGTCTAACGATTGGAGGCGGTAATGGCGCACTCATTTAGTTTTAATGACACAGACATGGCGGATTACGGAATAACCGTGATCGGCGGCGAGTGGCCGTTTGCTAAGGTTGGTGTTACGGACACGGTCAATGTCCCCGGGAGGGACGGCGGCTACACCTATTATAACGAGGCGGGACCGGCTGAATTTACGATGGAGGTCATATGCGAGGGCGATGACGCAAACGATCTAATAGCGAATCTGCAATCGTTCGCGGCGGCCACACCAGCCAGCACTGTGGGCAAGATATACATTGACGGCATAACGGGCTATTACTGGAAGGCCCGGCGCGTAAGCGATATTCGCGGGCTGCCTATCGGCATGCACGCGCTGCAATTTGAGATCGTATGGCGCATGGACGAGCCGGGACCGTTCCCGGTGACAGGGACATGATATGAATCTGCTCGGCAACAATATACGCGGCACGCTGGAAAGCGGCATAAACACGGAAGAAACGGCCATGTCCGTCGTGCTGGACGGGAACAGCAAGGCATACCCGTCCGGCGTGAGCGCAGACACGCCCATGTACTTGACCATATCTTCCGAGACAGATCCGTTGTTGTGCGAGATCGTCAAGGTCACCGCCACCAGCGGTGCGATCGTGAACACAATGGAACGCGCGCAGCGCGGCACGTCCGCGCTGGTATGGCCAACGGGCAGCATCGTCAGCCTGAACATGCACGCGCAGGACGTGAACGTTATGTATCCGTTTGGCAGGTACGAGATTTTAAGTAAACCAGCGCCGCTGACCGTAACCGTTCCGGACAATGCGAGCTTTGTCAATGTAGAGTTTACCGCCGATAACGATACCGTTGTGTTGACGTTGCCGCAGGGCGAAATAAATCAGGGGAAAATAATTGGCGTGGCGGCCGCCATAACAGCGGATGCCGGAACCGCGACCGCGCTGGATATTGTTCTGGGCACACTTTTTGGTACGGAATCGGGCGTTGCCAACGGGACCTACATTTACCTGTGTATCGAGCCGGGCGAATGGGCGCCGCTGCATACTGTATACGCGACCACGCCGATCGCGGGCGTGACGCTGGGCGCGGCGGCAGGTGCCGAGGCTACTCCGTCGTTGACGTTCGGTGACGCGACCACAGGCTTTTACCGCAGTGCGGCCAACGAGGTGGCCGTGAGCGTGAGCG
>JAKQDQ010000002.1 GCA_029573725.1 Verrucomicrobiota bacterium
GCTGAGCGGCGCCTTTGTCACGGCGACCGCAACCGACGCCGACGGCAACACCTCCGAATTCTCGGATCCGCTCGCGACCGCGGTGCCGGACCCGGATCGACAAACACCGGCGCAATTCGATCTGCTGCCCAATTATCCCAATCCATTCAATCCGACGACCGCGATCCTGTTCGATCTGCCTCGTCCCGCCCGCGTCGAGTTGACGGTGTACAGCATCGACGGGAAAAGAGTCAAATCGCTGGAAAACCGCAACCTGCAGGCCGGGCGCCATCAGCGACTCTGGGACGGCACCGACCGGAACGGCATCCGCGTCGCGTCCGGGGTCTATTTTTATCGCTTGCAGGCCATATCGATCGATAGCCAAGCGCCGCTCTACTTTTGCAGCAAAAAAATGGCGCTGACCAAATGATGGGTCCGCATGCCAGCGGCCGATACGGTCCAGGGCAAACGCCTGGCAGAGGGCGCCCTTGTCCGCCATCCCAACAGGAGGTGCACGATGAAAACGTCCCGGCTGATCTTTTTCTGGGTTTTTCTCCTTGCCGCTCCCCTTTTTCTTTTTGCGCGCAGCCAGCCGGATTCCTTTCTCCGACCGGAGATGGATGCCCTGTCGGCAGCCATGATCGATGACTATAAAATCAGCGACGACACCGTCGGCTATCAGCAGGACTATCCGGCTGTGGCCATGAATCGATACGGCTGTGCCGTGATCTGCTGGCAGGATTACCGGGCCGGTGGTTTCAGACTTTACATGCAGCTGGTGGACGTGAAAGGAATCCCGGTCGGCAAGAACCTGCCGGTTTCCCCCAACCCCCAGTTCGGGTTCCAGGAAGCAGCGGACGTCGCCATGGACGATCGCGGTCATTTTGTCGTGACCTGGATGGATGAGCGCGAAGGCAATATGAATATTTATGCGCAAAGGTTCGCGGCCAACGGCGCACCGATCGGCTGGTGGTTCAAGGTGAATGAAGATGAAACCGCCAACGGTCAACGAGTACCTGCCATTGCCATGAACGGTGCCGGCGATTTCGTCATCTGCTGGCACGACTGGACCCAGAATATCTTTGCCCAGCGCTACCGCTCGGACGGCACGCCGCTGGGAGCAAATTTTCAGGTCAACAGCCCCGCCACAGAGTACTGCGATTTTCCGGATGTCGCGATGAAGCAAGACGGCTCCTTCATCGTCGCCTGGCACGATGCGCGGAACAACCGACACGAATATCAAATATACGCCCGCTGGTATGACGGCAACGGTGCGGCGGCAGGCGAAGAGTTTTTGGTGAGCCTGGATCTGATCGATAAGAGTCACTACGAGCCGGCGATCGCCCTGCAAAAGGACGGCCGGATGATGATTTGTTACATGATCTACTCTCTGCATCAAACAGTCTATGCTCACACTTACAACCCGGACGGGTCGTCATCGATAGACTATTTCGTCATCCCCGAATCTGGCGCATTGTCCGAGCACTTGGCGCCGGATGTGGCGGCAACGGCCAGCGGCGGCTTCAGCGTCGTTTGGCAGTCCGATCAAAACGGCACCTATGACATCTGGGGAAAAAATTATAACGCTAGCGGCCTGCCCCTGGGAAACAGCCTTCTGTTGACCGATGTCCCGGAGAACCAACGCAATCCCAGACTGGCGCTCGACGCGCGCGGCGCGGGTATAACCGTATGGCAGGATCTCCGCAACTCGAATTGGGATATTTACGGATTCGCGCTCGGGCCGCTGGCGCCGCTGAATCCCGCCGCCGGAACGGGATTTGCCGGTTTCGTGCCGCTGTCCTGGGATCCTGTCTATGCGCATCCCAATATCGACGAGTATAAAATCTACCGCGGCACCAGCGCCGGCGGCCCTTACGAGGCGCTGGCGACCGTAAATCTGGCGCAGCGAGGCCTGCTAGGCAGGCAGATGCGCGATTATATCGACAGCGATGTGGCTCCCGGAACCACCTTCTATTATCGCATCAGCGCAATGGTCGGCGGCGTTGAAGGGCCGCAGTCGATCGAAACAAGCGCCACGCCTGCCGACAGCGGCCACGCCATTGTGTCATCTTTTGTTGCCTCCGGAACCGAGCCGACCATCGACGGCCAGATCGCCGCCGGCGAATGGGCGAATGCAACGGCGGTGAATATCGCCAATCCGCACGCGTTATTGCCCATCACTCTCTATGTGGCCAACAACGATCGCACTCTCTTCCTGGCCGTCGACGATCCGAATGATCCGGTTATCGAACCGGCTAACCTGTTGGGCATCCTTTTCGACAGGGACGACAACGATGTATGGGATAACGCCGGCCCCAGCCGTGAGGGGCTGTTCGCGATCAGCACCGCAACGGCCGTCTATATCGGCTATTGGGGCGCCTATCCCAACGCCCTGGGTTTCGATGCACCGGTGCCGGCTGTCGGCGTCAACCGGGCGATCACCGACGCCAGCGGTCATATCCAGTACGAAATCGCCTTTGATCT
>JAKQDQ010000020.1 GCA_029573725.1 Verrucomicrobiota bacterium
CCCACTAACGTTGACGACCTTCAGCGGGTTCCACTGCACGGTCGCCCGCCGGATGCAATCCTCGCAACTCTCGCCGGGCCGCAAGCGCCAGAACAACTCGTAGTAGACGCCGTTTTCGTCCTCGCGCCGGAGCGGACCCTCCCAATAGCAATTGCAGTTCATCTTGCAGCGAGTAGAGCCGTCGCGCGGGTAGGCCGGCAGTGGCGGCAGGCCGATCTTCTGCCCGGCAGCGGCCATGTAAGCCCGCTGGTAGACCTGCTCCAAAGCCTGCGCATACATCCGCGCCCGCACCGCCCCGCCTACCAGAGCGCCGGCGGCTTTGATCTGCAAGAACCACCGACTGAGAAACTGCTGCTGTTCGTCTATAAAGGTTCGGGCGATCTCCGGCGGCGGCTTACCGGTCCCGCCGCCAGCATACCAACCCAGTTGTGCCATAGCCGGCGCGCTCCGGCGCAACATCCCCGACACCCGCGAGCGGAAGGTGAGCCGCGCCGACTGCGAAAACCGCGAGGCCTCCAACGCCGCTGCTGCCGCTTCTACCTCGGCCATTGCCTGCGCAATCAGGGCTTTGGCCTGGTGACGATAAGTGCGCGCCTCCAGCAGTTGGACCAGCGCCAACGCTTCCGCTAAGGCCGTGGGCGCACACACCTACACCCCCGCCGCTTCCCGCAGGGCCTCGGCAGCCCGCCGTAAAGCCTCGGCCTGCGCGTCCGGCAGGGCCGCGTCGGTCGCCGCGCTCTCCGGCGTTGCAGTAGTGGTAGTCTGTAGTTCATCCAGCGCCGCGTCAACGTCCTGCTCACCGAAAGCCTGGAGCACCCGCGCCGCCAACCGCTTCCAGGGGATGAACTCGCGCGCCATCAGGCTTTGTGCCTGCAATAACTGCGCCACGGCGTTCACCAGCGACGGCAGGTCTTCCGTGACGATAGGCGGGAAGTCCACCTCGAAACTCAGGTCGGCGTCGCGCGGTAGGGTCCCGTAAGTCTGCGCCTGCTCCAAGACGAACTGAAACACGTCCCGGTAAAAGTCGCGGAAAATCTGCTGCCAGGCCTCAAACCCTTTGACCTGCGGGCCGTTCATGGCCGTTAGCGAGGCCAGGTTGCCAATGGACGGGTCGCCGGTCAGGTCAGGCTCGGTGACCCCTACGGCGGCGCTGACCTGCTGCCGCAACATGCGTCCGTCCTGGTAAGCGTTCGCGGCCCCGGAGTCTACCCTGATTTGGTCCAGGTTCATAGAGTCATTCTCTACCCAGGTTTGCGCACCCTCGGCCCGTTCGCGGTCGGCAGAATGCGAGCCGTAGCGTCCGGCTACGCTGCGTCCCAACTGCCCGGCCACGCGCCCGATCTGCGCCTGGTTCCCGCGCACCTTGGCCTTGAAGGCAAAGGTTGCCAGCGCCAGCGTGAGCGTGGCCCGGTCTTCCTGAAATCCCTTGTACGCTTTGATCCAGGGGATGCCAGCATAGAACGGCGGCAGTCCCCGCAGCCCGTGCGAGTTCACCTTGAGTTGAGTCATCACAACGCGGGTGAGGCGCGTCCCGTCCTCGGCGTATTCGTCAAAGGTGCTGCGCTCCGGGTGGCGGTTGTACCAGTCCGGGTAGTAGGCCCGTTGCAGGCCAGGTTGCTGGTAGGTCTCGCTGCGCCAGTCCCAGGCCAGGGCAGTGTATTCGCGCCGGTAGTATAGCGGACGGTACTGGTTGTCCGGGTCGGTGATGATCTCGGTGATCTCCAACGGCTCCACCAGGGCCGTTTTGACGCGCCCGGTCCGGCAGTTCACGAAAAAAACCGGGAACAGTTCGCCCGTGATCAGCAGCCGCTCGCAAAGTTCCCATTGTCCAACGGCCCGCGAGAAAATCGCGTTATCGCGGTCATCCATGAAGTCAGACAACACCGCCGCCACGCGCGGGTCACGCGCGCTCCAGGTCAAGCCGCGCCCGAATGTGTAGGCGCGCGTTAGTTGGATCGCGCGCTGATAGAGCGGATCACGGCGGGCGTAGTAATACGAGGCGATGATGGCGTCCTGGCGCACCGCCGGATCATCTTCCGGTCTCCGCCAGGCCGTCAGGGGCGTCAGCGGCTGCCAGCCGGCTTCTTCCGGGACGGTCGTGCTCTCACTGAACCGGGCCGCCACCCGGCGACGGATGTTTTCGCTCTCAGTATCCGGCATATACCCTCGGCTGTTCTATCCAGGTTGTCAGGGCCTGGTAACTGTTGAGACGCCAGTCAATGGCGTAGCGCAGAGCGTCCAGCGCGTGGTCGTTCTCCTTGACCGGCTCCTCGGGCCCCGGTCGCCAGGTGTAG
>JAKQDQ010000044.1 GCA_029573725.1 Verrucomicrobiota bacterium
GAGCCAGAAGGTGAGCAGACGGGCGGGGAGTGATTTCAGCATCGGGCGATCCGGCGCCGGGTGCGGCTACTGGCGCTGCTGGAGCAGAATATCCGCCAGGATGAAGTCGTGTTCTTCGTCAATATCGCGGGCTTCGAGCGGGTCAATTTCAAAGAGCCAGGGACGGTCGCCAATGCGCGTGCGGCGCATTTCCAGCGTCTGACGGGTGAAGAGGTAGAGGCAGGAATTCTCCTCGTAGACGGGCGGCAGGTCCTGCGTGCGCAGCAGAATATTGGGGTTGTGATTGATCGGCCGCGCCAGGGCATCCCACAGGCGGGTTTGCAGCCGGGTCACGCCAAACAGCGAGTCATACGCCGGGTACTGCGTGATGAGGGTCTGGATGGCGCGCGAGACGGTCTGGGGGCGCAGCAGCGGGTTGGTGCTGTGGGTTTGCAGGTAGAAATCGGCGGGGTAGTGCGAGGTATCGTGCATCAAAATTTCATTCATCGGCACGGTGTCGGCGCGCAGATGCTCGGGGCGCTCCAAAAGCTGCACCGCCGGAAAACTGGCGCGCACGCCCTCCACAATCACCGGGCTGTCGGTATCCACCACCACAGTGGTGATTTCGGGACAGGCCAGCATCGTCTCAAGGATGTGCTGGTAGAGCGGCTTGCCGGCGATGAGGCGGTAGTTTTTGCCCGGCACGCGCACCGAATGGTGGCGCATGGGCACCAGGGCAACAATTCTAGGCTGGTCGGTCATCGGGCGTATCCTCCTTGGGGACGGGCGGCGCAGTATAACGGATGGGTTCCACCGGGCGGGGGGCGGGCGGCTGTTCAGCCAGCGGGCGGGGGTAGTAAAACGCCTGCTTGAGCGGCCAGGTGAGCGGGCCAGACTGCCGGTAGCCCTGATAGGTGCCCCAGAACTGGCTGAAGCGGAAGCGCATGATGCGCCCGGCTTCCCGCAGCCAGAGGCCCTGCCGGGCCGCGGCGCGCCAGTCAGCGCGCACGTTGGCGCGCCAGAGCCGCCAGAAATCCATAAAGTGAAACTGTTCCTGCGGGTAAATCTGCTTGAAGGCCATGCCCTCGCGCCGATAACGATTATACACCCCGCGCCAGGTTTCCTGATGGACGTGGATGATCTCGGCCTCGGCCACATAAGACACGCCGCAGCCCAGGGCCGCGGCGCGGCGGGCCCAGTCCAGGTCTTCCAGGGCCGGGATCAGTTCATCGTAGGGCTGCTGCTCCCAGAGGGCGCGGCGGATGGCGGCGTTGGCGTTATTGCAGAAGGGGTGCGGCTGGCGGTGCACCGAGTGATCGGGGAACCACTGTTGAAAAACCTGATGCTCTGAAAAATGGCTGGTTTCGGCGCCGCGCTGCTTGCCATAGGCCAGGGCAATTTGCGGGTCGTCCAGCGGCTCAATCAGGCGCTCCAGCCAGTCGGGATAGACGGGATAGACGTGCGCCGAGGCAATCACCACCCGCTCGGCACGGGCAGCCGCCACGCCCAGGTTCAGCGAGCGGCCAAAGGTGAATTCCTGCGGGCGGATGGAAACCACCTCCACCGGGTAGGTGCGGGCAATTGCCACAGTCGAGTCGGTGGAGCCGGAATCAACCAGGATGATCTGCACATCTGCGATGGTCTGGTGGGTGATGCCGCTGAGCAGGCGGCCGATATGCTTTTCTTCGTTATAGGCGCGGATGACGATTGAACAAACAGGCATGCTCGCCCCTATTCCGTCATAAAATCGCCGCCGTGGAGGATGCCATCGGCCACAATTCGCAGCGTCTCCGACCCCTCGGGCGAGAAGGCCT
>JAKQDQ010000063.1 GCA_029573725.1 Verrucomicrobiota bacterium
GGCGCAACGGAAAGTTACGGAGCGCACTATTCTGGACTGCATCGGACAAGTGTTGCACGGCAGCCCGAACTACTACAGTCGGACGGGGACCAGCTCCAAGCCGGCAGCCCGCCTGATCCTGACGCAGGGAGAGTTGGGTGGTTTCTTTAATATAGTGCCTGATCTCGCTGATGCGGACACCGAGTTTTCGGCTGAAGGATACAATAGCGGGTACGCTGAGGACGCCGGACTCGCCAGCACGATTGAGGGCACGTTCGTTCGCCTGGCGACGGGTCGGCATTTCCTGGCCGTTCCCGAAGGCTATGCAACCGAAGGCAACTGGCCTCCGGGACACCACCAGCCGTGGGGGCAGATTTTCGTAAAGGACGCGCAGCGGAATCTTTGCGACAACGTGACCTTCTTCTTTGCCATTACCGTGCAGGAGTGCTATGACTGCTTCTATCTGAACAGTTTCGTGACCGACACCAAGTTTGTGCTCAAGAAAGGCAGTGAGCAACAGGAAGGCCCGCCTTGCTGCAGCACCTACATTGAATCTACGCTCACCGGCAGTGGCATCGATCGCTACTACATGAGCCTGTCCTTTGATAACACCTTCAACAATCCGTATCTTAATGACGATAATGACGCTTGGATCGGCGTTTTGGATGGCCCGTATCCTGGCGTGCGGGGATACCTGAAGGACCAACTGACGGGTGACGGAACTACCCCGGATCAGCTTCCGTATGTTGATCGAATCATTTCCAATCAGGGAACGCCGGCCTGGTATGCTATGCGGTTCACGCTGAACGGCATCCTTACCTACAAGTGGAAGCTTGCGAAGTTTAATGCCAATGATCTGGTGTTGGATTTCATCCAGAACGGCGCCGCCGCCACTTATGTGGCCAATGGTTATAGCTTCCATGCGCTGTACTGCGGCCTGCTGACTGGCTCCATGAAAATCAATGAAACATTGGTGAATCGCAGCAAAGCCTTCTGCTGTGACAATATTGGATGGTATGAAAGCTGGTACGGGGTTGGCTGGAATAGCTGGCAGTACCCGTGGAGTGATTACTGGCAATCGCCGGTCAATGTGCCTGCTTCGCTGAGCTTGCACGTGGGCGTGAACGAGTTCTACCAACCGCGCTGGCAATGGCCGCAGAGCAGCCCGGAACCGAACCCGGCGCTCCCTGACGAGACCGTGGAAAACCTCCGCGGCGCGGGTGAGACCTATATCCCGGGCACCCGCTGGTACTTCATTGGAGGCGGCTGGGGGGAATAACGCAGGTCAGATATTAGTTTTCTGACGCTTAATCGTTAAATTATCAACGCAACCCAAGGCGGAGGCCGGAAGGCACCCCTTGGGTTGCTTTCCTTATAGCAGGGACGCGGAGATATTATGCGACCGAAGATAGTGATATTGATTCTGGTGGTGGCGGTCGGCTTGGTGGCACTGGCGGCGGTGTTTAAGGGGATTATAAACCGGCCGAAATCCCCGGAGCTTGGCGATGAAGCGGCGGTGCCGACTGCGACGAACTCACCCATAGGAACGGCGCTGGCGCCAACTCCGGGATCGAGCCCAGAGAGTAAAAAGGGGTCGCCATCCGGCGATGAGGTCGAGCGGGAATTGCAGGAGATCAACGATCTGAGTCTTGCCGGGACCGGCAATCCCCATGCGGCGGGGTTATTGGCTGGCAAGTTGACGCATCGGGAAAAAGAGGTTCGCGCGGCTGCCCTGGACGCTTTGATTCATTTGAATGACACCAACATTGTTCCCACGCTGGAGCAAACCGTGGGAGTCATTGAAGATCCGCGGGAGAAAGTGGCATTGCTGGATGCGATTGCTTATCTGAAGCTTCCCGAAGATGCGGAGCCTCCGCCAGTGGTGTCTAAAGATGCTTCTGAAGAGGCCATCCCGCCATCCAGTGTCGTTCGTTCCAAGGGGGAATCGGGGCAAGATAAGCAAAGAGCGCCAGCTACGAAATCACCGCGACGAGTTCCAGGCAAAACCCGGCGTAGCGCGATTCCTCCGGCGGCGGTGGCCCCGCAACCCGCGCCTCCGGTTCCCGCCCCGGATGCCGCTCCGCCGCCTCCGCAATAGCCAGGAGCAATCTCGAATCGAGAGCGGCTTCCAATCCAGCCTTGGGCGTCCAGTCTGTGATAGAGTCACAGGCAAAAAGTGCCTCCCAGGCGGAAGAAAACTGACCAGGGCACGTCTCCCGCGCAGTTTATGAACGAAACCCACGGTTCCACTAATTCAGCGGTGCCCGCAGCTTCCGTGACGCCGGCATGGGTGTACTGGGTGCGGGGACTGCTGGGGGTGGCCCTTGTAGGGGCGGGTTACCTGGCCTGGGTTTCCATTCATAACGGCCCGGTAGCCGGTTGCGGCCCGACCTCCGGGTGCGGCCAGGTGCTGCAAAGCCCCTGGGCCTATTGGCTCGATATTCCAGTCAGCGTGCCTGCGCTGCTGGTTTACCTGGCGCTGCTTGGGACCACAGTTCTGTTGCAGAAACGCCCGGCGCCGGACGAGGAGCGCGGGGCATGGGCGGCAATCATCGCATTGGCGGTCATTGTAGCCGGAGCCGCGCTCTGGTTTGTCGGCCTGCAGATTTTCGTCATCAAGGCCTACTGCAAGTTTTGCATGATTGCCCATGCCTGCGGCCTTGCCGCCGCCTTGCTTTGTCTCCGGCATATTCCCCTGGCGCGCGACCCCGCCACGCCCATGTGGGCCACGGGCTCGGGGCTGCGGGGCGTTCCGCGCGCGGGAGCGGCTTCGGTGGCGGCGATTGGCCTGGCGGGCGTCATGGTGCTGGCAGGAGGTCAACTGCTGGTGCCCCGGAAGCTGAATGTGGTGAAGGACCTGCGGCCGGCGGGCCGCCCGGCTGCCGGACAACCAAACGCGGTCAGCGGCGTCCCCGGCGGGGGGAATTCCGCGGCGCCCACGCCCGCGTCCCCTCAGCCCCGCCTCATCGCGCCCCGGCAGCTTTCGCTTTATAGCAACGCCTTCCTGCTCCAGCTCGACACGGTGCCGATGATCGGATCGCCGGACGCCACGAACGTAATTGTTTATGTTTTCGACTATACCTGCTCGCATTGCCGGGCGCTGCATCCCATTTTGATCAGGGCCCAGCGCCGGTTCGGCCCGCAACTGGGAATTGTCAGTCTGCCCATGCCGATTTCAACCAACTGCAATCCCTTTCTGCCGCCGCAGTCGCACTCGATTGCGAACGCCTGTGAGTATGCGCGGTTGGGCCTGGCCGTCTGGCGG
>JAKQDQ010000068.1 GCA_029573725.1 Verrucomicrobiota bacterium
AGCGGCTTGCCCGCATCGAGCAGCAAATCCAGCAGCAGGAACGGGTTTACCAGGAGCGCCTCGCAGAGCTCACCCGCGAACTGCTGGCGGCCAAAGAGGAAAACTGCGAGCTGATTCGCGCCCGCATTGATCAGGTCAAAGCCGAGATGGCCGCCGCCCGGGCACGCCTTGTGGCGCAATCCCACGCCAACCGCGAGGGCGGCGAGTAGGGCGGGTGGGCGGGGGCCGGACGCGGAGCTACGGCCGGCGAAAGAGAACAACGCGGTTGGTATTGGTGCCTTTGGCCATGTTATCCACGCCCCAGCAGTTGGCCGTCTTGGTGAATTGCTGGTCGTTGATGAGCACCAGCTCCGGCGCCAGGCCGGCGGCGACGCCACACGGCAGAAGCGCCTCTTCGAGCTTTATTTTTCCGGCGTGGACTTCTCCGACTTCAAAGGCGACGTGACCGCCCGGCTTCAGCAGGCGATGCAGTTCGCGCAGGACCGCGGTCATCGCCGTTTGCCAGGTGCCCAGCTTTCGGGGAACGGTAAACTCCACTGATTGAGCGTCAATGCCCAGAAACCAACAGCGCAGCCAGTTATCCGTGGCATAGTCCACTACGCCGAGGAATGGCGGCGAGGTGACGGCCAATGAAACGGAACATTCGGGGATTTGGGGTGTGTGCGCGGCGGGCTGCGTTAGCAAAATGGCCCGGGGCGCGACTTTGGCCAGGGTCCGGCGGGTGGCCGCATCGCAATCGCGCAGCAGTTGGCGGGTCTTTCGCAGGATAAGGGTGGGGACATTCCGGGGCGGCGGGGTTTGGTTGCGGCGGGCGTTGATTTTGCGCTGGGATTTGACGGAGACGGCCTGGTTGGGTGGTAAGGTATAGACAGAGAAAAAGCCGGCCGAGTGGCCGGTCAGCCGGTTGAGCGCGACCAGGCAAATCCAGTCATCCACGGCGTCGAGCAAGCCAGCGGCACGGCGCGCCAGCAAGTATTGCTTGAGCGCGGTGAGAGCGCGAAGCGTATCCGCATGAAAAAAGACCAGCAACTCCTCCGGATAGGCGGTTCCGGAAGCAAAGTTGATTTGCTGGAGCCGCTGGGCAACGTCCTCCAGACGGGGAGGGCGCAACCGCGGCCGGGTCAAAACAACGCTCAAAGGATTGATATCGCATCCGTATGGCACGCGTCCCAGCAGCGCGGCTTCGATAAGGGTGGTGCCACGCCCCATAAACGGGTCATAAACCGTTTCTCCGGGTTGCGTCAGACGTTCGATAAAAAAGCGCGGCAACTGCGGTTTGAAGCAGGCGCGGTAGGAAATCTCCTGAAGCGAGCTTGCCTGGCGTTGTTTGGCGGTCCAGAACTCGTTGACATAGGTTGGCACCTCGCGGATGGTGCCGTCGGCGTC
>JAKQDQ010000072.1 GCA_029573725.1 Verrucomicrobiota bacterium
CGCCGCCATCTCAAACGGTGACAAAGCCAAATGTTTAAGGTTTGGGTGGTCTATACCCGTTCTCATCCGGTTTGGTCGGACTAAAACAGAATAAAACTACGTGGCGGGCGAGAAAATGTCAAGGCAATGTTTGCCTTTTTAGCCGAGTTTATCCGAATGAAGTCCCTGTCCAGATCCTTTCGGTTCGCTTACCGGATAGACGTGGACGAATCGGCGATCCGTCGTAAATCCAGGCGGCACAGGGTTTTCTGTTCACCAACACCGCCACCATCACCCGCTGGTACATGCTGTGCCCGCCGGGCCGGAAGCTTTCCAGCCGGTCGATGGGCGGCAGGTCGCGTTGCGGGTCGGTGAAGGTCACCAGCTCTCCGTGGATCAGATCCCAGTCACCGGTCGGGCGGCCGAAGCGCGGCGTGTCGATCTCCTGTTGTCTGCGGGCATCGGCCATTGGGTCGGCGGTGCCCCGGGCCAGGATCAGCCCCTCCGGTACCTCGAGCGCCGGGAACCCGGCGTTGAGGTGGTAGAGCCTGCCCCAGACCACGGCCGGTTCGATACTGCGGGCCTGGGTGCAGAAGCGTTGATGATTCCAGTAGCCCCGTTTCAGTGTGCCGTAGACGAAGAGCCGGAGGATGATCTCTGGACTGTCTTCCGGGTTTGTGTTCAGCTTCGCGGTGTCTCCAATGTTCATGCATTCACTCCTTCGGGCAGTGTCCCTTTGCGCTCCTGGGGGATGAAGCGGAATTCGCTGTTTTCGATGGCCCGCACATTCTCGTGACGGATGGTGAGCATGGTCATGGGCGGTACTTCCAGCTCGCGCCAGCCCTTCTCGTTGTCCACGGCAAAGTCGATAAAGGCGTCGTCCGAGGCGTAGAGCACCACCCGGTGCTGGCGGTGGATGCGCAGGCAGAGCGGCTTGTTGCCTTTGAGCACGGTGATGGTGCCGGGGTCGAGCTTTGAGGCCAGCACGGCGCTCATCTGGCCGCGACAGAGGGCAAGCGCCTTCTT
>JAKQDQ010000079.1 GCA_029573725.1 Verrucomicrobiota bacterium
TAACAACAGCGCGGGCTTCACCGCGTCCTCGGCCTGGGCGACCGGCACTGCTGCGGGAGACAAATACGGCGCGGATTATCGCTGGCGCTCGACCCAGTCGGTCAGCGACCCGGCCTCCTGGTCGGCCAGCAATCTGCCCGCCGGCACCTACAAGATATACGCCTGGTGGAGTGCGGGCTCCAATCGCTCGACTGCGGCTCCTTACATTGTTTATCACAGTGGCGGGTCAACAACCGTTACAATGAATCAACAAGCCAACGGCGGCAAATGGAACCTGCTCGGTACTTTCAACCTCAACGCGGGCACCGGCAAGGTCTCCCTCTCCTGCTGGGCGCCGTCCGGTTACGTTGTGGTTGCGGATGCCATTAAGTGGGTTCGGTAGCCACCAGGATTCCGGGTCTTCCCGGTTGCGCGCTTAGGTGGCAGCCGTTCGGCAAGCTGCCTTAGCCCGCCCCGTTAAGTCCGGAAACGCACTGTCACGCCGATCCGTCCGAAATCTCGGGCGGGTCGGCGATTGTTTTGTGGGATGGATTCCATCGCGGCGTGCCCGCGGGAGCGCGCGAAACCCCGCGCTTGGGCCGCAAGCCGGGAAAGTCCGCGTCCCTTCCGGCGCGAGGCTCCAACCGCGCCGGCCAATCAACGCACGAGGGCGTGGCCGTCAATGCTGCACTTTGGCCCGGCGCGCACCGTGCTCAAGGTGTATTGCCCCCCGGCGGGGCAGGCAGGCATCCCGGCGGGCAGGTAGGGCATGAGGTCCTCGGAAGTGACGGTGTCCGTCGCGGTTTTCTGATTCTCCAGCGCCCATTGCTGGATTGCGGCATCCAGTTGACGCAGGTTCCGCGCACACAGGTCTTTCGTGCTCGTGGTCGCCGGGGGGGCACTGGGATTTTCCGCCTGGTAAAGCTGGGTGCGGAGCTGTTCGTTTTCGGCGGCCAGTTGGCGCAATTGCTGCGCGATGGCGCGCAACTGCTCATTCTCCTCGCCCGTCGCGTCCAGGTGCTGTTGAAACTCCCCCTTCGAGTCGCGCAGTTGCCGCACTTCGTTGCGGAGCCGAATCAACTCCTGGCTGTCGCGGCGGAGCCGGGGGAGTTCCTCGGCCTGCAGGCGCAACGATTCCAACTCGGCCTGCTCAGCGCGCAGCGCTTCGCTGGATTCACTCGCCGCCTGTTGAGCCTGGCGCAAGCCGGCTAACTCCGCTTCCAGCGCGGTAGTTCGGGAATACTGCCAGGCCAGCCCGCCCCCCAGGGCCAGGACGAGCAGGACGGGAATCATCATAAAGGTGCGGTTCATAAGCGAATAAGAGGTGGGTGGGTTTTGAAGTCGCGCCCGGCGGCTCCGGCGACCAGCGTTTTATCCCGGTGATCCGTGTATGCGCTCACTGTCGGGGACCAAATTTACGGGCCGGAAGCGGCAATCTCAAGCGCAAAACTGGCGCAAAACTGGCGCCCTGCCTCACAGCTTCAAGGGCCTTTGGGCAAGGCCAGCCCAACGATCGGGCAAGCCAGGTTGAAACGGCGGCGTTATCCCGGCAAACCCCGCCCGCCCCCGCCCGCCGGGATGATTGATTTGTGCTTGCTGGCAGTTTGGGAATGAGAGGATGCTCAGCGCATGAAACGAACACCGCTTTACGCCGCGCATCAGCGATTGGGCGGCAAGCTCATTGAATTTGGCGGCTGGGAAATGCCAGTCCAATATACGAGCATCGTCGAGGAACACCGAGCCGTGCGCCAGGGGGGGGGGCTGTTTGACATCTCGCACATGGGGGAAATCCGGGTGCGCGGCCCCGGCGCGGAGGCATTTTTAAATTGGACGCTCACCAACGACCTGCGGAAACTGGCAGCCGGGCAGGGCCAATACACGCTGCTGTGCAATGAGCGGGGCGGCGTGATAGATGACCTTTACGCCTATCA
>JAKQDQ010000096.1 GCA_029573725.1 Verrucomicrobiota bacterium
CCTTGCGCTCCGCGATCCAGGCGACGGATTCCACATGCAGCGGGTGCAAAGCAAACAGCGCGGCCACCAGCGCGCTGCGCCAGCCGGCGCCGGTCAGGCGTTGCCACAGGCCGAACAGCAGGAGGGTGTTGGCCAGGTGCAGCAGCACGCTGGTGAGGTGATGGCCCCACGGCTTCAGGCCATAGAGCTGGCAATCAAGCATGTGCGAAAGCCACGTCAGCGGATGCCAGTTGCTGGCATGGAAACTCTGGCCCGCCCACGCGAGGTTTTCCAGAGTCAGCCCGGATTGAACCCGCGGGTTGCTGCTGACGTAGTCCGGGTCGTCGTAATTGATGAAACCGAACTTGAGGACCGGCCAGTAAACCGCGGCAATCGCCAGCGCCAGCAGCAGGCAAATCAGGAGGGTCCGCCGGGGGGTGCCCGCCGACGTCCGCTCAAACTTTCGGCCTTCCGCCATATCAGGCATGATGTTGCCGCCAGCCCGTGCGGCGCAAGCGCCAAAACGACCTTAAATCATTGATGAACGCCGCTTGACACTGCCGACGCAACCGAACTGTGCCAAATTGGCACACCCATAGCCACCCGATAGGATACCTCCACCAGACCCACCGCCCCGAACAAGATAACCGCCGAATAATGCCCGCAGCCATGCCAATTTACCCCTCGCAACAGCACTCCCGAGTGTCCAATTATTGGACACTCCCCGCAATATCCGCCCGCTCAACCCTTTCTTTTCCCCGAACCGCATCCCCTCCCACTTTACGCATTTTCCGCCATTTCCCGCTCATTCCTGGCTACCAACCCGCCGTGTACAAGGGGTGTACAAGGGATGCCCACCGGATGTTCATCAGATTTTCCGATGTTCACCCGGTGAGCATCCCTTGTACTCCTCTTGTACACGGCTATTTGGGAGGGGGAAAGGAGGGGAATGGGAGGCGGAATTGATGGCCGCCGGGCGGTTTGCGCGCGATCCGACTTTTCATGCGATTCGGAGGGTTGATGGGGTTGAATTGGGCGGCGGGTTCGGCAATGCTGGCGTCATGACTGGGTTAACCGATGTGCTGCAGTTGCGCGTTCGTTATAGCGAGACGGACCAGATGGGGACTTTTTACAACTCCCGCGCGTTGGAATG
>JAKQDQ010000184.1 GCA_029573725.1 Verrucomicrobiota bacterium
GCCCACGCCCAGCGCAAGCAATGCAACCGCTGGGGCGCTGGCCGCGCCGTCGATTACCGGCTGGGTCTGATAGCCCGGATCGGGCTGGCGCGCGTGGAAGCCCTGGAGGCCGACCAGACGCCGCGCAAGTACACCGCTGACGAACTGCGGGCCATCAAGGCGAAGTACGCCGCCATGGCGCGAGAATTGAAGCGGGAGGCGTCCCATGCCTGAGCGCCTCTCCCTGCGCTGGTACAGCGCCCAGCAAGCCCATCAATCTATGTTGGAGCTGTGGGCATGGGCAAAGCCCCTGCTGATGGCCGGGCATCGCTTGGTCATATCGGCGCGGGGCGAAACCCGCTCACTGGCACAGAACAACCTGATGTGGTCTTGCCTGACCGACTTGTCAAAGCAGGTGAAGTGGTTCGGGAAGAACCTGACGCCGGAAGGCTGGAAAGACTTCATCACCGGCCATCTGCACGGCCAGGAGCTGGTTCCCAACATGGATGGAACCGGCTTCATCAGCATCAACCGTGGCCGGTCGACCAGCGACATGACGATTGCGGAGATGAAAGCGGTGATTGAGCTGTGTCACGCCTTCGGGTCAGAGCAGGGCGTGAAGTGGTCGGAAACGTCGCTGGGGCGGGACAGATTCATTGATCCAGAGACGGGGGAAATCACTTGAACGAACCGCGCACCATCGAAGAGCAGTACACCAGCGCCGGCAATGCCGGGGATTTGACCGTCACGTCAGAACGGCGCACCGATGCGGATGTGTTGATCGCCAGCGGCTGGACACCGGGCCTGCTGGGCGGCGTGCTGATGCGACTGCACAGTGAATGGGACGGCGCGGCAAAGAAGCGGCACATGGATGAAACCGAGGCATTCTTGCTGTTCAGCCA
This sequence comes from Verrucomicrobiota bacterium, assembly GCA_029573725.1. Lineage (GTDB taxonomy): Bacteria > Verrucomicrobiota > Verrucomicrobiia > Limisphaerales > JADLHS01 > JADLHS01. Next base: position 882 of record JAKQDQ010000184.1, read on the forward strand.
ACTCAAAACCCTGATCCGCGCGGTTGACGGTGTAGCCGCATGGGCCGAGCGCAAGGGCCACAAGGAGCCGCGCACGCTGGCCAATGCGGTGCTGATTTACTGGCTACACGACACATGCCAGCCGTGCCTGGGGCGTGGGCACGAGGTGATCCACGGCTCCCCGGTACTGGGCCGTCAGTGCCGCAAGTGCGGTGGGAGCGGCAAACGCAACCCACCGGCAGGCGAGATGGGCAAGGCGGCGCTGAACATGATGGACGAATGTATCCACGTCGCGCGACAGTCCATGCGTTTGCGTTTGCGAAACATGCTGTAAATTTCATAGCAACAACTAACATCGACGTATGGCCGACACCAAGGATTGTGCAAGCTAGATTTTTAGGTACAATCCAGTTACCGATGGCACTGGCAACGAGTCGGCCAGTCGCGCGGTGAATCTCTGTCGAACGGCTGGTGGTTGCCACGTAGGCGCCACCGGAAGCTAGCGATGGATGAACTCGCCCTGAAAAATCTCAAGCCCCTGCGGGAAACTGCCGGGGTTTTTGTTTTGCC
>JAKQDQ010000122.1 GCA_029573725.1 Verrucomicrobiota bacterium
TGATAATGTCCCAGGATCCCCCGTCCCCCAACCGCTGGTTCCCAGGGTGAGGGAGCCCGACCATTCCAACGTCCCGGCATTGTTCAGCACCCCGCCCACCAGATACTTCCCATAGTTCCCGCTGATGCTCCCCCCGCCGCACTGCACGATTCCCCGCAACCACCCCCCCGTCCAGGTTAACGTTGCGGCGGTTAGCACGCCGGTGGTGACATTAATGGTGCCACTGCCGCTGAATTGTAATTCGGCCACCGCGACATCATTGGTTACCGTAACCGTTACACCACGATTAAACACCGCCACGTCCAGCGGGCCGGGGACTTGATTGGGACTCCAATTGCCTGCTTCGTGCCAGACGCCGCTCGCATTGTTGGTCCAGGTAAGTGTAGCGGCGTGGATTCGAGTTGGGACTGAAGTGAACCAGACCACCAGAGTCGCCAGTAACACAACGGTTCTTGATTTCATAAGAATTCGACGAGTGGGATAAATTTGATCGTGGAGTCGCCGGAGACCAGGACAGGTTTGAAAATGGAATGGCCTTTTGATATGCCAACCCTACCGTGCTTCCTCCGGCTTAGTTGAGTCATTTGTAACGGTCCATGCTGATAAGTTGCCACCCGGTTGACAAGTGGTTTTGATTGCACTTCCGGTTTCCGGCGCGTCCGTGATGGGGTGCGCACGGGCTGCCGACATCTGAATGTTTCATCGGGCACGCCTGGCGGCAGGAAGGCGGGCGGATTTGGGGCCTGGCGCTCCGGACAGGGAGCGCAACATGAGCATGGAATCCACGTAACGCTTGTTGACCTGGCGCAGCCGCCCCACGAGAATTTGGGCGAGCGCATGCAGAAACGGCCCGGCCAGCGCCGGTGCTTCCCGCCGCAGTTTGGCGAAGGCGGTTTTGGAAATCTTCAACAGCGTGGTGTGCTCATTCGCGAGCACATCCGCCGAGCGCGGGCCCTCGTCCAGCAGTGAAATTTCACCGAAAAAATCCCCCGCCTTCAGGGTGGCGACGATCGTTTCGGTGCCCTGCCGCAGCCAGCGCACACGCACTTCCCCCTCGAGGATGAGAAACATGCCGTCGCCGGGCTGGCCTTCCCGGACGGCGAACGCCGACGGTTCAAGCACCACCATTTCCATGTACTGCAGGAACGCGTGCAATTGGTCCTCATTCAAATCGGCAAAGACCTTGATGCGCAGCAGGGCGCCGGAGGTCACCCCGGCCTGCAGGACATCGAGCAGGTGGCCCGGCTGGTAGCGGGTTGAATCAAAGAGCTGTTTGAGTTCGTCCATCTGCCCCGCCTTGCCCCAGGTCTTGCGCCGTTCACAGAATATCCAGTGGTTCGGGCCGATGCGTTGTTCGCGCACCCACCTGGCCAGTTCGGAAAGGTCGATGGGTCCATAGCAGATCATTTCCGGTCCCCACACCCGGTAACTGGCGGTAATGAGTTTGGTGTTCATGGCGTCGGTCTTCGCGGCGGCGACGGGCACGTCGGAGCAGCGCGCAATTCTTGATGGGTTGTATATGTCAGGTTTGGAAGCGGATGGCAAGACTGGGTGCGGCTCTGGAGGTCGCGTGCTTTGCGCTTGCGGGCCGGCGTCCCGGCTGGCTAGGATGCCGGCCTACCTATGGCGGCCATTGGGCGATTTCAAAAAGACGGCGATATTTTTTTTGCCAAGATCGTGGATGGCGAGCTTTTCCGTTTGCGGGGCGATGTTTTCGGTGCGCCGACCTTCGACCGGAAACCGTTTCCCCGAAAGGGGGTCCGCACGCTGGTGCCGGTTGCTCCTTCGAAAATCGTCGCGATCGGATTGAATTACGCCGACCACGCGCGGGAACTGAATCAGCCGATGCCCAAGGAACCACTGCTTTGGTTGAAAGCGCCGACCTCGGTGCTGGCCGATGGCGGGAAGATCGAGATCCCGCATCCGGAACACCGGACTGATTTCGAGGCGGAACTGGCCGTGGTGATCGGGCGCAAAGTGCGCGGGGTCCCCGCCGCGTCGGCGCCGCGATACATTCTCGGGTTCACCGCTGCACAAGACGTGACCGACCGCACCATTCAAGCGGGGGAAAGCCAGTGGTGCCGTGCCAAATCGTTCGACACCTTCACCCCGCTCGGGCCGTACATCGAAACGAAAGTCAATCCGCAGGACCTGAGCGTCCAGCTCTATCAAAACGGTCAACTGCGACAGAACTCCCACACCCGGCAGATGGTCTTCAATTGTTTTGAGCTGGTGAGCTTTGTTTCCGCCCAGATGACGCTGCTGCCCGGTGACGTGATTTTGACGGGCACCCCGGCCGGCGTGGGGCCGATCCAATCCGGGGACCGTCTGGAGGTGCGCATTTCGGGGCTGACCTCCCTGATCAATCTTGTCAAGTAAGCGTCGGCGTCGAAAAGACTTCGTTCCGCGTCCGGCTTTGGTTTAAGCTGCGCGCCGCATGAAGTGGACTGAAACCTTGATTCCGACCCTGCGGGAAGCACCGTCGGACGCGGAAATCCTCTCCCATAAGCTGCTGTTACGCGCCGGACTCATCCGCAAGCTGGCGGGCGGCGTTTATACCTTTCTGCCGTTGGGATTGCGGGTCTTGCGGAAGGTGGAACAGATCATCCGCGAGGAGATGGATCGCGCCGGCGCGATCGAGGTGCTCATGCCGGCATTGCAGCCGCGCGAGATTTGGGAGCAAACCGGACGGGCGGAGACGGCCAAAGGGGTGCTGTTCAAGGTCCGCGATGGAGCGGATCGGGAGTGGTTTCTCAGTCCGACCGCCGAGGAAGTCATCACCACCCTCGCCGCGCACGAGATCAGTTCCTACCGCCAGCTGCCCAGGAATTTCTATCAGATCAGCACGAAGTTCCGCGATGAAATCCGTCCCCGGTTCGGCCTCATGCGGGCCAAGGAGTTCATCATGAAGGACGCGTATTCCTTCGATGTCTCCGATGCGGCGGCGATGGCGAGTTATCAGAAGATGTATGCGGCCTACCACCGGATTTTTGACCGGTGCGGCCTGCAGAATTTCCCGGTGGAGGCCGATTCGGGAGTGATCGGCGGCAGCCATTCCCACGAGTTTATGGTGCCGGCGGATACGGGTGAAAACGAAGTGGTGTTTTGCGAAGCCTGCGGTTATGCGGCCAACCGCGAGAAAGCCACGAGCGGGGTGCCGGGCACCGCCGCGCGCGAGCCCGGGGGCGCGCCGGAACAGTTTGCGACGCCCGGCGTGGTCACGATTGAAGCGTTGTCCCGCGAGCCGTACGGCGTGGCCGCCCACCGTCAGATCAAAACCCTGGTCTACCTGGTGGAGGACAGCCCGGTGCTGGTTTTGATCCGTGGGGACGATCAACTGAACGAAACCAAGTTCAGCGCGCGGACGGGCGGCCTGACGTTCCGGCCGGCGACCCCGGAGGAATGTGTGGAGATTTTGGGGGCCCGGCCCGGTTCGCTGGGCGCGGTCAGACGCGTGCCGGCGGAGGTCCGGGTGCTGGCGGATGAGCGTCTGCGGGGCGCGAATGACATGACCACCGGCGCGAACGAGGATGGATTTCATCTGCGGCACGTGGCCATGGACCGGGACGTGCGCGTGTCCGATTGGTTCGATTTGCGGACGGTGGCCGCCGGTGAACCCTGCGTCAAGTGCGGACAACCTCTCAACATCCGGCGCGCGATTGAAGTGGGTCACGTTTTCAAACTGGGCACGAAATACAGCGAGAAGCTGGGCGCCAGCTACCTGGACGAATCGGGCGCGCGGCGGCCGTGCGTCATGGGCTGTTATGGCATCGGCGTCACCCGCACCTTGCAGGCCATCATCGAGCAGGGCAATGACAAGGACGGCATCATCTGGCCGCTTTCGGTGGCGCCCTATCAGGTTTGTCTCACGCCGTTGCAGGTGGCCGCCGGACATCCGGTCATGGAGCTGGCCGAAACGTTGTATCGGGAATTAACCGCGCGAGGCGTTGAAGTCCTCCTGGACGACCGGGATGAACGTCCGGGCGTGAAGTTCAAGGATGCGGATTTGGTGGGATTCCCCATCCGCGTGGCCATTGGCGAGAAATCCCTGGCCCGGGGGCAGGTGGAGATCAAGCCGCGCCGCGGCGCGCTGCTGGCCGTGGATTGCGCGGCGGCAGTGAGCGGGATTATGGCGCAGCTCCAGCCGCCCGGATGAGCCTTACGCGGCGGCCACCGGGGCGGGCCGCAAACGGGACGGGTCGTTGGGCGCGGCGTCGAGGGCCTCGCGCACGGCCCGCGCCAGGGTGGTGCGGGTGTAGGGTTTTTGCAGGAAGCGCGCGCTGTTGGTGCGCGTCAGAAAATCCGTGTTGATGTCGTTGGCGGTATACCCGCTGGCAAAGATCACCCGCAGTTGTGGATGTTGCGCGATCAAGCGGCCGGCCAGCTCGGTGCCCGTGAGGCCGCCGGGCATGACCATGTCGGTAAAGAGCAGGTCAATTCCCGGTTTGTGGCGCTCCCAGAGCTGCAGGGCTTCCTGGCCATTGCTGGCAAGCAACACTTGATAGCCGTATTCCTCCAGGATCAGTTGCGCCATCTCCTGCAGCACGGGTTCATCTTCCACGACCAGCAGCGTTTCTTCGCCTCCGCGGATCGGAGTGTTGAGCACCAGGTTTTCCGTGGAACTCTTGATCGTCTCCTGGGTCGCGGGCAGATACACCTTGAAGGTGGTGCCGTGGTTGGGCTGGCTGGTCACCTCGATCCAGCCGCTGTGTTGCTTGACAATTCCGTAAACCGTCGCCAGTCCCAGCCCCGTGCCCTTGCCGACTTCCTTCGTGGTGAAGAACGGTTCGAAGATCCGGGTGACCGTGTAACTGTCCATTCCGCAGCCCGTGTCGCTCAACCGCAGAAAGACGTGCCGGCCGGCGCGCGCGTCCGGATGGGCGAGCACGTATTCGGGCGTAATTTCTTCGTCGCCCAGTTCGATGGTCAACACGCCCCCGCGTTCCATGGCGTCCCGCGCATTCACGCAGAGGTTCATCAGCACCTGTTCCATCATCCCCGCGTCGCCCTTGACCAGGGGCAAATCCGCCGGCGGGGTAAACTGCAGCGTGATCAATTCCCCCAACAGCCGCTGCACCATCCGGCTCAGGTTGGCGACCTGGTCGCGCAGGTCCAGATTCTCCGGCTGCATGATGTTTTTGCGGCTGAACATCAGGAGCTGGCGCGTCAGGCTCGCGGCTCGTTCTGCCGCAAAGAACACGGCCTGCGCCGAATCCAGCGCCTGCGCGGGCATGTTGGGCCGTGCCATCAACATGCCGGCATGGCCCTGGATGATGGTCAGCATGTTGTTGAAGTCGTGCGCCACCCCGGCGGCCAGCTGGCCGATGGACTCCATTTTTTGCGATTGGCGCAGCTGGCTCTCCAGGTTGAGGTGGGTGGTGATGTCTTCCACGTACGCATGAACCACCCGGCTCGAAGCGACCGGATGGAACGACCACGAGAGCGTCCGTCCGGCGACTTTCGACTGGTAATCGGTGCGGCTGGCGTTCTTTTCCAGGCAATGCTTGATGATCTCGATGACCTTGTTGGGCAGGAGCTCCCGGGGGTGGTTGAGCTCCACCGAGAGCGCCAATTGCATGGCGGAATCATTGAAGTAAGTCACCAAGCCGGCCACCGTCAACTCCATGGCCGGATTGGGGTTCAACTGGGCGAACGCGGCGAGCTTTTGGATTTCGACCTCGGTGCGGCGGCGTTCCGCGGCCATGCCGAGCGAATTGGCGACGGCCAGCAGGAATTGGATTTCATCGGCGCTGAAGGTCCGCAGTTTCTCCGTGTAGATGCCCAGAATGCCGTACGGCTGCTGGCGCGTCGCAATCACCAGACAGACGCCGCTCGCCACCGCGTGGTCGAGCAGCAGGTTCGGCGCGACAAAGCGCCGCTCCTGTTTCATGTCGGCAATGATGACCGGCTCGCCCCGGCGCAAGACGTACGCCCCGAGCGAGAAGCCGTGTGCCGCGATGACGTCCGAGCCCAGCCGGTGGGGGCCGATGCGCCAGCCCAGGGCGGCGCGCGGCACCAAGGATTCGGATTCGGGTTGCAGCTCGACAATGTGGGCCAGCGGCACTTCCAGAGTTTCTGCGACGAGCTGCAGGGCCTGGTTCAGGAGGGCGGTGAAGTCCTGGTTGAGCATGGCGAACTGACCGATCGCCGCCACAACCGCCTGTTGCTGGGCGCGATTCAACAATTTCATCTCCGAGGCTTCGTTTTCACGCGCGCGTTCCTGCAGCGACTCGGCCATGGTGTCGAACGTGCGCGCCAGCTGGCCCAGCTCGCTCCTGCCATCCTTCACGCGGGTGCGACTGGTGAGATCGCCCTGCGCCAGCTTTTCCGCCGCCTGGAGCAGGGCGCGGAGCTGGCGCATGATAAAGCGCTCGCCCCCGTACCAGGCCGCCGCCAGCGCCAGCATGCCGACCAGAAACCCCGACCATTGTTCCAGGCGCAGGAAATACATCAACAGCAGCACCGGCACCGTGGCGAGGAAAACCGTGGCCACCAGCCGCATGCGCAGGCCGGTGAGCACTGGTCCCGGCGGCGGGAAACTCTCCACCACGCGGCGGGCCGCCGGAGGCCGCACCACCCGCTCGGATTTTTTCGCGCCGACGCCATGGTCCCCGGGGGATCCCGCCGTTGTGAAAAGACGTCGCCAGCTGCGATGCAGCGTCTCCAGGCTTTCGTCAGGTCTTGTGGATAAACCGTTCACCGTGGAGCAGGACAGCACTTCGCTTGCCGGGCGATTTTGTTCGACAGCGCTGGTTTCTGTCTGAAAGATGGAGCGATGCAGGCAAAACTGCTAACTCTGGGACACTCACCCGATCCGGATGACGCCTTTATGTTCTACGGGCTGGCGCGGGGACTCCTGCCGACGCCCGGCTACCAGTTCGAGCATGTGCTTCAGGACATCCAGACTTTGAATGAGCGCGCGACGCGCGGGGAACTGGACATTTCCGCCATCAGCATTCATGCCTACGCTTATGTGTCGGGCAATTATGCGTTGCTGCCCAGTGGCGCAAGCATGGGCGATGGCTACGGACCGATGTTGGTGGCGAAGCAACCATTTTCGCGCGCGCAAATCCGGCAGCGGAAAATTGCCGTCCCCGGAACCATGACCAGTGCGTTTCTGGCGCTGCAACTCTGGCTCGGCTGTCCCGCCCGGGAATTGCACTTCGAGGTGGTCCCGTTCGATCAAATTTTCCAGGCGGTGCGCCAGGACCGCGCCGAGGTGGGGCTGATAATTCATGAGGGCCAGTTGACCTATCAAAACGAGGGGCTGGTGGTCTGCGAGGACCTGGGCCAGTGGTGGGGACGCGAAAATGATGGGCTGCCCCTGCCGCTGGGAGGGAACGTGATCCACAAGCGGTTTGCGCCGGCCGTGCGCCGGGAGGTTTCCGATTTGCTGACCCGGAGCATCCAGTTCAGTCTGGATCATCGCCCGGCGGCCGTGCAGCACGCGCTGCAGTACGCCCGGGACATGGGGCGTGACCTGGCGGATCAGTTCGTGGGAATGTACGTGAATCATTGGACGCTGGACTATGGCGCGAAGGGGCGCGAATCCATCCGGCGGTTTCTGGGACGGGCATTTGAACGGCAACTCATCCCGCACCGGCAGGAACTGGAATTTGTCAGCTAGCGCCGCCAGCCTTTTCCAGCCCGCGCAGGCGATGTGCGCTTGCGAAACAGGGCAAACTCGCATCCGACGGAGGCCGTGAAAGACGCCCTTGGTGCAGGCGGTTTCGCCCGCCCCATCACCGGTCCGCAGCGCCATCCGGGTTGAAGGCGAAGTTCGCGCCTGTTTGTAAATTGGGGACGAAGTTTGGATGGCCGTCCCGCGGTCCCGGGGATGTCGCCGCCCAGCCTGTCGGGAAGTCAGCCGCGCACCGTGGCGGGGTGCGGCGGGCGCGGTGTCCCGCCGGCCTTTGTATGCCGTGGCATGGAAAAGGAGTCAATCCCGTCCGGGGGCCGCCTACGCGCCAGCGAGCTTCCGCAACTCGGTTTTTAAAATCTTTCCCGTGGCATTCCGTGGCAGCGCGGGCAGCACGGTGATGTGTCGCGGGACCTTGTAGGCGGCCAGTCTTTCGCGCAAAAACCGGACGAGCGCGGGTTCGTCGAGCGGGGCGTCCCCGGTGGTGGCCACGTAGGCGACGGGTTGTTCGCCTTTGCGCGGGTCGGTGACGCCGATGACGGCCGCCTCCTTGACCCCGGGGAATTGATAGATCACCTCCTCGACCTCGCGCGGATAAACGTTGATACCATTCACCAGCAGCATGTCTTTTTTGCGATCGGTGATGAAGAAATATCCTTCGGCGTCGCGGTAGCCGATATCGCCGGTCAACAGCCATCCGTTGCGCAGCGCCCGGGCGGTCTCCGCGGGATTGTTCCAGTAGCCGAGCATCACGTTGCCGCCGCGCACACATAATTCGCCGGTTTCATTGGGGCCGAGGATGCGGCCATCGTCATCTTGAATCGTGAGCTCCAGATTGGGCAGGGGCAGTCCGATTGAGCCGGGTTTGCGCTCGGCGTGCAACGGGTTCTTGGAGACCACCGGGCTGGCCTCGCTCAGACCGTAACCTTCAATCAGGGGAATCTGGTGTTTGGCCTCAAAATCTTTCAGCACCTGGACCGGCAACGGCGCCGCGCCGCTGACACAGAGCCGGAACGGCAGCCTGGCAGGCAGATGCGCGTGAGTGAGGGTGCGGTAAAATTGCGGGATGGCCGGCAGCACGGTGGCCTGGCGTTGGTACATCTCGCGCAACATTTGCTGGGGTTGATTCAACGATTTGATCAACACCATGCTGCCGCCCACCAGCAGGGGGAGCAGCATGCCCACCGTCATCATGTAACTGTGAAACAGCGGCAGAAAGACCGCATACCGGTCCGACTCCAGGGCTTCGAGCACCTTCTGGCAGCCGGCGACGTTGTGCAACAGATTGCCGTGCGACAGCATGGCGCCCTTGGGTTTGCCGGTGGTGCCCGAGGTGTAGATGATGACCGCCAGATCCGACTCCGCGCGCTGGCGCGCCGCCGCGGGCAGCGCCGGAATCGTCCCGGAGGGTGGCTGGGTGAAGGCAGTCAGCGTTTCCACCCGGGCCACTTGCAAGCTCGGCCGGCCGGCAGCCAGCGTGGCCGCCGCCCCGCCCAGTTCTTCATCCGTAATCAGCAGGTCAATCCCGGCGTCTTCGAGCAGAAAGCGGACTTCGGGAGGCTTGAGAAAGTTGTTGATTGGGACCACCGCGGCCCCCGCGGTCAGGATGCCAAAATACGCCGGCACAAATTCGGGGCGGTTTTTCAACCACAGCCCGACGCGATCGCCCGGCTGGACATTGAATTTACCGGCCAGTTCCGCCGCCACGCCGACGGATTGCGCCCACAGCGTGGCGAACGTAAACTCGCTGGCATCCCAATACAGCGCGATTTTCCCGGAGCGCAGTTGCGCGGAATGGGCGAAAGCCTCGGATAAATTCATGGGCGAAACTGTAATCACGGGGCGGGACCGTTTGCAAGTTGCTTGACGGGGGACAGTCGGGCGCGGGCGCGTGGTCCGGCGCGCCGGTGGAAAACGGTTTTGACTTCGAGGCGGCGTTTCGCCTTTCATGGCGCGGCGTGATAAATACGGAAGAGAAGTTGGCGGGGTTGTTGCCCGTGATTCGGGCCGCGGACTGGCTGGCGCTGGATACGGAGGCGGACAGTTTGCACGCTTATCCTGAAAAAATATGTCTGATTCAAATCACCACCAGCATCGGAGACCGGCTGATTGACCCGCTCGCGGTAGGGGACATCGGACCTTTGCTGCAGGCGCTGGCCGGACACCAGCTGATCATGCACGCGGCAGATTACGATATGCGTCTGCTTTTCAAGCATCACGCATTCAAGCCTGATGGCATTTTCGATACAATGCTGGCGGCACGGCTGCTGGGCTATCGCGAGTTTGGCCTGGGGGCATTGGCGGAGCAAATCCTGGGCATCAAACTGGACAAGGGACCGCAAAAGGCGGACTGGGCGCGGCGTCCGCTGACCGAGCGCATGATCACCTACGCGTTGAATGACACGCATCATCTCAAGCTGCTGGCGGACCATTTGATCCGTGCGCTGACGGAACGGCACCGGCTCGATTGGCATCGCGAGTGGTGCGCGCGTCTGATTGCGGAATGTACGCGTCCACCGGAGGAGGACCCCGAACGCGAGTGGCGGATCAAGGGCGCCCATGCCTTGAATCGCGCGGGGTTGGCCGCGCTGCGGGCGCTATGGCATTGGCGCGAGGGGGAGGCGCTGAAGGCCAATCGCCCCCCGTTCTTCATTCTCGCGCACGAAAAGCTGATCGCGCTGGCGGAAGCGGCCGCGGCGCAACAACCATTGGAGCCGGTCTTTCCGCGCCACCTTTCGCCACGACGACGGGAGGCCATAGGCCGGACCGTTCAAGTCGCCCTCCGGCAACCGCCCGAAACTTTCCCGCAGATTTTGCGCACCCGCACCCGCCGGCCCTCTGAGGCCGAGCGGCGGCGTTACCAGGATTTGGAAGCGCGGCGGGATCGGGCCGCCCACGCCCTGGGGCTGGAGCCCTCAATTGTTGCCAATCGGACCGTTCTGGGGGAACTGGCGCGGGATTGGGACCGGTACGCGCCGCAGTTAATGAACTGGCAGCGGGCGTTGTTGGACCGCGGTTAACGCGCCTTGCGCAACGGCCGGCACCGCACGAGCAGCAATATTCCGCACCAGATCACACACGTCCAACCAAAGCGGTCGCCCACTTCGTGATAAAGGGTGGCGGGACGCCCGGCGGCCGGGGCGAAGGTGACGCGCCAGTGGACGAAGCCCGGGCCGTACTCACTTGCGTGCGCATCCCGGAAGAGGGCGCGCATCCGCCCGGCCGCATCGAACCAGCAGGTCAGTCCATTGTTGCACACGCGCAGCAACGGCACGCCATTTTCCACGGCGCGAAACGCCGCGCTCGCCGCCTGCTGCCATTGCGCGGCTCCCGCCCCGAACCAGCCATCATTGGTGAGGTTGACCAGCAAATCCGTTTCCTCATTTATCTGCTCGCGCACGTGGTGCGGAAAAACATCCTCAAAGCAGATCAACGGCGCGATCCGGAGGCGGGAGGGCGACGCTGAAGTCGGAGTGGCTGGGGCCGGAATCTCGTAATCCGGGGAGGCGGGCGCGACAAAGGAGCGATCCAGCTCGAACTGCGTTGCTTGCTGCCCCGCCGTGTACTCCCCGGTGATCGGCGTGAACCATTTCAGGAACGGCAGATAGTCGTCCCAGGGGAGGTATTCGCCGAAGATGACCAGCTGGCGTTTGTGGTAGCTGGCAACGCAGGCGCCGGCGGGGTTCAGCCAGAATGCCGCGTTGAAGACCTCCGCCGTCGCAGGCGCGGTCGTTCCGATGGTTGGCCGCACTTCATCGGCGTTGAAGAGCATCCAGACGCGCCGGTGCTGCACCAGATTGGTGATGGCTGCATACGTCTCGTGGTCCAGGCCGGGCACGGCGGCCTCGGGCCAGAGCAGCAGCTCGGTTTGATTGGTCAGCGCGATTTTCGTCAGCCGCATCAGCCGGTCAAACCGCGCCGCATTCTCGGTGGAATTCCAGATCATGGTCTGCGGCACGGACGGTTGGATGGCCGTGACGCTGAGGGTTGCCGCTTCCGCGGGCAGTTGCTGGAGGCGGGACAATCCGCGATTGAAGACGAGGATCACCACCATCAGCGGCAAAATAATTTCCCCCAGCCAGATGTAGCGGGTCGTCGGGTGGCGCAACAACGTCCCCACACTGGAATAAAGCGCCAGCGCCATCCAGACAACCAGGAACGAAACGCCATAAACGCCGGTGACAGCGGCGATCTGGATGAGCGGGGTCAATTCCCATTGCGCCGCGCCGAGCGGCAGCCAGGGAAAGCCACTGAACAGCCGGGCCCGGATCATTTCCAACGCGACCCACACGGCGGCGCCGCTGAGACACCAGAAGCAGCGCCACAACCAGGTGCCGTGCCCGATGCGGCCTGCCAGAAACCACACCCAGGTTGCCGGATAGAGGGCCAGGAATGCCGCCAGGGCGATCCAGCCGAGAATGGGCAAGCCGGTGACGGGAATGGCGAGCAACCAGCTCAGTGTCATCAGCCAAAACACCAGGCCGCCCAGGTAACCGACGCGCCAGGCCGCGCCAGGAGACAATCCGTGCGCGCTGGCCAGCAGCAGGGCGGGGCCCACCCACGCCGCTCCGGCCAGATTGAACCGGGGAAACGCGAGTGCCAACACCACTCCGGCCAGCACGGCGAGCAGCTGGCGATGGTGTTTTCTAATCAATGCCAGGACTTTCAATCACTTGAGCTTGCGCGAATGGAGGTGTTCAGCGCAAGTCGCCGGAATCAGAAAGGGCGCCAACCGATCACTTTTCGCCCGGCAGTTCCGCAGTTGCACTGTTGGAAGCAAGGTCGTGGGAAGTGTCGTTGTCCCGACCGCGTTTCCCGCCTGGCAAGGGCCCGGCGCCCTGGTTTGTGATACGGCCGGGCGGGTCAGCTTACGGCCCATTTGAGCACGGCTTTCTGTGCGTGGAGACGGTTTTCGGCTTGTGTGAAAATGGTGTCGGCGTGCGCTTCAAAGGTCTCATTGTCAATCTCCTTGCCGCGATAGGCGGGCAGGCAGTGCATGACGAGGACGCCGGGTTTGGCCAGTTTCACGAGCGGGCGATTGATCTGATAATGTTTCAGCGCCTTGAGGCGCGCCGCGGTTTCGCTCTCCTTGCCCATGGAAACCCAGACGTCGGTATAAAGCACGTCGGCCTGGCGCGCGGCGGCCTTCAAATCTTCCGTGCAAACAATGTTGCCGCCGGCCCGTTTCAGGATGGCGCGGCTGGGCTGGAATTTTTTGGGCGCGGCGATGCGCAGTTCAAATCCGAGCTTGGCCGCGGCAAAAATCCAGGACACGGGTACGTTGCACGCGCCGTCACCGACAAAGGTGACCACCAGTCCGCGCAGGGATTTGCGTTTTTCGAGAATGGTTTGCAGGTCGGCGAGGATTTGACAGGGATGCTCCTGATCGGTGAGAGCGTTGATGGTGGGAATTTTTGCAAAGCGCGCAAAGTCCTCCACATCCGTTTGGGCGAAGGTGCGAAAAATGGCCCCGTGGATCATGCGGCCCATGACGCGGGCGGTGTCCTTAATCGGCTCTCCGCGCCCCATCTGGATGTCCATCGTGTTAAGGAACATGGGCCGGCCGCCCAGCTCGCTGACTCCCACCTCGAAAGAGATCCGGGTACGGGTCGAGGCTTTCGCGAAAATCAGCGCCCAAGTCTGGCCAGCCAGGGGCAGGGAGCGATGGCGGCCACGCGTGCGTTTCATCGTCACGGCGTCGGCGAGGATTTGATTCAGGTCGCGCAGCGTGAGCTGCTCAATGCTCAGCAAATGTTTCACGTGTCTTTGGTGGTCAAGATGTTTGCCTGGTTCGCCATGTGTCAGAAACCTCATGTTATAGTAGCGAACGATTCCGGATTCAAGTTCGGTGAAGGTTTGCGGCGGTGCTGCGGGCAGAACCGGAAAGAATCATCTTCCAGCGCAGCCGGCGGGGGGCCGGAGTTGCCAGCGCGCGGAATTCCCCTCAGGCGTCAAGGTCGGCGGCAACCCGGGCCAGGATTGCCAGCCCTTCCTCCGCATCCGCTTCGGTCAAATTCAGCGCCGGGAGAATCCGCAGCACCTGTGCGCCGGCCGGAATCAGGAGCAGCCCCGCCTCCTGCAGCTTGGCCGTCATGACGCTGGCCGGAGTTTTGTGGGGAAGGTTGAGCCCCGGCGCGTCCGGGGCCAGTTCCAAGCCCAGCATCAAACCCTGCCCGCGCACGGTGCGGAACAGCTTGGGATGCTGTTGGATGATGGATTGCAGGCCGGCGCGGAGTCGTTCGCCCATGTGACGCGCATTGTCGGCCAGATTTTCCCCGGCAATAACCTCCAGAACTTTTAACGCCACGGCGCAGGCGAGGGGCGAGCCGCCATAAGTGGTGCCATGCGTCCCGGCACTGAGCAGGTCTGCATACGGGGCGCGCGCCCAAAACACTCCAATCGGAAATCCGCCGCCGAGCGATTTGGCCATGGAAATTCCGTCGGGCAAGAATGCGCCGCCTCCCGGCACATCTTCGAGAATCCGTTGAAAGCCGTGGAAGCGGCCGCTGCGAAAATGGCCGCTCTGCACACAGTCCAGGAGCAGCAGCAGGTTCCGCTCGTCACACAAGGCGCGCAGTCCCAGGAGATAATCCGGGCTGGCCGGAGTGACTCCGCCTTCTCCCTGGATATCCTCCACCAAAATGGCAACGGTTGCCGGGGACAGTGCCGCGCGCATGGCGGCGAGATCGTTGTAGGGCACATGGCGGAAGCCGGCGACCATGGGTTCAAACCCCTTTTTCACTTTGTCTTGTCCGGTCGCAGCGATGCCGGCCAGGGTGCGGCCGTGGAAGGAATTGACCGCCGTGAGAATTTCGAACCGGCCGGTATCGTGACCGAATTTGCGCGCGAGCTTGAACAAGCCTTCATTGGCTTCCCCGCCGCTGTTGGTGAAAAAACATTTGCCCGGGCCGATCAAGGCAACCAGCGCCTGCGCCAGGCGCCCCTGGGGTTCGGTGTAATACAGGTTGGAGACATGCATGAGCCGGCGGGCTTGTTCCGTGAGCGCCTCCACCATGGCCGGATGGGCATGGCCCAACGCGCAGACCGCAATGCCACCACCGAGGTCGAGATAGCGGCGGCCGTGGAGGTCATACACATGGCTGCCCTTGCCGTGGGTCAGCGTGAGATCGAAGCGGCTGTAGCTGGGAACGACGTTCTGGTTGAATAGCTCGCGAATGGTTGCGTCTGTGGTGTTGTGGGAAGACGGGCGGGATTGAAGGGCAAAATCGTTCATGCAGGAGCAAAGATAACAGTTGAAGGGTTGGTGGGGGAAAGGGAAATGTCGGCGGCGGCGCGACCAGCGCAATTAGCCGGCATCAAAACAACAATGAGCATGAATGAATAATCCATCCGAATACTTGCCTGCCATCCCGCCGGTTGGTAAACTGCCGTGTTAGTTTTAAAATACCAGAACTTAAAATTATGAAATTGAATCGAACGCTCGCCGCGGTTGGCAGCCTGGCCATCGCCCTCCAGATGGCGACTGCTGGAAATATCACCGGAAAAGTCACGCTGTCTGGCACGCCACCACCAGAGAAGGACATCACCCCGCTCAAGGATGATGCTCAATGTGGAAAATTGCATCCCGGGCCGGTTCCGAAGACGCAGTTTTTTGTGGTGGGGCCCAACCACGAGCTGGCCGATGTGGTGGTCGTACTGCAAGGCGACAGCCTAAAGGGCAAATCCACCGGCGCCACGGCGGCCCCGGCGGAGCTGGACCAAATCGGATGCATTTACACGCCCCAAATTCTGGCGGTGCAGACCGGCCAGAAGATTCACGTGAAAAATTCCGACCCGGTAATGCATAATGTGCATACCACGCCCACCGCTCCGGGAAATAAGGAGGAAAACCGCGCGCAGCTGGCCGGCGGGCCGGACCTCACGTTTGTGATTCCCCAGCCCGAGGATTTCCTGCGCTTCAAGTGCGATGTGCATCCGTGGATGTTTGCCTGGGTCACCGTGGTGGATCATCCCTATTTTGCGGTGACGGGCAAGGATGGCACCTTTACCATCAAGGATGTGCCGCCCGGCAAATACAAGCTCGTGGCGTACCACCGGAAGGCGGCGTTGAAGGGCATCGCGAAAGATGTCGAGGTGACCGCGGACGGCGCGAAAGTTGATTTCGTTGCCGAGGTAAAGTGAGCTGATGGATTGCAGAAGGCCGCTGCGGCCCAGGCCGCAGCGGCCTTCTTTTTCGCGCGCACCATGACGGTTTCCACAACCCGGCAGCAGGCGTGGTTGCACCGTTTTGCCCTGCTCACGGCGCTGGGGACGTTGGGGTTGGTGGGGCTGGGCGGGCTGGTGACCAGCCACGGGGTGGGCATGGCGGTGCCGGATTGGCCGACCAGCTACGGGTACAACATGTTCGCGCTGCCGGTTTCCCTGTGGCTTACCGGTGGAATTTTTCATGAGCATACCCATCGCCTGTGGGCGTCGCTGGTCGGGATTCTGGTCGTGGTTTTAACGCGGTGGCTGGGCGGGAAAAAAGCGCAGCTCCCGTTGCTCGTCATCGGTCTGGTCGAGATTTTGGCCGGGATCGGGTTGCTGCGGCTGGGGGCGGACTGGAAGGGCGCGGGACATTTTCTGGCCGGGATCGGCGGAGTCGTATGTCTGGTTGGAATGGTATGGCTCAGGAACGCGGCGGCCCCGGGCCGCCTGCCGACGCTCGGCTGGATCGCCTTTGGTCTGGTGCAGTTGCAAGGGTTGCTGGGAGGTTTGCGCGTGGTGCTGGACGCGGGTGACCTTGCCGGAATCCGCCTCGGCACGTTGCTGGGAATCTTTCATGGTTGTCTGGGGCAATTGTTCCTCGCCCTGGTCGCGGTGATTGCCTTCATGACGGGTCGTTGGTGGTCCCAGCCCCCCGAACGGATCACTTCCTTGCAAGCGCGCCCCTGGTTCGTCACCGCCACGGTCCTGGTCTTTGTGCAGCTCCTCATCGGGGCGACCATGCGTCATCAACATGCGGGTTTGAGCATCCCGGACTTTCCGCTCGCCTATGGCGCCCTCTGGCCGGATATGAGCGCGACGGCGGTGGCGGAGTATAATCTGAAGCGGATTGAGGTGACGGCGGCGAATCCGATCACCGGATTTCAAATCGGTCTGCAAATGACCCATCGGCTCCTGGCGCTGCTGCTGCTGGCCACCGTGGCGCTGTGCGTGGGCATGAGCCGCGATCGGGGGCTGCGCCGGCTGGCGAAATTCTGGCTGGGGCTGATTCTGGTGCAGGCGGCACTGGGGGCGTGGACGATCTGGTCGAACAAGGCCGCCGATGTGGCCACCGCCCATGTGGTGGTGGGCGCACTTTCGTTCGTGACAGGTGTTCTCGGTTGTCTTATTTATTTCCGGCGTCGCGTTCGCGACGAGGCTCCGGGTCCGGCGGGCAAGTCCACTTCAGACCTGACTCGTTCCGTCGCGGCGTGATAGTTGATGAACTCCGCAAGTCCAGGAATTACCCGTGTGGCGCCGGCCAAAGGCTGGATTTCCGTCTATGCGGATCTGGTCAAAGCGCGCCTGGTGTCGATGGTGCTGGTCACCACCCTGACAGGGGCGTATCTGGGCTGGGTGCCGGGGGGGGCGGATTTCGTGGTGATCTTTCACGCGATCTGGGGCACGGCCCTGATTGCTGGCGGTGCCGCCGCCTTGAATCAGTTTCTGGAACGCGAGCACGACGCCCGGATGCGACGCACTGCGGGGCGGCCGTTGCCTTCGGGCCGGTTGCAACCCCTGACCGTGATGTTGTTTGGCGGCACTTGCGCGTTGGCAGGGACGATTTATCTCGCGGTGTTGGTCAATCCGCTGACCTGTGTTCTCGGGGGGATTTCCTTCATCAGCTATCTGTTCATATACACGCCGTTGAAACGTCTGACCTGGTGGAACACCGCGGTGGGCACCGTTCCCGGGGCGCTGCCCTGTCTGATGGGCTGGACGGCCATGCGCGGCACGTTGAGCACCGAAGCCTGGGTGCTGTTTGCCATCATGGTGCTGTGGCAACTGCCACATTTTTGCGCCATTGCCTGGATTTACCGCGAGGATTACGCCCGCGCGGGCTACCAGATGGTGTCCGTGGTGGACCCGAGCGGCGAGCGGGCCGGGCAGCAGGCGGTTGCCAATGCAGCGGCGCTGTGGTTGGTCAGTCTCACCCCCACGCTGGTGCATCTGGCCGGTTGGGGGTACTGCGTGGCGGCCTTGGGGCTGGGCGCGGTCTATCTGCTGCATGCAGTTCAGTTTGCGCGCAGCTTGGATGCTCGCCGGGCACGGCAGCTGTTCCGCACTTCGATTGCCTACCTGGCGTTGCTCTTGATCGCCCTGGCCGTTGACAAGCAATAAATTCAGACCGCCGCTGTGGCGGGATTCCCTTTGGGCAGCGCCTTGCGGCGTTCCCGCCCGGGGCGGCGGACACCTACACTGCTGGTGTGGAATTTCAGGCTTCCCCCGGTGGGGGCGGATTCAGATGCGGGAGGAGGCCACCGTGGTGTGCGGCGTTTCCGAGAGCGTTTGATGCGTTCGATATTCGGCGGGCGTCACCTTGGCCAGCTTTTTGAACACCCGGCAGAAATACGCCAGATCGCGGTAGCCGCACCGTGCCGCCACCTCGCCGAGTTTCAGGCCGTAGGTGCGCAGGAGGTGTTTCGCGCGATCGGTCCGGACATGCATCAGGTACTGGCTGAAGGTCATGTGCCCATGCACCTGAAAGATGCGGGACAGGTAATTGGGAGAAATCGCGAAATGCCGGGCGACCGATTCACGGGTTACTTCGTATTGGTAATGGCTCTGCAGATAAACACAAACTTCTTCCAGCAGCGCCTTGGCCGGACTCAGCGCTTGATTTTGCGCCGGCGAATAGTTTTCGCCCAGGCAGAGGACGAGCGCGCGGGCGAGATCCGTAAACGCCCGGGCCGTCCGCTCCCCGACCGGCAGTTCAAGCAGGGCGTCGAGAATTTTGGGGATCGGCCCCGTCAAAGGCCGCGGGCGGGAGAACTTTTGCGCCATTAATCGGGGCGCGCGCGGGTGACGGGAGCTGACAATGCTGATCCCGATCTGCTTTTTGCCGAAGAGAATGGACATCACCTGGACGGGTTCGCGCCAGGTCGGGAGATTCCAGCAATTGGGTCGGGCAAACAAGGCGGTGCCGGGGCGGAGGCGGACGGTGGTGATGCGATACTGCAACTCGATCTGGTTTTCGTAGCATCCGCGCAGGGGGATTTCCAGACGCGGGAAGTTGACCACGTGGCTCAACAACGGTGGTTCGAGCTCGTGTCCGCAGACGTAAACATGCTGGATGTTCTGTCGGCGCAGCAGTGTTTCCGGCCAGGAGAGAATCGGTGCAACTGGACTCATGCGCGGCAACTCGCGGGTCGGAAAGGCGGGCGATGATACTTTAGTTCAATAAAAGTTACATCTTTCCGCTTGTGGATGACGGGGGGCCGCTGGAGTATTCCTCTCCGACAACCGCATACGTTGCGCAAAGTGAAAGAAGCGCTTCGCAAACACAAGCAATATTTGCTGACCGGGGTATCTTATGTGATCCCCTTCATCGCTTGCGGCGGGATTCTGATCGCGGTCGCGATCACTTATGCCTTCCAGTTTGAGCTGGTGGACGCCCAGGGACGTCCGGATTTCACCCAGGCGCCGCCCTTGATTCAGGCGCTGGCGCGGGTTGGTGAAAAGGCGTTTCAGTTGTTCCCGCCGGTTCTGGCGGGGTTTATCGCCCATGCGATGGCCGGCAGGCCGGGATTGGTCCCGGGATTTGTGGGGGGGTTGATCGCCGGGGTGCCGCAGGCGGTTGGGGAAAAGAGCGCCAACGCCGGGTTTCTGGGGGCGCTGGTCATCGGCCTGGTGGCCGGACATGTCGTCAACGGCATCAAGAAGATGCCCGTGCCCAAACTGCTGCGTCCGGTCATGCCGATCATCATCATTCCGATTTTGTCCACGGTTCCGGTGGGGTTGGTGATGCTGGGGATCAATTTGCCGATTGCCAAGATCATGATTGGTTTGGGTGATTTCCTGGAGGGAATGCAGGGTGGCTCGCAGGTTGTGCTGGCGATGATATTGGGGGCGATGATCGCCTTTGACATGGGGGGCCCGGTCAACAAGGCGGCTTTCTTTTTCGGGGCGGCGATGATTCAGCAGGGCAATATCGAGGTGATGGGGGCGTGTGCCGCCGCCATTTGCACGCCCCCCTTGGGGCTGGGCCTGGCCACCAGGCTCAGCCGGCGGCGCTGGAGCGCCGAACAGCGCGAGGCCGGGTTGGCGGCGCTCGGGATGGGGCTGGTGGGCATCACGGAGGGGGCCATTCCCTTTGCGGCGGGCGATCCGTTCCGCGTCATTCCGTCCATCATGATCGGCTCGATGGTGGCGGCCTCGATCGCGATGTTGGGTGGGGTCGGTGACCATGCGCCGCACGGCGGGCCGATTGTATTGCCGGTCGTGGACAACCGCTGGATGTACCTGGCGGCCATTCTCGCTGGTTCAGTGGTGACCGCGCTTTGCATAAACACTATGAAGCAGTTGACGGAACGGCCGGCAGAGAAACCGGGAGAGAATCAAACATGAACATTGTGGCGGTGACCGCGTGCCCGACCGGGATTGCGCATACTTACATGGCGGCGGAACAGCTGGAAAAAACCGCGCGCCGACTGGGGCATCAGATCAAGGTGGAAACCCAGGGGGCGATGGGGATCGAGAACGAGTTGCACGCGTCCGAAATTGACGCTGCCGATGTCGCCATTCTGGCCGCCGATATTGCGATTGAAAACAGCGAGCGCTTCGCGAAGGTTCGCAAAATTGAAGTGTCAGTCCAGGAGGCGCTCAAAAACCCCGAGGGCGTTCTTCAGCGGGCGGCGGTCGCCTGATGGCCATGTCCCGCGAGTTCCAATTTCAGTGCGTGCTGGCCAACGGGATTCATGCCCGGCCGGCGAGCGCGTTGGAGGAGGTGACACGAAATTTCACCGCCGAAACCTGGCTCGTCAATGAGCGCACGGGATACACGGCGAATGCCAAAAGTGTGCTGGGCATCGTCAGCGCCGACATTCGCCATGGGGATTCGTGCCGTCTGGTGGTGCAGGGACGGGATGCTGACGAGGCCTGGGCGGCGCTCAGCCGGTTTTTGCAGCACCAATTTCCGCATTGCGACACGGCCCTGGTCGAATCAGTTGCGGCGCGAAGTGACGCGGGAGATCTGCCTCGCTTGTTACGCAAAGCCGGGGGGCGGATCCACCCGGGAAAACCGGTGGTGGGTGGCATTGGCCGGGGCCGGTTGCGTCGCGGGCAGGGGCTGTGCCTAACCGAAGCAATTTCGCGGCAGCACGCAGATGGGGCGGATGCGGAGATTCACCGGCTGGATGCGGCGTTGAGCGCCCTGGAGGCGGCGTACGAATCCCAGTTGCGGCACCAGGAATCCCTCCTGGGGCGCAGTTTGTTGAAGGCGCATCGCGCAATGGCGCGCGATCCGGAATTCCGGGCGTATCTGCATGCAGCCATCCGGAAGGATTCGTGTTCCATTGCCGGAGCCGTGCAGGCGGCGGAAGCTCATTTTTCCGAGCAATTGGTTCGTACGGGCGCGGCGCTGTTGCAGGAACGGGTGCTGGATCTGCGCGATGTCTGCTTTCAGTTGTTGCAACAGGTCTATGGCTCCGCGGCGGTGAGCGAGCGCCTGCACCTGACCGAGGCCACCATTCTGGTGGCGGAATCGCTCACCCCGCATCAGTTGCTGAGTTTGAATCGGAAGCATCTGCGCGGCCTGGTGTTGGGCATGGCGGGAGAGACATCACACACGGTGATTTTGGCGCGGTCGTTCGGTCTCCCGACCCTGACGGACGTGGTGGGGCTGGACCGGGAATTGGACGCCGGTGTCGAGGCAATTCTGGATGGCGAATGTGGTTTGCTGGTGACCGACATCACCGGCGGAGTGCGGCGATATTACGAGTTGGAGGAACGCCGGTTGACCGGGCGACGGCAGTGGCTGCGCCGTTTTCAGCGTCCCGAAATCCGGTCCTCCGATGGCGTGACCATCCGCGTGGGCGCCAATATCAGCACGGCGCGGGAAGCCGAGGCGGTGACGTCTCTCGGAGCTGATGAAGTGGGCCTGTTTCGCACCGAGATGCTTTTTCTGGACCGGGCCGCCCCTCCGGCGGAAGAAGAACAATTCAACGAGTACCGGCAGGCGCTGCGCACGCTGGAGGGGCGCAGCGTGACCATCCGCACCATGGACATTGGCGGGGACAAGCCGCTGAGTTACCTGCATTTGCCGGTGGAGGACAATCCGTTTCTGGGGTATCGCGCCGTGCGGCTCTACCCGGAATTTGAAACGTTGTTCCGCACGCAAATCCGGGCGCTGATCCGCGCTTCGGCGTTTGGCCGGCTCAAGCTGCTGATTCCCATGGTGAGCCTGGTGGAGGAAGTGCAGTGGGCCAAGCAGATCATTCGCGAGGAGCAGGGGCGGTTGCGGTCGGCAGGTCTGGCGTTTGATCCGACCATGGCGGTCGGGGCGATGATCGAGGTGCCCGCGGCGGCGTTCCTGCTGGAGGCCCTGGGTCGCGAACTGGATTTCCTCAGCATTGGATCGAATGATTTGTTGCAATACTTCACCGGCTCGGACCGGACCGATCAGCGGTTGCACCGGCATTTTGACCCGTTGCAACCGGCGTTTCTGCGGTTGCTGCACAAGGTGGTGACGGAAGGCCGGGCCGCCGGGAAGCCGGTGAGTTTGTGTGGCGAACTGGGCGGGCGGCCCGAACACTTGCCGCTGCTGGTGGGGCTGGGGTTGGACCGCATCAGCGTGGCGCTGCCGCAAGTGGCGGCCATCAAGGCGGCTGCCGCCCAATGTTCCGTGGCCGAAGCCCGCTCCCTGGCCGCCCGTACGATGGCCTGCGCCACCGTGGCGGAGGTGCGACAGCTTCTGGCAGCGTCGGGCCCGCGCACCGCCAGTCTGTTTGGGCCGGACCTGGTCTTGGTGGATTCCGACAGCACGAGCAAGGAGGAGGTGATCAAGGAAGTGACCGACCGGCTCTATGTGACCGGACGCACGGCCCAACCGCGCCTGGTGGAAGCCGCCCTGTGGCAGCGCGAAGCGGTTTACGCCACGGGTTTCGGTCACGGCTTTGCCATTCCCCACTGCCAGACCGATTTTGTGCAGCTCGATTCACTCGTCCTTGTCAAGTTGCGTGAGCCGGTGGAATGGAAGGGGGTGGCGGGCGATTTCGTGGGTGTGGTGCTGCTCCTGGTGATGCGGGAGACCGAAACTGCCCGTGAACACTTGAAGGTCTTCTCGCAGCTGGCGCGTTGCCTGATGGATGAGGCCTTCCGCGAACAGTTGCGGCGCGAGAACGATCCCGAAACGCTCTGCTCTATTCTGAAGCGCAATCTGCGCGAGTAAGCGGCCGGGTTGGCTGGCTGCTCTTGGCACCACCTCGCCCGGACTTACGCTCCGGCATCACGGATGGGCAGATGGGCAAATCGCGCCACGGCTTCGGTGCGGGAGCGCACCTGCAGTTTTTCGTAAATGCGGCGGATATAAGTATTCACCGTGGGCACCGCGACGTTCAGATTGTCCGCAATTTCCTTGTATAAAAAACCGCGAGCGAGCAGCTGCAGTACTTCCGTTTCCCGCGCGGAAAGTTCCGGCAACGCCGGCTGCGGTGGCACGGCGCGATGAAAGGCGCGCACCACCTGGCGCGCGATGTTGGCGGTCATGGGCGAGCCGCCCTGATGCACCTCGCGCAGCGCGGCAATCAAGCCCGCGCGCGGGGTTTGCTTGAGCAGATACCCCGTCGCGCCGGCTTGCAGCGCCTGGAAGATGTGATCCGAATCCTCGTAAACCGTGAGCATGACGAATTGCGCTTCGGATAACCGCGGCTTGAGCTGACGCACACATTCCGGACCGGTCATGCCCGGCAGATTGATGTCCATCAAAATGACATCCGGTCTGGTTTGCGGCAGGTGCGTTGCCGCCTCCTCGCCGGAGCCGTAATGACTCACGCACTGAAACCCTTCGGCGCGGTTGATCCAGTCCACGAGAATTTCGCGCGCTTTTGGATCGTCCTCCACAATGGAAACCTTGATGGCCATTGGCGGACTTATAGCAGGCCGGGGAGGCCGAGTATTGTAGTGCTTTCTCATTACAGACGAGAGGATGAGGCACGCGCCGGGATCATTTGTCGGGTTTGGTTGTGGCCGCGGGGGCGAGGGGCACATAAAGTTCCACGGTCGTGCCCCCGCCGGGAGGACTGTGGATTTGCGCGTGGCCATTGATCTGTTGCAACCGGCTTTGAATGCCGACCACGCCGTAGCCCGAGCTGACCCGGTCGCGGTGGGAGGGATGCTTGGCGGAGACCAGGCCTGCGCCGTTATCCATGATGACAAGTCGCAAACCATCCGGAGGAAGTTCCAGTTTCACCCGCACCTCGGTGGCGCCGGAGTGTTTAACGGCATTGTTCAATGCCTCCTT
The DNA here is from genome assembly GCA_029573725.1 of Verrucomicrobiota bacterium. Taxonomy (GTDB): domain Bacteria; phylum Verrucomicrobiota; class Verrucomicrobiia; order Limisphaerales; family JADLHS01; genus JADLHS01. The sequence goes on from JAKQDQ010000122.1 coordinate 24,084, forward strand.
GAACGCCAGAAAGAGATTGTGACGAATCTCCGAACGCACGGTTACCTCCGGAGTTTGCAAAGGTGTGTCCAGACGGCAGCGAATCTGTGCGGCGCTCAAAAAATCGTGTGCGAATCGGGCGACATAGTTGATCAGGCTGTCCAAGGTGTCGTGGCGGGGATTCACCGCCCACACGATTTCGTCCATGGCCCGGGTCAGGTCGCGCGCGGTTTGATAGATTTGGTGCAAACTGGATGTGGCCCGCGCCGCGTCGGGCATCTCGTCCACCGCCGACTGGCTCAACATTCCGATGCGTGTCAGGCTCGCGCCAAGGTCGTCATGGATGTCCTGGGCGATGCGGGACCGTTCGCGTTCCAGTTCGCGCTCGTGCGCCATGCGTTCCAAACGGCGGCGCAGGCGGCGTCGAGATTCGAGGAAAACCACCGCGACCAGACTCACTCCGGCGGCGCTAAACACCAGAATTTTGAACCACCACGTCTGCCAGAAAAAAGGCAGCACGCGAATCGCCAGCGTGTCGCCGGCCTCGTTCCACAAGCCGTCGCCATTGCGCGCGGTCACGCGAAACACGTATTCGCCTGGAGGCAAAAAACTAAAAGTCACCCGTCGCCGGGTGTGGGCAGGCACCCAGTCGGCTTCCACTCCCGGACCGTCGAGGCGGTATTTGAATTGCACCCGTTCGGGCGCGATGAAACTCAAGCCCGTGTATTGCACGTCCAACTGCCGTCGTCCGGGCGGCACAACCACCAACTGACGGGTTGCAACCGCCGTCTTGCCGCCCGGTGGAAATGATTTCTTTGGAGTGGTCGGCCGCGCGGGCTGGTCGTCAATCGAGACGTCCTCAATCCACACTGCCGGCGGCACTGAATCAGAATTGATGGAGGCGGGAGAGATCGTGGCTATGCCGCGGGTGGTGGGAAACCAAAGTTGTCCCTCGGTGGATCGGAAACCGGACGGGGTGAATCCGCCCGTGCCCGTTAGCGTGCTTAAACCTTCGGTGAGGCCGAGCGCCAGTACGGACACATTGTTGCGTCGGCCGTCGGCACATTCGAGCAACTGCTCCTTGTCGAGGCGGAACAGCCCCGCCAATGAATTGAACCAGAGGTGACCCGCGCGATCATCCGCAATGTGGAAAATGGTGTTTGCGGGCAAACCCTGGTTCCGGCTGATGGTGCTAAATCGCCCGTGGCGGTAGCAGCCCAGGCCGTCATCCAGCGTGCCGATCCAAAGGGTGCCGTCGGCATCCGCGTACAAGGAGAGAACGAAGTTGGCGGAGAAACCCTCCGCGGCCCGGAAAGGCTCCCAACGACCATCCTTGAGCCGGCCCAATCCCGCGCCTTGCGCCCCAATCCAAATGGCGCCATCCGGTCCGGGTTCAATCGCCCGGACATCGCCCGCTGCCGCGCCGCCAAGTGAAGCGAGCCATTCTAATCGCCCCCGACGTATCCGGGCCAGGCCCTTGCCCGTCCCCAACCACAAGGTGTTCGATGGAAATTCGACGAGTGCGGTCACCGGAATGGCCGGAGAAATGAGGTTGGTCTGGGCAACGAACGCGGCGTTTTCCAATCGGAACAAACCGCCGCCCCAGGTGCCGGCCCAAATTTGATTCCGGCTGTCGGCCAGCACGGCCCATGCGTACTGATTGTCCAGATGGAAGTGAGTCCATTGATTGGTGTGCAGCCGATAAATCCCGGCCCCCTCGGTCGCCGCCCAGACACTGCCGTCGCGCGCTTGCGTGATGGCGTGGACTGGGCGGCCTTCCCAGTTGTCGGGCGGACTTTGCATGCGCACCTTGCGCTGACGCAGCACCGCGAGACCGCCTGCCGTGCCCACCCAGAGGTTCTGCTCGCGATCCTCGATCAGGCTGCAGATCCAATCTTGCGGCAAACCGTGTGTGCGATCCAACCCGCTCCAATGCGCCGTGCCGGGATCAAAAATGAGCAAGCCGCGTTGCAGCGTGCCGATCACTAACTTCCCCGAGGCGGTTTCGCGCATGGTGGTGATCGAAGCGTTGAGCCAGGAAAGATCGCCGTAGTTGGCGGTCCAGGCTTGTCCGTTCCATTGACGCAGCTGACCTTCACCAACCACCCACCAGCCGCCGTGGCGCGAACGAGCCACGCCTGCGTAGTAGGGGCGTTCCGCTGGATCCCCAAAGTTGACCGGCTGATAGCCGCTCGAACTCAGCCGGGCCAACACTCCGTTTCTCAGAACGAAGGCCTCGTGCCGTTCGTTGCCAATAGCGTGCGGAGCGACAAAGGGGTTTGCGCTCATGTCCGTTGTGGGTTGGATGATGAGGCCGTCCTGGATGCGTCGCGCTGCTCCCGGCTGATTGAGCGCCCAAACCTGGCCGCGTTCGTCCGTGATGAAATCTTGAATCAGCGCGCGACTCCAGTTGGTCGGCAGACTTGCCGCGCTGAACGTCCCGCCGCTGTAACGTGAGATCGCGCCGGATTCGTGTCCAATCCAGATGGTGCCATCGGGTGACTCGTACAAGCTGGTGATCTGACTGTTGTCCAGGCCCCTGGTATTCGAGGCGTTGAAGACGCGAAACTGGAGGCCGTCAAATTGCGCGATGCCGTTGTACGTGCCGGCCCAAAGATAGCCGCGTTGCGTTTGCAGCAGCGCCGTGATTTTGTTCTGCGGCAGCCCGTCATCGGTGCGCCAGGTTTGGATGGCGTAGGCCTCGCCCGCCGAAGCCAACCGGAACGCATTCGTCGGTTGCGCGGCCACCGGACTGACGACGAGCAGCCAGCCGAGATTGCCGATGAGTTTCCAACCCCGGACCGCGCCGTGGCGCCAATCCGGCGCGCGCAATCTTGGTCTTGAAAGCAACCGAGCGATCATACCGGGACGGCTCGTAATTAGAGCAATTCGCCGGGGTACACAAGCCGACAAAACTGGAGCGGCGCGCTGACGGGAGTGGCGGTTCGCCGGGATAAGTTCCGGAGGAACGGCGGTCGCAAGTTGAGAGAACGGTCTAGTTCTTTCGCCGTGAGAGGAGGGCGTGGACCCGGTGGCTGGGATTCGGTGCTGGTAATTGGTTGTGATGGCGTGAGGTTGATCTGCGAGGCGGCTGAATCTTTGTATCACACAACCCGGTTGCGATAATCGGCATGGGATTGGCACGCAGTTGATGAAAAGAAAACACGCATGGTTGGGGGCGGCCTGGTGGTTGGTGGGAGGGTCTGGATCACCCGTTGCGGCAAGCATGAGGTGGATGCGCTGACATCAGGATTGACCACGCCAGGCGACTCGGCGGAAGCCGCCAGCACTTATGCGGATGCGCATCTGACGGAACGGCTCCGCGCGTCGGTCGTCCGGTCCGCGGCGTTTACGTTGATGGAATTACTCGTGGCCATCGCGATGATTGCGGTTCTGGCGGCCATGCAGTTGCCGGCGTTGGCCCGGGCCATTCCTCGCAGGCCCCAACGGCGACCGGAGGTGTCAACCAAGGCGCCGCTTGGTACAAGGTGCATGGCGAAAGCTTTAACTACTTGTTCCATGCCGGACATGTCCAGGCTCAAAAAGCAGGGGAGATGATCGGGACCGGAACCTTGAACGCGTCTCGGGCGATGTGGACCATTGCCGCCGGCGATTGCAGCGCCGGTCGCCGGAGCGGTTTGGTGAGTGATGCTTGTAATGACTTTTAACGACGTGACGTGCGGAGGTGGATGGTTAGGATAACGACAATGAAAGCACCCAGACGAACCAGGATTGAACTGGACGCGGTCGCGCGCGGGGATGTGGCCGTCCGGATATGCAGGGTTCGTTTCGTTGCCGTTAAAACAGATTTCGTGACAAACACTCACCCTCTGAACCTAAGAAACTCAAAATTATGAAAATAAACTCAATCCAACGACGCATCTGCCTTGGCTGGACTGCGCTGTCCCTGGTGGCGGGTGCTGGCACGGCCTGGGCGCAAATGTCCGTCACCAATGTCATTCAGACGTTCGATGTGGATGACTCAGCCAACCACTGGGGGAATGAATGGGGGCCCGGGCAGGTTGCTTGGGACGGGAATGAAGGCCTGGAACCCGGCGCGTTGTTGATTACGACGGTGTTGACCCAGGGGCAGGATACACCGACCACATCCTGGATATGCAAATTTGGCAATCCGTGGTGGAATGGCGGTGAAACCCTGAACTTTTCCAGTTATGATAATCTGGAATTCGACCTCAAATGGGATAACACCTCGGATTTAACCATTGGCCAGTTTAATGATTACAGCACCATTCCGCCTGAGGCGACGAATCAACTGGGGCAGAACATCCTGCGGAGTGGGCAGGGGAGTCTGGGAGGAATCGTGAACTTGGACGTGGCGTTATGCGGCGGACCAGGCGGACAGATGGCGCCGGTGATTGGGAACATTCCCATCCCTGCGGAAGCGGCGGCGGGTTGGGTGCATATCAAGATTCCCATCAACAAATCGCAGAGCCAGATTGACGGCGTTACCGGAATCGTTTTTCACAAATGGGTCAATAATAACGGAGCGATTGAGAATGACGCCCAGGCGCGGTTTTGGATTGATAACGTCATATTAACCGGCACGGAGGCCGAACCGCCGCCGCCCGTGGTGCGGTTGCCTGCGCCAGCGACGAAAGGACTCAACATTTTCACCAGTGCGGGAGGATTGTATGATCGCCAATCGGTGGTGCTCCGTCAGGATTACGGCTTGAGCTGGGTGGGGCAGGCCACCGCGGAAAATCCGGTCACCTATGCGTTTACGATCGCCGGTTACCCCAATTCGGTGGATTGCGAAGCGTGGCTGTTCCTGGTGCCCAATCCGGATTATTTGCATAGCGCGCCGGATTGGAACGCGACCAACTGCGTCAAAATCCGTTTGCAAGGTTCCGCCACCAACGGGGTGATGCAATTCCAATACAAAGTCAACGAGGATCACCAACAAGCGATGTATTACGGAGGCGAGGAAGCACGCGGCGCTTACACCAACGCTCCCGGTAGTTGGGATGGAGTCACGCCCAATTATTTGGAATCCGGCTTCCTCGGGCAGGTCACCAGTGACACGATTCTGGGGCAATGGCAGGTCAAATTTACTTCGGATACCGCCATCACCCTGATCGCTCCCAATGGCGCGACCGCCGCGATGGCGCTGCCCGCATACAACGTGAATTACTTCGCCGAGCAGACGGCCCCCGGATTTTACGTGTATCTCGGATTGCAGGCGAACGATGCGAATGCCTTCAATCAGGCGCTCGTGATTGCGGATTTCGCCATCACGGGCACCACCAGTCCGTATTCGGAAAATTTCCTGACGGATACCGAACTGGACACCGCTAACATTTGGAACACCTCGGCCTCGCCTGCACCCAGTGGAGTGTTCCTGATCACGGATCCGGCGGCCAGTTGGGTGATGTGGACGTTGCCCGATCCCGGCTTCAATCTCCAGATTGCCGGCAACCTGGCCAATCCCGCCGCCTGGACTGATCCCGTCACCGGGCCGGTCCTTTCGATGAACGGAGTGCGGGCGCAGTTGGTGGCCGGAGACGAGATTCCGGCCGGCAACGCCGCGTTCTTCCGATTGATCAAGCGAAAGGCCACGCAATTACAGGTGTTGTTACCGGGGGAAACCAATGCTCCCAACACTCCCACAGGCAAGACCGGCACGCCGGCGCCGGTGTTGTTTGGCGACTTCACCACCGTGACCATCAATGCCGTGGATGACACGTTTCATATCGCTCGCTCCACCACGGGTTCGATTCACCTGACCAGTTCCGATCCGTACGCGATTCTCCCGATGGATGCTTCCTTGGTGAATGGAACTTTGGAGCAGGTGATACAATTCGGCAACCTCGGCACCTGGACGGTGACGGCGACCAATACCTCGTCCGAAACCATGCCGGAAGCGACGAGTTCTGAAGTAAACGTAGTCTCGGAGTGAGGTTGGATCGGGTTGGGTTGGATGGGGCTGGGGCCGTCAAGCGGAGGCGTCCCCGGCCGTTCCTTTGAGAACAGGGTCCAGGCGGCGGCGATATCAAGGAATCGAACTGTTCGTGAGAGGCAATGGGCGACCGGTCCGACAGCGAATTCACCTTGACCTCGCCGTCAGTCTTGGCGATTCAGGTCAGGATTTAATTTGAGCGTGATGTCATTCAAACCGGAATATTTGAAGTTGAAACATGGCTGGCGCGCGGCCGCGGGAGGCTGGCTCGGGCTGTGGCTGGCGACCGTGACTCTGCCCGCCCAGTTGCCGTGGTCCATTTACACCGACAGTTTGCAAAACGGGTTTCAGGATTGGAGCTGGGCCAGTCGCAGTTTGGACAACTCTTCCCCCGTTCATTCCGGCGCTTTTTCGATTCGTGTAACGGCCAACGCCTGGCAGGCCGCGTCGTTCTATCATTCGGACTATCATCTCAACGGTTACACGCATTTTTCCTTCTGGGCGCATGGTGGGACGGCGGGAGGACAACAGTTGCAGGTTTATTTTAGTTATCCCGATGAGTCGGTCGGGCCGACGGTCACGCTTCCGAGTGCGTTGCCTGCGAACGCCTGGCAGCAGTATCGGATTCCCTTAAGTTCACTCGGAGCCGTCAACGCCACCAATTTGCATCGGATCAATCTGCGGCTTACGGCGGCGGGTGCGAGCGGAACGTTTTACCTGGATGATGTCCAATTTGATCCCGAGCCGGTGCCCGGGCAGGTCAACATCAATGTCGCGACCACCGAAACGATCCGCACCATTGACGCGCGGCACTTTGGCGTGAACCTCACCATGTGGGACCAGTATTTCGATCCGCCCTACGCCGCCACGACCACGGCGTTGTTGCAAGAACTGGGCGCAACTGCAGTGCGGATGCCGGGCGGTTCGCTTTCAGATGAGTACCATTGGGCCGCCAATGTCACGTTGAACAACACCTGGCAGTGGGCGGCCTCTTTTTCGGACATGGTCCACGTCACCACCAATGTCGGCGCCCAGGCTTTCGTGGTGGTGAATTATGGCAGTGGCACGCCCGAGGAAGCCGCCGCCTGGGTGCGCCACGCCAACGTGACGAATCAACTCGGTTTCAAATATTGGGAGATTGGCAACGAATGTTACGGCACCTGGGAAACGGATACCAATGCGCTGGCGCACCACGCTTACACCTACGCCGTGCGCGCGGCGGAATACATGGCCCAAATGAAAGCGGCGGATCCGGGTATTAAAATCGGCGTGGTGGCTGTTCCGGGCGAGGACGCATACGCCAATGGCTACTCGGATCACCCGGCGCTCAATCCGCGCACCGGAACGACGCATAACGGTTGGACGCCCGTGCTGTTGACGACGTTGAAGGCGCTTGGCGCCACTCCGGATTACTTGATTCATCACCACTATCCGGAGTGGACGAATCCAGACAACCCTGGCGGCTCGGCGGTGAGTGATGTGTCGCTCCTGCAATCCACCGGTAATTGGCAGGCCGACGCGGCGAATCTGCGCCAGCAGATCCAGGATTACTTCGGCAGCGCCGGCACCAACATCGAGCTGGTCGTCACCGAAAACAACAGCGATTCCGGCGCGCAAGGCCGCCAATCCACCAGTCTGGTCAATGGCGTGTATTACGCCGATAGTTTGGGGCGCTTGTTGCAAACCGAATTTCAAGGCTTCGTCTGGTGGTGCCTGCGGAACGGCACGGATCACGGTGGAAATTTTGACAGCTCCCTGTATGGGTGGCGCGACTATGGTGATCTGGGTTTGGTGAACGGCGTGAGTCAGCGGCATCCCACCTTTTACGCGGCCAAATTGATGCGGCTTTGGGCGCGGCCGGGCGATCGCCTGGTGAGTGCGAGCAGCGATTATCCCTGGCTTGCCGCCTATGCGGCGAGGCAGGAAAACGGATCGCTGACCTTGCTCGTGTTGAACAAATCCCTGGCCGCGGATTTGACCGGTAACATTTCCCTGGCGGGCTACAACCCGGCGGGTGTCGCCACGGTGCGGTCCTATGGCATTCCCAATGACGAAGCGGCGCGCACGAACGGACCGGCGGCGGATCAGGATCTCACGACCAACCTTCTGACCGGGGTGAGTGCGAGCTTTACGCATGAGTTTCCCCGGTTGTCCCTTACGCTGATCACGTTGACCCCGGCCGCCCCGCACCTGGAGGTGGTTTCCGCGAATGTGCCCGGCACCTTCCGCTTCCGCGTGAACGGTCAGCCGGGCGGGCGTTACGTCATCCAGTCCTCATCCGATTTGGACCATTGGACGGATCAAGCCACCAATCAGCTCAGCGGCGGAACCTGGGAAATCACCAATTCCGTCGCGTGGCCGCAACACTACTGGCGCGCCTACTGGCAGCCTTGAGTTCGGATCGGGCGTTTGCGCGGCCGCCGGGAACGGGCGAGCCCGCAGGGGGAAGTTGACCGGGCGGGTGCGGTGGACTTTCAACTTTCAACGGCGCCCTGATTTTTCCATGCTTTCTGCGTGGAAACTGCCGAGATTGCGGCCCTGTTGATGATCCCGGGTTGGACCGGGATGGGCTTCTTTTTTGCGTTGTCGGAGACTTCGCTGTTCTCGCTCAACAAGTGGCAGGTGCGCTCGCTGGCGGAGCATCAGGGCCGCCGGGGCGCGCAAGTGGCGCAATTGCTGGAGCACCCGCAGGATTTGCTGGCCACAATGGTTTTGGGCAACACCGTGGCCAACGCGGCGATTCTGGCAATGGGCCTTTGGCTGGGACTGGCCGGGCATTGGCCTCTGTGGCTGGCTTTGGGGGTGGTCCTGGTCCTGGTGTTGTTCGTGGGGGAAGTCGTGCCGAAAATTCTGGCCGTGCATCGCCCCGAGGTTTGGGCGTGCCGGATCGCCATGCCGCTGTTGGTGGTGCAACGCCTCACCCAGCCGCTCCATCGCGTCGCCCAACGCGTGGATCGCGCCATCATCGCAGCCGTCGTCCCCTCGCATGTCCAGCCGCAGCTCGCGTTGACAGATGCGGATTACCAGGAGTTGGTGAATTTTGCCTTTCAACAAGGCAACCTGGCCCGCTCGGCGCGGGACATCATCCTGCAAATCGTCAATCTGGATCGTCACACGGTGAAGGACGTCATGCAACCGCGCACGCGACTGGCCGCGATTCCAGATGATCTTTCGATTGAGGAAATGGTGGCGGCGGCGCGCCGTTTCCATCACCGGCGTCTGCCCCTGTACGACGAGTCCCCCGACACCATCGTCGGAATTTTGAACACGCGCACCCTGTTGCTGGATCCGAATGCCGATCTCGCGGACGCCATCGAGTTCCCCTCGTTCGTGCCGGAAACGATGAATTTGCTGCACTTGTTCAAAAGCCTGCAACGGCAGGGGCGCGGCATGGCGATCGTCGTGGATGAGTTTGGCAGCGTGGCGGGCGTCGTGACCATGAGCGACATCCTGGCGGAGCTGGTGGGCAAGTTTTATCGCGAGGTCGAGACGCCCGGGTTTGTGATGGAGAAATTGGGCGCGGGGCGCTGGCGGGTGAACGGCACGATGCGCATGGATGATTTTCGTCGTGAATTTCCGGCTCTGCCCGACGTGCCCGGGGTGGAAACGATGGGCGGCTGGCTGGTGCATCTGCTGGGCGTGGTGCCGGCGGCGACCGAGTCCGTGGTGGTGCGGGGGCTCCAACTCACGGCCAAGACGGTGGATGACCGGCGCGTTCGGGAGCTTCTTGTCGAGGTGACGAAATAGATGGAAATCAATCTGCTCAGCCTCATCGGCCTGGCGTTCTGCCTGGGAGTTTCGTTTCTCCTCTCGGGCATGGAGGCGGGGGTGTTTGCGCTCAGCCGGCTGCGCGTGCGCCGGCTGACCCGCACCGGGGATGTCTCCGCGCGGCTGCTGCATCAGTTTTTGGAAAATCCGGAGAACTTTCTGTGGACAATCGTGGTGGGCAACACGTTGTTCAATTTTGTCGCCCTCGGCAGTTTTTTCGCGGTGCTGCACCACCGGGTGGCCCTGCGCTCCGGCTGGTTCTGGTGCTGGTTCCTGGTGGCGGTGCTGGTGTTCTACACGTTCTTCGATTTGCTGCCGAAAATCCTGTTCCGGCTTTACCCCAATCGCCTGTGCCTGTGGCTGGCGCGGCCGTTTCGCGTGCTGCACATCGGACTGCGCCCCCTGGTGATGTTGGTCGAGTGGGTGGCGCATCAATTGTTGCGGTGGACTGGCGGCCGCCGGTTTTCCCGGCGTCTCTTCGGCAATCGCGAGGAGCTGCGCGCCGCCACCCAGGAATCGGAGCAGGTGTTCACCTCGGATGAACGCGTGATGATCTCGCGGGTGCTGGATTTGGAGAACGTGGCCGTGCGCCAGGTCATGCGGCCCTTGTCCGAGGCCGTGAGCATTTCCGCCGCGGATTCGGTGGTGGAAGCCCTGGCCGCTTCGCGCGCCAGCGGCTTCACCCGGTTTCCGGTGTGGGCGGAGCGGGACGGCGTCCGGCGCGTTGCCGGAGTGGTGAATGTGGACGACCTGATTTACCACACGGACCTCGACGGGCAAACGCCGGTGGGCGCGTGGCTGACGCCCGGGTTGTTTCTGCCGGAGGATATTCGCCTGGACGTCGCGCTGGAACGGATGCAACGCGGCGGCCAGCGTCTGGCCATCGTGTTGGGCCCGGACGGCCGGGAAACGGGGATTGTGGGACTGGACGACATCCTGAAAACCATTTTTGGCGAGGTGCAGTTCTGATGTCCTGGGAATTGTTCATGGCAATCGCGTTGAAGCTGCTGGCCGTGGTGTTTCTGGTTTTTTTGAACGGCTTTTTCGTGGCCACGGAATTCGCCCTGGTGAAGGTGCGGGCCACCCAGATCGAGCCCCTCGCCGCCCGGGGGAACCGGCGCGCGCGAATGGCGTTGCACCTGGTCCGGCATCTCGACGAATATTTGAGCGCCTGCCAGCTGGGGATCACGCTGGCCAGTCTTGGGCTGGGCTGGATTGGCGAGCCGGTCTTCGCCGAGTTGCTGCGTCCGGTCTTCCAACTGCTGGACCTGCAGAGCCAGGAGTTGCAGCACACAATTTCCATCGTCGTGGGATTCAGCGTGATCACCTTCCTGCACATCGTGGCCGGGGAAATGTCCCCGAAATCCATGGCCATCCGCCGGGCGCTGCCGACGGCGTTGTGGGTGGCTTTTCCCATGCGCTGGTTCTATCTGGTGATGTATCCGTTCATCTGGTTTTTGAACGAGAGCGCCCTGTGGCTGTTGCGCAGCATCGGTTTGGAACCCGCCCATGAAAGCGAGGGGGTGCAGACGGAGGATGAGCTGCGGCTGGTGATCGCCTCGGCGCAACGACAGACCGGCGCGTCACCATTCAGCCGCGCCATTTTGCAAAACGCCATTGACCTGCGGCATCGCGTGGCGCGTGACGTGATGCGGCCGCGGAAGGAGATCACGGTCCTGGATACGGAGGCGTCCATGGCCGAATGTCTGGGGGTGGCCGAAAAGTCGCGTTACTCCCGTTTTCCATTATGCGAAGCGGGCAATCTGGACCGCACCCTGGGGGCGGTCCACATCAAGGATCTGTACGCGGCCCGCCTCAAGGCCCGCAGCGGGGCCGATTTGCGCTCCGTGGCGCGCAAGATTGTTTACATCCCTGAAACGGCCCGTCTGGAGCGGGTGTTGCAGCTGTTCCAGGAACGCCGGCTGCACCTGGCCATCGTGGTGGATGAATACGGCGGTACCCTGGGGTTGGTGACCATGGAAAACATCGTGGAGGAACTGATCGGCCAGATTCAGGATGAGTTCGACCAGGAGAAACCGCTGTTGGTGGCGGTGGCGGAAAATGAGTGGGAAGCCGACGGGACATTGCCGCTGCATGAACTGGAGGAACTGGTGGGATGCGATCTGCACACGGAGGGGATTACAACGACGAGCGGATGGGTGACACACAAGCTGGCCGGATTTGCGAAGGTGGGGGATCGCCTGACGGCCGGCAATTGTGATTTGCGTGTGGAAGCGATGAACGGAACGCTCGTGAGCCGCCTCCGCGTGACGCGGCAGCCGCTGTCCGACACGGCCGCGCCCTGAGCGGGCCGGGGCCACGGCGTTTCCGGCGGGAGGCGATGCGCCGTCCGGCGGCTGGAATCTCTCACCAGCGCGCGCCCCGGACGGCGAAGTGGGTTGTAAGGAGCAGCAGCAGCACATCGAACCCCAGCGCCGTCCAGAGCCGGCCGATTCCGGCGCCGAGGGCGCACAGGATCAGGAGCAGCCCCCAAACGAGCAACGGCTGATAATTCGGCGGCAATTTGCGCGCGCGGGAACTGCGGTTGACCAGCAATGGCGTGACAAAGGCCAGTAGCAACAGCGTGATCAGCGCCCAGCCCAGCGCGTTTGACCACGGCATGTTGAACCACGTGACCGGAAACCGGGTCGGCAGCCAAAGCCAGTACTGACCCACGCGGGTGGCGAACGGGTCGAGTGCGGTCACCAGCAGTGTGACCAGCACCGTCGTAATTCCGATCACCCAAAACCCGTAGGGCCGGGTTTTGCGCCAGGGTCGCAGCATGAGCCGGGCGACCCCTCGCGCGTTCAGAAGGACAATGATCCAAAGCCAGGGCATGGCCCAGCTCAATTTCCCCGCGATTTTCGGCCCGCTGTGCTCGCTGAAAATGAGCGGACCGAACGGCAGGTTCGTGGCCGCGCCGATCCAATGGGCGGCGCCGCCGCCCAGGCCAATGATGAGGGCGGCCCACAGCACTTTGAACCCGGGGATTTGCCGGGATTGCGTGAGCAACGTGCCCAGCGCGGTCGCGATGAGAAACACGGCGCAGCTCCCGCCGCCGGTGGGGACGAGCGTTCCGGCCGGGAGCATCTGCCAGACCAGCACGAGGAAACTCAACAGGCTCAGGCCGGTTGCCGCCCAGCCGGCGCCTTGATGCAACCGCTGTTCGAGCGGCCGTTCCACCGGGATGGGCAAACGAGATGGCCGGAATTTTGGCAGCATTGACGGCGCGAGCGTAAACCAATCCCGGCTGAAGCGAAGCTCAAAAATGGGCACCCCCTCCAGGCAACAAGACTGGCGGGGCCGCCTTTGCCGGCCCGCACCCGCAATTTTCCCGGAATCCGGCGCAAAGCGGCCGCATCCACTTCCTTCGCGCTGCTGGCATTGAATGTGTTGCAGTCCGCAGCTGGCGCAATGAAACAATCACTGAATTTGGATGACTTGATGACGGCGGTCCGGTTTTGTGCCGCGCAAATGGATTCGCACTATGGCGACACGGTGTTCGACGAATGGGTGGTCATTTCACTGCAGGGACCGGCCCCGCGCATCCTGCACTATTTTGGGCCGCGGCATTATGAATTCCGGCAGAACTTCATGCGCGATCTGGGCACGCTCCGGGAGTCCTTGTTCAGTGGCCGGCATCGCCCCGGCGATTTTGAATTTGAGCGGCACGGATACGGCACCTCGTTTGAGGCGTTCATGGCGCTGGGGAACGACGTGTACTTGATCTGCAACAACACCCGCATCTCCATGGAGGAGATCGCCCGCAATCCCCGCTGGTTGAGCGCTCAAATTCCGTTTGCGGATTTGAGCGAAAAAATCTGCGCCGCAACGGCAACCGCGCCGAATGGAACGGATCAGTTCAGCAGGCCCTGCTGCACAAAATAGCCATACGCCAGGATGAGGCCCCCGCCCACCCAACGCGGCAAGCGTCCGAGCGCGCCGATGAAGAACAGTTGCGCCACGGTGACGCCGGTGAGCAGATACATGCTGGTCAGGAAAACCGGGGGCAGGTCGAGAGGCCGGAACAGGGCATAAATGCCGATGCAGAGCGGAATGCAGATGTGGCCATCGCCAATCTGGGAAGTAAACACCACTTCCGGCTTGCGCCGCCAGCCGTAATACAGCGCCAGGAACGCATTGGGCAGCACCGTCAGCCAGCCGCTCAACCAGCCCAGGTTGGCGCGGCTGAGAAACCCGGCGGGGCGGGTGTTCAACCAGTTCACCAGACCGTCAATGCTGACGTAGGAGGCGTAGGTGGCGAGGCCGAGCAGCACCAGCTCCCCGCTCACGGACCAAGTGAGGGCTTTCCGGCCGCCGCCAACCTGTCGTTTCAAAACTTCAAAAACATGAAAGGTCTGCCAAAACAGAAACAGACCCACGAGCACCAAACCCTCGTTGAACGTGAGCCGCCCGTCGCGCCCCAGCGCCCAGGTGGCGCCCGTGAAAAACAACAGCGCCAGCAACGTCAACAGCACCGACAACCGATTCAGCCCCGCTGCCATCCGGACCGCCGTCGGTTTCCGTCTGGATCGGCCCGGGCGCGCGCGCGGGCCCGCGGCGGTGGGCGGTGGCCACAGCAAGACGGGCAACCCGATCAGCAGGGTCAGGTTGGTGAGGTTGTTGACCAGGGCGTTGGTCATCACTTCCGCGCCCGGCCCTTGATTTTTGGCGATGATAAAGGTGAACAGCAGATTTCCGGCGCCGGAGCAATACGGCATGATCAACGTGCCGAGTACCGTGCCCTCGAAACCGTTCGCGCTGAGCGCCTCCAGCCGCCAGATCATCAGCAGGGAGGCCGCAATGAAGATTCCCAGAAACAGCCACGGAGTGTGCGTTCCCGTGGGTTCAAATTGGTGCGGCCAAAAATTCAAGGCCTGCGGAGTAAAGCAAGCGGGCGGAACTGCGCCAAGTCTGATTCCACGAACGCCCGCGGGACCGGACGGGGCGGCTTTGCGGACATGAGGCTCACGCCGGGAGGCGTCGCACCAATTCGCCCGCCGCAAGGCCGTGAATTTTGACCATCTTGAGCCGCGAGGTGTGGCCGCGGCGCAGTTCCACTTTGCCCCGTGGCCAGGCCAGGGTGTCCGCCAGCAGTCGCAACAAGGCTTCGTTCGCAGCGGCGTCCACCGGTGGCGCAGTGACCCGGATGCGGAGTTCCGGACCGGGGCCGGGGAGGATTTCATTTCTGGAGGCGCGCGGTTGCAAACGGATGGTCAGCGTACAGCCATCGGGGTGCTCAACCAGAAACCCCGGAAGGGGGGCGGGCGGAAAATTGCGGATTTTCGGATGGCGCATGGAGGGAGAATTCAATACGAGTGATGATTGCAATGAACCGCTGCTATTTTATGACCGGAGTCCTGGCGCTGACAATCTTGGGAGGTTGCGCGCGCCAGCGCTACGCCGCGGCGCCGGTATTGCCCGGCGAACCGCGTCCGCCGTTACCCGAAGTCACCGCCCCGCCGGCCGAAGCCGCCCTGTTGAGCCTGGCGGCGGCCCAGCCGGTGCAGCCGTTCGGACCGGGCGCGTGGCGCGATCTTTTTGACGGCCAATCCTTGCAAGGTTGGCGGCAGACCCCGTTTGATGAGGGGGGACGCGTTTATCTGACGAACGGTCTGCTGGTGCTCGAACGAGGGACACCGTTTGTGGGGGTGAACGCGACCAATCCAATTCCCTCCCTCAATTACGAAGTGGCCTTCGACGCCATGCGGGTTGCCGGCGAAGATTTTTTCTGTGGCCTCACGTTTCCGGTTCGGGACATGCATTGCAGTCTGATTGTCGGGGGCTGGGGCGGCGGCATCGTCGGTCTTTCCAATGTGGATGGGAACAATGCCTCCGAGAATGAAACGACCCACTACATCAGCTTTGAAACCGGGCGCTGGTATCGCATCCGGTTGCGGGTGACGGAACAAAAGATCGAGGCCTGGATTGAGCAAAAGAAAGTGGTGGACCTGCCGATTGCCGGGCGCGGGTTTGAAGTGCGCTTCGGTGAAATCATGTTGTCCAAGCCGTTTGGCTTGTGTTCCTGGGACACCAGTGCGGCTTATCGGGCCATTAAAATCCGGGAGGTGAACACCGCGGACGCGCCGATGCGGGCGCCATAGAGGCGTTGGCCGCGCAAGGCAAGGCGGCAGCACCCGTTCCGGCGGCCGCCCGCCGCTGGGGTCATTCCACATCTTCACCCAGTTCCACGTTCCAATAGGCCAGGTTGACAAAGTGCTTCCAGCTGTCGTGCTGGTGCAGGCTGAAGTTGATCTGGACGAAGGGCCGCCATTTGGGGCGTTTCGGCTTCTTGATGAGCCGCATGCCCACTTCGTGCGGTGCGTGATTGGCCTTGCGCGTATTGCATTCGATGCACGAACAGACAATGTTTTCCCAGCTGGTGGGGCCGCCGCGATCCCGGGGAATGACGTGATCCAGGTTGAGGTCTTTGCGGTCGAAAACTTTGCCGCAGTACTGGCAGGTGTTGCGATCCCGCTCGAAGATGTTATGCCGGGTGAACTTCACCTCCTTCTTGGGCATCCGGTCGTACGCCAGCAGCAGGATGACGCGCGGCAGGCGGATCCGGAACGAAACCGCCTGGATGGATTCGGGATGGGGTTCCTGCTCCGAGAAATCCTGCCAGGCGGAAAAGTTGTAGGTTTGGAACGAGCCGTCCGCGTGGTTGAGCACCACCTGGGCGTGACCCTGAAAGAGCAGCGCCAATGCGCGCCGGGCCGTGCAGATGTTGACCGCCTGCCACAACCGGTTCAACACCAGAACATGTTGGTTCAGCATCAAACTCATAACTGAGGCCATTGACGGCGGGGACGCTAGCATGACCGCCGCGCGCCTGTCAATTTCCGCACGCCAACATTGCCAAAGCAACATCGGGTTCATTAACTTGTCGGCATGAAGCGTGTTTGTGTTTGGTGGCTCTGCTGCCTGGGAATGCTGGGATGGGCGCGGGCACAATCAGTCGAGGAGCAATACGTCCGGGTGTACAATCTCATCCAGGAAGCCGAGGCGTTGCGGACCTCGGGCGACGAACCAAACGCCCTGGCCAAATACCTGGCGGCACAGACAGCCTTGAGCCAGATTCAGAACGTTTATCCCGGCTGGAATCCCAAAGTGGTGAACTTTCGCATCAAGTACCTGGAAAACCGCATTGCAGCAATCGCCCGAACCACGCCGGGCGCCGGCGGCACGATGACGACCAACACGGCCAGCTTCCGGGCCGGCGGCGGCACCAATCGAACGGTTTCTCTGGAATCGGGACCAACCGGAGCCGGGATTCCGGACGGTGCCGCCTTGCGGCAGGAGATTGCCGCGCTGCAGGGGACCGTGCATCGGTTGCAGGCGGAGAAGACGATTCTGGAGGCCAAGTTAAAGGAAGCCTTCAGCACCCGGCCGGCGGCAATTGATCCTGGCGAACTCGCCAAGGCCCAGGCGCGCATCCAGGCCTTGCTCAAGGAAAATGAGCTGTTGAAAGCCGGCCTCGCGCAGGAGAAGCCTCATGGCGCGCCGGCGGCATCCGATTCCCTGGCGGCGCTGCGTGCCGAAAATGAACTGCTGAAAAATCAGCTGGCCGAGGTCAAGGCTGCCGCGGCCGGAGTCCCCGACTCCGGCAGGACGGAGTTGGCCCGACAATTGGCGGAAGCCCAGGCGCGGATTGCCGCGTTGAATTCGGATGCGGAAGTGATGCGACTCGAAAAGGCCGCGTTGGAAACGCGGCTGGTTGCCGCCCGGACCAGGCCGGCGCCGCCGGTGGCGAAGTCGGAGCTGGTGCCCCAGGGCAGCGCCGCGGAGCAGATCAAGGAACTGGAGCGGCAGCGCGACGAACTGTACAAGGCTCTGGAACGGCGCAACCAGGGCGGCAGGGAAACCGCCCGCACGCAACAATTGGTGGCCCAAGTAAACCAGTTAACCCGGGAGGTGGAGAATTTGAAAGCGCGGCTTGAAGTCTTTGAGGCCAAAGCCGTCCCTTACTCCGCCGCGGAACTGGCCTTGATGACGGCGCCGCGGTCGGAATCGTCGCTGACCCCGTGGCCCGCCACTGCGCCCAGCCGGCCCGGCCCCGCTTCCGGCGCGGGCCAGGAAGCGCCGGGCAGCACCATGGCACTGGCCGCCCGCGCGCAGCAATCGTTCGCTTCGAAACAATACGCACAGGCGGAGGCAGATTATCTGACGATCCTGCGTCAGGACGAAAACAATCCGAACACGCTGGCGAACCTGGCGGCGATCCAAATCGAAATGGGGCGCCTGCCCGAGGCGGAGGCGCATTTGCATCAGGCCCTGGCGCTCGCCGCGGATCATCCGCATGCGAACCAGCTGCTCGGATATTTGAAGTTCCGGGAGCAGGACTATGACGCGGCCATTACGGCGTTGAACCGGGCGGCAAAGCTGAATCCCCAGAATGCCGACATCCAAAATTACCTCGGTGTGACCCTCAGCCAGAAAGGTCTGCGCGGGCCGGCGGAGCAGGCCTTCCGGAGAGCCATCACGCTGAATCCCGCGCACGCCGGCGCCCAAAACAATCTGGCCGTGTTTTATGCCTCCGAAGAGCCGCCCAACATTCCGCTGGCGCGCTTTCACTACGAGCAAGCCGTGAAAGCGGGGCAGCCGCGCAATGCCGATTTGGAGAAGCTCTTTGAGCACAAGGTTGCGGCCAGCGGGGGCGGCGCCACACGCTGATCATGAGCCGGCAGGCGTTTCACGAGTTGCAGCTCACAACCAGCGGGCGTGGCGGATACGAGATCACCCGCGCGGTGGCCGATTGGATCGGCACCGGGGGATTTCAAAACGGGCTGGTGACGCTGCAATTGCGCCACACTTCCGCTTCGTTGCTGATCCAGGAAAATGCCGACCCGGACGTGCGGACGGATCTGGAGAATTTTTTCCAGCGGCTCGTGCCGGATGGGGATCGGCGGTTCAGGCATCATTGCGAGGGGCCGGACGACATGCCGGCGCACATTCGCACGGCCTTGACGGCAGTAACTCTGGGGGTGCCGGTGCAGCAGGGCCGACTGACCCTGGGGACCTGGCAGGGAATCTACGTTTGGGAACACCGCTCCGCGCCGCACGTCCGGAAGGTCAGTCTGCATTTCATTGGCGAGTGAAGCAGCGGCCCTGCTGGGGGGTGCGGGTGCGGCCGGCAGCAAAGCTCCGTTTTTCCGGCTTGTCCTCGCAAACAGCGCCGCTACGATGCTGCCGCGGTCGCCGTCGGGGCGTGGACGGAAGCGGAACCGCAGCGGGCGAATTGCCGGATGAGAGCGAACAATGGCTGATGCCGCAGGAGAACATGCGATGCCGCGCAAGCGCGGGACGCTGCTCATTGTGGACGATGAAGCCGGCCCGCGCACCGCTTTGCGGGTCGCCTTCAAGGACGAGTATACAGTTCATCTGGCGGAGGACGGCCCGGCGGCCATCGAGATTGTTCAACGGGAGAGGGTGGACGTGGCCATTCTGGATATTCGGATGCAGGGAATGTCCGGCGTGGATGTGCTCCAGCGGATCAAATTCATTGATCCCACCATTGAGGCCATCATGATGACGGCCTTTGAAACCACGGATACCATCCGGCGCGCCCTCAAACTGCGGGCCTGCGATTACCTCAACAAACCCTTTGACCTGGCCGACATGCGCGCCGCCGTGACGAACGCCATGCAGCGGCGGACGCTGGACACGGTGATTCTGAATAACAACGAGAAACTGCAGCAATTGTATGAGGAATTGCAGCGCGAAAAAGTGGAGGGCCAGATCGCCCAGGCGCGGAACGAAATTTACGCCAGCATCATCCACGACATCAATAACCCGCTGACGGTGATTTCGGGTTCGTTGCAGCTCATCCACCAGCGCCTCGGGCCGGAGGCGGCGCTGGACGCCGCGAACCTGGCATTCGTCAAGGAACGGCTGGGCATTGTCACCCGCCAGGTGACCAATTGCGTCGAAATTGCCCGGCGCTATCTCAGTTTTCTGCGGCGGCGCCCGGATGCGTTTTCGCAAATTGGCGTCAACCAGCTGCTTGGCGATTTCGAACAGTTGCTGCAGGTGCACCCGAGCCTCCGGGGCAACGAATTGGCGGTGCAGCCCTTGGGGCAGGACCTGGCCGTAAAAATGAACGGCACGGATTTGATCCAGTTGTTGCAGAACCTGACGGTGAATGCGCTGCAGGCGACGCCGCAGGCGCACCGGGTTCGTGTCTCGGGGACCGTCCTCGCGGCGCCGTTGGCGCTCGGACAATTCAAGGACGCGCCGGGCGAGCGGTTGCTGAACGTGGAGAATTTTCAAAATATTCCGCCGCTGGTGCAGTTGACGGTGAGCGATGATGGACCGGGGATTCCGCTGGAGATTTTACCGCGGATTTTCGAGCCGCGCTTCAGCACCAAGGACGTGCGCCAGGGCACGGGTCTCGGCCTGAACATTGTGTTGCGTCTGGTCAAGGAGGGCAACGGCCTGCTGCACGTCAAAACCGTGCCCGGCACGGGCACCACGTTTACCGTTTATCTGCCGGCCCTGCCGGTGCTCGCGTGACTCCATGACGACAAAAAAAATTCTGCTGGTGGACGACGATCCGTTGGTGCTGGAATTGTACCGGAAAACCCTGGTGAACGGAGGGTACCGCGTGGACACGGCCACGGATGGATTGCTGGCAATCAAACGGCTGGGCGAGGAGGCTCCCGATCTGATCATTTTGGACCTGATGATGCCCCGGCTTTCAGGCGCAGACGTGCTGAAGTTCATTCGAGGCAAACCGGCCCTGGCCCGGATTCCGGTTGCCGTTTGGACGAATGCGTTCATGAGCGAGCAGGCGCGGGAGGTCAATGCGCTTGGGATCAGCCGCGCGATCGTGAAGGGGGATTATACGCCCGCCAAAATACTCCAATTGGCCGCGGAAATGTTGCGGGAACCATCCGCGCCCGGGCCGGCCACCTCCGCCACCCCACCGCGGGCGGAAACGTCCCCTGCCGGACGTCCTTCCGATGCCGAAACATTTCGCGTCAATTTCCTCGAAAAACTTGTCGCCGAAAACGCAACCTTGCGCGCGTTGGCGGAGGAATTTGGGCGCGACGCCGCGCTCGCCGCGCGCACCGGCAGCTTGAGCGATCTGGCCGGGCGGGTGCATCGGCTGGGCGGTTCGGCCGGACTGGCCGGTTTGCCCTGTCTCGCGCGGTTGAGCAGCGCCCTCGAAGCCTTGTTGCTGGAACTCCTTGAGAAACCACAGCTCATCAACGTCTCCACCACCCGCACCGTTACCGCCGCGGTGGGCTTGCTGGGGCGATTGATCCGGCACGCCGCGGAGCACCGCGCCATCCCCACCCGGCTGGGGATGGTGTTGACCGTGGATGACGACCCCACGGCCAACGAAGTCGTACTGGCGGCGTTGCGCCGGGCAGACATCACCGGCGAGGCGGTGACCCAGCCCGCGGCCGCCCTGCACTTGATGGCACAGCAACCCTTTGATCTTGCCTTGCTGGATGTCGAATTGCCGCAATTGAACGGCTTTGAGTTGTGTCGCAAATTGCGCGAACTGCCCGGCCGGGCGAACCTGCCCGTGGTCTATATCACGTCCTATGTGGATTTTGAATCCCGCGCCAAGGCGGCCGGGACCACGGACAGTGACTGGATTGTCAAGCCGATCCTCCCCATTGAACTGGCGGTGAAAGCGCTGACGCATTTGATCCAGATGCGCTGCCCCGACGACAGCACTCCGTCTGAGGCTTGAAGTCCCGGGCGTTCCGGCCCGGTTTGCTTTGCCTTTCTCGACCGGGGCGGGCAAACTTTTCCCGCTTGATCGGGCTCGTACTTTTAGCGGGTTTGGGTGGATTGGCTGCCGGGACGATTCACGTCTGGAGTGGTCCGGATCACCTTGCGGCGATCGGGCCGCTGGCAGTTCAGCGGCCCCAACGGGCGTGGGGGCCGGGGGTTCGCTGGGGCTTGGGGCACTCGGCCGGCGTGGCGGTCATCGGCGGGTTGTCGCTCTGGTTGCGCGACCTCATTCCCGTCGAACGGCTGTCCATCTGGGGCGAGCGGCTGGTGGGCGTCATGCTGATCGGCATTGGGTTGTGGGCATTGCGCCTCGCCCTGAAAAACCATCTGCACACTCACGAACACCAGCATGACGGGGAAACGCATGTCCACTTGCATTCGCATGCGCCCGGCGCCGGCCACTCCGTGGAGGCGGATCACTTGCATGCCCACGCCGCGTTCGGCATCGGCACGCTGCACGGGTTGGCGGGCAGTTCGCATTTTCTCGGGGTGCTTCCGGCGCTCGCGTTCCAAACCCGGTTGGAGGCGGTGATGTATCTGGTCGGGTTTGGCGCCGGCACCGTGCTGGCGATGGGGTTGTTCTCCTGGGGCGTCGGGTGGCTGACGACCCGCTTCGGTGGCACGGCGCTGAAAGCGTATCGCAGCCTGATGGGCACGGCAGCGGTCGTGGCGGTGGGCGTGGGGCTGTTCTGGTTGGCGACCAGTTGGGGGTGAGGCGCGGAGGGGGCGGGTTTTTCGGCCGTTCAGCCAAACTTTGTTTCAACTTGCCAGAACCGGAGGTTTTTTCCATGCTCGGTCATGGCAGCGCAACCGCGAAACCTCGACTCCCAATTCTACCAAAATGCGGATGATTTCTTCCTGTCCCAGGGGCACACGGGGTTGACCTTTGACGATCTCACCCTGGCGACCCTGTATTCGGAAATTTTGCCCCGGGACACGGATCTGAAGACGCAGCTCGCCGAATCGCTGCAGTTGCACGTGCCCATCATCTCCGCGGACATGGATACCGTCACCGAATCGCGCATGGCCACGGCCATGGCGTTGAACGGCGGCATGGGCCTGATTCACTACAACATGACCGAACGCCAGCAGCTCTCCGAGCTCAGCCGGGTCAAATACCACGTGCCCGGCATGATCCCCGACCCCATCAAGGTTGCGCCGGATCAATTCGTCGGCGACGTGGTGCAGATGGTGGATGAACGCAAATTCGGGTTCAGCACCTTCCCCGTGGTGAATGAGAAGGGGGTGCTGGTCGGACTGTTGTCGGGGCATGTGGTCAAGCCGCGTTACGCGAAGCGCAAGGTGGCGGAAGCGATGACGCCCCGTTCCCAGGTCCAGACCATCAACAAGAAGGAGCTGGGCAAGGATCCGATCGCGCGGGCGGACAAGTTTTTCACCGAGCGGCCGGGACTGCACAAATTGCTGGTGGTGGACGACAACGACCAGTTGCACGGCCTGTTCACCATGAACGACATCGAGCGGATCACCCAGGAAAAAAAGGCGCAGTTCCGTCCGGCGCGCGACGCGCAATTCCGGCTGGTCTGCGGCGCGGCGGTGAGCGCCACCCGCAATGCGTTTGGCGAACTGGACCGGGACCGGATTGCGGCGCACGTGGGGAGCCTGGTGGAACGCGGAGTGGATGCGGTGGCCGTTTCCACGGCACACGGGCACAGCAGGGGGGTGGGGGAGACGGTGAAATTTTTGCGGTCAGAGTTCAAGCAGCTGCCCATCATCGCCGGAAACGTGACCAGCGGAGCGGGTGTGGAATACCTGGCCGAGTGCGGCGCCAACGCCATCAAGGTCGGGCAGGGACCGGGGTCCATCTGCACCACGCGCATTGTCGCCGGCGTCGGAATTCCACAGATGACTGCGCTGTACGTTGCGTCACGGGCGGCCGCCCGCAAGGGGGTGGCGATCCTTGCCGATGGCGGCATCACCAAGAGCGGGGATTTGGTCAAAGCGCTGACCCTGGCGGATGCGGTGATCTGCGGCGGGATTTTGGCGGGATGCCGGGAGGCTCCGGGTGAAGTCATGGAGATCAGCGGCAAGATTTACAAACAATACCGCGGCATGGGCAGCCTTGCCGCAATGCGCGCCGGTTCGGCCGCGCGCTACGGCCACGACAAAAATCCCACCCAGAAAGTCGCGGCGGAGGGCATTGAAGCCCTCAAGGAGGTGGTGGGGTCGGTGGACCGGGTGTTGAGCCAGCTCGTCGGTGGAATCCAATCCGGCATGGGCTATGTCGGCGCGGCGAATTTGCAACAGTTGCGTGCCCGGGCCCGCTTCATCCGGGTGAGCCCCGCCGGCATGAAGGAGGCGGCCCCGCATGATGTGGTGGAGTTGAAAACGGGAAGCTGAACGGCGGATTGTCGTGGCGCCGGGAGCCCGGCCGGTGGGACGGCGGGACGTCACGTTCACCGGGGCGACGGCACGTCAACGGGACTGTGGCTGGAGCGTTGCCACCAGTCGCTCCGCAGCAATTGCCACTCAGTTTCCTTCCGGTGAACGAGGTGGAACCCGGCTGCCTGCAGAAATGGATCGGGATTGGTCAGGCTCCGTGCCGGCAATCGGGTGGTGACACGGAAAAATTGGTAGAGCCCCCATAAGATCAACCGGCTGCGCAAACGCTTCCAGCCGGAGGCGGCCAGTTGAAAATCAGCCACAAGCCAGTTGGCCGCCGGCCGGGCGGCCCGGGCGATTTTGCGAATCAGCGGAGGTAGCTGCTCGCGTCGGAAACAGTCCAGGAAGAAATGAGTGACGACCAGGTCGTAGCGGGATTCGGGCGGCAGCCAGTTTTCCAGGTCGGCATGAACGAAATGGACGCGCGCCCTGAACGCGCTCAAATGGCGGCCCTGCCGGCGGGCCCGGTCGAGCATCGCCGCGCTCCCATCCACACAAGTGAGGCGGGCGGCAGGAAAGCGCTGACCATATTCAAGCAGACTGCGCCCCGGTCCTTCACCGAGCAGCAGCACGTGCTCGGCGGCCGGGAGGGCCTCAAGAAACGCAACCCGGCAGCGGTGCATTTTCTTTCCGGCGCACACGGATTCCAGCGTTTGATAAAATGGCGCCAGCCGGTTGAAGTTCATGCGGCCGGCGCCGGCCGATAAGCGTAACGCCACCAGAGGCCGGCAAGAAGTCCGCCGGTGCCGTAGGCCAGTACATCCCCCAGGTCGGCCGTGCTGTGCGTCCAGAGCAGCGGCGCCAGCCCCTCAAACCAAACCGACCACAAGAGCACGTGCATCAGGATTTCCCCCGGTTGCGGCGGTTTTTCCCGCGGCCGCAATTTGCACCCGCTTTGCACCCGCAAGACCAGTGGCAGGGCGCAGGGAATCAGCCAGAGATCATTGAAGTACGAATGGAAAAATCCCGTGTGCCAATGGGATTTCAGAATCCAGCGATTCAGCGCGTACGCGCCGCATCCCAGCAGGAAGAGCGGATCGGTCAGGTAACGGAAAGACCGCATTTCAAAGCGCGTAAATGGTGACGGCGAAGGCGACCGCGATGGCGAGTTTCAACAGGATGATTTTGAACATGGACATAAAATTGAATCAGAGGTGGAGCGTGGAAAGGCGGGTGACCGGGGAGACTCCAGGCGGCGGGAAAGCGCACGCCGGGAGGGCGGTTCTCCGGGCGCAAGTTGCCGTGCTGAACTTTGAACCAGCCTGGCTTGACAACCGTGACGCAAAGAGATGATGGCCATTTTGCCGCGGTTCCCGGTTGTTGTGCGGGACAGGCAACCGGCGATGCCGCAGGTCAACAGTGGGAAATTTCCAGAGCGCTTGTCGAGGCAAAATCTCAAAATGCGCGTGGCGCGCTGAGCCACTGCTGGATCATGGCCTGGACAGCTTCGTCACAACCCCGCTCGGCTTCCGGTCCGGCAATGTTGGTGGCGGCGATGACGGCAAAATGCTTTTTGGGGGCAAGCCACATGACCACGAACCAAAATGTGTTGGACCCCTGGTGCGTGAGCGCCACTCCGCCCGCCCAAGTCCGGCGGGCCACCCCCCAGCCCGCAGCGTAATCGCCGCCCGTCGGCGGCGTATGTAGTCGTTTGAAGGTATGTGATGACAGAATGCCGCCACCATTTTCACCGTCGAGATGCGCGATGACGAACCGGGCCAAATCATCAAGGGAACAATGAACGGTGCCCGCGGGCCCCAGCGCAGGTGGATTGTCCTCCTGGCTGGGGTGGACGCCATCGGCATTGCGCAAATGTCCCCAAGGTTGACTCACCTGACCCACGGTCTCTGGCGGGCCAAAACCTGCCGTGTCCAGGTGCAGCGGGCGGAATAGTTTTTCGGTGATGAGTTGTTCCCAGGACTGGCCCGTCAACTTTTCCAGCATGGCTCCGGCGACCACGTAACCCTGGTTGGAATAAATCATTTTCGTTCCGGGGGCCGCCTCGGGTTTCTGCTGCAGGACCGCCCGAAGAAAGTCCCGGCGCTGTTGGGGGAGTGGCTGGCGCGACGTGCGGAGTGCCGCCCAAGCCGCCGCCGGTGGCCGGGTGGAGAGGCCGGCGCGATGTTGCAGTAATTGTTCGATGGTGACGGGTTCGTACGCTGCGTTGATTTGGCCGCGAAGCTCGGGAAAAATTTCCGCAATGGTGCTGTCCCAGCGTAAAGTGCCTTGCTCAACAAACATCGCTACCAGCGTGGCCGTCATGGATTTTGTGCAGGAGCCGATGTGGAAAAGATCCTGCGTTGTGATTGGCGACGGATCGTCAATTTTGCGGAGGCCCACTGCGGTGCGGTCGCAAATCAGACCATCCTTGACGACTACTGTGGCCAGCGCCGGCAGATGGCGGGCGGCGCGGATTTTGAGCAAAGCCGCCTCGGAAGAATTCGTTGTGGTTGGTTGCGCCGGGGCGATCGGAAGACTCCATCCCCAAAGACTCAGGAGCAGGACGATCACGCGCAGCATGTCCGCAACATAGGGATCTAAGGAGCTGGCGACAACTTTTCCTGCGAGTCTTGTGGCGCTCCTGCTGGAGCGGCTGGCAGGCGGTGGCCTGAGCACCGGGCGCCCGCTGGCTGTCGCGGGAGTGATGGTGGCAACGGATTTTCCGCAAGCGGATGTTTTTTGGCAAGGTTGCGAAAATTGCGTCGGGATGACGGGAAGTTTTGACATTGCGCCCCGGCATCGAGAAACTGCCCGTATGCGACTCACCCATTTGATTTCGCTAATTGCCGGACTCGCTGCGGTCTCCGTTCCAGGACGCAGCATCGGCGCGCCTTTCGATCCGCCTGCGTTGTACCTGCAATGGCAACGCGATCCCACCACGACCATGACGATTCACTGGCACACGGTGGGCGAAGCCAAATCCGGGCTCCTGCATCGGCCCGTGGGCGGTGCGGCCTGGCAGGCCGCTGCGGGCACGGCGCAACCGTTCGTTGGTACCGACCGCTGGGTGCATACGGTGGAACTGACGCAGTTGCGACCGGCCACGGATTACGAGTTTTGCTTCAGCCCGGGGGAGAAGGTTTTCAAATTCCGGACGATGCCGCAGGATTTGAGGCAGCCGGTGCGTTTTGT
Source organism: Verrucomicrobiota bacterium (assembly GCA_029573725.1). Taxonomy (GTDB): domain Bacteria; phylum Verrucomicrobiota; class Verrucomicrobiia; order Limisphaerales; family JADLHS01; genus JADLHS01. Next base: position 51,028 of record JAKQDQ010000122.1, read on the forward strand.
TACCGGCGGCGATGTTTATCACGAATACAAATGGATGGACCTGATGTACGGCCTGGCGGGGCGTCTCGATCCGGCATTTGTCGTGTTGGGCGGTGATCTGGCCTACGCGCATGGCGGGACGAATGAGGAACGGATTACGCGCTGGTTCGATTATTTCGCGGCCTGGAAAACCAACGCCATTGCGCCGGACGGCCGCATCATTCCGATGCTGGTCACGATTGGCAACCATGAGGTCAAGGGATCGGCCGGCCAGCCCCCAGAAAACGCCCGTAGCTTTTACACCTTGTTCGCCGCGCCCGGGGCGCAGGGGTATGCGTGTCTCGATTTCGGCAAGTATCTCAGCCTGGTGTTGCTCGACTCGAATCATACGCATCCCATCGTTGGGGCGCAGACCGACTGGTTGAAGGGGCAGCTCGCGGCGCGCACCTCGATTCCGCATGTCATTCCGTTTTATCACACCCCCGCTTATCCGGGATACCGGAGCGAGACGGGCAGTCATGCCGAACAGATCCGGGCCAACTGGTGTCCGCTCTTTGATCAGTATGGCGTCAAGCTGGTGTTTGAGAATCACGACCACTGCTTCAAACGCACCCACCCGATTCGTGGTGGAAACCTTGATCCGACCGGTACAGTCTATCTGGGCGATGGGGCGTGGGGCGTGAATTTGCGCACCCCCGATCCCGGCAAACCGAAATGGTACATTGCGCAAAGCGGACCAATCCGGCATCTCTACCTCGTGACCCTTTATCCCGAGGCGCGCCATGTGCTGGCCTTCAACGAAGCGGGCCAGATTTTTGACGAAGTGTATCAGCAGCTCGACTGACCGCCGGCGTTCGCGCTGGTCGCTCGTCGGCCAGCGGACGTTCGGCAGCGCGCGCAGGGCGGGCAGGGTCAAGTCCGATCAGGCCCATAACCACCTGAGGTCATGCGCGGTTTTGGCTTATATGCTGGTTGGGTCTGCGGGCTTTTGCTCCCCGCGGCTTCGGCCTTTGCGCACCGGCCCTACGAACGCGTGGCGGGATCTTTCGAGCGCAGCGACGGCGTCTCAATTGCCATCGCGCGTCATTACGTTGATGGCATCATGGGGAGGGATCCGGTCTCGATTCAGTTTCGCCTGCCGAACGGGCGGGAGATTGTTCGCACCCCGCACACCGGGGATGCCGTTGTGCGGCCGATCACCGGAGGGGTTGAGATTTATATCAATTCCACGGCAACTGGCTGCCTGTCGCCGGGCGTGTGGAGGTGTTCGACGGGTACACGTTGAGGGCGATTACCGCGGGCCGGAGAGGCCGTTCCGCTGTGGTTCATTTCACGGACTACTGGCTGCGTTACTTGATCTTTAGCGCGGGTTGGCTCCTGGGGATCAGTCTGCAGATTTCCACCCGCGGCGTCCCCGCTGCCGGCTGGCGGAGAATGTTGCGCGCCGCAGGCGCGGTCGCCATCGGCATTCTGAATTTCATTTTGCTCTACGATTTGATGGTTTTTGAACCCATCTCGCCGCTGGTTGTGGCTGCCGTCTGCGCCGCTGTCTTGTGGGTGGTGGCACGGTACTGGAAAAAGTGGCGTCGTCATGGAGCCGGGCATCCGGAGATTTGAGCGCCGGCAGTGCGGGGCCGGGAGATCGTCCGCCTTCGCATGGTTTATTCTGATGCCCCATCAAGATTTTCAATTTCTCCTTTGTTTTGTGCTGGAATAGCCTCTCCGCATGACAGACGCCAATTCCCGGCGGGGTGCGCTCGGTGCCGCGACCGCTGCGGCCCGCAGCCAATCCGGATTCTGGGCGCTCATCGCCACACAATTTCAGGGCGCGTTCAGTGATAACGTGCTCAAAACCCTGGTCATCTTCATGATGCTCGGGGCCGGGCTGACGATGGCGGAGAAACACCGGCTCGGGGAACTGGTCGGCGCGCTTTTCTCGTTGCCGTTCATTTTGTTCTCGATGGCGGGCGGCTTTCTGGCGGATCGCTACAGCAAGCGCCACATCATGATCGGGGTCAAAATTTTTGAAGTGGTAGTGATGTTGCTGGCGTTGGCCGGCTTTTTTTTCACCAGTCTGCCGGTGCTGCTTGCCTGCGTGTTTTTGATGGGAACGCACAGCGCGTTTTTCGGTCCCTCGAAATATGGGGCGCTGCCGGAATTGCTGCCGGAGCGGAAGTTGTCCTGGGGCAACGGCATTTTGGAACTGGGCACGTTTCTGGCCATCATTCTGGGCACGGTGACGGCGGCGTTGCTGGCGGAGCATTTCCGCGGCCGACACCTTTGGTCGGGCACCATTCTGGTGGCGTTGGCACTGGTGGGCTTGCTGACCAGTCTCGGCATCACGCGCGTTCCCGCCGCCAACCCGGCGAAAGGCTTCAAACTTAATCTGCTCAAGGAACTGTTCACCAGTTTGCAACAAGCGCGCGGGGACCGGTTGCTCAAGCTGGCGTTGCTGGGCAACACCTACTTTTTCTTTCTCGGCGCATTGTTGCAATTGAACCTGTTTTATTTTGGCGCGGAGGTGTTGGGCGTTTCCGAAACCAAGATCGGATTGTTGAACGTGGCGCTGGCCATCGGCATCGGGATCGGCAGCGTGACGGCGGGCTACCTTTCGGGCGGTAAGATTGAATACGGTTTGGTGCCGCTGGGGGCGTTGGGAATGTCCGTGACCTGCCTCGCGTTGCTCTTGGAAAGCCTGAGCCTTCCGGGCGTGCTGGCGGTGTTGGCCGGGCTGGGATTCTTCGGCGGCTTCTTCATCGTGCCGGTCACGGCGCTGTTGCAGCACCGGCCCGACAGCCGGCGCCGGGGCGAATTATTGGCGGCGGCCAATTTACTCTCCTTTATCGGCGTATTTGCGGCTTCGGCGGCGCATTACGCGCTCACCAGTTGGTTGCAATTAACGCCGCGCGGCATTTTTTTCGCGGGCGGAGTCATGACGCTGATCGGCGCCGGCCTGTCCTTCTGGCTGCTGCCGGATGCGTTCCTGCGGTTCCTCCTGTGGATGATTACGCACACGCTTTATCAGATCAAAGTTTTGGGACGCGAAAATATTCCGTCGAAAGGTGGCGCCTTGTTTGTCTGCAACCACCTCTCCCTGGCGGATGCCGTGTTGTTGCAGGCGGCGGTGGATCGTCCAATCCGGTTCATCATGCTCAAGGCCATGTATGAGAAGGGCATCATCGGGTGGTGGGCGAGAATCACCGGCGCGATCCCCATTTCCTCGGAGCTGCGACCGCGCGAAATGATTCATTCACTCCAGACCGCGAGCGCGGCGCTCAAGAACGGCGAAGTGGTCTGCATTTTTGCCGAAGGGCAGATTACGCGCATCGGTCAGATGTTACCGTTCCGACGCGGATTTGAACGCATCATGAAAGGCGTGGACGCGCCGATCATTCCAGTGGGACTGGATGGCGTTTGGGGCAGCATCTTCAGTTTCGATCGGCGGCAGTTTCTCTGGAAAATCCCGCAGCGCATTCCGTATCCGATCACCGTTAATTTCGGTCCGGCACTGCCACCCACGACTTCGGCGGTTGCCGTCCGCCAAACCGTTCAAGAACTGCTGGCTGCGGCCTGGGAGCAACGCCGCCGCCGCCTGCGGCCGGTGCATCACGCGTTCGTGATCAGTGCGCGACGGCATCCCCGCCGCTTCGCCATGGTGGATGCTCAGAACCGGGCGCTGACGTTCAACGGCGCCCTGACGCGCAGCCTGTTGCTCGCTCGCCGCCTGCGCCAGATCTGGTCGGGACAGCGCATGGTCGGGCTGTTATTGCCGCCGAGCGTTGGGGGCGCACTGGCCAATTGGGCGGCTTTGTTTTGCGGCAAGGTGCCGGTAAATCTGAATTATACGTTGCCGCCCGAAGCCATCGCCTCGTGCGCGTCACAGTGCCAACTGCAAACCATTCTGACCTCGCGCGCGTTTTTGGAGAAAATGCCGCTGCCATTGCCCGGTAAAATTCTTTTTTTGGAAGACTTGATCGGCAGGAAGGAGGTCGCCCCATCACTGGGTGAAAAAATGGTGGCGTTGTTCCTGGCGCGTTGCGTGCCGGTTAAAGGGCTGGACCGGATTCTACGCGACCGGAGTTTCGTCGCCGGGCGCGCGCCGGCAGATGCGGATACTGCTGCAACGTCCGATCCGCTGGATCAGCTGGCGACGATTATTTTTTCAAGCGGGAGCACGGGCGCGCCCAAGGGGGTCATGCTGTCGCATTACAACATCGGCTCGAATATCGCGCAACTTGGGCAAGTCTTCGCCTTCGGTCGCAAAGACAAGGCGCTGGGGGTGCTGCCGTTTTTTCACTCATTCGGGTTCACTGGCACTTTGATGTTGCCCGGTGTGCTTGGCATCGGCGCGGTGTATCACGCCAGTCCGCTTGACGCCAAAACCATTGGCCATCTCGCGCAGACACATGAAATCACCTTTCTGCTGGCGACGCCGACGTTTCTGCAAATTTATCTGCGCGGTTGCGCGGCGGAGCAATTGGGGAGCGTGCGTCTGGTTGCCGTTGGCGCGGAGAAGCTGTCCGATCGGCTGGCCACGGCGTTCGAGGATCAGTTTGGGGTTCGTCCATTCGAGGCCTACGGCTGTACTGAATGTGCGCCTGCCGTCGCCGTGAATGCGCCGGATTTTCGCGCGGCGGGATTCCGGCAGGTGGGCGCAAAACGCGGCAAGATTGGTCATCCGTTGCCGGGGATTTGCGTGCGGATTGTTGACCCGATGAATCCTGATCCCGGGTCGCCGGTGGCCTTGGGGCAAAGCGGCTTGCTCCTGGTGCGCGGTCCGAATGTCATGCGCGGCTACTTGGGGCAGCCGGAGAAAGCGGCGGCCGTATTGCGCGAGGGTTGGTACGTCACCGGCGACATCGCTGCGTTGGATGAGGACGGTTTTCTCCAAATCACGGATCGCCTGAGTCGCTTCAGCAAAATTGGCGGAGAAATGGTGCCGCACATCAAAGTCGAGGAAAAGCTGCACGAACTCGCCGGGATCGCCCATCAAGCATTTGTGGTGACCAGTGTCGCCGATGAAAGGAAAGGCGAGCGACTGGTGGTTTTACACCGGTTGGAAACCAGTGAGCTGGAGGTGGTCCTGGGGAAGCTGGCGGCGAGCGATCTGCCCAATTTATGGAAACCGAAAGCGGAGGCCTTCCTGCCTGTGACCGCCTTTCCCTTGCTGGGCACGGGCAAACTGGATCTGCGGCAGGTGAAGATGCTGGCCACACAGTGGGCGGAGTCGGCCCCGGCCACCTGACGCAACCGGGACGCTGAACACCGGAGTTCGTTGGCCGCGGCGCACCGCGAAACAACAGAACCGCGGAGCCGGGATTGGCCGGCATGGCGCTTCCGCATGCCCCTGGTGGGAGCGGCGACGAGTTTGGAGAAGCGGCCGGTTGCGCGTTTAATGATTCGGTGGGGCGTCGCCAGGGGCACACACACATGCCGGCTTTTGATGGGATGACATCGCCCGAAACCACGCCACCGGGCCATTGGGCGCGCCCCGCATGGCTGCGGTAAAAACTTTTTCTTGAATTTCAGCGGCGAACCGATAGCATCTCCCGCAGTCCCAATACGTAACTCGAGACGGATAGCGAGTTCAGTATTGGGTGACCCAATGCTAACTCCTGAATACCCACAGCCTGTGAAAAGCAATTCATCTCAATCTGGTTTGCAGGTCACGGCGATGCGTTGCCTGAGCCTGCCGTTCACGTTTACGACGCTGCTGATCGCCGCGTTGAGCCTGGCGTTGCCCAGTCTTGCCGACAATATTGCCGCCAAAGGCCATGGCATCATCGGCATCAAGCTGGGCATCGATTCCGCCCCGGGCAAATCCATGTACAGCGGCGGCATACCGCCCAATATCAACGATGAGAATCCCTACTCGCGCGTGGACACGTTTAGTGCGCAGTGGGACAGCAAATTGGAAGATTGCAGCTTCGTCGGGGTGCTCTGGCCCACGAAGCGTTACGAGGACATCGGGACGTTGACCTTGACCATGGCGTGCTTTGGCGACGGCGGCTGGTTTGGCGCGAACGGCGTGATGCCGCCGCCGGGCACTCCCTTTCCGCCGGCAATGCTGGCGGAACCGACCGTGCAGGTGACGACCAATGGCGGCGTCACATGGACCCCGGTGGCCGCAACCTCTGATTACACGAACATCATGATCAACCACTACCCCGGCGGCCAGGGCGGCACCTTCAATCCCAACACGGTGGACATCACCTTTACGCTGACGACCCCGGCTTCGGCCGTTAATGGCGTGCGGCTCATCGGAACGCACGGAGGCACTGCTGACAAGAATGGATTTTTGGGCGTGTGGGAGCTCGGGGTGGACGCCACGTTTACCGACTCAGATTTCGACGGAATGCCCGATGCCTGGGAGCTGGCCCACGGTTTGCTCGTGGGAACGGATGACAGTCTGGCGGACCATGACCTGGATGGTCTGAATAATTATGACGAATATTTGCACGGCACGAATCCGGATGAACCCGATACTGATGGGGACGGTTACTCCGATGCCATTGAGGTGGCCGAGGGGTCGAACCCGACGGACCCCGGCAGTGTGCCGGGCGACCTGGCGCGATTCGGAACGGCCACCCTGGGCACGCAAAGTTCCGGGGGGGTGGACACGGAGTACTTTCACGTCGGAATCCAGGAGGACGTTACCGATGGGAACTTTTACACGGTTGTGGACAATTGGAATGGAGACCGGCCGACCCTCGCAGACCCGAAAAGTTATGTCGGCATCATCTGGTGGTCCGACTCGCCGACCAATCCGGTCCAGCGAGTTGAATTGGCCCTGGCGGCGTATGTTGATGGCGGATGGTTTGGCCCCAATGGGATCGGGCCGGCTCCGGGGCAACCCTTGCAACCAGCCCATTTGGTGTCGCCGGCGGTGGAAGTTTCGCAGGATTATGGCGCGACCTGGACCGCGGCTCCCGCCACCTCCGATTATCTGACGCTGATGAAAGGACATCAGGTGGGTGGCAACGGCGTTCCTAATCCGCACTTTGCTCCCGTCTCCACATTTGTTCTGGACCCTCCGGCCACCAACATTAACGCCATCCGCATCATTGGCAGTGAAGGCGGGGGCGCCTCCGGCGGCTTCCTGGCCGTGTCCGACCTGAAGGTCTTTGCGCGAACGGATGTGGATGAAGATGGCATGGACGATGATTGGGAACGCAGACATGGCTTGATCGTCGGCGTCAAGGATGACCAGGGAGATCCCGACCTCGACGGCCTGAAGAACTTGTCCGAGTTCCAGTTGCTCACTGATCCCCATGACCCCGATACGGACGATGACGGATTAAATGATGGAGATGAAGTGAACGTTCATTTCACCAATCCGCTTTCGTCGGACACCGACACGGACGGCCTGAGTGATGGCGAGGAAATTAACATTTACGGCACCAATCCCTTGAATGCCGACTCGGACGACGATGGTTTCAACGACGGACTGGAAGTCTCCCTGGAAAGTCACCCGCTGGATCCGGCCAGCACCCCGGATAATTTCGCCTTGCGCAATGATGCCAGCGGCCTTCTGGGTGTGGCGAATAATACGTCGGATCCCGGCACGCCCATCTTCAACGCTGGAAGTGCGAGGAACATTCACGACGGGGATGTGGCGACGCGGGTGGACAATTACAGCAATCTTCCGCAGCCCCTGGGGTATGTCGGCATCGCCTGGACCGCGCCCGTGACGAACCTGTTGACCCGTCTCCGACTGGATCAAGCCACCTTCTTCGATGGCGGCTGGTTTGGAGTGAGCGGGGTCGGGCCGGGCGCCGGCGGCGTCCTCTCCGCACCGACGTATCTGGGCACGGAGCCGCCCACGGTCCAGGTGACCACCGATGGGGTGACCTGGACCACCATCGGCGTCACCTCCGATTATCTGACCGCGCTCGAAGGGCACGCGCTGCCGGCAATCGCGTTCGGGCCGCCCACGCGTGCGACGGCGAATTTCGTGTTCAATACCCCGCAGGCCGGCCTCACCGGCGTACGCATCATTGGCGCCGAGGGAGGAACGGCGGATAACGGGTTTATTGGCGTCTTTGAACTCGCGGCCTTGACCAGCCGGCCGTCGCTGCCGGTTACCCTGCTCAACGCGGGAACGGACAGTGGGAATTTCCGTTTTGAATTCGACACCCAGACGGGCGGGATTTATGAGGTTCAATATCGCACTTCGCTGACCAGCGGGAGCTGGCAGACCCTGACCACGATTAACGGAGACGGCACCCGCAAGGCCGTGACGGATGCCATCACCGGCGAGACGCGTTTCTATCGCGTGGAAAGCAAGTGATGGAGTTGAAAGAAGAATTGGTGAAGCGGATGGCCCGGGAGGGCCATCCGCTGTCTGGGGGGCGGCCGCCAAGCGGTTGGCGGAGCCGGCCGGCAACCACGTCAAACGGGGTCGCGATATAATTTGAGCGCATCTTCCCCAGGCGCATTGGCCGGGCCGGCGCTCAGTTGGAAGGGCGGGGTTGGATTCAGCGCGCTGGCCGTTGCCTGTTTTCATGTGGCTTATACGCCCGCCGACGCGGGTTGGTTCAGTCTGGCCATTTTGGGGTACGTGATGGCCCTGACCCAGCTGGCGCGCTTGCGCAGTACGCGACAGTCGTTCTATTTCGGATTGATGGCGGGGTTCGCCTGCGTGGCGCCGCAACTGGAGTGCTTCTGGCGGATCTTCGGCCCGGCTGCCGTTCCGCTCTGGTTCATTCTGGCGCTCTGGCTTGCGTTGTTTACAGCGCTGAGCCACATCGCGCGTTGCCGGCTGTGGCGGTTGGCGGGCTGCATGGCTGATCTCGTTTCTCTGGTGCGGCCTCGAGTATTTTCGCAGTGAACTTTACTTTCTAAAATTTTCCTGGCTTAACGTCGGTTATGCATTTGCTTCGCCACCACTGCTTTCACTCAATCGGCTCGGCATGTACGGCGTCGGATTTCTGGCGGCGCTGCCGGCCGCATTTTTTGTCGCGTTTCACCGGCGCCAAGCGCTGGTGTGGAGCGGCGTGACGGTGGCGGTGGCGCTGTTGCTGATCGTGCTCAAATCCTGCTCTCCTCCCACAACCCGTCTGCCGGCAATTCGCCTGGCCGGTTTGCCGTTGGAATACCCGAGTGAGTTGGAGCTGCTGCCCGCGCTCGCGAAGCTGGCCTCCACCAACGCCACGTTTGACTTGCTGGTCCTGCCGGAAAACACCCTGGAAGGCGCGCCCGCCCGATCGCTGGCTGGCGTGGGGCAGCGTCGTGGTGACGGGCGGATTTGTGCTGGGCCTGCCCATCGCCCGCTGGCGCCGGCGGCCGGGAAGGCGCCCGGCCGAATCAAGCTCCGCGTCAAAATGACTTCCCCCGGTGACGTCGTCCGCCGAGCCGCGGGGGCGCGGGTCACTCCGAGTTGGGGTAGGACCCCAGCACCTTGACGTAACGGCATTGCTGCTCCAGTTGCGCCACGGCTTTGGCAACCCGCGGGTCCTGCGTGTGCCCGTCGCAATCGATGAAAAACAAATATTGCCAGGCTTTGCGCTTGCTCGGACGTGATTCAATCTTGGTCAGATTGATGCGGTGCCGTCGGAACGTGGCCAGCACCTGGTGCAGTGCGCCCACACGATCGTTCATGCTTACGATCAGGCTGGTGCGGTCCTTGCCGGTTGGCTGTCCGCATTGGCGGCCCAGCACCAGGAAGCGGGTGGCGTTGGCGGCGTTGTCCTGAATGTCCTGTTCGAGGATTTCCAGCCGATACTTCTGCGCGGCCAATAAGCCGCCGATCGCCGCCGCGCCCTTCTCCCGGGCGGCCAGTTCGGCCGAGCGCGCATTGGAGGAGGTTTCAATCAGCTCCGCATGCGACAAATGGTTTTGAATCCAGCCGCGGCATTGGGCGAGCGATTGCGGGTGGACGTAAAGTTTTTTGATGCGCGGGCGGGACGTGTTGCTCATCAGGCATTGCTGCACCTTGAGCACAATTTGGGAGACGATCTTCAACTCGCTGTCCACGAACATGTCGAGCGTGTGGGTGACGACGCCTTCGGTGGAGTTTTCCACGGGGACCACACCATAATCAGCGCGGTTCTTTTCCACCTCCGTGAACACGTCGCCGATGGTGTTTTGGGCGGCGTAACGCAGGCTCGCGCCAAAGCGTTTGATGGCGGCTTGGTGGGTGAACGTCGCCTCGGGGCCGAGGTAGGCAATCGTGAGCGTTTTTTCCAGGGCCAGCGCGGCGGACATGACCTCGCGGTAGATGGCGCACAGCTGTTCGTCGGTGAGCGGGCCGGCGTTGGATTTGCAGATGCGCGCGAGCACCGCACGCTCGCGTGCGGGCGCATAAATTTCCTCACCGGCCTGCAGCTTGATGGCGCCAATGGCGAGCGCGTGTTGGGTGCGTTCGTTGATCAGCCGCACGATCTGCCCGTCCAATCGGTCAATGGCCTTCCGGTGTTCCGGGATGTTCATCGGGCGAAGCATACGGGGCGGGGCGGGGGAATTGGAGAAAAAACTTGCCGCCACCCGGTCGCGCGCGGATGCGGGAACGGTTGCGTTCTGCGGCGCTTCCCGCAAACTGACGGCGTGAGTGGTCATCATCCAGTGCAGGTGGTCGTCCTGGGGGCGGGGTTCGGCGGCCTGACCTTCTGCCAGCATTTCCGGCATCCGGACGCGCGCCTTACGGTGGTGGACCGGACCAACCATCACTTGTTTCAGCCATTGCTCTATCAGGTGGCCGCCTGTGGTTTGTCGGCCACGGAAATCGCGCAGCCGGTTCGCAGCATCCTGTCGAAACGCCGCGACATCACGGTGCTGTTCAACCGGGTGGTGGGCATTGATCTCCAACACAAACAGGTGCGGCTGGCCCAGGGCGAATTGTCCTACGACTACCTGGTGCTGGCGCTCGGCGGGCAGACCAGTTATTTCGGCCACCCGGAGTGGGAACAGTTTGCGCCCGGCCTGAAAACCCTCGCAGACGCCCTGCGGATTCGCAGTCAGATTTTGCTGGCGTTTGAGCAGGCGGAAAACGCCACGGATCCGCAGGAGCGTGACCGGTTGATGACCATCGTGGTCGTGGGCGGCGGTCCGACGGGGGTTGAATTGGCGGGGGCCTTTGCCGAACTGGCCCGCACCGTGTTGAACCGCGATTTCCGGCGGATTGACCCTTCCAAGGCGCGCATCATTCTCATCGAAGGCTCGCCCCTGGTGCTCTCACATTTGCCCGCCGAACTGTCCGCCAGCGCCCAACGCCAGCTCACGGCATTGGGCGTGCAAATCCACAATAACATTCATGTGCAAGCGATTCGCGCCCACGAAGTCGAATTGGCGGATGGACGCGTGATTCGCGCCGGCACGATCATTTGGGCGGCAGGCGTGGCGGCCTCCCCGCTCGCCGGAGAACTGGGGGTGGAACTGGATCGCGGCGGGCGCATCAAGGTCGCACCCGATCTGAGTCTGCCCGGGCATCCGGAAGTCTTTGCGATTGGGGACATGGTTTCGTTGCTGCAACCGAACGGCCAGCCGGTGCCCGGCGTTTCCCCGGCGGCCATGCAAATGGGCCGGCACGTTGCCGTGATCATCAAGGCGGAGTTGAATTCGCCCAGGGGCCCAACCGCGCGACCGCCCTTCCAGTATTGGGACAAAGGCACGATGGCCACCATCGGGCGGTCGGCGGCCGTCGCGTGGATCGGCCGTTTCCGCTTTTCGGGATTGCTGGCCTGGTTGACCTGGCTGTTCGTGCATTTGATTTTTCTGGTGGGATTTCGCAATCGTCTCGCGGTGCTCTTTCAGTGGGCCTATTCCTACTTCGCGTACAAACGCAGCGCGCGCATCATCACCTATCTGCCCGGTGCGGCCGCGGACGCCGGATCATTGTCGGCGCGGACCGATGACGCCTGACCGGAGGAAGCGGTCTGGCGTTTTGTCCGGCTGCCGCCTAATCTGCGGCGGTGGGGCCGGTGGCAAAAATCGCCCACGGTGCGCACGGGATGATTAAAATCAATTCAATCGGCGTCTGAAAGACATGGCAGATTTGTTCGCCAGACTTCCCCGGGTGGCGGTGGATGGCAAATTTTTCCGGCGTGGTTCAGAGAAACTCCATTTGAAGGGGGTTTCGTACGGGCCGTTCGCGCCGGGCCGCGACGGACAACCCTTTGCCACGGCGGAGCGGACGACTGCCGACCTGCAACTGGTCAAGGACCTCGGCGCCAACCTGCTGCGCCTCTATCACGTGCCCCCGCGCTGGTTTCTCGATCTGGCTGCCCACCATCAATTGCTGCTGTTGATTGACATTCCGTGGAACAAACACCTGGTGTTTCTGGACGATCCCGTGCGCCGCGCGGAAGCGCGGCAGGCGGTTTGTCACGCGGTGCTGGCCTGTGCGCGTCACCCGGCGGTGCTCGGCTACAGCGTTGCCAACGAGATTCCTCCCGACGTGGTGCGCTGGAGCGGCACGCAGGCGGTGGCAGAATTTCTGGACGAGCTGATTGGCGAGGCCAAGCGCATCGACCCCGAATGTCTTTGCACTTACGCAAATTACCCCACCACGGAGTTTCTGCAGCCGCAAACCCTGGACTTTGTTAGCTTCAACGTCTATTTGCACCAGCCGGCGGCGTTCAAAAATTATCTTGCCCGGCTGCAGATGTTGTCCGGGGGCAGGCCGTTGGTATTGAGCGAGTATGGCTGTGATTCCCGGCGCGAGGGCGCGCTGGGCCAGGCGGAAATGTTGTCGTGGCAAACCGAGCTGGCGTTTCGCGGTGGTGTCGCCGGAGCCGTGGTGTTCAGTTTCACCGATGATTGGCATCGTGGCGGGGAGAGCGTGGCCGACTGGCAGATGGGCCTGACCACGGCGGCGCGGGAGAAGAAACCGGCGTTTGACCGCGTGAAAGCCGCCTTCCAGGCCGCACCAAAATTTCCGCTCGGCGACAAGCCCCGGGTCTCGGTCATTGTGGCGAGCTACAATGGCGCCGCCACGTTGAAGGCGTGTCTGGATTCACTCCGCAATCTCAATTACGGGGACTACGAAATCATCCTGGTGGACGACGGGTCCACGGACGACACCCCCCGGCTGGCGCAACAATATCCCACGGTGCGTTACTTTCGTCACCCGGCCAATCTGGGACTGTCCGTGGCCCGCAATACCGGCATCGCGGCGGCCACCGGCGCGATCGTGGCGTTCACCGATGCGGACTGCCGGGTGGATGAGGACTGGCTGTACTATCTGGTGGCCGACCTGGTGGAGGGCGAGTTTGCGGCGGTGGGCGGGCCGAACCTGCTGCCGCCGGAGGATTCGGCCGTCGCGGCCGCGGTGATGGTTTCGCCGGGCGGCCCCGCGCATGTGATGATTTCCGATCGCGAGGCGGAACACATTCCCGGTTGCAACATGGCGTTCCGCAAAAGTGCGCTGGTGGCGATTGGCGGGTTCGACCCGATCTTTCACACGGCCGGAGATGACGTGGACGTCTGCTGGCGGTTGCAACAAGCGGGATGCAAGATCGGGTTTAATGCAGCAGGTTTCGTCTGGCATTACCGCCGGGCGACCGTGCGAGCGTATTGGCGCCAGCAAAGCGGATACGGGCGGGCGGAGGCGCTGCTGGTGCGCAAACATCCCGAGTATTTCAACGCGTTTGGCAACAGCCGGTGGCGTGGACGAATTTACGGATCCGCGAATTTCGGGCTCGTGCTGCAGCGTCCCATTATTTACCGCGGAATTTTCAGCAGCGCCCCGTTTCAGACCGTGTACGCGGCGGAGCCGGCCACCGTGTTCATGATGCTGACCACAGTGGAATACTACGCTCTGGTCGTGCTGCCGCTTTGGGCGCTGGCGATAGCGTTTCCCGTCCTGTGGCCCATGGCAGTGGTCAGTCTGAGCATTCCCCTGACCATCTGCGGGGCGGCGGGAATGCAGGCCACGCTGCCGCGCGGCAAGTGCCGCTGGTGGTCGCGCGCCCTGGTTGCCTTGCTGTTTCTGTTGCAACCGGTTGCCCGCGGCTGGGCGCGCCATCAAAGCCGGCTGGCGTTGCGCCTGAGTCCGGCCCCCTCGTTTGAGACGTTGGAGTCGATCGCGCTGCGGAACGGGGAGGCGCCGTTGGACGAGGTGTGTTACTGGGCGGAACGGCGGATGGACCGGCTGAACTTTGTCGGCCAGGTGTTGCGCGGTCTGGACCAGCGCCACTGGCCTTATCGCGCGGATGTGGGGTGGAGTGAATTTGACGCGGAAGTTTTTGGCAACCGGTGGAGTTGCATTCAATTTGCCACCGTTGCCGAGGAGTATTCACGCGGGCGGCAATTGATCCGCTGTCGCCTGCGGGCGCGCTGGTCGTTGCAAGCGCAGGCCGCCTTGTGGTTGTTGCTGGCGGCGGAGGTTGTGCTCCTCGGGGCTTTCGTCGGCTGGTTCGCCATGCTGCTTGGCGCGGGGGTGGTTTTGGGCGGGGCATTTTATTTGGTTCGAGGTCAAAAGCGGCGGCTTCAGAGTGAACTGGCCGGTTTTTTGAATGGACTGGCTGAGGAGCTGGGACTGGTAAAAATTTCGCGTCCCGACCTTGAACCAGCGGCGGCGGCGGACGCTTCGGTCCCCGCGACGGTCCCCAAGAGCAAACCTGCGCCCAGGCGGGTGGAACTGCCCGCCGCGGCGGTTGTTGTCCCCGCGGCGCCGCCGGCACCGCCGGCCGGCCCGGGAGGGCCGGATGCTCTGCCGCCGCCGGAACGCTGAGGCGCGCGCGGTGAAGCTTCGGGGCGTGACAATGCCGCCGATCATGGTTCAATTTTCTTCGTATGGTTCAATATCTTGACTGGCTTCGCCGCGTCTTGACCCAGGGCCGCTATAAAGCGGACCGCACCGGCACGGGCACCTACTCCCTGTTCGGCGCGCAGGCGCGTTACCCGCTGGCCACAAGCTTCCCGCTCGTTACGACAAAGCGGGTCCATGTCAAATCGGTCATCTACGAATTGCTTTGGTTCCTGCGCGGCGACACGAACATCAAGTATTTGCAGGAGCACGGCGTCAGCATCTGGGATGAGTGGGCGGATGCCAATGGCGATCTTGGCCGCGTCTATGGAGCCCAATGGTGTGATTGGCGGACGGCGGAGGGGCGCAGCATCAACCAGATTGAGGAGGTAATTGAACAGATCAAAACGAACCCCGACAGCCGGCGGCTGATCGTGACGGCATGGAATCCGGGTGAAATCCAACGGATGGCGCTGCCGCCGTGTCACGCCTTGTTTCAGTTCTACGTCAGCGATGGGGAGTTGAGCTGCCAGCTGTACCAGCGCAGCGCGGATATCTTCCTCGGGGTGCCCTTCAACATCGCCAGCTACGCGTTGCTGACCTTGATGGTCGCCCAGGTCTGCGATCTCAAACCCGGCGAGTTTGTCCATACTTGCGGTGATCTCCATCTTTATGCAAATCACCTGGAGCAGGCGAGATTGCAACTCGCCCGCGCACCGCGTCCGCTGCCGCGCATTCAACTCAATCCGGCGGTGAAGGAGCTCCGCAACTTCCGGTTCGAAGACATCGAATTACTGGGCTATGACCCGCACCCGGGCATCAAGGCACCGGTGGCGGTGTGAGGCGGAGGCGGGGAGGATGCCTGCCAGACGGGAGGTGGTGGAATCCGTACGGGCGGGCGCCGGCGTCATGGAAGCAATCGCAGCTCAAAAATTTTTGCCGGAAGGAACCGCCGCTTTCAAGGTTTCCAGGAGTAATTTTTCCGGTCCTCATCCTGGACCGCCCACTTGTTTTCCGGAGAGACGTCCTGGCCGTATTTGAGCAGGCGCACGCTGCCATCCACAAAGGCGTAATTTGACGAGCCGGACCGGCTCAACGTCCCGACCCGCTGGGTGGAATGACACCCGCGTTCCACACGGTCGGCATCGTTGCCCACCCCTTCGCCGAGGTCCATGAAATAGTCCATGGCAATGCGCACTCCGCCGACGTCCATGTTCCGTTTTTCGCCGAACAGAATGGTTTCCGTGGGCTGGCGAATGGCGCTTTGTTTGATCAGCAGGCCGTCGTAAGATTCTGGATCAGGATTTCCGGTCTGCCGGTTGAAATAATCATTCCAACCGTTGATCAGATAACTGCGCGGCGACCGGTCGGCGAGTGTGGCCGAGTTGGTGGCCGTCGGCGGCACGCCACGACGCGCATCGGTCGCGCAGACCAGGAGGTTCAGATTTTTGTAGTAATCCTGCAGCAGGGTCGGCCACCGATTCCGGTTGGTGCGCGGTGGGAAATAGTCGTTAAAATCGTCGGCGTACAGCATGGTGGCCAAGGAAAGCTGTTTCAGGTTGTTGGCGCACTTGATCCGCAGCGCCTGTTCCTTCGCATTGCCCAAGGCGGGCAGAAGCATGCTGGCCAGGATGGCGATGATGGCAATGACCACCAACAGTTCGATCAGGGTGAAGGCGGCACTTCCCGCCGGAAAACAGAATTGCCGGCATTTGCGGCGGCGCGAGGATTTCATGCGGTTTTCAAGATTCAGAGAGAACACGGCTCCCGAATAGAAGGTGGGAGGATTTCGTCAACCGTTGGATTATGTCAAAATCAAAGTTTATCGCCTCAATCGTTCTCATTCTCGGTTTGGGCGGCTTCAGCCTTTACCTGAACAGAGACCGATTTAAGCAGCAGACTATTCAAATTTCCCACCGAATCAATCCGTCACGGGCGCGGGGAGGGAGCATGCCGATCACCTTCGTGCTCAACGGGTACCACCGCTTGAAAAGTGTGCGCGTCGTGGACGCCGCCGCTTACGCCACAAATAAGTATGCCCTGCCGGTCTGGCGGTTGGTCACCGAATCCAATTCGGCGCCTGTTTCAACTTTCGATTACGGCAATCGAATCCGCGGGATGCATCCCGAAACCAAAGGACTTCAACCGGAGCCCTTGCGGGCGGGGGTCACTTATTGCCTGCTGCTGGAGACCGCCCGGGGACAGAAGGCCGAACACAACTTCGTGATGGCCGCTTCAGGCCAATGAGCGGTCTTTCGCATCGGATTTCGAGGCTGTCGCGTTTGGCCCGGAGTGGCCGGGGATGGTTATGCGGGGCGCGTCAGCCGCTCCAGTCGCGCGGCCGGACCGGCAGCGGGGGCGTTGTGCTTAAAAGTTGAATTCGATTTCCGCCCAGAACGCCTGTTTGTCGAAATTGTACGGCGCCGCCCGGCCATCGTATTTCGCGTACTTGGCGAGGACGGTCCAATGCTTTCCGAATTTGCGTGAAGCCACGACGTCGTATTCCTGGCCGTAGTCCGCTCCCCCCCGGTCGGAATCGAACTTATGATACACAAAGTTGAGCGGAATTGTTCCGGGAAGACTAACCCCGGCTGCGGCGTAGAAATCCCTGAGCCCATTGACAGGAGTCGCGGTGAAGACATCCGCCCAACCGTTGAAGGCGTGCAAAGTGGCAAGCGGCGTGCGAAATCCCTGACCGTTGTCCGCTCCCAGCACTTCGCAGCCCGCACTCAAAGCAAACCGGTCGTAGGTGGCTTTCAGCTCGCCCAGATAATATTGGGTGTCGTAATCAACCGGACTGTCGGCATAATCCGTTTGCCAGGCAAATTCGCCTCGATAGCCCAGGGTGCCCTTGGCTTCCGTGTCGAACGTCCATGTCCCCGTCAGGAAGCCGCCATAGGAGGCGCAGGAGTTGATGGCGCTGCCGCCCCGTTCATTTTTCAGATCCAGCAGATAGGTGTAAGCCCCGAGTTTTGCCAGTGGCGACAGCGTGAATGCTGCATGCAGCAGATGGGAGGCTGAGCGGAAATCGCTGGTGGCCGCCGCCAACGCACCGTCATCTCCGTAGATGCGATGCACCTTCCAGAGGTAGTTGTAATCCAGCTCCAGATGGTTCAGCGGGCGCAACTTGAATCCAGCCGTGTCAAAGGTCTGGGCGTTTTGCCGCCAACCCACGTTGCCGATGAAGCGCGCATTGTCCCAAACCAGCATTTCCCGCCCGCCTTTTACCGTCGCCGAAAAATTCGTATCACCATACGTGTAACCCAGCCAGACCTGGTTGATTTCCGTCCCGGTAGGATCGGCAATTACATCGCGGAAAACTGGCGATCCCGGCCCCGCCGCGTAGGTATCTTTGTTGGCTGCCGTCACGTTTTCCGCTTCGATCATCGCTTGAAAGCCATACAGGGAAGCCGTGGTGTAACCCAGTCGCGTACGGATCGTCTCCGCGTGCGCGCCCGGAGTCCCGCCTTCCTGGTCCAAATTTTCATAACGGGCACGAACATTGAGTGAAAATTTGCCCTTGGCGATCACGTCGGGGATTTTGTCCTCCAGAAAATTTGCCACGGCACAGGTATGCGGCTCGGTGGCGGCCGGATTTTCTCCGGCGCAAAGCATCGGGCTGACGGCCAATAACAGGCTGCTCAACAGCAAGGTTCCGGAGAGGTCCAATGAGTTGCTCATAGTCGTTGAAGGTTATTGATGGTGAGTGGTTTGGAGTTTGCAGGTATTCGCAAGTTGTTTTAAATGCTTCACTTGGCCGGCTCAGTCTGGGGTTGACTGTTCCCCAACTACTTTAATGAAGTGTGATTAAACAGGCTGTCTATTCTAAGTCAAGCTAATCTACTAATTTTGTTTGTGGCGGTCCCGTTGCATCATCGCGTGGGGTGTAGAAATCGGGTCGGCGTAGCCGTGGATGGCTGCGACCCTTGCCGCCCTGTTCGCCGCGGTGCCGGCAGGTGCGATAATATTGCTGGCCTTGCGGCGGACTGGCTTATTGCGCGGTGAAGTCCATTTGGGGGATGGCAGCAATCAGACTCTGAGTATAAGCGTGTTGTGGCGCCTGGATCACCGTGGTGGTCTCGCCCATTTCCACGATTCTCCCGCGGTGCATGACCATGATGCGGTGACTGACATGTTGCACCACCGCGATGTCGTGTGAGATGAACAGATAGGCGAGCCCGTGTTGCTGCTGCAGGTCCTGCAGCAGGTTGACAATTTGAGCCTGCACCGAGACATCCAGGGCACTGACCGGTTCATCGCAAACAATCAACTTCGGGGCCACGGCCAGGGCGCGTGCGATGCCAATGCGTTGCCGCTGGCCCCCGCTGAATTCATGTGGATAACTTTGAGCAACACCGGTTTCCAGGCCGACTGCCTTGAGCAGCTCGGTGATCCGGTGTCTCCGGGCCGTTGAACTGTCGGTCAGGCCGTGCAAATCCAGCGCTTCACCGATGCTGTCTCCAACCGTCCGACGCGGATTCAGGGAGCTGTAGGGGTCCTGGAAAACCATTTGCAGCTGCCGGCGCTGTGCCCGTAGTTCGGCGCGACTGAGCCGGGCCAGGTCTTTCCCGTTAAAAATGATGTTGCCGGAGTCCGGTCGCTGCAGTTGGACGATGGCCCGGCCCAGGGTGGTTTTTCCGCAGCCGCTTTCGCCCACCAACCCGAGCGTTTCCCCGGGGGCAATGGTAAAGCTGACATCGTCAACGGCCATGATGAGCTGGCGGGCGCCACCCCAGGCCGGCGATCTGGCGGGAAAGGAAACTTTGAGATGTTGAACTTCCAGCAACGTCATGAGCCTCAAGGACCGGACCCGAAACAGGTTAAGGATCGTGACGGGAGAAGTCCACCTTCACTGGCTTCCCGGGTTGCTTTTTCAACCCCGTTCCGGGGACCGCGGACCGGAACGCTTCCCGCTTTCTTCGGGCGGTGTTTTTTTTTAATTTGTGGCATGAAAGTACTGCGTCATACGGACCGTCAGTTTGCCCGGGAACTCGCCCGCATCGCTGCATCCGCCAGTCTGTTTGATCCGGTGATTGAGCAACGAACGCGCGCGATTGTGGCGGCGGTTGCGGCGCGGGGCGACGCGGCCCTGCTTGATTTCACCGAACAATTCGATGGCGCCAAACTGACGGCCCAACAACTGCCGGTAACCCGGGAGGAATTGCTGGCGGCGTCGCTCAAGGCCGGTCGTCCGCTGCGGGCGGCAATCGCTGCAGCGCGACTGAACATCGCGCGCTTTGCCAGGAAATCGCGACGTAAAAGCTGGCACGCCAGAAATTCGCACGGCGCGGTGGTGGGGGAGAAGTTCGATCCGTTTGCGCGCGTGGGCATTTACGTTCCGGGCGGGACCGCGCCGCTGGCGTCCACCGCGCTGATGACCATCACGTTGGCGCGGGAGGCGGGATGCCGGGAAATCGTCGTCTGCTCCCCGTGCGGCAAGGATGGGGGGCTCAATCCCACCATTGTCTTTGCGGCGCGGGCGGCGGGCGCGACGGAGATTTACCGGGTGGGGGGGGCGCAGGCCATCGCCGCGCTGGCGTACGGGACGGAAACCATCCGGCGGGTGCAGAAAATTTTCGGTCCCGGCAACGCTTACGTCAGCATGGCCAAGCGGTTGTTGTTTGGCCATGTCGCGGTGGACTTGCTGGCCGGCCCCAGCGAGCTGCTGGTGTTGGCGGATGACTCGGCGGACGCGCGCTTCATCGCGGCGGATCTGTTGGCGCAAGCGGAGCATGGGTCCGGACACGAACGGATCTGGCTGGTCACGACTTCACGGCAATTATTGGGCGCGGTGGAAAGGGAGATTTCCCGGCAATTTCCCGCGCTGAGCCGGCGTAAAATGGTGCAACGCGTGCTCGATCGAAACGCGTGGTTGATCCTGGTGAAAACCATGGCGGAGGGGGTGGCCCTGACCAATCGTTTGGCCCCGGAACATTGTGAAGTGATTGCGCGGCGGGCCCGTGCGGTGAGTCGGGGCATCACGACGGCGGGGGCGTTGTTTCTCGGCAATTATTCTCCGACAGTGTTGGGCGATTATGTGGCGGGTCCGAGCCACGTTTTGCCCACGGACGGCGCCGGTGTTTCGTTTGCCGGGCTGACGGTGGATCAGTTTCAGCGCCGCACCAGCGTGGTGGAGTATTCGCGCGCCGGGTTGCGCCGCGCCTTGCCGGCGGTGCGGCAATTTGCCGCGCTGGAAGGCCTGGACGGTCACGGCAAATCGGCCGAGGTGCGCTTCTGAGTTGGCTATCCGGAGGAGGACATTTTACCCTGTGCCGCGTGAGTATTTTAGCCGAACTCGAATGGCGCGGGCTCATCGCCGATTGCACCGACCGGGCGCAATTGGCGGACAAGCTGGCGCGTCCCATCACGCTCTACTGTGGTTTTGATCCGACGGCGGATTCGTTGCACGTCGGACATCTCGTGCCCTTGCTGGTGTTGCGGCGGTTTCAAAAACTGGGGCATCATCCAATCGCCGTGGCGGGTGGGGCGACCGGAAGCATCGGGGATCCCAGCGGCAAAACATCGGAGCGTTCCCTGCTGAGTCCGGAGCAGATTGCCGCCAACGTGGAAGCGGTGCGCCCTCAACTGGCTCGATTGCTGGATTTCGAGACGCGCCAAAATCCGGCCCGGCTGCTGGATAATGCCGATTGGATGGCCGGGGTCAGCTATCTCGGTTTCCTCCGTGAGGTCGGCAAACACTTTTCCGTCAATCAAATGGTGGCGAAGGAGTCGGTTCGCGCGCGCATGGAAGACCGCGATACCGGGATCAGCTACACGGAGTTCAGCTACATGCTGCTGCAGGCATTTGATTTTTACGTGCTGGCGCGGGATCACGGCTGTGAATTGCAGATCGGCGGGAGCGACCAATGGGGCAACATCACCGCCGGCATTGACCTGCTGCGCAAGAAACTGGGACGCCAGGGTTACGGATTGACGCTGCCGCTCATCACCAAGGCCGACGGCACGAAGTTCGGTAAATCCGAGGGCGGATCGGTCTGGCTGGACGCCCGGAAGACAAGCGTTTACAAGTTTTATCAATTTTGGATCAACACGGCAGACGCGGATGTGCTGTCCTATTTGAAATTCTTCACCTTCCTCCCGGAGCCGGAAATTGCGGCTCTGGCCGGCCAGCACACGACCAATCCCGGCGCGCGCGCCGCCCAAAAAGCGCTGGCGCAGGCGGTCACGGAGATGATCCACGGCGCCACGGCCACCCAGGAAGCGATTCGCGCCAGCCAGATTTTGTTCGGGGGGGAGTTGACGGGGGTTTCCGAGCGCGTTTTTCAGGACATCGTGGGTGAAGTGCCCACGCAGAAAGTTGAGCGGACGAAATTGGATGCCGGCGGCCTGCCCCTGGTGGAGTTGTTGGTGCTCGCCGGGTTGAGCGCTTCCAAAGGCCAGGCCCGCAAGGATATCGAAGGTGGCGGCGTCAACATCAACAATGCGCGTGAGGCAAACGTCAGCCGGCTGGTGACCGCGGACGACCTGCTTTTCGGCAAGCACGTGCTCTTGCGCAAAGGGAAAAAGAATTACGTCGTCGTGACCGCGCAGTAAGGCGCCGGGTCGCGCCGGGACGGCGTGCTCCGCCCGCGGATTGCCCGGGCGCGCGCCTTACCCGGGAATGAGGTCGCTGACAAGCGCGCGTTCCTCTTTCAATTCCTTTTCCGTGAGGGCGATTTTGGCGCGGCTGAATTCATTCAGCGGCACGTCGGGAACAATGTTCCAGGTTTTGCCGGTGCTGCGGACGGGGTAGCTGAACATCAACCCTTTCTCGATGCCGTAGCTGCCGTCGCTGCATACCGCGACGCTGTGCCAGTCGGTTCCCGGCGTGGGGTTGACCACGGAACGAACAGTATCAATGGCGGCGTTGGCGGCGCTGGCGGCGCTCGAAAGGCCGCGCGCCTTGATGACCGCCGCCCCGCGCTGTTGCACAATGGTGATGAAATCTTTTTCCAGCCATTCCTTGTGCCCGATGATGTCCGGCACGGGTCGCGTGCCGATGCGCGCGTTGAAGAAATCCGGGAACATGGTGGAACTGTGGTTGCCCCAAATGGCCAGATTGGTGACGGCCGTCGTGTCCACGCTCGCTTTCCTGGCCAGTTGCGCCCTGGCGCGATTTTCGTCCAGGCGGGTCATCGCGAAGAACCGGTCCGACGGAATGCCGCGGGCATTGTTCAGGAGGATCAGGGCATTGGTGTTGCACGGGTTGCCCACCACCAGGGCGCGCACGTCCGCGGCGGCATGCTTTTCCAGCGCGCGACCCTGCCCCACGAAGATCCGGCCGTTGGCGCCCAGAAGGTCCTTGCGTTCCATGCCAGCTTTGCGCGGCGCCGCCCCGACGAAGAGGGCCCAATTGACCCCCTTGAAACCGACGCTCAGGTCGCCCGTGGTTACCACGCCCTTGAGCAGCGGAAACGCGCAGTCTTCAATTTCCATGGCGGTGCCGTCCAACTTCGCGAGAATTTCGGGAACATCCACCTCGATCAGATGCAGAATGACCGGCTGATCCGGCCCGAACAGATCGCCGGAAGCGATGCGAAACAACAGGGAATAGGCGATTTGACCGGCGGCTCCGGTCACGGCAACGCGAATGGGAATTTGATTCATAAATGCAAATACAATCCAGAATTCTACAGTCGGATCGCAGTATAAGGATGGCTGTCGCATGCGCGCAAGCATGCAGAACTCGCCAACCCGGCCACGCACCGGGCAAAGGCGACGGCCGGTGATTTCCCTGAAACGACCGGCGGCCATCGGTCCTGCCGGTGCTGCCCGTGGCTGCGGGAAACCGGGGCGGAGTTCGAAAGCGCAAGCGGGAACCGGGGATGGCCGCAGTCTGGGGCGACGCCCCCGGCAAATTGTTCCCGCACGTTCGCTGCGGGTTATGCGGAAGTTGCAAAACGCTTAAAACTACGGGCCGGACTAAAATATGCACTTGAAATACATATTTGGCGTGGCTAGCGTGAAAGCATGCTAAACGTTACTGCTGAAACTACCATTGGAGACATCGTTCGCACCGCGCCTGCCACGTCGCGGCTCTTCGACAGTTTGAAGATCGACTTTTGTTGTGGCGGCAAAAAGTCGCTGGCTGAGAGCTGCAAGGAGCGGGGTCTGGACGTCAATACGGTGGTGACGATGTTGTCCGCGATCGGGCAAATGGACGCCGCCCCGGCCACCGATGTGGACGGCATGACTTTGACGGAATTGTGCAACCACATTCAAGAAACCCATCATGCGTATTTACGCGAGGAGTTGTCGCGGCTGGATTTCATGACCCGCAAGGTGCTCGCGGTGCATGGTGAGCACGAGCCGCGCTTGATTGAACTGCGCAAAGTGTTCGAGGGTTTTCAGGCGGAGATGACCACGCACACCGACGAGGAGGATGAAAGTGTTTTTCCGGCCATCTGCGAATTGGAGGTCGGGGACGCCGCCGAAAGAACTTCAAAATTGGATCTGGTGAGCACCCTGAAAAAAATGGAAAACGAACATGACAGTGCGGGGCAGGCGCTGGAGAAGTTCCATGATCTGACCGATAATTTCACCGCGCCGGACTGGGCCTGCAACACTTTTCGCGCCCTGTACGACGCCTTGAAGCAACTGGATGCCAACACGCACCAGCATATTCACAAGGAGAACAACGTGTTGTTTCCAAAAGCCCGTCAGCAGCTGGCTGCCCGCCCGCAGCCGGTGCCGGCCACCACCTGAAGCGCACCGACCGGAACCGTGTGAATGCCTTGCGCGACCATCCCGCCCCCTTCCGGCCCGCGGCGCTGGAAGTGATGCCGCTGGCGCGCCTGTGCGACCGGCTGGCGCGCCGGCAGCGAATTTTATTGGAACGCGAAATGGCGCGATTGGAGGACTTGATTTGCCGGGTGAACGCTGCGGAGCCGGGTGGACCGGGTCAGTCACGGCGGCTGGGAATTGCTTTCAAGGCCTTCCGATCCCGCCTGGTCGCGCATATGCACGAGGAGGCGCACCTGGTGTTTCCGCCCATCCGTCGTGCCGGCGGCGCCGTTGGCAGGAGCGCTCCGGCCATCCGGGCGCTGCGACGGCGCGCGGCACGCTGGCGACGGCAGCATTTTCAAGTGGACGAAGCCATTGCCCGGTTGCGCCACCTGGCGGCCGCCCCGGCCTCGCCGGGCGCGGCGGTCGCGCCCCGGCGCGCGTTGCGGCAGGCACTGGCCCGGTTTGAGCGGCTCATTCATGAGCAGATGTATGAAGAAAATCGCTTTCTCTTTCCGCGCGCGTTGAGTGGGTGTCGCGTTTGAGGCAGTGCGGCATGCGCGCGCCGTGCCGCGGACAAGGATCATTCCCATGAAAGTCATTGAAGCCATTGAACGACGTCGGGAAACCGGCCGCTTCCAGTCGAAAGCCCTGCCTGAGGAGACAGTGCAACTGCTGGCCCATGTGCTGCAGCTGGCTCCGACAGGAAACAACGCGCTCTCGCGCGAGTTCATCCTCGTCCGCGATTCCACCCGTCTGCAAACCCTGGCGGAGACCACGCCCTACATGGCCTGGCTGCGGGAGGCGGCTTTGGGCGTTGTGATTGTCGCGAATCCCATGGTGAGCAAATATTGGCTGCAGGATGCGACCCTCGCCGGGGGATTTCTGTGGCTGGCCGCGGTGGAACAGGGTTTGGGCATGGCGTGGGGGGCAGTTTACCATTCCGAGGATGCCGTCGAATCCGCGCGTCGCGAGGGGCATGCGCGCCAGGTTCTGCATATTCCATCCGAGCAGCGGGTGGTGGCCATTCTGGGAATCGGTTATCCCGCAGTTGAACCCGCCCCCAAGAAATTGCATCCCAGAAGTGCGGTGATACATTTCGAGAGTTTTTCCCGCCCCGCCCCGGCATGAGCTTGCGGCCGCGCGGCTCGGGAACCGGCTACGGTCGCCAGCGTACGAGGCTGACGGAAATCTGCGCGGTAACGTCGGTCAGCTGGTTGGTGGTGGGCACGAACACCGGGGCGACCTTGGATTCACCCGGGGCGATGGTGGCAGCGCTGGCCAGGGGATTGACGGCTACAATGGTGCCGTTTGTTTGCTGCAATGCCACTTGAAAAACCACCTGCTCCGCCGTGCGCGACCGTTGATTGGTCAGGCGACAGATTACGAGCGAGCCGCCGTTGGTCGGGGTGGATCGCAGCACCACGGCTTCCAGCCCCTTGGTGTCGCGCAGGGCCCGTTCCGACGGCGCGGAACGCGGCCAGAGTTGCATCCCCCAGATACCCAACGCCAGGATGGCAATGGCCAGGGCAATCCAGGTTTTCATGCTGGTCGGCGTTCGGTGTTAGTAAAAAGGGTTGGTCTCGCTGGGCACGGTTTCCACCCCCGCGTAGTCCGGACCGTACGCAAACACATTGACGAACTCGAAGTGGCCATCGAGAAACCAGGCATTGGCCCACAAGGCGTGCGGATCGGGCTTGTACCATTGCGCGCGTGGACTCGGGGCCACCACTCCGCTCATGGTGCGATAAATCGGAATGCTGCCCAAGACCACCTTCTTCGACGGATGCCGGTAAAAGCTCGTGGTCAGTGATTCACCCAATGGAAGCGGATGGGTGGCAAACTCGTGGTAGGAAAACTCCGGGCCGACGAATTTGGCAATGCCCATCGGTGCAATCACTCCGCCCATGCGGTTGTAGCCGGAGGCGTAGAAATAACTGGTGCCGTAGAGTTCGTAGCAGGTGGCCTTGGCTTGATAGGCCGCGGTATCGAACCACCACAATGGTTCCCCACGGTCGCAGGAGGAGCTGAAGATTCCGGGATGGGCCACGTAGGCGTTCAACGGGCGTTGCTCGGCCGGCAACGCGCCGCCGAACATCCGCGCCGGCAACCACGGGTCCGTAGCGGCCACGCGGCCTTGCGGGCCGCCCAGTTCCTGCGAACTGGCCAGGGGCATGCGGTTGTGTGCGTCATTCGCATACATCAACACGCCCAGCCCGATCTGGCGCAGGTTGCCCTGGCATTGCACCCGGCGGGCACGGGCTTTGGCCTGCGCCAGCGCGGGCAGCAGCAAGCCGGCCAGAATCGCGATGATTCCAATGACCATCAACAGCTCCAGCAGCGTGAAACCGCCCCGGTTGCGTCGCGCGCACAAGGAAAGTCGGCCGCCGGGCTTCACGGAGTCAGGGCCAGCACCCGGTAGAATTGCTGCGCAGTTACCGGTGCGGGATCCACCCACGCCACCGTTCCGGCGGTCGGGTAGGTGAGGAGGGGATCGGTCACCGTCTGCCACGAGTTCAGATCGCTGGAGCGCTGGATTTGATACGCTTGCGCGGCCGTGCCGGTGAACTGGATCACCGGTTGCCCATTTTCGAAGTGCAAGGACTGAATTTGCGGGGGGGTCGCCAGTGTCTGGGTGCTGTAGGCCACGGTAAAGTTGCCGATTGCGCTGGCTAGGCCGATGGGGAGGCCGGCTTCGGTGTAATTGGGGGAGGTCTTGCCCATTTGCGTCAGCAGCAAATACGTGGCATTGCCGGGCAGCCGCGGCGCGATCTCGGTTATCAGGTACTGCTTGAGATCACCGCTGTAAAAGCCGAAGTCTCCCGCAAACGTCACGCCGGACAATCCTTCCGCGGTCAGTTGGCTCACCGGAATCAAGTGACCCGTCTGGGTTTTGTCGTTGAACGTGGCGTCAATGTCGCCGGGATCGGGATCGCCATCCGCGCTGGTCGCGAAATAGAAGTCGATGTCGTATTCCAGCGACCAGTTGGCGGTCATGCTCGCATGCCAGTGCCCGGAGTTGCCCGCGCCGTCCACATTGAATACGCTGTTGGCGGTGGCGGGACTGCCCGGGGTGACCAGAAATTGGTTCATGCTCATTTGGGCGTTCGCCTGGCCGGCATAGGCCAGGGCCTTTACCTTGGTGGTCCAGTTGCTCCCGTTGTCCGGTTCAAGGTCAAGGGTGAGGGAGCCCGAAAGGGACGGGGCCAGAACAAAGCCGTGCGGTCCGGCAAGCCCGGGCGGATCCACCAGATTGTGACTTAACGCTCCGGCCAGATTGTTGTTGGCCGGAAGCGCGTTGTCGTCGCTGGTGAACACCAGCCAGTCGCCCGAGTTGGGGGTGGGTTTGGAGGGTTTGCGGCCGGCGGCCGACGGCAACACATCAGTGGCGTCGGTGTCATTCCAAGTCAGCAGTTCAAAATTCAGTGTGGCTGCGTCAGTCCAATGCAACAGGCAGCCGGCGCCGCAACAAACCGCAAGGAGTCTGGCGAGGAACGGGCGGCCCGGGCTTCGCGCCTTTCCGGACGGGAGGTGGGATGTTTGGTTTATTAGAATTTCCTGTGACCTGGCATTCTTGCACAACATACCTTGATATTATGTGGCAAAAATTCCGGCACTGCCTTCCGCAACTTGCGCTTTTTTAGCGGTGATTTGCGTTTTGAGATGGCGCCAACGCGGGCGTGGTTTCGGCGCAAACGAAGTCCTGATGGAATCGCCCCTTCGCTCCGGGGAATTCCCCGGCAATGCTCGAAGGGGCTGGCGATCAATTGGCGCTTCTCAAATGTGAATGGCTGAACCAAAAGCCTGTCCGGTGGCTTCATGGACCGCTTCGCTGAGTGTTGGATGCGCATGGATGGTCGCTTCGATCTCTTCATGCGTTGCCTCGAGCGTCAGTGCCAGTCCCAGTTCGGCAATCATTTCGGTGGCTTCGGCGCCAACAATGTGCGCCCCCAGCAGTTCGCCGTACGGTTCGCCGAAGATCAACTTCACGAAGCCATCCACAATGCCCACGGCGCGCGCCTTGCCACTGGCGGAGAAGGGGAATTTGCCCACCTTGAATTTCAAGCCCTGTTCTTTGGCGGCGCGTTCGGTCAAACCGACACTGGCGGCCTGTGGTTGGCAGTAGGTACAGCTGGGGAATGTGGTGATCTTCCTGGGCGTGTGGTTGGTGAACATGCCCTCCACGGCTTGAATCGCTTCGTAGCTGGCGGTGTGGGCCAGCAGCGGCGGGCCGGTAATGTCACCGGCGGCAAACACTCCCGGCACGCTGGTTTGATAGCGCGCATCGGTCTCAATGAATCCCCGGGGCGTCAATTTGACCGGCAGGCCGCCGGGCAGCAGGGGTTGCACGCCAATGGCGACGAGGCAAAGTTCGGCCGTCAGGGTTTCCGCTTTTTTGCCCTCCACTTTAATGTTCACGCCTTGGGGATGCGCCTCGGCGCCGACCACTTTTGTGCCCGCCAGCACCTTGATGCCCTGCTTGGCGAATGCTTTCTCCAGCGTTTGTGAAACCTCCGTGTCCTCCAACGGCAGGATGTTCGGCATCATTTCCACCAACGTGACCTTCGTGCCGAACGCATTGAAGAAGTAGGCGAACTCGACGCCGATGGCCCCGGCGCCGATGATGATGATTTCCCGGGGTTGTTGCGCGAGGGCCAGGGCTTCACGGCTGCCGATGACCGTTCGGCCGTTGAAGGGGAAATTGGGCATCGGGCGTGACACCACGCCGGTGGCCAGCAAAATCTTTGCGCCTTCAATCTTCTGGCTTTTGCCCTCGGCCGATTTTACCAGCACGACGCCGGCCCGTTCCACGGCCCCTTCGCCGCGGAGGTAGTCCACCTTGTTTTTCTTGAACAGATACTCGATGCCGGCGGCATTTTTGTCGGCCACCTCGCGGGAGCGTTGGATCACCTGCTTCCAGTCATAGCGCAGATTGTCAAAACTCAACCCGAACTCCGCGGCGCGATGCTTCATGAGATGGTACAGCTCGGCGTTGCGCAGCAGTGATTTCGTGGGGATGCAACCCCAGTTCAAGCAGGTGCCGCCCGCGCGCTCCTTTTCCACGCAAGCCACCTTTTTGCCCAGTTGCGCCGCGCGAATGGCCGCCACGTAACCGGCGGGGCCGCCACCAATGACAATCAGATCGTAACTCATACATTCAGCGAAGGTTCAGAACAGCATCCAGACGGGGTTTTCCAGCAGCTGGCGCAGTTCGGCCAGGTATTGTGCGCCGACCGCGCCGTCCACCACCCGATGATCGGCGCTCAGCCCGATGGCCATGCGGTGCGCCACGACGATGGCGTTGTTTGCGTCCACCACCGGTTTTTTCACGATGGCGCCAATGGCCAGGATCATCGCTTGCGGCGGGTTGATGACGGCCGAAAAGCTTTCAATGCCATGGCTGCCGAGGTTTGAAACCGTGAGCGTCCCCCCCTGGTATTCCTCGGGTTTCAACTTTTTGTTCCGGGCGCGGGCGGCCAGATCTTTGACGGCGTCGCTGATCTCACGGAGTGAGCGGGTTTGGGCCTGGCGGATCACGGGGGTCACCAATCCGTCTTCCACCGCCACCGCCACCGCCAGATGCACATCGCCATATTCAATGACCGCGTCACCGGCAAACGAGGCATTGGCGCGCGGCACACGGGCCGCCGCCACCGCCACCGCCTTGAGGATGAAATCGTTGATGGTTAATTTTCCGAGTCCCAGCTTCTCGAAATGGGCGTTGGTCTGCGCGCGCAATCGCAGCAGCTCACCCGCATCAATTTCAATGTTCAGGTAGAAATGTGGAATTTGCGTTTTGCTGGCGAGCAGGCGCGCGGCGATGATTTTTCGCATGCCGGTCAGTGGAATGCGCCGATCGCCCCTGCCGGCGGGGACATTGGAAATCTCCGGGGCGGCCGGGCGCGCTGAACCGCCGGCGGCGGATTCGACATCCCGGGCCACGATGCGTCCGCTGGGACCGGACCCCCGGATGGTGCCGAGGTCGAGGCCTTTGGCCCCGGCGATTTTCCGGGCCAGCGGAGAGGCTTTCACCCGCCCGCCCCTGGTGGCGCCGGGCGCCGTTGTGGCAGGGGCCGGGGGCGGAACCGATTTTCCCGGACCGGCAGTTGGTGCGGCGGCAGGTGTGGCGCCGGATGGTTGGCGGTCTGGCGACGGGGCAGTTTCGCCTGGGCCCAACAGCAGGGCCAGCCGGGCCCCGACCTGGGCTTTACCTCCGTCGGCCACGTAGATTTCCTTCAACGTGCCCGAGTCAAATGCTTCCAATTCCATCACCGCCTTGTCGGTCTCGACTTCTGCCAGCACGTCGCCGACCTCCACCTTGTCGCCAGGAGCCTTGCGCCACTTGACGACCGTACCTTCGGTCATCGTGTCGCTTAATTTGGGCATTTCAACGTAGGGCATAGGGCAGGGGGATCAGGCGATGCTGAGGACTTTTTCCACGATCCGTTCGGGCGTGGGCAGTTGGAGTTTTTCCAGGCGCGGACTGTAGATGGCCGGGGCATCAAGCGAGCAGACCCGCAGGACGGGTGCGTCCAGATCATCAAACGCCTTCTGCTGGATGATCGTGGCAATTTGGGCGCTCACGGCGCAGAATGGTTTGTTTTCGTCCACCAGCACGGCGCGATGGGTCTTGCGCACAGACCGCAGAATGGCGTCCTCATCCAGCGGGCGGATCGAGCGCAAATCCAGCACTTCCGCGTGGATGTTGTGTTCTTGCGCCAGCAACTCGGCCGCTTTCAGGCTGGTGATGGTGGCGCGTCCATGCGCGATAAGGGAGATGTCCGCGCCTTCGCGTTTCACATCGGCCACGCCGAGCGGGATCAGATATTCCTCTTCCGGCACCTCCCAGGTTTCGCCGTAAAGCAGGGTGTTCTCCATCACGAAGACCGGGTCATTGTCGCGAATGGCGGTTTTCATCAACCCCTTGGCGTCATAGGCGGTGGCCGGGCAGACCACTTTGATGCCGGGATTGTGGGCGAGAATGCTTTCCGGGGTGTGCGAGTGGGTGGCGCCGACATTGGTCCCGCCGTTGGCCGGTCCGCGGATCACCAGAGGCAGGTTGATCAGGCCGCCGGACATGTAACGGATGCATCCGGCGTTGTTGACCACTTGATCGTACGCGACGAACGCGAAGCTCCAAAACATCAACTCGACCACGGGGCGCAGGCCCATCATGGAAGCGCCCACCCCCAATCCTACGAAGGCCGCCTCACTGATCGGCGTGTCCCAGACGCGCTTGTCGCCAAAACGTTTCCACAGCCCTTCCGTGACCTTGTAGGCGCCGTTGTATTGCGCCACTTCCTCCCCCAGAATGACCACGTTTTCGTCACGCGTCAGCTCTTCAGCCAGGGCGTCGTTTAAGGCTTTGCGGTAGGTGATGACGGGCATAAAACGGCGCGGGTGCGGATCAGTCGTTGAAGAAGAATTTTCCCGTCCGGCCCGCGGGTGTCTGGCGGTCCACCTCGCTGTAAACATCGGTGAAGATGTCCGCCGGATTGGGCAGCGGGCTTTCCTTCGCGAACCGCACGGCCTCCTCGGCCTCGGCCGCCGCGGCGTTGTCCAGTTCGGTCGCCTGGGCGGCGGTTAAAATCCCTTCGTCCATCAGGCGCTGCTGCCAAAGTTGGATGGGGTCGTGGAGCGTCCGGTACTTTTCAATTTCTTCCGGACTGCGGTACTTTTTGGCGTTGGCATCTGAAACGGAGTGTCCGTAGTAGCGGTAGGTGGCGATTTCCAGGACGGTGGGATGACTTTCCGCGTGCGCGCGTTGCATCGCCTGCCAGGTTTTGGCGCGCACTTCGTAGAGGTCCTCACCACTGACGTGGTCCCACGCGATGTCATAAGCTTCGGCACGGGCGGCGAGGCATTTCTGGAAGGCGGAGGAACGGTCCTGGCTGGTGCCCATGGAATACTGGTTGTTTTCGATGATATAAATGACGGGCAGATCCCAGAGCGCCGCCAGGTTGAGCGATTCATGGTACGCGCCCTGGTTGACGGCGCCGTCGCCCAAGTAGCAGAGGCAGCAGCCTTTCAATCCCTTGTATTTCAGTCCGAAAGCCAGGCCCAGCCCCAGCGGTGTTTGTCCCCCCACAATGCCGTGTCCGCCCCAGAAGTTCTTGTCGGGGGCAAAGAAGTGCATTGAACCGCCCTTGCCCTTGGAGCAGCCGGTGGCGCGCCCGAATAATTCGGCCATGCATTCGTTCATGCTCATGCCGACGGCCAGCGCGTGACCGTGCATGCGATAACCGGCCACGACGTGATCGTCCTCGCCGCACAAGGACAGCGTGCCCACCGCCACGGACTCTTGTCCGGAGTAGAGATGCAGGAAGCCGCCAATTTGTCCGCTGGTCTGGTATTGCTTGAGTGCGGTCTGCTCGAACCGGCGGATGCGCAACATTTGCCGGAGGAAGTGGATCTTTTTCTCGGAGGTCAGCTCGTGATTGATTGCCGCATCGGCCGCCGTCCTGGTTTCAAGCAATGCTTCCATTATTTCATCCCACTTAATCTAAGTGAACAATTGATAGTGCCACAGACGACTCCGTTGCGTCAACTGGCCCCCCGGTGGCGCCGGCGGCCCGTCTTCGCGGCGCGGGGGATTTGCCGCCGCCGCCGGCCGGGGCCGTTGAATGAAGCCTCCAATCAAACCAGCCCCAGCGCGGCCATCGCCTTCGCCACTTTGAGGAAGCCGGCAATGTTGGCCCCGTTCACGTAGTTGCCGGGCGTGCCAAATTCTTCGGCGGTGTCGTGACAGCGCCGATGAATCTGTTTCATAATATCGGCCAGCTTGGTTTCCGTGTAGGCAAAATCCCAGGCATCCCGGCTGGCATTCTGTTGCATTTCCAGCGCCGAAGTGGCCACCCCGCCGGCGTTGGCGGCCTTTCCCGGCGCGAAGGCGATTTTGGCATCAAGAAAGTAATGCACTCCTTCCGAGGTGGTCGGCATGTTGGCGCCTTCGGCCACGGCAATGCAGCCGTTCTTGACCAGCGTCTTCGCATCCTTCCCGGTGAGCTCGTTTTGGGTGGCGCAGGGCAGCGCCACGTCGCAGGGGATCTCCCAAATCTTGCCATTGGGGAAGTACTTGGCGCGTTTTTGGCGGACCGCGTATTCCGAAATGCGGACGCGTTCCACCTCTTTGATTTGTTTGATCAGATTCAGGTCCAGGCCTTTCCGGTCAAAAATCACGCCGTTGGAATCGGAGCAGGCGACGGTCTTGCCGCCGAGTTGTTGCAGCTTCTCCATCGTGTAGATGGCCACATTTCCCGAGCCTGAAACCAGGCACGTTTTCCCCTCCACCGAGGTGCCGCGGGATTTCAACATCTCGTTCAGGAAGAAGACCGCCCCATAGCCCGTGGCCTCCCGGCGAACCCGGGCGCCGCCCCAGTCCAGTCCCTTGCCGGTGAGCACACCCGACTCGTAGCGGTTGGTGAGCCGCTTGTACTGGCCAAACATGAAGCCGATTTCACGCGTGCCCACGCCGATGTCCCCCGCCGGAACGTCCGTGTATTCACCCAGATGCCGATGCATTTCCGTCATGAAACTTTGACAAAAACGCATGATTTCATTTTCGGATTTGTGCTTCGGGTCAAAATCGGATCCGCCCTTCGCGCCGCCGATCGGCATGCCGGTCAGCGCGTTTTTGAAGATTTGCTCAAATCCCAGGAATTTGATCGTGCCGAGATACACCGAGGGATGGAACCGCAGCCCGCCTTTGTACGGGCCCAGCGCACTGTTGAATTGCACCCGGAAACCGCGGTTGATGCGCACCTCGCCCTGGTCGTCCTGCCAGGGGACGCGGAAGATGATTTGTCGTTCCGGTTCGCAGATGCGTTCGAGGATTTTATGCTGTCGGAATTCCGGATATTTCACCAGCACCGGCCCGAGGGATTCAAGCACTTCGCGCACGGCTTGATGAAATTCCCCTTCGCCAGGATTACGGCTGATAACGTCTTGAAAGACCAGTTCCAGTTTCTCGTCCAATCGCTTTTTCATGATAAGTTGTCCCGCCTTCGTTGCGAGGCGGGTCCGTGTTGTCTTCAATTGACCGGCGCGCAGACTAAAGGAGTCGTCGCGCTACCGCCATACTAATTTCATCGCGTGCGGGGCCGGCGCCCCCCCCCCGGCTGTGCTCCGTTCTCCGTTGTCCAGGTGGCCTGGAAGGAAGCGTCGGTGTTTGTATTCCTTCCCGGCGCGGGAACCAGTGCCGCCGGAGCTGGGAAAGGACTTGCGCTTTGGTCTCTTTGCTCATGGTGTCGTGCATAAGCCGGGTAACACCGGCTTTTGCCGCAAGGACCAGCTTGGGCAAACCCGTCAACCCCGTCCAGGTGACACGCTTTTTGGCGCAAATCGCAGTTGGCGGCTTTGAATCAAAATGCTGGAAACAGGACCTGACCACGGCTAGATTGCCCGGCCTTGTTTGTTGGGAGGCGGAGCTTTCCCTGCGTTGACCGGCCGGGAGGGGAAGGGTGGAAATCGTTTGATCAGTTCGTAAAGCGTCGTATTGAAACAAAGTCGTTCCAGTAGTCGGGGGCGTATCGGGGTCAAGTTGTTGCTCATGCTGTTACCGGCGTTTGGGACGATGCCCGCATCCGCGGCCGTGTTGTTGGACGAAGGGTTCAACTACCTTGCGGGGCCTCTGACCACCGTCAGTGGCGGATCATGGAACACCCATAGCGGCACGAGCGGCCAGATGATGGTCACGAATGACGTCGTGATGTTGCGGAGCAGTGCCTCGGAAGACGTGAACACCCTGATTGAGGGACAACCGTACCCGACCACGACTGACGCGGTGCTGTACGCCGGCTTTACCGTCAATTTTTCCACCCTGCCGTCGTTGAACGGCGGATACTTTGTTCACTTCAAGGGAGGCGGCACGACTTTCCGCGCGAAGCTGTTTGCCCTCCGGGCTGGTGCGGCAGACGGAAAATTCCGGATTGGGGTGGCCAATGGCGCCAATCTGCCGGAGGCCGTCATCCCCACGGATCTGGCGCTGCACACGGATTATCGTCTTTATCTGCGCTATGTCGTGGCGACGAGCGTGACGACTGCGTGGCTGGCGCCGGACTCGGAAGCTGCCCCCTCGGTTACCGCGGCCGATGCGGCGGGTGCGGCGGCGATCAGCGCCTTTGCCCTGCGGGAGGATGGAGGAATCGGCGTGCTGGCGCTGAGTTCGCTCCGCATTGGCACCAGTTTTGCCGACGTGTACACGGGAACGAACCCCATCCCCCCTGCGTTCCTGCGCCAGCCGGTGAGCGTGACCACTGTTACCGGCGGCGACGCGTTGTTCAGCGCCGAAGCGGTCGGCAGTCTCCCGTTGCAGTATCAGTGGCAGTTCAATGACGTGCCCATTCCTGGCGCCACGAACCGCACCTTGCTGTTGACCGGGGTCTCCACCAATCTCGCCGGCAGTTACCGGGTCACGGTGGCCAACCCGGGAGGGACCACGAACAGTGAGGTTGCCGGGCTGACGGTCATTCCTCCCAACGCCAGCGGTACGCTGACGGTGGTGCATTACAACGTGCAGGGGAACTTTGCGACGGACTGGACCACCAACGCGCCCCAGGTTCAGGCCATCGCGCGGCAATTACGCTTCCTCCATCCCGACATCATCACCCTGAACGAGATCCCGAACGGGTTGCGCTTCGAAATGACCAACTGGATGAAGGCCTTCTTCCCGGCGCACCATCTGGCCATCAGCCCCGGCACGGATGGGGCGTTGCGCAGCGGCGTCATCAGCCGGTTTCCCTTTGTACGGAGCCAGAGCTGGTTGTCCGGCGCGGGGCTGACCAATTTCGGTTACGCCGGGACTTTTACCCGGGACCTGTTTGAAACGGAAATCCAGGTGCCCGGAGCGGCCGAACCGCTGCACGTGTTCACCACGCATTTGAAGTCGGCGGCGGACCCGGTCAGCCAGCAGCGCCGGGCGGCGGAGTGCAGCGCCATTTCCAATTTTTTCTGCACCGTGTTTCGGCCCGCAAACGGCGCCCATGCCTACCTGCTCACGGGGGATTTGAACGAGGATATTGACCTGCCGATGAGCCAGGATCTGCAGGCCATCCAACGGCTCACCAATAATTCCGGCTTGTATCTGACCACGCCGTTGAATCCCTTCACGCTCACCCGTTTCACCCATTCCATTCAAGGCGCCTTGGATGCGCGCTTCGATTACGTGCTGCCGAACGGCCTGCTCGCCTCAAACCTCGTGGGCGGACAGGTGTTCCGCACGGATGTGTTGCCGCCGCCGGTCCCGCCCGAATTGCGCAGCGACGACGATCTCGTGGCGTCGGATCATCTCCCCGTGGTGCTGGTTTTCCGTTATCCGGACCCGCCGTTGAGGGCGTCTCTCAGCGTCAGCGGCCAAACCGTGGTGTTGACCTGGCCGGCATTGGTGGGACGCAATTATCGTGTCGAAACCAGCCCGGATCTGCAGACTTGGACGACTGCGACCACGGATTTGACCGCGACCCAGGCCGGGATGACGTGGACCGGGCCCGCCGCGGCGGACTCGCAGTTTTACCGCGTCATCCGGTTGCCGTGACGTCGTCAGGGCCCGGAGCGGACGGCCCGGGGGCAGCCGCAGAAGCTGTCCCGGAGCGCCGGTTCAATCGTGCAATTTCAACCCCCTGCCTGGTCTGGCGTCGGTGAGTTCGCCCTGGGCCACGACGACCACGCCATTGACCAGCACGAACGGTATGCCCGTGGCGTAGTGGTGCGGATCCCTGAATGTCGCCCGGTCCTGGACTTGTTGCGGATCAAAGAGGGTGAGATCGGCCCAAAACCCGTCCTTCAACAAACCACGATTCTTCAAGCGGAAGGTCGTCGCGGGGAGGCTGGTCATTTTGCGGATGGCTTCCTCCAGCCGGAGCACTTTCAGTTCGCGAACGTAACGGGCCAGCACGCGGGCGTTATTGCCGTAGCCGCGCGGATGCGGCACGCCTTTTCCGAATTCGCGGATGCCGCTGTCACTCGCCACCATGGTGTTAGGATACCTCATGAATGTTTGCAGATCCGCCTCATTCATGCTGTGAAACACCCCGCTGGCCCCGCCCTGCCTCTGGATTTCCAAAATCGTTTCAATCTGGTCATCGAGCGAATCGTTGCCTCGCCCTTTCTTCGCCGCTTCCACCAGGTTGAGGCCGTTGAGCGATGGATCATGTCCGTACGAGGCGATGACCGCGTACGCATAGTCCCGGCGGCCGCGGGCGGTAATTCTGCGTTTCATCCGCTTTACCAGTGCGGCCTTTTCATCGGGATTTTTCAACAGCGCGAGAAACCGCTGTTGTCCACCATCAAAGACGTCCTCGGGGATCAGCTGGCGCAGCGTGGTGGAGGACGCCGTATAAGCGTATTGATCCGCCGTGATGTCCAGCCCGCGGGCGCGCGCGGCTTCGAGATCGGCGATGATTGCGTCCGCGCGGCCCCATGCGTTTTCGCCGCTCAATTTGAGGTGCGAAATCTCCGCCCGGACCCCGGCTTCCCGCGCGACCCGGAAGACTTCGTCCAAGGCGGAACGGATTTCCGCGCCCTCATGACGCATGTGGCTGGCATAAATACCATCATAGGGCGCGATGACTTTGGCCAGTTCGATGATCTCTTCCGGCTTCGAGAATGTCCCCGGCAGATAAATCAATCCGGTGGACAAGCCCACCGCGCCATCCCGCATGGCCCGTGCCACGTAGTCCTTCATGCGCGCCATCTCTTGCGCGGTGGGGGCGCGATCAAAACTTCCGCCCATGGCCTTTTCCCGAACGGTGTTGTGCCCGATCAGGGTGGCCACATTGGGGGTGATGCCCGCGTTCGTGACGGCGGCGAAAAATTGGCCCACATCCAGGGCCGAATCACCGCAGTTGCCCACCACCAGGGTGGTGACGCCCATCCGGAGAAAATTTTCGGCACGGGGCCGCGCGGCAATTTCATCGGCATGCGTATGCACGTCAATGAACCCCGGCGCCACGATCAGGCCTTGTGCGTCAATCTCCCGCTCCGCGCGGCCCGGGAGCCGGCCAATCCGCGCGATGCGCCCGGATTTGATGGCCACATCGGCAAAGTAGGCAGGAGCGCCCGTGCCATCAACGATCCGGCCGTGGCGGATGATGCAGTCATAGTCCGCTCCCGTGGCGATTTGGAAGCCCAGAAGCAGGAATCCGAGAAGACGGTTGTTCATCGTCCGTTATGGCACTCTCGTGGGGATGGGGAAGTCAAACCAATACTTCTTGTTTCAGCATCCCGGCCGGAAACCCGGAGCTTTGGCTCATGGTCGAGTCCGGTCATCCGAAATTCAGCGGCGGCAATGCAGCACCGCGAGGCGGGTGGCCGACCGGCTTCCCGCCTGGCTCGTGAGAGAGGATCGTCTCCAACCTCGCATCTCCGTTCAGGCATTTGCTCTCATGAGCCAAGGTTTGAAACGTGTCAGATCCTTCTCTCCATTTGTGGGAGACCCCGGACGGGATTCGGACGCCGCGAAGATTCATCGCAAAACGAAATTCAAGATGCAGATCGCTGGAATCGCCAGACACAAAGCCGGGATCACCCATCGCCGCCGGTGGCAGGCTATTGTGACGGCTGAAACAACCGGTCTGCCGTCGTTCCGCTGGCGCGGTTCGGCGGCGCACGCCCTCCGCCCGCGTTCGCGGAAGCCAGAAACCATTCAGTGCCAAACCGGGTTCATTCAGGGGCCATGACTTGTGGCTCGCGTCGCCTTGCGGCGCCGTCATGTTGCTGCTCTCGTCGCAGTGGTAGTAGGCGTGCGCCAGTGCGGATTGCGGCGTGTGGAGTGCGGAATGGTCGGTGCGCGCCAGCAGCCCGCCAATGCCGCCCGCACCTTGCCGCGTGCCGCTCAGGTCGTTGCCCCGGGTGTAGCTGACCATGGCCAGATTATTCGCATCCCGCTCCTGCACCGTCAACAGGCCATCGTAAACGTGGCGAACCTCGTTCGTCTTCACCCAGGCGCTCGATTGCCAGGTGTATTCCCGGCGCACGCGCCGACGGCCAAAGGCGTCATACTTGAACTCACTGCGCCAGGCGCCGGCCACGTTCGTGAGGCCACAGATTTTGATCTTCACGCTCATCTCGTGTCATCCAAGGTCAACGCCGATCGTGCGCAGTTGGCGAATTCCAAATTCCCCGGCGTGATCGCCGTTCACTCGAATAGGTCACCCGCGAATGGTAGCGCAGACGTCCCAGTCTGACGTATCGCGGGATTCCAAACCCGCCAACACCTCGAACCAACAAGCAGTCTGCCGATTTTGGAATGAGCGACACAGCAGGTTGGGAAATTTGCGCGACACGGGTTTGGTGTGGCGACGCCAATCTCCCGGTAAAATTTCAGGGTTAAATGCGCCATTGCCCGCGTCGTGAGCCGGAGGGTAAACTCCGTCGCATGATGCAGACACGATTTTCTCTTCTCGGGCTGGCGATCTTCCCCGCGGTGTTGCTCGGTGTGG
Organism: Verrucomicrobiota bacterium; assembly: GCA_029573725.1. Lineage (GTDB taxonomy): Bacteria > Verrucomicrobiota > Verrucomicrobiia > Limisphaerales > JADLHS01 > JADLHS01. Next base: position 90,853 of record JAKQDQ010000122.1, read on the forward strand.
CCACCGGCTGTCGCCATCTGACGGAACCGGCGCCCGTCAACGGCACGAGCGAAACGGTTGGTCAGTTGGGAACCAATCGCTGGTACACGCCGGCCAACCAGATTCTCACGCCCGCCGGCCGTCAGGTCGAACTGCCGGGCATGCGACCGCAAGTCCTGGCGCTCAGCCCCGATGGCCGGTTGCTCGTGACCGCCGGCAAGACGAAGGAACTCGTGGTGGTGGATCCCGGCACGGGTGCGATCCGTCAGCGTGTGCCGTTGCCCTCGGAACAGGAGGCGGCGCCCGCTCCCGACGCGGTTTCCACACACATCCTGGAGCCGGACAAGGAGGGACAGGTGAGCTACACCGGCCTCGTGTTTTCGCCGGATGGCAAGCGGCTCTACTTCGCCAACGTCAACGGCAGCGTCAAAGTGTTTGCGGTTGAGAACGGGACCAACGTGGTGGGGCGGTTCACGATTCCGCTGCCCCCGGCCAACGCGCCGGGTCGCAAACCGGAAATCCCATCGGGTCTGGCGCTCTCGCCGGACGGCCGGCGGTTGTATGTGTGCGGCAATCTTTCCAATCGGTTGTTGGAAATGGATCCCACCACCGGCGCGCTGCTCCGCACCTGGGACGTGGGCGTGGCGCCCTACACCGTGGCGGTCGTTCGCGGCAAGGCTTATGTGAGCAACTGGGGCGGGCGCCGGCCCGACGCGCAGAGCCTCACCGGTCCGGCGGGGCGCGGCACGTTGGTGCGCGTGGACCCGGTGCGCCACATCGCCAGCGAAGGGTCGGTCTCGGTGATTGACCTCGAGTCCTCGCCCGGAACCGGCCCGGCACCAACCGAGATTTTGACCGGCCTTCATGCCACCGCCCTGGCGCTCTCGCCCAATGGCCGCTGGCTGGTCGTCGCCAACACCGGCAGCGACACCTTGAGCGTGCTGGACACGCGCACCGACAAAATCATCGAGACCATCTGGATGCGCCAAAGCCCGGCGGATTTGTTCGGCGCCCAACCCAATGCGCTGACGTTTGATCCCTCCGGGAAGCGGCTGTTTGTGTGCAATGGAACGCAAAACGCCGTGGCGGTGGTGGATTTCAAACCGGGCGAATCCCGGCCGCGTGGGTTGATCCCGGTGGGCTGGTTTCCGGGTGACATCGCGTACGACGCCGCGCGCCGGACGCTTTGCGTCGCCAACATCAAGGGGATCGGCTCGACCAAACGGTTGAAACCCGGCGACAAGGTGGAGTTCAACTCGCACCAGTATTTCGGCACCCTTTCGCTTGTGCCCGTGCCCGGCCGGCGCGAACTGGCCGCCGATACGCGGATTGCCCTGGGCAACATGCGCTACGGTCTGTTGCGCGAGGCACGGCGTCCGGCGCGTCCCGACCAGCCGCTCCGCCCCGTGCCCGAGCGCGTTGGCGAGCCGAGCGTCTTCAAGCACGTGGTTTATATCATCAAGGAGAACCGCACCTACGATCAGGTGCATGGCGACCTGCCGGAGGGCAATGGCGATCCGTCCCTCTGCACGTTTGGCGAGCGCATCACACCGAACCAGCACAAGCTGGCGCGTGAATTCGTGCTGCTCGACAACACGTATTGTTCCGGCATCCTCAGCGCCGAGGGCCATCAGTGGACGGACACGGGCATCTCCACCGATTACATGGAGCGGTCGTTCGCCGGTTTTCCGCGCAGCTATCCCGACGGCATGGAGGATGATGACGTGGACGCGCTGGCGTATTCACCCGCCGGTTTCATCTGGGACAATGCGCTGGCGCACGGCAAGACCCTGCGCATCTATGGCGAGTTCGCCGCCACGGAAGTGCGGTGGACCGACCCGAAGCGCAAGGGCCCAATCCGGTTCGCCGATCACTGGAAGGACTTCACCACCGGCGCGGGCGAAATCCGCATCTGGAGCCGGCCGACGATTGAATCCATCCGGCCCTACCTGTGTACCAACACGGTGGGCTGGGATCTGGACATTCCGGATCAGTTCCGCGCGCGGGAGTTCATCAAGGAACTGCGCGCCTACGAAGCCGCCGGCAGCCTGCCCAACTTCCTCATCATCTGCCTGCCCAACAACCACACCAGCGGCACGCGCAAGGGCTCGCCCACGCCAGCGGCGCAGGTGGCCGACAACGACCTCGCGCTCGGCCACATCGTCGAGGCGCTCAGCCACAGTCCGTTCTGGAAGGAGACATGCATCTTCGTCATCGAGGACGATCCGCAGGGCGGCTGGGATCACGTCAGTGGTTATCGCACCACCGCGTACGTCGTCAGCCCGTACACCAGGCGTCACGCGGTGGTGAGCACGCAGTACAACCAAACCAGCCTGCTGCGCACCATGGAACTCATGCTGGGCCTCCCGCCGATGAATCAGCTCGACGCGACCGCCACGCCGATGACCGATTGCTTCACCGCCACGCCGGATTTCACCCCGTTTCAAGCCGTGGCCAACAACGTGCCGCTGGACGAAATGAATCCCGACCCGAAGGCGATTCGCGATCCCTTGCTGCGCAAGAATGCCTACGCGTCCGCCCGCCTGCCCCTGGAAAAAGTGGATGCCTGCCCGGAGGACCAGTTCAACCGCATCCTCTGGTACGCGATGAAAGGCTCGCAAACACCGTATCCCGAGTGGGCCATCACGAAGCTGGACGAGGACGACGATTGAACCTGAAGAACGGCAGTTCGGCCACGGGTGCACACGGATGGACACCACTGCCAAAGGTTTGCTAGTGGTGGCGCCTGGCTTCTGTTGGTGAGTGACCGGCCCAGGCAAAAATCCGTGTCCATCCGTGTCCATCCGTGGTTAAGAAATCCTGGTGTCACTTGGTCATTATCTGCCGCGATGGACTTTGTTCTGTCGCCTGGCTCGCGGCTGAGACAATGTCTGGTCGCCGGTACGATGAAGTGCCGCTCCAAATTTAGGGAATGACCGATCGCAACCGAACGCGCCTCGAACGCCCAGTCCGAAAACCGGTCTGGTGGAAGCGCCTGTTGAAGGTCGCGTTGGGATTGGTGGCGGTGGTGTTGGTTTCGGTCGGGGCGTTCGTCGGCGGTTTGACGTTGAAGTACCGGCGCATTGTGGACGCCGAATCCGGCCAGCTTCACACCGCGGTTCACGCCGGGACTTACGGCCAGTGGGTGAATCCGTTCATCGGCACCGGCGGCATCCCCTGGGTGTGTGGAAACAATTTTCCGGGAGCGATGGTGCCGTTCGGCATGGTGCGACTGGGGCCGGAGACCGCATCCCTGTTGGTCCGGGAACGGGCGTTGAACACGTCCGGCTACTATTACGGCGACGAGCAACTGCTCGGTTTCAGTCACACGCGACTCAACGGCACGGGCGCGACCGATGGCGGTCATTTTCTCGTGATGCCGGCCACGGACCCGATGGATCCCGCGTCGTTCCGCCGCCGCGGGTTCACGAAGTTTTCGCACAGCCGGGAAGTTGCTTCGCCCGGCTACTACGCGGTCGAACTGCCCGCGCTGGGGACGTTGGTGGAACTGACGGCCACGCCGCGCGTGGGCGTGCATCGCTACACGTTCAGCTCGAACTCAACCCCGCATCTCCTGCTCGATGTGATGAATGCGTTGGGCGGCCGGCGCAGCAGCGAGGGCCGGGTGCGGGTGTTGCCGGAGGCAAACGAAATCGAGGCCTCGGTGCGCACGTTCGGGGCCTTTGCCGGACGGCACGGCGGGACGAAGGTGTATTGCGTCGCGCGGTTTGATCCACCGTTCGCCTCGTTCGCGACCTGGCGGGATGATTCGCGGCTGCCGGGCCAGCCCGTGGCGGAAGACGGCCGGGTCGGCGCTGACGTGGGATTTTCATTCTCGAACCGCCCGCCTGTGGTCACGCTCAAGCTCGCCATTTCTTACGTGAGCCTCGCCAATGCGCGCGCCAACCTGGACGCCGAGGCCGGCACGCGGGGATTCGATGCGATTCTGGCCGGGGCGCAACAGGCGTGGGAGGATCGCCTGTCGCTGATCAAACTTGAGGGAGGCAGCGAGCGGCAGCGCCGGATTTTTTACACGGCGTTGTTCCGGGTGTTTCAGATGCCGACGGTGTTCAATGATGTCAACGGCGAGTATCTCGGCTTCGATCGCCAGGTGCATCGGGCCACGGATTTTCAGTACTTCACCGACCTGTCGCTGTGGGACACGTTTCGCACCACGCATCCGCTCTACACGTTGATCGCGCCGCGCGACGAGCGGGACATGGTGGTTTCGTTGCTCGCCATGTGCGAACAAGGCGGCTGGCTGCCGCGCTGGCCGGCGGGGGATGGTTACTCGAACTCGATGCTCGGCACGCCGGCGGACATCGTCATCGCGGAAACCTACCTGAAGGGCATCCGCGACTTCAACGTGGAGCAGGCGTATCAGGCGATGCGGCAGACGGCGCTGGCGCCGACGCCGCCGGGCGCGGCGTTTTCCGGACGCGAGGGCGTGGAGCAGTATCTCCGCCACGGCTATTGCCCGTCGGGGCTCATGGAGGAATCCGTGGCGCGCACGCTGGAATTCGCCTGGGCGGATTCGGCGATCGCGAATCTGGCGACGGCTCTGGGCCGGCGCGAGGACGCCGACTTGTTCCGCGAGCACTCGCGATTTTATCGCAACCTGTGGAATCCGGCGACGCAGTATTTCCAGCCGCGCGATGCCGCCGGAAAATTCTTCGAGCCGTTCAAGCCGCGGCTCCTGACCTATTTCGACCGGAAGGGTGAGTTCACGCGGGATTATGTGGAAGGCAGCGCGCTGCAATGGCGGTGGGGCGCGCCCCATGACGCCGAAGGCATGATCGCGTTGTTCCAAAGTCGCGAATACTTCGTGACGGAATTGAATGACTTTTTCGCCAAATCCAGTCCGGCGCGCGGCGCCTGGCAGCCCGGGCCTTACTACTGGCACGGCAATCAACCGGACATTCACGCAGCCTACCTGTTCAACGACGCCGGCCGGCCCGACCTGACGCAAAAATGGGTGCGCTGGATTCTGGAAAACAAATACGGCGACGGCTACGACGGACTGGACGGCAACGACGACGGCGGGACGCTCTCCGCCTGGTGCGTGTTCAGCGCGCTGGGCCTGTATCCGGTGGCCGGCTCGGACAAGTATCAACTCGGCGCGCCGCTGTTCGATCGGGCGGAGGTGAAATTGCAGAATCGTCCGCTGGTGATCGTCGCCGAGAATCATCCGCAGGAAAATCCCTTTGTCGCGAAAGTCTGGCTCAACGGTATGCTCCTGGATCGCTCCTGGGTCAAACATGCGGAGATCGCGCAGGGCGGCGAGTTGAAGTTCCTGATGAGCACCACACCGGTTGGGCGGTGACATAAGTCGCGATCATTTGTCGGAGAGCGGCGTCGGCGCCACTTGCGGGTGACAACGACCCGCGAGGGAGCAGGGGTTCGCGAACTTGCCGCTTGCCTCTCCCGCCGGCGTCCCAACAATGAGGTCATGAATCGCATTGAGGCGCGCTTTGCCGGGCTCCAGCGGCACCAAAAGAAAGCGTTTGTTGTTTACATCGGCGCAGGGGATCCACATCTGGAAGCGACGCGACAGTTGGCGGTGGCGTTTGATCAAGCGGGGGTGGATGTGTTGGAACTGGGAGTGCCGTTCAGCGATCCCCTGGCCGATGGCATGGTTAATCAACTGGCCGCCCAACGGGGGTTGGCCGCCGGTACGACCCCGACCCGACTTCTGGAAACGGTGGCGTTGATCCGGCGCGAAGCGCAAATTCCCATCGTTCTCTACATTTACTTCAATTTGATTCACAAGGTTGGCTTGGAGCAATTCATCAAGGCGGCCGCCGCCGCCGGTGTGGATGGTTTGCTGGTGCTGGATCTGCCGCCGGAAGAGAGCGGTGAGTACGAGGCGCTGATGGCCAGGCACGGCTTGTGTCAAATCTATCTTGTCGCGCCCACCACCCCGGAGGCGCGGGTGGCGGTGATCGTCAAACGCGCGGCGGGTTTTGTGTACTATATTTCCCGGGCGGGCGTCACCGGGATGCAGCGGCAGGTGGCGGCGGATCTGGTGGAGCAGGTGGCCAAAATCCGGAGGCACACACAGTTGCCGATCGTCGTCGGTTTCGGCATTTCGAATCCGGAACAGGCGCGCACCGTCGCCCAGGCGGCGGACGGCTGCGTCGTCGGCAGTGCGATCGTGAATCAAATCGCCCGGCTCGGAACGGCTCCGGACCTGGTGGTGCGCACCAGGGATTTTGTGCGGACGCTGGTGGATGCGGTGAAGCGTTGACCGGGCGGGGGAATTTTCGCCACGGACCGGGGCCGGGAGGTTGCATGGCCGATCAGCCGAAAGGGTTTTGCGTTTCTCTTCCGGGCAGTGTTCAATCCCCGGCAATGAAAAGTGCAGGCACAAATCCGGATCGTTTTGCGGTCATCATGGCGGGCGGACGGGGCGAGCGATTTTGGCCGGTGAGTCGTGAGGCCACGCCGAAACAGCTGCTCCAGCTGCTCGGCGGGCATTCCTTTTTGCAGGAGGCGGTGGCGCGGGTGGCGCCGCTGGTGCGGGCCCAAAACATTTTTGTCATCACCAATGCGAGCCAGGTGGCGGCGGTGCGCCGGCAGCTCCCGAAGCTGCCGAAGGAGAACATCATTGGCGAGCCGCTGGGGCGTGATACCTGCGCGGCGGTGACGCTGGGAGCGGCGCTGGTCGGGGCGCGTTCCACCACGGCGGTCATGGCCGTGCTGCCGGCGGATCATGTGGTGCCGGAACCGAAGAAATTCCAGCAGACCTTGCAGGACGCATTCACCGTCGCGGCGCAGGGGCAGGCGCTGGTCACGATCGGCATCCCGCCGACCGAGCCGGCGACCGGGTATGGGTACATCCGGATTGGCAACCCGCTGCCGGCGCCGGCCGGGGTCAGGAAAATCAAGACCACGTTTTACAAGGCCGAGCAGTTTGTGGAGAAACCCAATTTGGATCGGGCGCGGGAATACGCGAACAGCGGCCAGTACCGCTGGAACGCGGGGATGTTCGTCTGGAGTTTTGTCACGATCACCAATGGGCTGGAGAAACATCAGCCGGAAATGTTTGCCGCCTGCCAGCGTTGGTTCAAGGTGGCCGCCCAGCCGGCGAAGCTGGCCAGGGTCCTGAGCCGCGAATATCCGGAGATCAAAAAAATCTCGATTGATTACGCGCTGATGGAACACGCCCAGAATGTCGTCTGCGCCGAGGGCGCGTTTGCCTGGGACGATCTCGGCGCGTGGCCGGCGCTGGCCCGGCATTTGAAGTCCGACGCCGAAGGAAATGTCGCGGTGGCGGATTTTATTCACGTGGATGCCGCGCGCAACATCATTTACGACGCGCGGCGCAGGGAGCGGCGCACCCCCATTGCCGTCGTGGGGCTGCGCGATGCGATTCTCGTGCAAACCGACGACGCCGTCCTGCTGGCACACAAATCGCAGGCGCAAAGGGTCAAGGAACTTGTCAAAAAAATCAGCGCCGACAAGCGATTGAAACACCTGGCATAAATGGATGCCCGGCCGGCGGAGGCCGGGCTTTGCGAGCTTGCCTTGTGGAGCAGAGCGGCCTTTAATCGCCAGCATGCGGTCGTTAAAGTGGTCGGGTGGCGGGTTCGTGGGACTCCAATTGGTGCTGCTCGCGACGGGCGTTGCGGTGTCAGCAGGGACGCCACCCGGATCTCCGCCGACCAGTCCGGCGGCGCTGGCGATCAAGGGGTTTGTCCTGCCGCCGGGTTTCAAGTGTGAATTGGTGGCGGGCGAGCCGTTGCTGGCCAACCCGGTCGCCTTCAGCATCGACGAACAGGGCCGTTTTTTTGTGGCGGAAACCTTCCGGTTTGCGGCGGGAGTGCCGGACATCCGGAAGCGCATGGACTGGTTGGATACGGAGCTGGCCTCGCGCTCGGTGGCCGAACGGATAGCCTATACGCGGCGCTTTGAACCCGACAATGCCGCGTGGTGGACCAATCATGAAGACCGCGTGGTGTTGCTTTGGGACAGTGATGGGGATGGCCGGCTGGACCAGTCCCGGAATTTTGCCGCGGGGTTCAATCGTTTGGAAGAAGGGCTGGGATCGGGAGTGCTGGCGCATCACGGGAATGTGTATTACGCCAACATTCCGCATCTCTGGCGGTTGCGCGACGAGGATGGCGATGGCGTGGCCGACCGGCGGGACAGCCTGAGTTACGGTTACGGCGTGCGCTATGGCTTTCTGGGGCACGACCTGCACGGATTGCAGCTGGGGCCGGACGGGCGGCTCTATTTTTCCATTGGCGATCGCGGCGCTGCCGTCACCCTGCCAGATGGCACCTCCGTCGAGAACACCGAGTCCGGAGCGGTGTTTCGCTGCGATCCGGATGGCGGCCATCTGGAACTCTTTTACACCGGCCTGCGCAATCCGCAGGAGCTGGTCTTTGACGACTACGGCAATCTCTGGACGGTGGACAACAACTCCGACGCCAGCGATCCCGCCCGGGTCGTTTATGTGGCACAGGGCGGCGACAGCGGTTGGCGGAACGGCTGGCAATTCATCAAAGACCCCATGCCGCGCAGTTCCTGGATCAGCGAGCGGCTTTGCTTTGAATATTATCCGGGCCGCGCCGCCTACGCGTTGCCGCCGGTCTCCGACCGGGTTGGCAATGGTCCGAGTGGATTGACCTTTGATCCGGGCGTGGGCTTGCCGGAGCGCTGGCGGCAGCATTTTTTTGTCTGCAATTTCAGTGGCAGTCCCACACCGCGCAGCGGGATTCTCGCTTTCACGGTCCAGCCACATGGCGCGGGATTCCGGCTCGGTCAGGTGGAGCGGTTTTGGTGGAACTTTCTGCCGACCGATGTGGACTTTGGGTATGATGGCGCGTTGTATGCCTGCGACTGGATTACCGGTTGGGAGGGCACCGGCAAGGGGCGTCTGTATCGCTTGTTCGCCCCCGCGGCCCGTGAGGAAGCGCTCGCCAGCCAGACGCAGAAACTGTTCGCCGAGGGATTCACCCAACGCGGGAATGCGGAACTGGTGCAACTCCTGGCGCATCCGGACCGGCGGGTGCGGCAGGAGGCGCAGTTCGCCCTGGTCGCTCACGAAGCGGTGGCGGAGCTGGTGGATGTGGCGCGGCAGCCGGGTTTATCGCCGGCGCGATTGTCCGCCCTTTGGGGATTGGGACAATTGGCGCGGGCCGGACGGCAGATTGCATGGACGCATCTGCTGCGCGACGCGGCGGCCGAAATCCGGGCGCAAGCCCTCAAGATGATTGGCGATGCCGGATTGGCGGAATACCGGACGGAGGCGCTCCGGGGGCTGGACGATCCCGAGCTGCGGGTGCGCTATTTTGCCGCCCAAGCTTTGGCGCGGGTGGGCGGGCCGGAAGACTTTGCCGCGATTCGCGCCTGTCTCGAAAGGAGCGCGACCGATCCCTGGCTGCTTCACGCGGGCAGCCTGGCGCTGGTTCGCTGCGGCACGGAAACCGCGTTGGCGGCGTTGCAGCAAAGCTCGTCACTCCAGACGCGCCTGGCGGCCGTGGTGGGTTTGCGGCGGCTGGCTTCACCCCTGGTTCAGGAATTCCTGCGGGATTCCGATCCGCTGGTGGTGGCGGAGGCCGCGCGCGCAATCAACGATTTGCCGATTGGGGAAGCGCTTCCTGCACTGGCCACGTTGCTGGATCAACGCACCGGGCTCGACCAGCTGCCGGCCGGCGTCACCGAAGCGCCGACGCCGCGCGATGCGATTTTGCGCCGGGTGTTGAATGCCAATTTTCGTCTGGGCACTGCTCCGGCGGCGGTGCGGCTGGCGCGCCTGGCCGCGGCCCCAACCTTCCCGGCGCACCTGCGCGCCGAAGCCCTGAGCCTGCTGGCCGGCTGGGCGCACCCGGACGGCAAGGATTACATCACTGGTTTGTGGCGGCCGCTCCCGCCACGCGCGGCGTTGGATGCCCGCGCAATTCCGCACTTGCTCTTGCCGGCGATGTCATCGGCGCCGGACGAGACCTTCGCGGCGGAATTGTTTGCGCTGGCCGGTGTGAATCAGTGGCGTGAATTCGAAGCTGCCGCCTGGAAACAGTGGCGGACGGTGGAGGCCGGGCCCGAGCTGCGCCTGGCCGCCCTGCAATTGCTGAAGGCGACTGGCGCACCGGGTTACGTGGCCGAATTGAAGGTGGCGCTGGCTTCCGAGGTGGAAGCGATTCGTCTGGCCGCCTTGCGATGGCAGGCGGAAATGGATGAACGCGAACGTTCGTTGGAGGATTTCCGGCAGCGGCTCGAACTGGGCACGGTGGCGGAGAAGCAAACCGCCTACGCCATTTTGGCAGATTGGGAGAGCGGCGCGGTGGACCAGTTACTGCGGGAGGATCTGGAAAAATTGCAACAAGGCAAAATTGCGCCAGCCGTGGCGCTGGATTTGTTGGAAGCCGCGGCGCGGCATCCGTCCCCCACGGTCCAGGCCGGCTTGCGCGCCTACCAGCGGGCCCGGGAGCAACAATCCGTCTTGTCGCAGTTCGCTGAATGTCTGGCTGGCGGCAATGCGCAAAACGGCCGCCGAGTGTTCCGTCACAAAATGGAAGCGTCTTGCATTCGTTGCCACACTGTGGACGGAGAGGGGGGCGTGGCGGGTCCGGATTTGTCCGGAATCGGCGTCCGGGCGGATCGTCAACAGCTGCTGGAGTCCATCATTCTGCCCAATGCAACCATTGCCGCTGGGTTTGAAAACGTCCAGGGGCTGCGCAAAAGCGGCGTGGCCTATGCCGGATTGTTGAAGCGCGAGACGGACGACAGCATTGAGATTTTGTCGCCGGAAGACGGGCTGGAAACGATCAAAAAGTCGGAGATTGAGACGCGGCAGAATGGACGGTCCGGCATGCCGGACAATCTGCGCGAGATGCTGAGCCGGCGGGAGTTGCGCGATCTGGTGGAGTACCTGGCCGGCTTGAAATAACCGGACGCAAATAACAACGCGGCGGACTGTGCCCAATCCGCCGCGCCGGCAAACCGGGAGGCTGGTTTAAAACAACTTGGTCAGGGTCAGCGAGAACAAATGACCTTGCGGGCGCTCGACCGCGCCGAACTCATAAGCGTAGCGCAGCGAGGTGAAGAGTTTCAGATCGGGCCAGAAGGCGTTCACTTCCGGGCCCACACCGAATTTGCGGTCGCGCTTGTTGGTGGCTGTCGGGCCGGAGTCCTTGGTGGTTTGCTGTTGGTAATAGCCGATCGCTCCCAGGTCCAGGCCGGGATTCAAGCTTTTGCTGAAGCCCGCCTCCAAGGTGTAAACCTGGCCGGGGTCAATGTGGGTGTTCTGCTGTTCGTGCGCGAATTCGTACCGGTTCAACAACGAGAGCGCCCAGGTCTTGTCCTGATCCGGATACCAGGTGGCCCCGAAGGTGAGCATGTGCGACCAGAAGCCCTTGGCGAGAAGATCGGGTTTGCCGATTTCAAAGTCGCCGCTGGGCAGCCAGATGGCGTAACCGGCCGCCAGGTCGAATTGGGCGAAGTGCCAGGACAGCAGCAGCGGTTCAATTTGAATGTCGCCCAGCCCGAAATCGCTGTCCGAGGTGGCCACCTTCCAGTTGATTTGTCCGAACGGCACGATCACGTCCATGCCGTAGTTCGCGCCCAGGATTTCCAGATCCGTCATCCAGATGAGGCGGGGGGCGTTCACGTAGGCGAAAATGTCGAAGTTGGGAGGACCGTCCTTAAACTTGTTTGCGAAATAAAAGAAGTTGTAGTCGCGGAAGTACACCCCCGGGGGCGGCAAGGACGCCGCTTTGATGCCTTCCGCTCCCGCAGGGTAATGCCCGGCCACGATGGGTTGGGCGGGTGCGAGGGTGACGCTGCCGAGCCAGGCGATGCCGCCGAGGGCAACGCAACTTTTGATGAATTTAGATGGGTTCATGATTTGGATTTGCGTTTAAACATTTTGGAGTTTGCCGGCGAAATAACTTTCATATGCAGTCAGATCCAGCAGACCGTGTCCGGACAGATTGAACAGCAGCACCTGTTTCTGCCCGGTTTCCCGGCAACGTTCCGCTTCCTTGATCACGGCGGCGATGGCGTGGGAGGATTCGGGCGCGGGAACAATGCCCTCATGCCGGGCAAAGGCCACCGCCGCCTCAAACGCCTGCGTCTGCGGATATGCCTCGGCTTCGATCAGTCCCAGCTTCAGTGCGTGGCTGACCATCGGGGACATGCCGTGATAGCGCAGTCCCCCGGCGTGGATGGGGGGCGGCATGAATTGGTGTCCGAGGGTGTACATTTTCAGCAGGGGCGTGGTTTCCGCCGTGTCGCCGAAATCATAACGCAATTCCCCCTTGGTCAGGGTGGGGCAAGCCTCGGGTTCGACGCCCACGACGCGGTATTTTTTGCCCTCCTTGATTTTCCGGTGCAGGAACGGGAAAACCAGACCGGCAAAGTTGCTGCCGCCTCCGCAACAGCCGAAGATCACGTCCGGCTCCTCGCCGGCCATTTCCATCTGTCTGATGCTTTCCTGGCCGATAACCGATTGGTGGAGGCACACGTGGTTCAGGACGCTGCCCAGGGAGTATTTCGTGTGCGGATGTTTGACGGTGTCTTCGATGGCCTCGCTGATTGCGATGCCGAGGCTGCCCGGACAATGGGGGTCTTCCGCGAGCAACTTGCGGCCATAGTGCGTTTGGTTGCTGGGACTGGGATGCACGGTGGCGCCCCAGGTTTGCATCAGCAGGCGCCGATACGGTTTGGTGTCGTGGCTCACCTTGACCATGTACACGTTGCATTCAAGACCAAAGAAGCTGCAGGCCAGCGCGAGTGAAGAACCCCACTGCCCGGCACCGGTTTCGGTCGCCAGGCGTTTTGTCCCGGCTTCTTTGTTGAAGAAGACCTGGGGCACGGAGGTGTTGACCTTGTGGCTGCCGGCCGGGCTGGCCCCCTCGTATTTGTAGTAGATGTGCGCGGGGGTCTGGAGCGCGCGCTCGAGACGGACGGCCCGCAACAGCGGGGTGGGGCGCCAGAGCGCGTAAATTTCGCGAACCGGTTTGGGAACCTCAATCCAGCGTTCCGCGGAAATTTCCTGTTCGATGAGATTGCGCGGAAAAATGGCCTCGAGCGCATCCGGCGGCATGGGTTCTTTGGTCCCCGGATGGAGCGGTGGCGGCAGGGGTTCGGGGAAGTCCGCGTTGAGGTTGTACCAGGCGGACGGAATATCCGCCTGCGTCAGGGTGAAGCTGGTTTTTTGGCTCATAAGTGTGGTTTGATAAAATTCATCCGAATGGTCAGCCTGTGCCGCTCACTCTGGATGAATAGAGGGTAACCAGAAGCCGCCGCAACGCAACCCTTTACCGCAACTCCGCCGATAAATTTGTTTTGAGGGCCGCCAGTACGGTTTCGTGGGCGGTATTGACTTCGACTTCAGTCAAGGTCCGGTCGCGGCCGCGATAGGTCAGCGCGTAAGCCAGGCTCTTGCGGCCGGCAGGAACATTCTTGCCGCGGAAAACATCGAACAGTTCGACAGATTCCAGGTGTGGCGCCTTGGCGCCCCGGACGGTCTGCAAGACTTCGTCATGCGTTACGGTTTCCGGCACAAACATCGCCACATCCCGACGGCTGGCCGGGTATGGCGGCAGGGGTTTGAACGATTTCACCGGATTCCGCCGGGCGAGGAGTTGATCCAGATTTAGTTCCGCCAGCAGCACGACATCCCGTAAATCGTATTTTCGGGCCAAGATTGGGGAGAGCACCCCCAATTCGCCCAGGGGCAATCTGCCGCCGAGGGTGATGGTGGCCGATTCGAGGAAGAAGTCCGTGGCGGTTTCACGCCGCGCGTACACCGCGCCCCGGAGTCCCAGTTGTTCGAGCAATTCCGTCACGATTCCTTTCAAGTCGGCCGCATCCAGAGTGGCGTCCCGTTCCGCACCGCTCCAAAAATGGGGAGTGCGCCGGCCGGTCAAGGCGATGGCGACGCGGCGCTCCTCATGTGCGCGGCCATCACGCCTGAAAAATACCCGCCCGATCTCAAACAATCGGACGTCGTAATTTTTGCGCGTCACGTTGTGCCGCAGGGAGTGCAGCAAACCCGGCAGCAGGCCGGGGCGGAGCACATCCATGTCCGCGCTGAGCGGATTGGTCAGTGCCACAATGGCGGCCGGAGGAATGTCCCGTACTTCCGCGCGGCCGATCAAGGTCTGCCCTTGCGCCTCATCCAGTCCGGCGGCGGTGAGGATGCGGCGCACTTCCGCGAGCTGATCGTAAACGGCATCGAACGCGTTTGTTCCGATCGCGCCGCGTGGCGCGGTGGCCGCGGTTTTTTCCAGGCCATGCAAGCGCTCAATTTCTTCAATCAAATCCGTTTCGTGTTTGATGTCCACCCGCCAGCTTGGGGTCGCGACGGTGACGGAGTCGTCGGTTTGTTTGAGAGCGGTGAAGCCGAGCCGCCCCAGCAGGGCGGTTTGTTGCGTTGCAGGGATGGAAATGCCCAGAAGCGCGTTGGTGCGGGCGAACCGGAGCGTCACCGCGGGGGCGGGCGGGATTGAGGCCCTGGCCTCGACCACCCCGGCGGCCAGGCGGCCGCCAGCCGTTTCCAGGATCAGTTGCGCCGCGCGGCGACTGGCCCAATCACACATGGCTTCATCCGCACCGCGTTCAAAACGATAACTGGATTCGCTGCGCAGTCCGAGCTGCTTGCTCGTGCGCCGAATCTGTGTCGGGGCGAAATAGGCGCTTTCCAGCAGTACATCCACGGTCTGAGGGTTAATTTCGGTGTTGGCGCCACCCATGATGCCGGCGAGCGCAATCCCCTTTTGGGGGTCGGCGATCAACAACATGGTGTCCTGCAACGTATGTTCCTGGCCGTCGAGCGTCCGGAATTTTTCCGCCGGCCCGGCGCGGCGGACGAGGATCATTGGTTGTCCGTCCCCGCCTTTGGCAATCAGGTGATAGTCAAAAGCGTGCAAGGGTTGGCCGGTTTCCAGCATTACGAAATTGGTTACGTCCACCACGTTGTTGATGCTGCGCAGGCCGACTTTTTCCAGCGTGTTTTTCAGCCAGTCGGGGCTGGGGCCGATGGTGACGCCCTGGATGACCCGCGCGGTGTAGCGCGGGCAGAGCTCCGGGGCCGCAACATGCACGGCCACCAATGCGGCCGCGGCGGTCTCCGCCGCAGGCGGGGCCGGCGGTGGCCACGGGAGTGCGGGCAGTTGGAGTGGAACCCCGGCCCTGGCGGCAATCTCGCGCGCGATGCCGATGACGCTGTTGAGGTCGGGCCGGTTCGGGGTGACCTCGAGGTCAAAGACCACGTCGCCACTGCTGCGGCCGAGATATGCGTCGAAGGATTGCCCCACCGGCGCGTCCGGACGCAAGATCAGCAAGCCGTCCGCCTCGTCGGACAAGCCCAGTTCCCGCGGGGAACACATCATGCCTTGTGATTCGACACCCCGGATTTTTCCGACTTTGATGATGTGCGGCGTTTTTTCGCCAGGTTGCAGGGGCAGGGAAGCGCCCGGAAGAATCAGCGGGACCTTGTCCCCGGCCTGGAAATTTTGCGCGCCGCAAACGATCTGACGTTCCGTCGTGCCGTCATTGACGCGGCAAAGGGAGAGCTTGTCGGCGTTGGGATGTTTGTCGCGGGTGAGGACTTGCGCGACGACGATGCCGTGGAAGGCTCCTGCGAGCTTTTGCACTCCTTCCACTTCCAAGCCGAGCATGGTCAGTTGCTCGACGGTTGTTTCGACGGACCAGTTGAAATCAACGTATTGTTTGAGCCAGTTGAGCGTAACCTTCATTTTGCGCGAAAAGAGCCTCGGAAGAACACCCTGTCATTTCGAGGCGAGACAGAGTATCAGCCGGCATTGGCCAGAGCCAATCAATTCAATCGGAGGTTCGGCCGGGAGGAAGGCCGGGTTTCGCCATCCCACAATGGGAGCGGGGCGTGCTCCGCCGGCGGCAGCAAACGCGCCGGGCCATGCCCCGAGCCAGCCTCCCGCCGCCGCAAGGTTGGGGCGGAGAGGAGAACGTAGTTGCGCCTATTTGAAAGCCGTCGCGATCGGACGTCCCCATAGGGATTCCGGCAGGGGCACTTTCAGCAGCCAAAGGGCGGTGGCGGCGGTGTCGTAAGTGGATACTGCTGAAGTGATCGTGAAGTTCTTTTTGACGCCCTTGCCCCAGATGACCCAGGGAATCGTGACATCTTCAGGCGCGGTGCTGCCGTGGGAGCCGACCGTTTTTCCCTCCTTGTTCTGGCTGTCGTGGCTGCCGTGATCCGCCGTCAGGATGAAAACGCTTTGATCCAGAACTCCCGCGGCTTTTACGGCGTCGCGGATCATTGCCAGCGCCTGATCACACTCTTTCAAGGCCTGGATTTTTTCCGGCGAATAAGCGCCGGTGCGATGGCCGACGGAATCCGGATCGCGGAAGTGGATAAAGCAGACGTTGGGCTTGATTTGATCAAAATTGGCAACGAAAGCTTGCGCCACCGCGCGCGCATCATCCTCCGGTTGCGGCCAGATGAATTTGTCCACCGAACCGGGCCGGTCCAGGTGGCGAAATTTCTCCTTGGCGACGAACATGGCGGTTTTCAGTCCCCGCGCCTTGGCCAGGCTGAAAATTGTCGGGACCGAAACCGTGCCCTGGTTCGGTTCGTAGCCGTTCCAAGTAACTTGGTGTTTCTGAATGCCGACACCTGTGAGCATCGACGTATGCGAAGGCAGGGTGATGCTGGGCACGATGGTGTAAGCCTCCCAGGTATGCGCACCTTCCGTCACCATTTGATGGATCGTCGGCAGGTCGGTTCGCTTGAGCAGGGCGGGATTGCCCTGATCGAAACTAACAATAAAAACATAATGAACAGGCGGTGGTTTCGCCGCAGGCACGGCCTGAAGACCCAGGGTGAGGAGGAGAATTACGAGCCAGCGCAGCGGGTTTTGTGAATTGCGTCCCAAAATCATTCCGAACAACGACGAAAGATTGCCGGTAAATATTCATTTTAAAACCTGAAAGTTTTCTGAGACCACCCTGCCGTATGCGGCCGGCGACGGAGCCGGGCAAAATGGTGTGGTCCGGGTGCTGTCATTGCCGTCAGGCGTTGCGCTACGGGCGGAGGCAGGTTCCGGTTTGCGCCGGGAGACCCGCTTCCTTTGAGCCCAGGTTCCGGGTCGGCCGACGCGTGGCCGGCGTCGCCAAAGCTCCGATCACAAATCACGTCGTTTCCGATTGGTTTTTCGGACCGGCATTTGGTTAACTGTTGGCATGCAGGTTCGGCAGGCACGGTTGCAGCGGCGCACCAAAGAAACCCAAATTAGCGTTCAACTGAGGTTGGACGGCTCGGGACAGGCTTCCATCCAGACGGGGATTCCGTTCTTTGACCACATGCTGACGCTCTTTGCGAAGCATGCGGTGGTGGACCTCAGACTGCGCTGCAAGGGAGATTTGGAGGTGGACGCGCACCACACGGTTGAGGATTGCGGGCTGGCCTTGGGACAAGCGGTTTTGCAGGCTTTGGGAGACAAAAAGGGACTCCGTCGCTACGGGACTGGCTTTCATCCCCGAAATCCATTTGCCGGCGAGGCCTATCTGCCCATGGACGAATGTCTGGCTCGCTGCGTTATCGATTTCGGCGGCAGACCCTGTCTGGTCTGGCGCGGTTTGGACAAGCACGCCTACCGGCGACTTTCCCAAGTGGAGCGGCAGCAGGACATGTCCAGTTCATTTCGATTTGGTCTGGCGCGCGAGTTTTTTCAGGCGTTTGCGAATGAATCCCGATGCAATTTGCACCTGGAATTGCTTTATGGAGAAGAGCCGCATCACATCGTTGAGGCGCTTTTCAAGGCGTTTGCCAAGGCGGTGGATGCCGCCGTTCAAAGGGATTCACGCATCCGCGCGCAAATTCCCAGCACGAAAGGCCGGCTTTGAAGCGGCTGAATAAATCCATGGTCAACCCGTCAAACCAAGGGCCGTAATGGATCATTCCACCGCGACTGATGATGCCCTGGTCCGGTTCGCACGAAACGGCGACATGGCAGCATTTGAGGAACTGGTGGCACGCCATCGGGACAAGCTGTATGCGCGTGCCTACACGATGATGCGGAATGAGGATGAGGCGATTGATCTTTCTCAAGAGGCATGGGTGAAGGGATGGCAGCGGTTGGCGCAATTTCAAGGTGAATCCAGCTTTGCCACATGGATGACCCGGATCGTCATCAATCTTTGCCTGGATCAACTTCGGAAACGAAAACGTCAACGCGCGGAATCCATTGAAGCCATGGATGAGGAATCCGGCGGGGTGGAGCGGCAGATGCCAATTGTCATGGTCAACCCCGCGGCAGGACTGGAACGCGAAGATTTGCGAAGTCGCATTGATGAAGCGCTGGGAAAGCTGACGGAAACTCATCGAACGGTGCTGGTATTGCACGAGTTCGAGCAGATGGAATATAAAAATATTGCGAAAATCATGAACTGTTCGATCGGCACCGTGATGTCGCGCCTGTTTTACGCACGACGGAAGATGGCGGCATTGTTACAGGATTTAAAGAAGGCTGGGTAGAAATGATGAAAACAGAAATGCAGTTGAAGTTGCAGGCCTACTTGGATGGCGAATTGCCGGCCAGCGAAAGCCGGGGCGTTCGTGATTTGTTGGCCAACGACCGCGAGGCGCGCGAACTGCTTACGGAACTGTCCCAAACCCGGGATTTGATCGCGGCGCATGAGGCGGGCGTCAAGCTGCCCGAAACCCGGGAGTTTTACTGGGCCAAAATTCAACGCGCCATCGCCCCGGAGTCGCAAGGCGGACGGCAACGTTCCCCAGGGGTTCCGTTGCTCGGCTGGTGGCGGCGAATTCTCGTGTCCGCCGGGGCGGTTGCGGCTGTGGCCATTGCCGTCCTGTTGAGCTGGTCGCATGCGACCGGCGGCAGCGACGCCGTGACCATTTCGGACGGGGCGACCTTGTTTACTTACCGCAACTACGCCACGGACACGACGTTGGTCTGGCTGGACTATGGCTCAGGAACCGACTTTTCCAACGACAGTGAAGGTGCTAAACTCACCCCTTGAATGAACTGGGCATCCGTTTTCAGCAAGGTTTGGCTTTGGGGAGGGCTGGTGTGCGCCGGCGCATGGGGTTTTGAATCCACGGTTGTCGCAGCGGAAACAAAATTCGAGGTGCAACTGGTCTGGGCGACCAATGATGAAAAACCCCCGAACGACCGGTACCAACCCGCTGATGAGGCCACCCAGAAGCGGCTGGAAAGCCTTGGGTTGAAATGGAAAAACTTCTTCGTCGTCAGAAAAAGCGAGTTCGAGACGAAAAATGGTGAGTCCGGGCGGATTACTGTCAGTGAAAAATCCTCGATTGCGGTGAAATTGCTGGCGCACAAAAAGGCGGAAATCATTTTCTACGGCCAGCAGGGTGAAGAATGCAGCCGACGCGTGCAACGTTTCAGGGTGGGCGAGGTCCTCGTCCACGGAGGCAACGTCCCGGAAAACGCGACAGCCTGGTTGATCACCCTGAAACGGCTCAATTGACCGCATCGTTTGTCCGTCGCCAAAAATTCCATTTGTGAATTTGCCCGGACTCCGTAATCTCCCCTTCGGATTTTATGAGCGCAGTGCCGTCCGAACTAAAATACGCGAAATCACACGAGTGGGTCCGGGTTGCTGACGGGGTGGCGACCGTGGGGATCAGTGATCACGCGCAGCAGGAGCTGACGGACATCGTTTTCGTCGAGTTCCCCGTGGTCGGCCGCCAAGTGAAAGCCGGCGAGGCGTGTGCGGTTGTGGAGTCGGTCAAGACCGCCAGCGACATTTATTCGCCGGTCAGCGGTGAAATTCTGGAGATCAACCAGGCGGCGGTGAGCGACCCGGCCTTGGTAAATCGCGAGCCCTACACGGGCGGCTGGTTTTTCAAGGTTAAACTGGAAACGCTGGAGGAGCTTGATGATCTGCTCACCGCGGATCAGTATCAGGCCCAGATCAATGGCTAGCTGCCCGGTCCGGCGATCCCCGGCATTCCTTTCCCACCACGTTTTAAACCGGGTATGAAGGTCCGCTTGTTTATCAAACCGTATTGTCCGTGGTGCCGGAAGGCGCGGGAATGGCTGGATGCCCGCCAAATCCGGTATGAGATCCTGGATGTCATCGCGGACGCCGCTGCCGCCGCCGAGATGCAAGCCATCTCGGGACAAACACTGGCCCCGGTTCTTGACGTGGACGGAAAAATTCTTGCGGACTTCGGTCCCGAAGAACTCGCCAAATTCTGGGAACAATTGAAACCCGCCCAATAGCTGTTAATCTGTCGCATGGTTTCTACGCCGGGCATGGCGGTTTCAGGACAAACGGGCACGTCACCGCACGGGAAGCCCGAACGGCCCCCGAACGGGGCCCCGGCGCGGCCGCGGCTTCCGCCGTGGTTGCACACCAGGCTGCCCACGGCCGGCACGTTTGCGCGCACACGTTCGCTGCTGGGCGAACTCAAACTGCACACGGTTTGTGAAAGTGCAAAATGCCCGAACCATTGGGAATGCTGGAGTCGCGGCACGGCCACCTTCATGATT
The DNA here is from genome assembly GCA_029573725.1 of Verrucomicrobiota bacterium. Lineage (GTDB taxonomy): Bacteria > Verrucomicrobiota > Verrucomicrobiia > Limisphaerales > JADLHS01 > JADLHS01. The sequence continues at coordinate 111,300 of JAKQDQ010000122.1, forward strand.
GCCGGCGATCGTTGCACCCGCGCCTGCAAATTCTGTGCGGTGAACACGGCCCGGCCGCTGCCTTTGGAGGCGGATGAGCCCCAACGCGTCGCGGAGGCGGCGCGCCGGATGCAGTTGCGCCACGTGGTGATTACGGCCGTATCTCGAGATGATCTGCCCGACGGCGGCGCGGAACATTTCCGAAAAACCATTGAGGCGGTGCGCCGGTTGAACCCGCAGATCGTCATCGAGGTCCTGACGCCCGACTTTCAGGACCAGGACGCCTTGATTGACTGTGTACTCAGCGCCAACCCGCACATCTTCAATCATAATCTGGAAACAGTGCGCCGGCTGACCCCGAGTGTGCGGCACCGGGCGACTTACGACCGCTCGCTCAACGTACTCAGGAAGGTGAAGTCCCGGCGCGGCGAAACCATCTACACAAAGTCTGGAATGATGCTGGGACTGGGCGAGGAGGAGACGGAAGTGCTGGTGGCCATGCAGGATCTGCGGGCGGTCGGCTGCGATATCCTGACCCTGGGTCAGTATCTCCAGCCGACGTTGGAATTGCTGCCCGTGCAGGAGTTCGTCACTCCGGAAAAATTTCGTCAACTCGGGGAGCGCGGCCGGGAGATGGGATTCATCCACGTGGCGAGCGGCCCGCTGGTCCGGAGCTCCTATCACGCGGATGAATTTGTTTTGCCGCTACGGCGGGGGCAATGAACCGGCACGCTGTTTGAGAATCAGCCAGATGGCGGCGGCAAGAAAGAGCAGCGCGATGAGGCTGATGCCCGAGATGACTATCCCTTTAATCATCCGTGCCCGTGCCAGCAATTGACTTCGCTGCGCCTTCTCCGACTCGACGAACAAGGCGAACTCCTTTTCCAGGGAGGCGGCGGTTTCCTCATCTTTCAGTTTCAAAGTCAGCCAGTCTTTGTGTGCGCGATCCCATTGGGAGGGCATTTTTTCCAAATCTTCAGCCGGGGGCGGACGAAATCCCTGCTGCGACCAGAAGGGGGACTGCTCCTGCGTCCAGAGGCGGAACAGGCCGTGATTGACCGCCAGGTTCTGAAGGCGATGCCAGAGCGCCTGGCGTCCGGCATCCGCCAGGCTGAAATCTTCAAAAGTTTCACTGTGAATCCGGGCTTGGCGGGCATGGATTTCCAATGCCGCAGCGCCGATCACCGTCCCCGCCGCGTCGGTAATCACCTGGAAATCGGTGAGTTGCCGGTCCAGTTCCTCGACCGGCAGGCGCATCAGGGCCCAGAGCTGCCGCAGCCGCGGCAAATCATCCACCGTCGCGCGGCGCACTTGGAATGCGGCAGGACTCATCGGGCGCATGGTAAAAATCGCCGCCCGGATTTCCAGCGCGTTTTTTGCCGGCCCTGCCGGGACGCTGCAGCGCTGCGGCGCCGCTACGGCTCAAAAACGCGCACGCGATAGAGCTTGGGAGTGGTGGCGGCCGCCGGATCCGAGACAACAATCGTGCGATTGGTGCGGGGGAAAAAAGGACGGTTGTCGGGTTGATTCAATGCGGTCCACGATGCGCTGTCCGCCAGATTGGTGGTGCTTTGGACCTCCACCGCGCGATTGGCAACCTGCGGGATCACAATCTGGGCCTGGGCGTTGGTGAGCGAGATGGAAACGCTCCAGCCGCTGGCCGCGTTCGTGGGGTTGGTGCCCGTGAGATATTCCAGGTAGTTATGCGCCCGATCCCCGTCCACGTCATCCAGCGGGCCGGCGCCGGGGGCATTCGTCGCGCCAAAGTAGTTGAGTTGCCAGTCGGAATAGCTGACATATCCCGACAGTTCGTTGGTGATCCAGGCGGCAATCAACTCCACTGCTTCGGTGTTGATGACGGACGTGCTCAGCGGCGGCATGTGTCCCGGGCCAAAGTTTGCCACGCGCTGGAAGAGCGATGAATTGGCCAGGGACCCGGGAGCGACCACGCGACTGTTGGGATTGCCCCAGTTATTGATCAACGGTCCATCCACGATGCCGTTCTGTGGTCCCGGAGTGCCGATGCGCGCGTCCCAATAGGATTGGGTGGCGGCGTCCGGCTGATGGCAGAACGCGCAGTTGGCTTCCAGATAGGAGCGGACGCGGTATTCCAGGCTGACGGCGTCGTTGGTGGCGTGGGCCAGAGCCGGAAGCAGGTAGCGGTTGGTGAGGGGCTGGCTCAAATAGCCAGCGTCACTCAACGCGACCAGCTGGTTGGTGAGCGTGCCGTCATAATCAAAATCGCGGTTCAATTGCGGGGTGTTGAATCCCAACGCAAAGCCCGAGGTGGTCGTGTGGCAAACCATGCATTCAACGCGCGCCGGATAATGCCAGACTTGCGTCCGGACCACGCTGCCGTCATTGGCGTAAAGGGTGACGGGCTCGTCAAATCCGCCTTCGGCGACCAGCAGCGCATTGGTCGGCGGCACCGTCCAGCGGTAGGTGATTCCGTAGCCACCATTCGTGTTGGCGATCATCAGCCGGGTTTCCAGCCGGCGGCGGGAGGCCGCCAGGCCGTTCGTGATTTCCAGTTCAAAATGCTTGATCCAGACGCTGCCGGGGGGGAATTCCCAGTTGGCATGGCCGTTGAACGTCATGGTCAGGTTGGTGTCCGGAACTGAAAACCATCGGGCTTTCTCCGAGTTGTCCGACCAGAAGGGGGCATTGACATCGTACGGCACGATGCCGGGCGCGACCGCAAGGGTTGCCAGATCGGCGAACACGCCCGTATCGGAAAGTTTGTCGGGGAGGGGGGCGCCGGTCATTTGCGTGTTGTAAATGATCCGCTTGATTCGGCTTTGCAGCACGTCGCAATAAAGGATGTCTCCGTTTCGCGGATCAGTGCCGAATGTGGAAATCCGCCCGGGATCGGTGAAGAGGACCTGGTTTTGGGTGACATTGGTGCCGGTGTGGCGCAAGGCCCAAACCGTGCCGAAACCATAATCCGCATAGATGTAGGCGCCGTAAAGTTGGGAGATGTTCAAGCCGCGGTACACGAGGCCGCCAATAATGCAAATGCCGGCGTTGCGCGGGTAGGCCAGCAGGGGGGGGGTGTGTTCAAATCCGGCCGGAGCCAGATGCGCCTTCGGGCCGTCGGCAAAACCCTCCCGATAGGCCCAGCCATAATTTTTGCCCGGTTCAACCAAATCCACCTCCTCCCAGCCGACCTGGCCGACGTCTCCGCAGTAAAGCAGCCCCGTGACTTTGTCGAAGTTCCAGCGCCACGGATTGCGCAAACCCACCGCCCAAAACTCGGTTCGCACCAGGTTCGGGTCCACGGCCAATCCATTGAAGGTGGTTGCGCCCACAAAGGGATTGTCCGCCGGCACCAGGTAATTCGTGGTGACGGCATGATGAGGGTTGGGAGGCAAATTACCCGGCCGCTTGTCCACATCAATCCGCAGCATTCCGGCAAATAGATCTTTCGTGATGGTTTGACTGTTATTGTAGGAATCATCCCCGCCACCTTCGTCGCCCAACCCAAGATACAAATAGCCGTCGGGACCAAAGTGAATGTCCCCGCCGTTGTGATTTACGGATTGGTCGTACTGCCGAATGATGGGCAGGTAGGAGGTGGGATCGGCCTGGTTCGGATCCGTGGCCGAGACTTGAAACCGGGCCAGGATGTCGTGCATTCCGTTGGCCCCGCCATCGGCGGAGGTGTTGGCTGGTCCGGTAAAATACACGTAAAAATATCCGTTGTTGGCAAAATTCGGATGAAAGCAAAGTCCGAGCAGACCGCGTTCATCGTTGAGGTCCGATGAGCCGGTCACCCGGCTTGTCAGATCGAGAAAAATGGAACGGGTGGGTGCGGCCAGATTGGTGATGACGACGATCGTGCCGCCCTTTTCCAGGATGAACAAACGGTTGGTTTCCCTGGGCGGCGTGGCGAGGCAAACCGGGTTGTCAAAACTGAGCCCGGGGAAGGCGTTGGTATAGGCGAAACCCAAACTTGGCGGGATTACCGGGACGTTTGTCAACGTGACATTTGGCACTCGTTCCAAGGGGGCGGCTCCGCTTGGATTCGAGAAACCCAGAAGACCGATTGTGACGGTGCCAAATGCGAGAACGGCCCCAACTGAACGACGTGCAAAACCCAGCATAGCGGGTTACGATGGAACAGCCGCCACGATTTGTCAAAAGGGCAACCCGTTGGAACTGCATCTGTTAGGTCAGTAATATCCGCGGGAATTTCGGGAGAACAACGGAGCGCCCATCCTGTCATGCGTGCGCTGGTTTGGGCCCGGTCTCCGGCGCAGGCGCGGGGCTTCCCGCTGGCGCTCCAGTCCGCCAGTTTGGGCTTGTTTGGGAAGTCCCGGATTCGGCGCGATACGCCTCTGCCAGCAGGGTGATCGGATGCACCACGCGCACCCGGAGTCCGTCCTGCTTCGCCCCGTTGATGATCTGGAGGAGGCAGCCCGGATTCGCTGTGGCCACGATCGGGGCCCCGGTGGACCGGATGTGGCGGATTTTCCGAATCATCAATTGATTGGCCATCCTGGGCTGGGTCAAATTGTACACGCCCGCGCTGCCGCAGCACCAATCGGCCTCGGGCAGCTCGATCAGTTTCAAGTCCGGAATGGCGCGCAGCACTTCGCGCGGCTGCCGGGTCACCCGCTGGCCATGGAGCAGGTGACAGGATTCGTGGTAAGTGACGACCTGGCTGTGGCCGGTGGGGTGGGGGCGGCGGATGCCGATCTGGACCAGCCATTCGTGAATGTCCTTTACTTTCGCATCCCATTGAATCGCGCGCGGGGCGTACTGTGGATCTCCGGCCAGCAATCCGCTGTACCGTTTGAGATGTGATCCGCATCCGCCGGCATTGGTGATGATGGCGTCGTATTGGTCGGAGGGAAATTGATCGATGTTGCGGCGGGCCAGTTCGGCGGCCAGGGTGCGGGCCCCATTGTGCGCGTGCAGTGAGCCGCAGCAGCTTTGTTCCGGCGGCGTGACGACCTCACACCCGTTTTGGGCAAGCACTTCCACCGTATCCCGGTTCACCTGGCTGAAGGTCAAATCTTGCGCGCAACCGGTGAGCACGGCGACGCGGTATTTGCGTTCTCCTGCCGCCGGCGTCACCGGCGCAATCAAGTCACGCGAAAAGTGCTTGCAGATGGTGGGGGTCAGGGCCTCCAGTTCCTGCAGCCGGGTGGGGAGCAGGTGCATCACCCGGGTGCGCCGCACCAAATCCTGCAAACCCAGTTCCTGATACCAGCGGATGGCGCGGCCGGCGAATTCGAGCCGGCGCAAATCCATGAACAACCACCCCATCGTGAACCACCGGATAAAATCGCGCCGCGGGCTGGCCAACACTCGTTGTGCTTCCACATCCGCCCGCGCGTGCTCGAACAATTCCACATAATTTACCCCGGCGGGGCATGCGGTCATGCAGGCCAGGCAGCCCAGACAAAAGGACATCTCCTCGCCAAACGTGCGGGTGACTTCCATCTCGCCATCCATGATGGCCCGCATCAGGGCGATGCGCCCCCGCGGACTGTTGCGTTCCAATTTGGTGGCATCGTAAGTAGGACAGGTGGGCAGACACAGGCCGCAGCGCATGCACTGTTGCACCACGGAATAATCCAGCTCCTTCAAATACGAATGTTGCGCGGCCATTAATCAAACATCTTTCCAGGGTTCAAAATCTGATGGGGGTCCAAAATCTTGCGGAATTCGCGCATCAGGCGCATTGACACCGGCCCTGCGAACGGCTCCAGAAAATTTTTCTTGGCGACACCCACGCCGTGTTCGCCGGTGATCGTGCCGCCCAGGCGGATGGCTTCGTCAAAAATTTCCTTGAACGCCTGCTCGACCCGGCGCATTTCCTCCGCATTGCGTTCGTCGGTTAAAAAGGTGGGGTGCAAATTGCCGTCGCCCATGTGTCCGAAGGTGGCCACGCGCAGCCGGTATTTTTCCGCCGTCCGGGTGACAAAACGGATCATTTGGGCCAGCGCGCTGCGCGGCACGGTGGCGTCCTCGAGGATCGTGGTCGGCGACACGCGGGCGACGGCAGAGAACGCGCCCCGCCGGGCGGTGGCCAGCTGGTTGGCTTCGGTTTCGTTCCGGGCGACGCGGATTTCCAGTGCTCCGGCCTTGCGCGCAAAGGCTTCCATCTGCCGGGCTTCTTCGGCCACGGCGGCCGGATGCCCGTCGGTTTCCATCAGAAGCAGGGCCTCGCAGTCCAGCGGTAAGCCGATCTTGGCATAATCCTCGACACAGCGAATGGTTGTGGCATCCAAAAATTCGAGGGTGCAGGGAATGATACGCGCGGCAATGATGTCCGAAACGCACTGGGCCGCGGCCTCCATCTGCGCAAACGTGGCAAGCATCGTCTGTTTCGTTGCCGGTTTGGGGACGAGCCGCAGCAGGATTTTGGTGATCACGCCCAGCGTGCCCTCAGAACCGATGAACAGGTCGCGGAGCGAGTAACCGGCGACATCTTTAACGCATTTGTTGCCGGTCCAGAACACCTCGCCGCCGGGCAGCACCACCTCCAGCCCCATCACGTAATTGCGGGTGACCCCGTACTTCAGACCGCGCAGGCCGCCGGAGTTTTCCGCCACGTTGCCGCCAATGGTGGAAATGCTCATGGAGCCCGGGTCGGGAGGATAAAAGAGATCTGCCGCGGCGGCGGCTTGGGCGATGGCCGCGGTGGTGACCCCCGCTTCGGCCAAAATGGTGAGATTGGCGCGATCCAGCTCCAGAATGCGGTTCATCTGCGTCAGACAGAGGACGATCCCGTCGGCCACCGGGAGACTGCCGCCGCTCAAACTGGTGCCAGAACCGCGGGTGACGACCGGAGTTTTGGTTGCATTGGCGAGCCGCAGCACCGCCGCGACGGCTTCGGTGCTGGCGGCGAACACTACGCAACCCGGGAGTTGTTGTAGCGCGGCGGTGCCATCGAACGAATAGGCCACCAAATCCTCCCGCGCGGTCTGCACATGGGCCGGACCGACAATCTCCTTGAGCCGGGCCAGTGTATCGTTGGACAAGGGCATATAACTTCAACGAGCATGTAACCGAACTTTCAAGGGGTCAAGAGCCGTCCCGCGTGCTGGAAACTTGAAAGGAACGGCCGCCCATTCGTGAGAAGCGGGGTGAGCCCGGTTGCGGGGCGAACCACGGCGGGCCAGGGAATCGTGCATCCGATCCGGCCCGCCAGGTTGAAAATTAAATATCTACGCATCCAGATGCGTTGATTTTTATAATTGAAATTCCGAAGGATTGCAGTATCCTGCGGCTTGTGAATAAGAATGAATGGTTTGGTCCACAAGCCGGGCTGTTGCTCAAATCGTTGCGGGAGCGGATTCTGATTCTGGATGGCGCGATGGGGACGACCATCCGCGCGTACGGCTGCGGGGAAACAGAGATTCGCGGCGACCGGTTCAAGTCCGTGAAGAAGGACCTGAAAAATAACGGGGACCTGTTCACTTTGACGCAACCCGGCACAATCGGAGACATCCACCGCCGGTTTCTCGAAGCCGGCGCGGACATCATTGAGACCAATACGTTTTCGGCCACCGCGATCGGGCAGAGCGAGTTTTTTGTGGAGGATCCGCGTGAAACGGGAGGGCGCAAGGACCCGCAGTTCTACCAGACCATCGTCGAAAACCAGTTTCTCAACGAGCTGGCGTGGGAAATCAACGAGCGATCCGCGCGGCTGGGCCGCGAATGGGCGGAGCGCATCGCCCACCAGTCGGGTCGCCCGCGTTTTGTGGCCGGGGCCATCGGGCCGCTCACGGTTTCACTGTCCAATTCCCCGGATGCGGATGATCCCGGGTTTCGCGTTTGCACGTTTGATCAGGTGAAGCAGACCTACGCGAATCAGGTGCGGGCGCTGCTGGCGGGCGGGGTGGATTTGTTGCTGGTGGAGACGATTTTTGACTCGCTCAACGCCAAGGCGGCGCTGGTGGCGATTCAAGAGGTGTTTGCGGCGGAGCAGAAGCGGCTGCCGATCATGATTTCAGCGGCGGTCGGGCGGGGCGGGGAAACCGTGATCTCCGCGCAAACCGTTGAAGCGTTTTGGAATGCGGTGCAACACGTGCATCCGGTGGCGGTGGGGCTGAACTGTTCGCTCGGACCGGATTTGATGCGGCCGTTCCTGGCGGAACTGGCTGCGAAGGCGGACACGGCGATTTCGTGTTATCCCAATGCGGGGCTGCCCAATCCGTTGTCGCCGACGGGATTCGATTTGCATCCGGCGGACATGGCGCGGTATCTGGGTGAATTTGGAGCGAGCGGCCTGCTGAACATTGCGGGGGGGTGTTGCGGCAATACTCCGGAACACATTGCGGCGATTGCCCAAGCCCTGGCGCATACGCCGCCACGCGCGCCGCGCGCGGAAACCCCACTCGCCACCGGGGCGGCCGTTCCTTTGCGGCTGTCAGGTTCGCAACCCTTTACCCAACAAACCGGCACGTTTCTGGTGATTGGGGAGCGGACCAATGTGGCGGGCTCTCCCAAGTTCGCCAGGCTCATCAAGGAGAACAAATTCGAGGAGGCCGTCGCCATTGCGCGGCAGCAGGTCGAGAACGGGGCCAACCTGCTCGATATCTGCATGGACGAAGGAATGATTGATGGCGTGGCGGCCATGTCGCGCTTTCTGCAGTTGCTCGGCAGTGAACCCGAGGTCGCCAAGGTGCCGTTCATGGTGGATTCCTCCAAGTGGGAAGTGATCGAGGCGGGGCTGAAATGTCTGCAGGGCAAGGGGGTGGTGAACTCCATTTCGCTGAAGGAGGGAGAGGCTAAATTCCGCGAACAGGCCCGCCGGGTCCAGCAATACGGGGCGGCCGTGGTGGTGATGGCATTTGACGAAAATGGCCAGGCCGCCACCCTGGCGGACAAAATCCGCATTTGTGAACGCGCCTATAAAATCCTGGTGGACGAAGTCGGTCTGCCGCCCGAGGACATTATTTTCGACCCGAACATCCTGACGGTCGGCACGGGGATCGAGGAGCACAACAATTACGGGGTGGATTTCATCGAAGCCACGCGCTGGATCAAGGCCCACCTGCCGCACGCGAAGGTGTCCGGCGGCGTTTCGAACATTTCGTTTTCGTTCCGCGGCAACAACAAGGTGCGGGAAGCCATGCACAGCGCTTTTTTGTACCACGCGATCAAGGCCGGGCTGGACATGGGGATTGTCAATGCGGGGATGCTGGCCGTTTACGAAGAGATTGAGCCGGAGCTGCTCGGGCTGGTCGAGGACGTCCTGTTGAACCGGCGGCCAGATGCGACGGAACGGCTGGTGGCGTTTGGCGAAAAACTCAAGGCGACAGCTTCCGGGGCGGCAGAGGCGCCGGAGGAACAGGCGGCCTGGCGGAACGGCACCGTCGAGGAACGCCTTTCCCACGCGCTGGTGAAGGGCATAGACGCGTTCGTGATTGCGGACACCAAAGAAGCGCACGCCAAGTATGGGAAACCGCTGGCGGTGATTGAAGGACCGCTGATGGCGGGAATGGCGGTGGTCGGCGACCTGTTCGGCGCAGGGAAAATGTTTCTGCCGCAGGTGGTCAAATCCGCCCGCGTGATGAAGAAGGCGGTGAATTATCTGACGCCCTTCATGGAGGCGGAAAAGGCGGAAAAGGCGGCGCGGGGCGAGGAGGTCAAATCCCAGGGGAAGATTGTCCTGGCCACGGTGAAAGGGGACGTGCATGACATTGGCAAGAACATCGTCGGGGTCGTGCTGGCGTGCAACAATTACGAGGTGCTCGATCTGGGAGTCATGGTGCCGAGCGAGAAAATCCTGGATACCGCGCAACGCGAAAAGGCTGACATCATCGGCTTGAGCGGGTTGATCACGCCGTCGCTGGACGAAATGGCCCACGTGGCATGCGAGATGGAGCGCACCGGTTGCAAACTGCCGTTGCTGATCGGCGGGGCGACAACGACCAAGGCCCACACCGCCATCAAAATCGCCCCGCATTACCATGAGCCCGTCGTGCATGTTCTGGATGCCAGCCGGGCGGTGCCGACGGTGAGCAGTCTGCTGAATGCCGCGAGCAGGCCGGCGTTTGTAGCCCAAATCACCGGGGAATACGAGAAGCTCCGCCTGCGGCATCAGGGCGCAGCGGTGAAACTGCTCTCATTTGCCGCGGCCCGCGCGAATCGTCCGAACCTCACTTATGATGATCTGCCACAGCCGGAGTTCCTTGGCATTCGGACCCTGAGCTCGGACGGATTCTCCCGGGGGAATTGTGATTGTCAGGTGGCGTTTGGGCATGCCGGAGAGTTTTCGGTTGCGCTGGAGGACATCGTGCCGGTGGTGGACTGGACGCCGCTGTTCCACGCGTGGGAATTGCGCGGGGTATATCCCAAAATTTTCCAGCACGAACGGCACGGCGAGCAGGCGCGGCAACTTTTTGCCGATGCGCAAAGCCTCCTGGAGAAAATCGTTGCCGGAAAGTTGCTGCGCTTGCGCGCCGTGTATGGGCTGTTTCCCGCCAATTCCGTCGGTGAAAGCGTGGAGATTTACACCGACGAATCGCGGCAACAGGTGCATGCCACCTTTCACTTCCTGCGCCAGCAGATGGATAAAGGAGATGGAACGCCCAATCGCTGCCTGGCGGATTTTATCGCGCCCCGCGGGAACGGGCACACGGACAAACTCCTGCCCGATCATATCGGCGCATTTGCAGTCACCTCGGGAATGGGGTTGAAGGAGTTGATTGAAAGTTTCAAGGCGCAGCAGGATGATTATAATGCCATCATGGCGGAGGCGCTGGCTGACCGCCTGGCCGAAGGCTTTGCGGAGTATCTGCATAGGCGGGTGCGTGCGGAATGGGGGTTTGGCCGCGACGAGAATCTGACCACCGATGACTTGATCGCCGAGAAATATCGCGGCATCCGTCCGGCTGCGGGTTATCCCGCGTGTCCGGATCATCCGGAGAAGGCGACCCTGTGGAAGTTGCTGGACGTGGAGCGGCATACGGGGATCAAGTTGACGGAAAACTTCGCCATGTGGCCGGGCTCCAGTGTGAGTGGACTTTATTTTGCACATCCCGAGGCCAAGTATTTCGCGGTGGGCAAACTTGGAAAGGATCAGGTCGAAGATCACGCCCGGCGCAAAAACTTTACCGTTGCCGAGGATGAGCGCTGGCTCAATCCGTGGCTGGGTTATGCCAGCAACGGAGTCTAGACGTGCTGCCTGAGCCCGCCTGCCGTCACGGAAGGGCTGCCGATTTCCCATCGGGACGGATTACCGGACACTTGTGTTTTGCGGGAGACGGAATAATCTTGCCCCATGAAGAACGACGTCGTGCCGGTGCAGATCCGCGGCATCCTCCCCATCAACAACAGTTGCGCGTTGTTTGTAGGAAATGATGAAAAGGTGTTTGTCATCAACATCGAGCCGCAGATGGGGCATATCATCGGAATGTTTCTGCGGGACACCCCCAAGGAACGCCCGTTAACGCATGACCTTATGAAGAACGTCTTCAAAGGATTTGGGATTTCAGTCGAACGGGTGATCATCACGGATTTGCGTAATTCCACGTATTACGCGCGGCTCATTCTTTCGCAGAGCAACGAAGTGGCGAAAAAGCTGGTGGAAATTGATGCGCGCCCCAGTGATTGTCTGGCGCTGGCTTCAGCCGAAAAGTGCAAGATTTACGTCAACCGGCCCCTGTTCGAGCAGCTGGAGGACATGACCGAGCAGCTCAATCAAATGAATCAAGGCGAAGATGCGCCAGAGTAAACTGGCCGACCCACCCCGCGTGCCGGACCCGCCCGTGGTGCTGTTCCACGGAGACGATGATTTTGCCGTCAAACAGCAGGCCAAAGCGCTGTACCACCGGTGGACGGCGGAACTGGGCGGGATGGACCACGAGATCATTGAGGCTGCCGTTGCAAACAGCGGCGAGGCCTTGAAGGTGGTCGGCAAATTCCGCGAGGCATTGCAAACCCTGCCATTCTTCGGTTCCGCCAAGGTCGTCTGGTTGCGTGACTGCACATTTCTTGGTGAGGATGCGGTGAGTGCCGCGGCCGCGGTGGCGGGGGCAGTGACGGAACTGGCCAGGGAGTTGCGGGAATTCCGCTGGGACGGGGTGCGCCTGCTGATCAGCGCCGGGAAGGTGGACAAGCGGAAAGCCATCTTCAAAACACTGGAGAAAATCGGCAGGGTTGAATGTTTCGCAAGCTGGTCGGCCAACGACAAGGATTGGCTGGATCGTGCCGAAGCCCTCGTCCAAACTCAAATCCGGGAAGCCGGCAAACGCATTGCCGATCGGGCACTGCGGGAATTGGTGGCCCGCGTGGGGCCTCTGCCGCGCCAGCTGGCCAGCGAAGTGGAAAAACTCTGTCTCTACGCAGATACACGCGACGAAATCACCCCGGAGGACGTGGAGGTCATTTGCGTGAGAAACAAACAAGCGCGCGCCTTTGCCCTGGGCGACGCCTTGGGAGACCGCGATTTGCCGGCGTTGCTGGCACGTTTGGATGATGAGCTGTGGGCGACGAAATTCGACAAGGACAAAAGTGAAATCGGGTTGCTGTACGGCCTGATCTCCAAGCTGCGGGTGCTGTTATTGTTGAAAGAGATGGTGCGGGAAGGCTGGGTGCGGCCCGTGCCTCGTTTTGCTGAATTCAAGATGCAACTGGATCGCGTTCCCGCCGCCAGGTTGCCTGCGGACAAGAAATACAATCCACTGGCTTTCAATCCTTACGTATTGTTCAAGGCACTGCCGCAAATCAACAATTACTCAACGGCGGAGTTGGTGCGCGGGCTGGAGGGCTTGTTGCAAGCCAATCAACGTCTGGTGACAAGTGGATTGGACGAGTCCATGGTTTTACAACAGGTTTTGCTTGAAATTGTGGGGACCGGCCCCGCGCGAGGACGCGGGCGGTGGTGATGCCCAAGGAAACCTTGAATTGAGTGAGCCGAGGAAAGTGACAACATCCTGCGCCAGCCTGATGGTCTTGACAGGGGAGCATTTTGCCTGCGTCAAGGTCACAGGCCGGGCAACTTTCACCCTGGCGATCGATTTCAAGGCTCTGCTCACCAGATTGGAAGCCCGCGGTTACCCTTATCTGGTCATTGAGCTGGCAGACTGTTCGCTGATGGACAGCACGTTTCTCGGCGTTCTGGCGGCGTCAGCCGCCCGGTTAAACCCAGTCAACGCAGAATGCGAAACCCGCGCAATCGAACTGCGCAACGCCAATACACGATTACTCGACCTGCTTGAGAGCCTCGGTGTGTTGCACCTGTTTAAGCTGGGGCACGAGCCCGTCCCGGACCAAGGGTATCAGAAGGCCGTGCCCATGGATGCCTGCCAACAATCTCGGGAAAATCTAATTCAGGCCTCGCTTGAGGCACATGAAACGTTGATGCAGATCAATCCCGATAACGTTGAGCGGTTCAAAGAAGTCACCAGATTTCTCAAGGAAGACCTGAAAAAGTCCAAAAACAGCAGGAATCGTGGCGAGGCGTGATGGGAGAATTACGACTTTCATCGGCCGGAAAGGTTGCGTAAGGCCGGCCTAAATCGGCTGCTTTCCTGAGTTCGAGGTTCTTATTGTTCGGTTTGCTAAGCATTTTATTATTGAATTTTATGCCCGTTACGTTAGCCTGAACCGGCGTCAGGCTTTTGGAGTTGTAACGTTCCCAAGATTTTGCGACCGGACACAAAACGGTGAGATACTGCAGTTTTCCATCATTGATTTTACGACCGAATCATGAGTCGCCCCCGCCCAGAAGTGCTGGCCTCGTCCATTTAACATTATGCTAAAACGAAAGTCTGTCCGAAATACCGCCATTAATTCTCGAAATCCTGCATCTGCACGAAAATCCTCCCCAGCCAAGACGGCCTCTGTTCGACGCCGTTTCGTCCTGCCCGCCACCCGGCGTCAGACCAAACCTGCCACCGCAGCGGGGGCCAAAAAGGAAGCGGCTGCCCGGCGTAATCCGGAGGTGAAGGAAGAGGCGAAGAAGCCGGAAATTCCGACACAAATCGCCGCAATGGCGAATCCGAGTGCGGGTGCGGTGGACATGACCGAGACCGTGAAGATGTTGCTGCACCTCTCGCAGGAACATGGGTATATCACGTTTGATGACATCAATGACATTTTGCCGGACGGGTTGACCCCGGCGGACCTGGACACGCTGTTCACCAAGCTGCGCAGCCTGGATATTGAAATTGTGGATCAAGCCGAGGTGCAGCGCACCACCAAGAAAGACGAGGCGGAGGAGCCCGAGGAGGACTCCCGACTGGAAATTTTGGATGACCCGGTGCGGATGTACATGAACCAGATGGGAAAGGTGCCCCTGCTGACCCGGGAACAGGAAGTGGAGATTTGCAAACGCATCGAAGATGCGGAGATCGCCATGAAGCAGATCATCTGCGGTCTTGGGTTCACCGCCAAAGAGCATATTGCGATTGCTGAAAAACTGCTGTCCGAGCCGCCCAAGGAGCGGTTTGACCGGGTCGTAATTGACAAGAAAGTGGCGAACCGGGAGGGGCATTTGAAGGATTTGCGGATTCTGATAAAAAAAGTCCGCACGGCCGATGCCAAGGTGGATGAGAAATACGCGGCTTTGATGAAGATCTCCCAAAAGGGGCGCAGGGAAAAGGCGCACAAAGAGTTTGGCCGGCTGAACCAAAAACTGCAGGAGATGTTTCAAAAGTTCGCCTACAAACAAAAGGTGATCGAGGAGATGATCGTGGTCGCGGGAAACATTTATGAAAATCTCCAGACGAGCTCCCGCCGCATCCAGGAATTGGAGCGGCTGCGCAGCACTTCCGAACGCCGCGCCGCCGTGGAGGCGGAACAGGCGCGCATCCGCACCCTGGAGCAGTTCGTGCGTATGCCGAAGGAGGAGTTTGCCAAGGCGTTTGCCGCCTTGCGGGAGGCCGCCGACCGGGCGCATCGTGCCAAAACGCACATGGCCGAAGCCAATTTGCGTTTGGTGGTTTCCGTCGCCAAAAAGTACACCAATCGCGGGCAATCCTTCCTTGATCTCATCCAGGAAGGCAACATCGGTTTGATGAAGGGGGTGGAGAAATTCGAGTACCGTCGCGGTTACAAATTCTCGACCTATGCCATCTGGTGGATTCGCCAGGCCATCACCCGGTCCATCGCCGATCAGGCGCGCACCATCCGCATCCCGGTTCACATGATCGAGATCATGAACAAGCTTTGGCGCGCGCAGAAGCAGCTCACGCAGGAGCTGGGGCGTGAGCCCACCCCGGAAGAACTGGCCGACGAGATGCACATGCCGGTCAGCCGCATTAATTCGCTGCTCAAGATGGCGCAACAACCCGTTTCCTTGCATGCGCCCGTCGGCGATGACGGGGATGTGAGCGTGGGCGATTTCATCGAGGACAAGAGCGCGGAAAATCCGTCCGACGTGACCAGCTACTCGTTGCTCAAGGAGAAGCTGGGCGATGTGCTTACCACGCTGACCGAACGTGAGCGCAAGATCCTCGAGATGCGCTTCGGGCTTGTGGACGGCTACGAGCGCACGCTCGAAGAAATCGGCAAGATGTACAATGTCACCCGTGAGCGCATCCGCCAGATTGAGGCCAAGGCGCTCCGCAAGCTGCGCCATCCGACCCGGGTGCGGCATTTGCAGGGATTCCTGGACAGCGAGGACGCCGCGGCCGCCTGAGCGTGCCAATGTCCCGCGGCCGCCGTTCGTGCGGGTTGCCCGCGCGGAATCATTCGGTTTGACATGCGCCGAGGATTCCGAAAATTATGGGCGCTCGGTGGCCAGAGTAGCTCAGGGGTAGAGCAGAGGACTCATAAGCCTTTGGTCGCAGGTTCAATTCCTGCCTCTGGCACCACGCCGACTTTCCCGCGTCGGGCGGATCACCCCCCGGTGGAGACGCTCCTACGTTGACGACGGCACCTCATTTGGTAGCCTGAACGCCCGGTTTTACGGTTCATTTTCGGATAACAAATACCAGTTCATTTATGGCAAAAGCAAAATCCACCAAATACGTGTATCAATGGGGCAACAACAAAGCCGATGGCGACGGCAGCATGAAGGCCCTGCTCGGCGGCAAGGGGGCGAATCTCGCCGAAATGACCCGCATTGGTCTGCCCGTGCCTCCGGGGTTTACGGTGACCACCGAGGTTTGCACCTATTTTTACGCGCATAAAAAAACCTACCCCAGGGAACTGCGCAAACAGATTGAGGCCGGAGTCGCCAACATGGAAAAAATCATGGGGGCGAAATTTGGCGCGGCCAGCGGCCGCCCCCTGCTCGTGGCGGTCCGCTCGGGCGCCCGCGATTCCATGCCCGGCATGATGGATACGATTTTGAATCTGGGGCTCAACGACCAGACGGTTTTCGCCCTGGAACGCGCCACGAACAACCCGCGCTTCGCATGGGACTGTTACCGTCGTTTTATTCAGATGTATGGCGACGTCGTTTTGGGGGTGCAAAAGCGTGAAGGCGAAGATCACGAGCCCTTTGAGACGGTGATTCATGCGTTGAAGGAGGAGCGTTACCATGCGGACATTGAAGACTCGAAGCTGACCGCCGCCGACCAGGCCGAGCTGGTCAAGCGGTTCAAGGCGCTGGTCAAGGAGCGCACCGGAAGGAACTTTCCCGAGAACCCGTGGGACCAGCTTCAGGGTGCCGCCAGTGCGGTCTTTGGTTCCTGGATGAATGATCGCGCCATCGTTTACCGGCGAAAATACAACATCCCGTCCGAATGGGGCACGGCCGTCAATGTACAGGCAATGGTCTTCGGCAACACCGGGGAGAATTCCGGTTCCGGAGTCGCCTTCACCCGGAACCCCGCCAATGGCACGAATGAGTTTTACGGGGAGTTTCTGATCAACGCGCAGGGAGAGGACGTCGTGGCCGGAGTGCGGACTCCCGAACCCGTCGCCAAGTTGAAGGAGCAGATGCCCCAGACTTACAAGGAATTGCTGCGCGTGCGGCAGATTCTCGAAAAGCACTTCAAGGACGTACAGGACATCGAATTTACCGTGCAGGAGGGCAAGTTGTTCATGCTGCAAACGCGCAATGGCAAGCGCACCGCCGCCGCCGCCCTCAAATTTGCCGCCGACATGGTGAGAGAAAAGCTGATCGATTGGGAGACGGCGATTCTGCGCAATCCCGCGGACCAGCTCTCCCAGCTGCTGACCCCCATTTTCGATGTCGCGGAGCTGCAGAAGGCCGAAATAATCGCCTCCGGTCTCCCCGCCGGTCCCGGGGCAGCCACCGGCAAGATTTATTTCAATGCCGATCGCGCTGCCCAGGCCGCAGAAAAGGGCGAGGAGGTTTTGCTCGTCCGGCTGGAAACCTCACCGGAAGACCTGCGGGGCATGATCGCAGCAGAGGGAATTCTCACCGCACGCGGGGGGGTCAGCTCGCACGCGGCCCTGGTCGCCCGCCAAATGGGCAAGGTTTGCGTGTGCGGCGCATCCGGAGTCATCATCAATTATGACAAGAAAACCGCAACCATCGGCGGGCAGACTTTTACCGAAGGCGATTTTCTTTCCATTGATGGCACCTCAGGCGCCGTTTACGCCGGACAAATCAAAACCGCACCTTCCGAGATCATTGCCGGATTGCTGCACAACGACGCGGCGGCGCAAAAGACTGAAAAATACCGCCAGTACGTGCAGCTGATGAAGTGGTGCCGGCAGGCCACCCGGTTGGTCGTGCGCACCAATGCCGACACGCCCGAGCAGGCGGCCATGGCCGTGGCTTTCGGCGCGGAAGGCATCGGTCTGACCCGCACCGAGCACATGTTCTTTGAGGGAAACCGCATTGATTCCATGCGCGAAATGATCCTGGCCGACACCCAGGAAGCGCGTGAAGCGGCCCTGGCCAAATTGCTCCCCTATCAACGCGAAGACTTCTACGGAATTTTCAAGGCGTTGAAGGGACACCCGGCCACCATTCGCTTCCTGGATCCGCCTTTGCACGAATTTCTACCACAGTCCAAGGAGCAGCAGATGGACTTTGCGCGCAAGCAGGGAATCAACATCGAGAAGATTATGAACCGGGTGAACGAACTGCATGAGTTTAACCCGATGCTGGGTTTCCGGGGTTGCCGCCTGGGCATCCGCTACCCGGAAATTACCCGGATGCAGGCCCGCGCGGTTCTCGAGGCCGCCGCGGACGCCACGAAGGACGGGTACAAGGCCAGACCGGAAATCATGATTCCCCTGGTGGGCTTCAAGCGCGAGCTCGATTTGCAGGTGGCCATTGTTCACGAGGTGGCGGCCCTGGTGCAGAAGGAAAAGCAGGTCAAGATCAACTACTCCGTCGGCACCATGATCGAGATTCCGCGCGGCGCCTTGACGGCCGATGAGATCGCCGAGACGGCGGAATTCTTCAGCTTCGGCACGAACGACCTCACGCAAACCTGTCTTGGCATGTCCCGTGACGATTCCGGCACCTTCCTCGGGGCGTACACCGAGCATGAAATTGTGAAGAAAAATCCGTTTGCCTCGGTGGACCAGACCGGGGTTGGTCAACTCATGCAAATCGCCGTGGAAAAAGGAAGGCGCACCCGCCCCAACATCAAGCTGGGCATTTGTGGTGAACATGGCGGTGACCCGGACTCGGTAAAATTCTGCCATCAACTCGGCCTGTCCTACGTCAGTTGTTCTCCCTATCGCGTGCCGGTGGCGCGCCTGGCCGCGGCGCAAGCGGCGGTTGAAGAGAAACGCCGGACCAAAGCCGCAAAGAAAAAGAAATAAGCGACCGCATCAACCGCTCCGCCGCCAGGAGCAGGCCGTCCCGCCCGACCGGGGCGGCCTGCGACGGCTATTCGGGTTCGCTTTTGCCCAGACGCGCTTCGATGGCCTGGATGGCCCAACGGGCGTGCTCGGCGATCAACGGTTCCGGGTCCTGCGCCGCCTTGGCCAGGGCGGGCAGGGCGCGTGCGTCGCCCACATTGCCCAGGGCCACACATACATTGCGCAAAATGCCGCGGCGTTTCGTGCGAATCAGCGGTGTGCCGGCAAATTTTTGTTTGAAGCCCGCGTTGTCCAGCGCCAGCAGTTCGATGAGATCTTGCACGCCCAATTCCGGTTTGGCGTGAGCCTTCATGATTTTTCCCGACCGGGCAAATTTGTTCCACGGGCAGGCGGCGAGGCAATCGTCACAACCGAAAATGCGGTTGCCAATCAGCGGCCGGAGTTCCACGGGAATGGCACCTTTCAACTCGATGGTGAGGTAGGAAATGCATCGGCGGGCGTCCAGCCGGAACGGGGCCGTGATCGCGCCGGTCGGACATGCGGTGATGCAACTGGTGCAGGTGCCGCAGCGATTCTTTTCCGGCTCGTCGGGCGGCAGTTCCAGGGTTGTGATGATCTCCGCAAGGATGATCCAGTTGCCGCGGCTCCGGCTGATGAGGTTGTTGTGCTTGCCGATGAACCCGATGCCGGCGCGCTGGGCCAGCTCGCGCTCCAGAATCGGACCGGTATCCACATACCAGAGTGAGCGGGTGTCCGGCCCGCCCTGCTGGTTCACAAAGTCGTTGAGTGCTTTGAGGCCGGCCTTGAGTACGTCGTGATAGTCCGTATGGCGCGCATACCGGGCAATCACTCCGTGGAGAGGAGCCACCGGGACGGGGGGCATTGAGGATGCGGAGCTTCCAGCATTTGGGCGGCACTGTGCCGCCGGTTCGTCGGCGTAAGAAATGGCCAGGGCGATGATGGTTTTGGCGCCGCGCAGGACGAGGTCAGGGTTGGCGCGTTTTTCCGCATTCCGCGCCAGCCAGCCCATTTCACCATGGTGATTGTCCTGCAACCAGGCCTGAAAATACGTGGCGCCGTCCGGCGGTGCCGCCGTTGTAAACCGGCAGTCATCGAAACCCAGATTCAGCGCATGCTGGCGAATGAGTTCTTTCATTGTTGCCAAGTCCATCGGATGCGGCCCGGTGGACGACCCGGGGGCGGATGAGTTGCCACGGGCGACCCCGGCTCCACCCGGACATCAGTCTAGCAGGCTTGTAAAGGGACCGGCCTCATGGGGGGGAGGCGGGCCCGAGTCGAAACTGGTTGACGATTTGTTGTGCAACCTCGCGGGCGGGTCGAAAATCGCTGTTGATCAGGACGTCGGCCCGGCGGTAAAACGGCTCGCGTTCGTTCAACAGGGTCCGGATCTTGTCGAGGGGATTGGTTCCCTGCAAGAGCGGCCGGTGGGATTGATCCCGGACACGTTCGTAAATCCGCTCCGGTGAAGCCCACAGACAGACCACCAGGGCGTGTTGCTTGAGGCTTTCCAGATTTCCCGGATGGATCGGCAGGCCGCCTCCAGTGGCAATAACGGTACGGTCACGGTGCGCGAGCTCGGCGACCAGTTGAGTTTCCAATTGGCGAAACATCGCTTCACTGTGTTGGGTGAAGATTTCCGTTATGGATTTGCCACATCGTTGCTCAATCAGAAAATCCGTATCGAGGAAATCGAATTTGAGCTGTTCGGCCAGCAACCGCCCGACAGTGGACTTGCCGGTACCCATGAAGCCGATAAGCGCAAGATTCCGGAAGTGACGCCCGCTGGACACAAGCACAGTTTAGAAAAGCCGGGTGCCACGGCCAATCAGAAAAGCCGGCCCCGCCTGTGGCGCGGGCAAGGGGTTGGCGCGGTTGCGTGGCCCAGAGGTCAAATGACAAAGTCGTACGAATTTTGCGACTGTTGCTCCAGCTTGCGGGCCCGTTCCACGAGATCGTTGAGCGTGGTGGTTTCCATTCTGTCGGCCACCCAATCGCGTACTTCCTGCATCACGCTCCGAATCGCACAATGCGCTTCGTCGGGGCAGGTGCATTTTTCGTAAAAGTATTTACTGACACAACTGACCGGAGCGAGTGGGCCCTCGATGTGGCGGATGATTTCCGCCAGACTGATTTGTTGCGGTGGTCGTTTAAGCCGGTACCCACCGGCCACCCCGCGCTTGCTCACCACCAGACCGGCTGATTTAAGATCATTTAAGATTTGTTCGAGAAAACGTTTGGGAATTTTCTGTTTGCTGGAAATGGCCTGAATCCGGATGACAGAATCGTCGTTCCGAAAGTTACGTGCGAGCACCTGCATTGCGCGCAGGGCATACTGGCCTCGGACCGTTAACTTCATGCGAAAAACTAGAAATCCCCATACTCGAAGTCAAGATTTGGCCAAGCAGCTGATCGAATCTAAATTACTTAAAATTCATTGACATAGTAGTGATTATGTCTAAGATCCTCCGGTTGCGTAATTTTCATTGGCCTTCCGCGAAATCATGGTGGACGCACACCGAAGTGGAATCTGGACTAGGAATTTGATCTGATAACACACGTTCCGTGGACTTAAGAATAATTCAAAAATTGATCGCGACCTTTCTCTGGATGGGGCTGCTGGCCGGGAGCGAAAGGGTGGTTGCACAGTCCCCTGGGGTGGATGTGGAGCTCCTGTTGCAACGCCTTGAGGAATTGGAACAGAAAGTAAAAACCCTGGAGCGCAACGACACAGAGGACAAGGCCGCGTCGGGAACCGCGCCGGCGCAGGACCAGGTCTGGCCCACGGTTTCGCTGGGTGCCAACGGGTTGACGGTTACCTCGGTTGACAGCAATTATCTATTTGCGCTGCGTGGGTTTTTGCAGGTTGACAGCCGCACCTTTTGGGATGATGGCGGCATTGCCAATAACAACGATTTTTTGCTGCGGCGCGCCCGGCTGATTTTTTCCGGCACGGTTTTACGGGATTTTGATTTTCAGGTGTCCCCGGGCTTCGGCGGGTCAACAGCGCGGATTTACGATGCTTATTTGCGCTATGGCCATCACCCGTGGTTGCGCGCCCGTATTGGCAAATTCAAAACGCCGGTCGGGTTGGAGGCTCTCCAATCCGATCAATTTAATGCGTTCAATGAGCGCGCGCTGCCGACCCAGTTGGTGCCCGGTCGAAGTGTCGGTTTTCAACTTGAAGGTGAGATCAATGACGGGGCGTTGAGTTATGCGGCCGGGATTTTCAACGGCTTGAGCGACGGACGCAATTCAGGCAATGCGGACTTCAACGACAGCAAGGACTTCGCGGGGCGGGTGTTCGCGCAGCCGTTCAAACAGGGGGGGGCCGATGGTTGGCGTGGTCTGGGTTTTGGTGTGGGCGGCAGCTGGGGCGATTTTACTGCGGCGAGTGCGGCGGGGCTGCCCAGCGACCTTGGTTATGTCACCGACGGGCGGCAACAATTCTTCGCCTACACTGCGACCGTTTTGAGTGAGGGCGCGCATTGGCGGGTGGCGCCGCAGGCATATTATTACGTCGGGCCGTTTCATTTGCTCGGCGAATACGCGCTCTCGGCACAGCGGGTCCGGCAGGCGACGCAAACGGCGCTGTTACGGCACACCAGCTGGCAGGTGACAGCCGGCTGGGTGTTGACGGGTGAGGCGGCGACGCCCCGTGGTGTGGCGCCGGAGCATCCTTTTGACCTGCGCCGCGGCAGCTGGGGCGCGTTTGAGATTGTGGGGCGGTACAGTGTGCTGGACCTCGATGATGATGCCTTTCCGGTGTTTGCCAATCCAGGCTCCGCCACCGAAGCGCGCGCCTGGTCGCTGGGCTTGAACTGGTATCTTAATCAAAACCTGATCTTGAAAACCAGTTACGCGCGCACCACCTTCGACGGTGGCGGCGCAGGGGTGCTGCCGCCGGCCCCGGTAACCCGGCAGCCGGAGCAGGTGTTTTTCACCCGGGTGCAACTGTCCTTCTAAACCGGGCTCCAAGCCCAAACACCATGAGAATCATCTGGAGTCTGCTGCTGTTGGGGATGGCGGTTGGCGTTGATGCCGGCGACATCAAGCTGCTCAACGTCTCGTATGACCCGACGCGCGAGTTGTATCAGGATTACAATGCGGCATTTGCGAAATATTGGAAGGCGAAGACGGGGGATACGGTGAAGATCGAACAATCGCATGGCGGTTCCGGCAAACAAACGCGGGCGGTGGTGGAGGGCTTGGATGCGGATGTGGTCACTCTGGCCCTGGCCTATGACATTGACGCGATTGCCCGGCAGGCGGGGTTGTTGCCGGTCCGGTGGCAGGAGCGGTTGCCGTATAATTCCGCGCCGTACACCTCGACCATTGTTTTTCTGGTACGGCACGGCAATCCGAAACGGATCAAGGATTGGGAGGACTTGGTGAAGCCGGGCGTTGCCGTGGTGCCTGCCAATCCGAAAACCTCCGGCGGGGCCCGGTGGGCCTACCTTGCCGCTTGGGGCTCGGCGTTGAAGCGGTCCGGCGGTGATGAAACTGCGGCGCGGGAGTTTGTGCGGAAGCTTTACAACCAGGCGCCGATCCTGGATACGGGCGCCCGGGGGGCGACCATTTCATTTGTGCAGCGAGGCATTGGAGATGTGTTGATCGTTTGGGAGAACGAGGCTCATCTTGTCCTCCGGGAGTTCGGCGCGGAGAAATTTGAACTGGTTTTGCCCTCCATCAGCATTCTGGCCGAACCTCCGGTCGCCGTGGTGGATCAGAACGTCCGGCGCCATGGCACCGCCGCGGTGGCCAAAGCCTATCTGGAATATCTCTATTCGGCCGAGGGGCAGGCGATCGCCGCGAAAAACTTTTACCGGCCGCGGCAGGGGAGCGCGGCCCGGCTGGCGGCGCAATTTCCGCCGCTGGAGCGATTCACCCTGGCCGAGCTGTTTGGCGACTGGCAACGGGTGCATCGCATTCATTTTGTGGAAGGCGGGGTGTTTGATCAGCTGCAACAACCGTCCCGATGACCGGCTCGAAGTTTGAAACCTGGCATGATCCGGCGATGAAAAGGCGTGCGTCCAGCGTGGTGATGCTTGAAACTGCGAACGGCTAATGGCTGCGAACAAGTCCAGCGTGCTTCCCGGCTTCCGCCTGACCATGGGCTACACCATGCTCTATTTGAGTTTGATCGTGTTGATCCCGATTGGCGCGCTCTTTCTGCGGGTGTTCCAGGCAGGGATGGCAACGGCGGCGTTCACGCCGGATGATTTTGACGATTTTCCCGCGCTTTGGGAGCGCCTGGTGCAGCCGCACGATGCGGCGTCGGCGATGGTGTGGGCGCAATTTCCGCCGGACACCCGGGCGGCGCTTGCCGCCGTGGCCGAGCCGCAACGGCCACAGGCATTGACCGGCGCCTTGAATCAATTGATCGCCGGTGAAGCCCTGTTTGCGCCGGCGTCGGCCTCGAATGTGGTGCTCAGCGCAAAGGCGGACTGGTACCTCCGGCATGCACCGCGGTCTGAGTGGTGTAACCGCACCCTCCTGGAGGATGCGTTCTACGCCCACATCAAAAAGAAAACCAACTGGGTGGATCTTTGGTTGTCCATCAAAAGCCCGCGGGCATTGGCGGCGTACCGGTTGACCTTTGGTGCCTCGTTGCTGGCGGCGCTGGTGAACGCGGTGTTTGGCACGCTGGTCGCCTGGGTGCTGGTTCGTTACGAGTTTTACGGGCGCCGCTTCCTTGATGCGCTGGTGGATTTTCCCTTTGCACTGCCGACCGCCGTGGCCGGGTTGACACTGGCCAGTTTGTTCGCAGCGAATGGCTGGCTGGGGCGTTTTCTGGCGCGGCCCGCCACTGACGGCCGAATGGAAGCCATCACGCAGTATCTGCCCTGGTTTGGTGTGGTGATCGCCCTGGTTTTTGTGGGGCTGCCCTTCGTGGTGCGGACGCTGCAGCCGGTTCTGGAAAATTTTGAGCGCGAGGTCGAAGAGGCTTCGGCAATGCTCGGAGCGGGGCGGCTGCATACCTTTCGCCGCGTCATTTTTCCCTCCCTGCTGCCTTCCATACTCACCGGGTTCGCCCTGGCGTTTGCGCGCGCGATCGGGGAATTCGGCTCGGTGATCTTTGTGTCCAGCAATCTGCCGTATCGGAGCGAGATCGCCCCTTATCTCATCGTGGTGCGGCTGGAATCGTATGATTACGCGGGTGCCATGGCCCTGGCGGTGGTGCTGCTCATATTCTCCTTTGGCCTGCTGGTGGGCATCAACGTCATTGAGCAGTGGGCGGGCCGGTTTGTGAAGGAATAGCGGGCGTGAGCGGGATTGTTGAAGTTTTTCGCAGTGATCGGATGACCCAGATATGGCGGGCATTGTAAAACGACAGAGAATTGCCGGCTGCGTGAAATCGCAGCGCGGCGCCGAAGAATCGGCGGTGGCCAAGTGGCTGTTGATCGGCGGGGCCATCGCCTTTTGTCTGGTGTTCCTGCTGCTGCCTCTGGCCAATGTGTTTGTCCAGGCCGGGGCGAAGGGGAGCGCGGGATACTGGCGCGCCATTTCGCACCCGGATGCCTGGGCGGCCATGAAACTTACGCTGTGGATTGCCGCCATCAGCGTGCCGTTGAATCTCCTCTTCGGTTTGGCGGCCGCCTGGGCGATCGCCAAGTTTGAATTTCGCGGCAAGGCCCTGCTCATCACCCTGATTGATCTGCCGTTCTCGGTGTCGCCGGTGGTGGCCGGCCTGATGTTTGTGGTGTTGTTCGGATTGCAGGGTTACTTCGGCGCCTGGCTGCGCGATCACGGTTTGCAGGTCATCTTTGCCGTGCCGGGAATGGTGCTCGCGACCGTGTTCGTCACCTTTCCATTTGTTGCCCGCGAACTGATCCCCGCCATGCAAGCCACCGGCTCGGATCAGGAACACGCCGCGTTGGCGCTCGGCGCCAGCGGCTGGCAGACGTTTTGGCATGTCACCCTGCCCAGCGCCCGGTGGGGATTGTTGTACGGGGTCATTTTGTGCAACGCGCGGGCGATGGGGGAGTTTGGCGCCGTGCGCGTGGTCAGCGGCAACATCGCCGGCAAGACGCAGACCATGCCGTTGCGGGTGGAAAGCCTGAACGAGGAATTTCATGGCCAGGCGGCCTTCGCCGTCGCCAGCTTGCTGGCGTTGCTCGCCCTGGTGACGCTGGCGTTCAAGACGTTTTTGGAATGGCGGCAGCGGCGGGAATTCGTCCTGGCGCAGCAGGCGGCAGCCGGGGAACTGTCCGTCGTCAGCCCGCCGTCATCAGCCGGCGGCCGGCCGGCGGCCACGAAAGGGACGCGCAAACATGCATAAATTTCAAGCGTCGGCAGCCGTGCGCCAGCTTGCCTGCCAACGGCGGGAATCTGCGGGAGCGTGCCTGCCGCCGACGCGCCGGCGGCACGGGGCCGTAATCGTTCGGGGCCGGTCATGAGCATTGAACTTAAACAGATCACCAAGAAATTTGGCGAAGTGACGGCCGTAGCCAACGTCAACTTCACCGTGAATGAAGGCGAGCTGGTGGGCTTGCTGGGGCCCAGCGGCGGCGGCAAGACCACCGTGTTGCGCATGATTGCCGGATTGGAGGAACCCACCACCGGGGATATTTTTATCCGGGGGCAGCGGGTCAATGACGTTTCCGTGCGGCAGCGGAACATTGGCTTCGTCTTTCAGAACTACGCGTTGTTTCGGAACATGAACGTGTTCAAAAACATTGCGTTTGGTCTCAAGGTCAAAAAGTGGAAGCGGGGGGACATTGCGGCCCGGGTGGCCGAGTTGCTGGAGCAGTTCGATTTGCAGGGCCTGGACCGGCGCTATCCGCACCAGCTTTCCGGGGGGCAACGCCAACGCGTGGCGATTGCGCGGGCGCTGGCGCCCAGGCCCGGCGTGTTATTGCTTGATGAACCGTTTGGCGCGGTGGACGCCAAAATCCGCCAGGAGCTGCGGGAGTGGCTGGTGACGCTGCATCACGATTTGAATGTGACCACGATTTTTGTCACGCACGATCAAGAGGAGGCGATGGAGGTTTCCAACCGGATTGTCATCTTCTCGAAGGGGCGGCTCGAGCAAATGGGGGCGCCGCGCGAGGTGTATGAACAGCCGGTCAATGAGTTCGTGGCGCGGTTTGTCGGCGTGATGAACGTGTTGGAAACGGAAGTGCTGGCCGGCGTGGCGCGAATCAATGAATTGCAATTTGTCGCCCCGGGCTATGCGGACGGCGCGCGGTTGCGGATTGGATTTCGTCCGTATGCCGTGCAAGTCTCGACCAATTTGAACCTGCTGCCGTATCGGGCGGTTTTGCGGCGCACGTATTTTTTGGGCATCATGCTCCGATTGGAATTGGAGCTGGCCAGCGGCCTGACCCTCCGCAGCCGCATGACCAAGGAGGAGTATTCCCAGCTGGGCCTGTACGACGGGGTGGAGGTTTCTCTGCGAATCAAGAATTACCGTGTGCTGGCCACGGAACATTCCCGTCTGGCTCCGGAGTTGGAATCCGAGTATCAACCGCCTCCGACTTTTGGGGAAAATATTTGATCACCGGCGGTTCCGCACCGGGAGGCGTAAACGGCTCGACATCCGCGGCGATTGCGCGCAAATTTCGATCATTCCATGGCGGCGCGCATGGCCTGTTTGCGAAAACTAAATGCCGATGGCCGGACGGAGATCCTGGAGCTGAAGCTGGGAGTGAACGTCCTCGGGCGCGATGCGGAATCGCACATCCCCGTCAACCATGCGTCCGTGTCGGCACGCCACTGCGAACTGATTCTGACCGCGGCCGGCGTCCTGGTGCATGATTTGGACTCCACCAACGGCACTTTCGTGGACAATGTTCCGGTTCGCCAGGCGGTGCTGCAGCCCGGACAAAATCTGCGGCTCGGCAGTGTGGAATTCGTGGTGGAGGATGTAAGTATAAAGATTGCAATCCCGGCAATCGAGCGGCCCGTGCCGGCCCCTCCCGTGGTGTTACCGGATGGCGTGATGCTCTGCCAGCGCCATCCACACGCCCGGGTGACCCATCGCTGCCCGCACTGCCATGCCGTCTTGTGCGACCATTGTGTCACACGTCTGCGACGGCGCGGAGGCAAAACGCTCAAACTCTGCAAGTTGTGCAGTCATCCGGTGACGTCGCTGCATTCCCCTTCGTCCCGGGCCAAATCCTTCTGGTCCAGACTGCGGCTGGCCGCCACGCACAAGTTGCCCTTTCTCCACGGCGGCAACAACAAGTGACGCCGAAGGATCACCGGATGTCGGCGGCTGAAATCACCGACCGCAAAATCCGGAGCGGGGCGGATATTTCTGGCAGCAGCGGGCGGCGGGGTGTAGAACGTGACGGAATCCGTCGGGATGAGTGCCGGCAGCCGGCGACCGGCGGGTCGAGGATGCGATTGTCATGAGCAAAAAATCTAAAAGCAGCCGGCGCGATTCCGGCGTCAGCCGGCGTGACGCGCTCAAGGGGATTTTGGGGGTGGGGGCGCTCTCCGCACTGGCGGGTTGTGCCACGCCGGGAGATGTGGCTTTGCGCGCCAGACCCGACAGGCGGCGCATTGCGCGGGAGAACCAACGGCCGGGCACGCGCGATTGGCTGCTCACAAACACGCGCATTGACCCGGCGACGAAGTATCGTTGTCCCTGGATTGAAGGGTACTGTTCGCGCACCAGTGTCCGCGCCGGCGAGAGCATCAGCTTTCATGTCAGCACGAATCCGGCGTCGCCGTTCCGGCTGGATGTGTTCCGCATGGGCTATTACGGCGGGGCGGGCGCACGGCAGGTGGCGAGCCTTGGACCGTTCGCGGGGCAGATCCAGCCCGATCCGCCGGTGGGGCCGAAGCGTGTGCGGGATTGTCGCTGGGAGGCCTGCACGACGCTCACCGTCCCGGCCGACTGGCCGAGCGGGATTTATGTGGGCCAGCTGACTGCCGAGCGCGAGGGACTGCAAAGTTACGTTATTTTCATCGTGCGGGATGATCGGCCGGCGGACCTGATTTATCAGTGTTCCGATACAACCTGGCAGGCTTACAACCGCTGGCCGGATCAATACGCGTTGTACAACGACGACCAGAATCAATGGTATTGGGGCGGCAACGTGCAGGTGAGTTTCAACCGCCCCTACGGGAAGTATTGTCAGATTGTGGACGCGCCGTTGTCCACCGGGACTGGAGATTTTTTTCTGTGGGAATTTCCCTTCGTTTACTGGCTGGAATCGCAGGGTTACGATGTAACCTACACGTCCAATCTGGACACCCATGCGGACCCCCGGGGACTGCTACGCGCCCGCGGCTTTCTGTCCGTTGGTCACGATGAGTATTACACCATCGAAATGTTCCGCAACCTGCAGGCGGCAAAGCGTGCCGGAGTGAGTCTTGGCTTTTTCTCGGGTAACACTTGTTGCGGCCGGATTTTGCTTTCGCCCGACGCAGACGGGTTGCCCCGCCGCGCTTTTGAACGCATCGGCGTGTTTGGTCCGCCCGGCGGGATGCGTGATTTCATCGCCATGAAATCGCTGCGCCACGAACGGCCGTATGCCAACGAATTGGTGGGCGCGCACAGCACGGGCGTGGTGACCGGCGGCGCCGACTGGGTGTGCGTGTTGCCGGAGCACTGGATTTTCGCCGGGACGGGGATGCGGCGGGGCGAGGGGATTCCGGGATTGGTTGGTTGGGAATGGCACGGCGATCCGGCGGACATTCCCGGATTGGAAATCGTGGCCAGCGCTCCGACTCAGGACAAACCCGGCTCCCTGAACGGCGGCGTCTTCACTGCGACGGTATATCCCGGGCCGCAACAGAATTTTGTCTTCAACGCCTCGACTTGCTGGTGGGCGGATGGGTTGAGCGAGCCGCCGGGTTACGTGCGTCCATCGGTTTACACTTCTCCCCTGGGACCGGACCGACGCGTGCAGCAGATCACGCGCAACATCCTCGAGCGCATGATCCGGCGTCCGGTGTGAACGGATCGCCGCCCGGAATGACCGTGCCGGCTTTGGAGTTGGCAAGATGCGGGTTTTCCGCGCATAATGTCCGGCCGTGACAACGGCGGTGGCATGAGAACACAAGTGGAAATTTACGACACCACCCTGCGCGATGGCGCGCAGGGTGAAGGCATCAATTTTTCGGCCGGCGATAAATTTCGCATTGCCGAGAAGCTGGACGCCTTTGGGGTTCACTATATCGAAGGAGGCTGGCCGGGCAGCAATCCGAAGGACCTGGAGTTTTTCCGGCTGGCGGCGCGGCGGAAATGGCGGAACGCCAAGATCGCAGCGTTCAGCATGACCCGGCGCAAGGGGGTGGCGGTGGAGCGCGACGAGTTGATGCGTTTGATTCTCGAAGCGGAAACGCCCGTGGTGACCATTGTGGGCAAGACCTGGCTGCTGCATGTCACCGAGGTGCTGCGCGTCAAGCCGGACGAGAATCTGGGCATGATCCGCGATACGATCCGCTATCTGAAGGATCGGGGTAAAACAGTTTTCTATGATGCGGAACACAGTTTTGATGGCTACGCCGCCGAGCCGGAGTACGCGCTGGCCACCTGGCAGGCGGCGGAACAGGCGGGGGCGGATGCCATTGTGTTGTGCGATACGAATGGCGGCCGGCTGCCCGGTGAGATTGCGCGAACGGTGGCGCTGGCCCGATCGAAATTGCGCTGTGTGATCGGCATTCACACGCACGACGACTGTGGTTTTGGCGTGGCCAATGCCATCGCCGCCGTGGATGCGGGGGCGAGCCAGGTGCAGGGAACGATCAACGGCTTCGGCGAGCGGACGGGCAATTGTAATTTGACCAGCGTGATTCCCACATTGGCGCTCAAGATGGGGCTGCGCAGCGTTCCGGCCAGCTCCCTGCCCAAGCTCAAAAAGCTGTCCGAGTTCGTCAATGAAGTGGCCAACATCCGGTCCAATTCCCGGGCACCGTGGGTGGGTGAATCGGCATTTGCTCACAAGGGCGGAATGCATGTCCATGCCATCGAGCGCTTGACGAAAAGCTACGAGCACATCAATCCCGCCGCGGTGGGCAATGCCCGGCGGGTGCTGGTCAGTGACATGTCCGGACGCACCAATGTCCTGATGAAAGCCAAGGAATTGGGCTTCCAATTGACACCGGACATGGCCGAGTTAAAGGCGATGACGGCGCGCATCAAACAACTGGAGAGCGAAGGTTACGAATACGAGGCGGCCGAGGGTTCGCTGGCGCTGTTGATTGGCAATGCGTTGAAACATCGCGAGAAGCCGTTTTTGATCAATGCCTACCATGTTTCCATGCGCCGTGATGGCCAGGACAACATCTGCGAGGCCACCATCAAGGTCCGCGTCGGAACCAAAGAAGCCCACACGGTGGCGGATGGGGATGGCCCGGTGAACGCGCTGGATGAGGCGTTGCGCCTGGCGCTGGGCGGGTTTTTCCCGAAGTTGAAAAACGTCGATCTGATCGATTACAAGGTACGCATCATCAACGGCACGACCGGCACGGCGGCCAAGACGCGGGTCCTGATCACTTCCACGGACGGAAAGCGGGAGTGGGGCACCGTGGGGGTGAGCAAAAACATCATCGAGGCCAGCCTTCAGGCCTTGGTGGATTCCATGGAGTACGCGCTGCTGAAGAAATGATTTCAATCACGGATGGACACAGATGGACACGGACTCCAAATTTGATCTGCGACATCCCGAAAACACCATGCGCTGCATCGCCACCTCGCTGGGCAGTCGAGCGGTTCAAGTAATTTGTCAGCGACTGTTGCAGCCGACCGCGCGTTTCCGGCGGTCGCTGGTGATTAGGCGGCAGTGTGCGCCTTGATTTATACAAATGTGGTATGTTGCGGTGTCTATTTAGCGTATGAAAGCATCACGTCTGTTTCTGATACTGGCAGTTGGGATAGTGGCCACAGCATTTATCCCGAGCATTTCCCCCAGCCGGACTCGTCAGACGCCGGTGCGCGTTCACTCAAAGAACAATATCGCTCGGATGACGATTACTGCTCCGGCGGTATTGCCCACCAATGCACCGAGTCAGTCGCATTGAGTTAGTGGATTAGAGTTCTTCGCCGCCTGATCACCAAGGGATTGGAAAGGACTGAGGCGCGGAGGGGGCGTCGCCTTGTCTGAGTGGGTGATTGTCGAACGTCCTTTCCTTCCGTCGTTGATTGCCCCGCCCCCGGCAGTTCGTTAGACTGCCTTTCACGTTTGTCCGGGGAAAGGCGAGTCGGACTGCTGACCAAGTCGAATCGCCAGCGAACGATGTTGGTGTTTAGGTCAAACGTGAACTGAATATGTCTGAAATTCCGAAGGCCTACGAACCGCAGTCCGTCGAGGACAAATGGTATGACTTCTGGCTGAAGCAGGGTTGCTTCACCGCCGACCCGGCGCGCGTGACCGACAAGCGCCCGGCGTATTCCATCGTCATCCCGCCGCCGAACGTCACGGGCATGCTCCACATGGGGCATGTGCTCAACAACACGATCCAGGACATCCTCGCCCGCAAGGCGCGCATGGATGGCAAGGAGGTGCTCTGGCTGCCGGGCACAGATCACGCCGGCATCGCCACGCAGGTGCAGGTCGAGAAGGCGCTCAAGAAGGAGGAAAAGAAATCCAAGCATGACCTCGGACGCGACGAGTTTCTCAAGCGCGTCTGGCAATGGAAGGAAAAGCACGGGGGCATCATCATCAACCAGCTCAAAAAGCTCGGATGCTCGTGCGATTGGACGCGCGAGCGTTTCACGATGGACGCGGAGTATTCCCGCTGTGTGCAAAAGGTTTTCGTCGAGCTTTACAAGAAGGGTCTCATTTATCGCGGCAAACGCATGGTGAACTGGTGTCCGGCCACGCAGACCGCGCTGTCCGACGAGGAAGTGGAGATGAAACCGCAGAAGGGTTTCATGTATCACTTCCGGGTGGAGGCGGTGGACCAGGATGGATCGCCTGTGCAAATCGTGGCGCGGCCCCTCACCCCTGCGGAAGGGCAGAGGGTGGCTGACAGGCCGGGTGAGGGGAAATCGGGCGGCCCGCAGATTGACGCCGAAGAGCGGACTTGGCTCACCATCGCGACGACGCGACCGGAAACCATCCCGGGCGACACGGCGGTGGCGGTGAATCCGAAAGACCCGCGGTACGCGCATCTCATCGGAAAACACATCGTGCGGCCGTTGCCGGCGGAATTGCCGCGCGAACAGAAGCTCATCCCGATCATCGGCGACGAGCATGTGGATTTTGAATTCGGCACGGGTGTGCTCAAGGTGACGCCGGCGCATGACAAGGCGGACTTCGAGATCGGTCAGCGGCACAAGTTGCGTGTCGTGGACATCATGAATCCCGACGGCTCGATGAACGAGCTGGCGGGCGCGGATTTGAAGGGGTTGGACCGGTTCAAGGCGCGCAAGGTGGCGGAGGAGAAGCTCACGGAACTCGGTGCGCTGGTGGAAACGAAGTCATACGAGAACAACGTGGGCTTCAGTCAGCGCGCGGATGTGCCGATCGAGCCGCGGTTGAGCGAACAATGGTTTTTGAAGTATCCGGCGGTGGAGGAAGCCAGGGCGTGCGTGGAGCAGGAGGGGAGCGCCGAGCACCCGCTCGGCTCGGGCGCCGAATCTGGAACTGGCCGAGCGGGTGCTCGGCGCTCCAAGATGCGTTTCCATCCGCAGCGTTGGGCGAAGGTTTACGATCACTGGCTGACGAACATTCAGGACTGGTGCATCAGCCGTCAGCTTTGGTGGGGACATCGGATTCCGGTGTGGTATCGTGCCAATCCCGGTCCGTATGATTTGCGGAAAAGCTCGCAGGAAAATTTAGACGCGAACTATACGATTGAAACAGTTTGTCAGATTGAGAAACCAGAGGGTGATGGTTGGGAACAAGACCCCGACGTGCTCGACACCTGGTTCAGTTCGTGGCTCTGGCCGTTTGCCACGATGGGTTGGCCCGAGCAGACCGACACGTTGAAGAAGTTTTATCCGACCACCGACCTGGTCACCGGGCCGGACATCATTTTCTTCTGGGTCGCACGCATGATCATGGCGGGCTATGAATACATGGGCGAGCTGCCGTTCAAGAATGTGTATTTCACCGGCATCATCCGCGACAAGCAGGGGCGCAAGATGTCGAAGACGCTCGGCAATTCGCCCGACCCGCTCGAACTCATCGCCAAATACGGCGCGGACGCATTGCGCTTCGGCACAATGCGCAGTGCGCCGCTCGGTCAGGACGTGTTGTTCGACGAGAAGGACGTCGAGCTGGGCCGCAACTTCTGCAACAAACTGTGGAACGCGTGTCGCTTTAGACAAATGCAGGGAGGCGAAGTGCAGGGCGAGATTGATCCGGCGCTGCTCACCACGGATGACAAGTGGATATTGCTCAAGCTGAACCGGGCGATTGAGGAAATCTCGACGGCCTTAAACACCTACAACTTCAGCACGGCGGTGCAGACGTTGTATCGCTTCTTCTGGAACGAATATTGTGATTGGTATGTCGAGGCGAGCAAGGCGGTGTTGGGAAGCACGGAACGCGGAGTGCGGAGCGCGGAACAGGAGAGGCGCCGCGCGAATACGCTCGCGGTGGTTGATTTTGTGCTGTCGCACACCCTGCGGTTGTTTCACCCGTTCCTGCCATTCATCACGGAGGAGCTGTGGCACGGGATGGGTTACGCGGCAGACATGCCGGAGGAGC
This sequence comes from Verrucomicrobiota bacterium, assembly GCA_029573725.1. Lineage (GTDB taxonomy): Bacteria > Verrucomicrobiota > Verrucomicrobiia > Limisphaerales > JADLHS01 > JADLHS01. Next base: position 145,571 of record JAKQDQ010000122.1, read on the forward strand.
AGGGCGGCCGCACCCTCATGACGGCGCCATGGCCCAAACCGTTTGACGCGGATTTTCACGAGGCGTACGGGCTGGATGAGACGCATCTGGAATTTGCCAGCCAGAAATATGAAGTTGTGACACTGGGGCGCAACCTCCGCCGCGTTGGCAACATACAGTCCGGCAAAAAGGTGAAATTCGTGCTTAAGCCGAGTCGCGAAATCGCCGCCCATGATGGCGAAGTGATCAAACTGCTGCTCAACGCCGAAGCCTTGGATTTTGCAGAAGATTATGTGACGAAGAAGGGAACGCCGACGGTGCATACGCCATTCGGGGAATTATTCCTGCCGTTGGATGGATTGATTGATGTCGCGGCAGAGAGGGCACGTCTGACGAAGGAAAAGGAAAAGATTGAAGGGGAGATCGTCAAGGTGGAACAGAAACTGGCCAATCCTAATTTTACGCAGCGGGTACCCGCCGCGGTGTTGCGCGAGCATGAGCAGCGATTGACGGATTGGAAGGAAAAATTCGCGCACGTCAGCGGAGCGCTGGACGCATTGGGAACGTAGGCGCGCGGGGAGGAACGATGCAACAACGCAACGTGACCATGAAACGATGGCTGGGGATTTTCAGCGGAGGATGGCTGCTCGTGGTCGGGGCGGCCGCCGAACCCTCCGCAGTCCTGCACGCCAGCGTGTTGGAGACCCAGGGCCGGTTCCAGGCGGCGTCCAACACGCTTTACGCGGCGACGTCTGATTCCGCGCTGAGCGAGGCGGAGCGGCGACGTCTGGCGTTTGAACTGGACCGGCTGGAACGCATTCGCAAGGATTATCCGTTCACCCAAGCCGGGTTGTTCAAACGCTTGCAAGATGCGGTGCGGGATCTGACTCAAAGCGAATTCGAAGGCTGGATCGCCAAGGGCTGGTTCGATTCGCGGGATTTCGACGGGGAACGTCGTTTCATGAGCGCGAGCGTCAGCAATTTGTTCTTTCGTCATCCGGAGTTGAATGCGCGCCGGATTCCCCCGCGGGATACGCGAGAACACGATCGCGCCAGCCTGGCCACCTGCCGCGCCATCCGCCAGGCCGCGCGCCAGGAGGGACGACCCTACGTTTTGCCAAAACACCTGAGAGCCGTGATGACGGTGACGGTGGATGCCGATGTGGCACCGCCGGGAGAAATGATCCGGGCGTGGCTGCCCATCCCGCGTGAGTACCCGTTCCAACGGGATTTCGTGCTGTTGGAAACCTCCTCGCCGGTGCGGCATCTCGATGGTCCGGACAGCCCGATCCGCGCAGTGTATCTGGAGCAACCCGCGCAGTCAGGGCAGCCGACACACTTCAGTGTTGAATACCGCTACAAGATTTCCGGCGTCTCGTTCGACATCAATCCGGAGCGGGTGCGCCGCGTGGACGCCCTGGATCCCCGGCTGCAGCCATTTTTGCGGGAGGAGTTGCACGTGGTCTTTACTCCCGAGTTGCGGAAGTTGGCAAAGGAAATTTTGGTGGACGAAGTCAATCCCGCCCGGCAGGCCCGGAAAATTTACAATTGGATCGCGGAGCACATCCAATACAGCTACGCCCTCGAGTATTCCACCATCCGGAATCTCAGTGATTACTGCCGGGACAAGGGCTACGGCGATTGCGGCCAGGAGGCGCTGCTGTTCATCACGCTCTGCCGGCTCAATGGGATCCCTGCCCGATGGCAGTCAGGCTGGAACTTATTTCCCGGGGTGAAAGGCATCCATGACTGGTGCGAAATTTATCTTCCGCCGTACGGCTGGATGCCGGTGGATCCATACAAGGGAATTTTCGCCATGCAATACGCGCCGACCTTGACCCCGGAGGAACGGCGCGAGGTGCGCGATTTTTATTTCGGTGGTCTGGATTACTACCGCATGGCCGCCAACAGCGCCCACTGCCAGCCGTTGACCCCGCCCAAGCAGTCATTGCGTTCCGACAATGTGGATTTTCAGCGGGGCGAGGTGGAGTGGGGCGACCACAACATTTACTTCGACGCTTACCGCTACAGCCTGCAAATTCGCGAACTGCCGTTGCCGTGATCACCACTGCCGCTCCGCCGCCGGCGGCGACGCTTCCGGTTGGGGAAGCGTCATGGCGGGCAGCGCTGCCAGCTCGAAGCTTTCTCCACGGGCCGTCGCAATCGCGCAGCCTCGGGGACGAAAATAAATCTGCACCGCGCCACTGGTGCGGGTGCTGAGGACCAGGGTCCGGTGGGCCGTCAGCCGGTCCAGGAGTTTGGTGGAGGCACGTGCGGTGGCCGGAAATTCTGAATCGGCGACAATGATGACGCGCGGTTGAATGGCGCGCAGCAAGGTTTCGGACAAGGCCTCGGACGCGGTCGGAATTCCGGTGACAACGATGTCGGATCGCAGGCGATGAGCTTCGCGATCGAACAGCTGGTGTTGTCCCTGCCGGCCCAGATCGGACAGCAGGAGCACCCGGACCCCGTGCAATTCCGCCTGGCACACCAGCGCACCGTCGTCACCGAGTGAAGAGGCGTCGTCTTCGCCCGGGTGCAGGATCCGCCAGGGCGGCGCCACATCACCGCGATGCACCGTCTTGACCAAACCCGGATGGTGTTCCAGGCGGGTCAACACTTGCCGGTACACGGGTGAGCGAAAGCGGAACGGGCTGACCCACACTTCCGCACAGTGGAATTCATCGCGGAGCAGCTCCGCGCCCCCCACATGTTGCACATCGCCGTGGGTGAGCATGAGTCGTGGCAGCCGCGTGACCCCTTGGGCGCGCAAAAACGGGCGTACGACATAAACCACGGAGTTGGTGCTGCCACAATCCACCAGCCAGTCCCGGGAGCGGCCGGCAGCGTCCAGGAAGCTGGCATGCCCGCCTTCCAGCGGGAGGATGGTGAGCGAGAAGTTCCGGCGCGCACTCCGCCATTGACCGCCGTAATATAGTCCGAGGAGCAGTAACGCCGCGACTGTTCGCAGCCGGCGGCCGCGCTGCCATAACCAGCCGCTCAGGCATCCGACCAGCAAGCCGTAATAAATGAGGCAGGTGAACACGCCGGGGGCCGGTACAAAGGCATAGGCGCCTGGAATCAAGGTGGCCCACCGGCTGAAGCGGCTCATGCCGAGCATCCAGAACCACGCGGCGTGATTGAACAGTTCGGACACCCACGGCAACCCGGCGCCGCAAAGCAGGCTGCCCAGATTGCAGGAGAGCGCCAGGGCGCTCAGCGGGACAATGACGAGATTGGCCAGCAACGTGACCGGACTGCAGATGTGAAAATAGTAGGCGGTCAGCGGCAGCGCGCCCAGCCAGGCGGCCAGTGAAGTGGCCAGGGTCAGCAGGAGGTTGCGCAACCCCGTGCGGGCGAGCCGCTGCCATTGGGGAATGATTTCCGGCGCCAGAAAGGAGTCCAATGCCAGCCGCCGGTCAATTCCGCGTTGCAACGGCGGCACCAACAAGGCAATGCTGAGCACCACGAAAAAGGAAAGCTGGAAGCTGGCTTGAAACAACTGCTGGGGCTGCCACAGCAGGATGATGAAGGCGGCGGCCGCCAGCGAGTTTAGCAAGTCGCTGGGGCGGCTCAGCGACCACCCCCCCACAACGATGCTCATCATGATGGCGGAGCGGATCGCGGAAGGCTGCCAGCCTGTGGCCGCAGTATAAAACCAGAGCAGGGGGACCACCACCAGGCCGCATCCCCTCCGGGGCAAGCGCGCCACCCGCAACAGACTGACCAAAATGCCGGCGATCAAGGCAATGTGCAGCCCCGAAATGGCGAAGATGTGCATCGTGCCGGATTTCATGAATGGTTCGCTGACCTCCCCGGTCAGCGCCGTCTTCCAGCCCAGCGTCATGGCCCAAAGCAGGCGCAATGGCTCGTCCTGTTCCGGCAGGCCGGCGGCCAGGGTCCGCTTGGCCCAGGCTTGGAAGCGGTCGGCCAGCGGGGGCGGCGCGGAAGGATTCATCACTTTCCAATGCGCGGCATCGGTCGTCAGCTGGTAATAAATGGATTGGTGGGCCAGATAATTCCGGTAGCTGAAGAGCCCCTCGGCCAAGCGATCCGGAGGCGGAGCAATGACTCCGCTCACTTCGATCTCCTGGCCGCTGAATCCGGGCGGCTCCAAATTGCCGCGAGTCGAGACCAGCACCTGGCCGAAGGCTGGCAACCACCCTCCGTTCGTGGCCAGAGCGGATACGTGCAGCGTCACCAGGGTCCGGGCCAGTTCCTGGCCGTCGCGTTCATGCACGCGCAGGCTTGGTGTTTCGGCCAGGGTGCCGCGCAGGGTGCCCAACACGGGGGCGTTGCCCAGTTGAATTCGTAAATCGTATGGCGAAATCACCGCGGTGCATCGGACCAGATTCGTCCAACCCAGAAAAACCAGGCAAAGGGCCGGCAACCAGGCACGGTCCGATGTCCGGCCCAAGGCCAGGATCAGGCAGAGCAGGCTCGCGGTAAACAGCAACACAAGCGGTGGTTGGACGAGTCCGCCCAGCAACAGTCCAACGGCATAGTACAACGCCACGGGCACCAGGGGGCGTTTCATGTTTGCCCACCAGTCAAGCAAAGCCCGCCACCGGAGTCACGCCGGGTTTTCTCCAGACCCGCGGCATCCGGTTGGCGAAAAAATTCATGCCTTGGATTGCCTCGCCCCGCGCCGCAGTTTATTTTTGGCCACCTTGAAAAAGAACCGGCGACCAGAAATTCCGCGCAAAACCGTGTACCGGCTGTCCACTTACTTGCGCTGTCTGGCCCCCTTGTGCGAGCAGGCGACGCAGACCATTTCCAGCGAGGCCCTGGCCAAAGCCGCCGGGGTCAAACCCACCCAATTGCGGAAGGACCTTGCTTATTTGGGCACGTTCGGCACGCGGGGGCTTGGTTACGACGTGAAGGATTTATACCAGCAAATCACCAATGAGCTGGGCGCGTCACGCCTGCGCCCTGTTATCTTGATCGGCCTGGGAAATCTGGGGCTGGCCCTGCTGTCCTATCGCGGCTTTGAAAAGGAAGGATTCGAGATCCTGGCGGCGTTCGATATCGAGCCGGGACGGCGTCGGAACAAGGAGATCAAGCGTCCGGTGTATGGCATGAATCAGCTGGCGGAATTCGTGCGCGCCCACAGTGTGAAAATGGCCATTGTCACCGTGCCGGCGGAAGCCGCCCAGGGAGTGGTCAACCAGCTGGTGGAGTGCGGCGTGCTGGGCATTTTGAACTTTTCCCCCGTCGTCCTCCACGTGCCAAAGAACGTCATGCTCAACAACGTGAACCTGGCCATCGAGCTGGAAAACCTGAGCTACTTCATCCGGGAATAAGCGGGGCGGCCGGCGCGTTTGTCCCGGCGCCGCTACGCCGCGGCCCGGGGGCCCGCCCCGGGACGTTCCGCGGCGGTCAACCTACGGGCAGATCGGTTGACGCGCAGCAGCAACTTGCCCAGTATGAAACCCATGACGGGTCACGTTTGGAATGGACTGCGGTTGCTTGCGGTGACGTTGCTGCTCACCGGCTGCGCGGTCCTGCCCAGAGCCAAACCCGGCACCACCCAATCGGCCATGCGCTTGATGGCGGCGACGGCGGACCTCGCCGCGGCTGGCGCGTCGCGTTTACCCGCCGATTATATTTGGGCCACGTTGCGGGATCGCAACGGCGATCCTGAGGTTCAAGCCGCCTTTGACCGCGCATTGGCCGACGCCACCGGCGCCGGCCAGTGCCGGCTTCTGCGCGCGCTGGAGCGAAAATTCATTCACGATCCAAACTGTTCGGGTTTGGACATTTTGGGGCCGGAGTTGAGCGATCATTTCCGCAACTTTCCCTGGCACGACGACGACTTTCCCGGCGGCCCAGAAGGTCCGAATGAGCAGTTTGCCGACGTCATGGTGGACGCGCTGGATTTGGTGCGTCCGGAGCGCCGGGCCAACCGTTCGCGCGCCGCGGTGGTGTTGCGGCAGGAGGTGAATGCGGCCGTTTGGGGGTACATCACCAACCAATGGCGGGCCGTCGCGGGGCAGGAACAGTGGAAACTGAACCGGCACGCGTTGACCTCGTTTCTCCGGATGCGCGCGCGCGCACGGGCCGACGGCGTGGAACTGATCATTCTGTCGGCACATCGCTCGCCGGAAACGGCCCGCGCGAATGCGGCGCGTGCGGGCAATGCCCATGCCGTGGCCAGCTTTTCAGCGCACTCCCTCGGCCTGGCCATTGATTTCAAGATGAGCCAGGCGGGCGAGTTCCAAACGCGCGAAACATTCACCCGTCCGATGTCGGAACTGGTCCGGATGCGCCAGTCTCCCGTCCATAAATGGCTGCTGTTGCGGGGCGAGGAATTCGGCTGGTATCCCTACCAAAACGAACCGTGGCACTGGGAGTACAATCCGCCCGGCTTTCGCGACCGTTTCTGGGCCGATTTTCCCGGTGGCGCGCCCGTGCGAGGCGTCATCATTGACGGTCCTTGAGCCGGCGGCCCGGGGGGCGGGTATTTGCATCTTGAGTTGCCGCGGGGCTGCGGCGGATATTGGTGGCGGTATGAAGAAAATTTGTTGGCTGGCGCTGGTGCTGTGGGTCGGCGGGAATGGTGGGAGCCGCGGGGCGACGCGGCCACCGGTCTATCTTGCCAATCCGTTGCAGGGGACGGACTCGGTGGGCAGTTATTCCCATGGCAACACCTATCCCGCCATTGCCCTGCCGTTTCCGATGAATGTCTGGGCGCCGTATACGCAGCCGCAACGTGATTCGTTCTTTTACCAATACCGCCAGACCAGGATCCGCGGCATCCGCCAGACCCACCAGCCCAGCCCGTGGATTGGAGATTATGCGAACTTCGCCTTGATGCCGGTCTCGGGGCGGCTGGTGGTGCGGGAGGACGAACGCGCCTCGGACTTCCGCCATGAATCCGAAGAGGCGCAGCCCAGTTATTATCGCGTGCGCCTGGACACCTGGCAGGCAACGGTGGAGGTGACGCCGACCGAGCGGGCGGCGCGGTTCCGGTTCACCTACGAGAATGACGCCGCCGCCTACGTGGTGCTGGATGCCTTTGCCCAGGGTTCGCGGGTGACGATCCTGCCGGAAGCCAGCAAAATCATTGGAGTTTGCCGCAACAACAACGGCGGTGTGCCCGGCAATTTCTCCAATTACTTTGTCATGGAGTTTGACCGTCCCTTCGCCGCGTTCGGCACCTGGACGCCCGGAGGCGTCCACGAGGGACAGTCCCAGCTTGCCGGGGAACACGTGGGGGCGTTTGTACGGTTTGAGACGCAGGGAAATCGCGTGGTGGGTTGCAAGGTGGCCTCGTCTTATCTCAGTCCGGAGCAGGCGGAACGAAATCTGGCCCGGGAAATCGGAGACGCGGATTTCGACACGGTGCGGCGGCGGGCGGAGGATGCCTGGAACGGGTTGATGGGGCGGTTGCAGGTGACGGGCGGCACGGAGGAGGCGCAACGGACGTTCTACAGCGCGGTATATCGCAGCTTTTTGTTTCCGCATCGGCTGCATGAATGGGACGCGCAGGAACGGCCGGTTTATTTCAGCCCGTACGACGGGCAGGTGCATGCCGGGTTCATGTACACGGACACGGGATTCTGGGACACCTTTCGTGCTGCGCATCCGCTCTACAATCTGCTCGTTCCGGAGGTCAGCGGTGAAATCATGCAGGGGCTGGTGGCGGCGTACGAGCAAAGCGGGTTTCTGCCGTCCTGGTCCAGTCCCGGCCATCGGGATTGCATGATCGGCAATCATGCGTTTTCCCTGCTCGCGGACGCCTGGGTGAAGGGCATCACGAATTTCGATGCCCGCACCGCCCTGGACGCGATGGTGCATGATGCCAACACGCAGGCGCCATCGCGCTGTCATTCCATCGGTCGCGACGGAGCGGAGTTTTATCAGCAGCACGGCTACGTGCCGACGCGCCAGCGCGAGGCCACGGCCAAGACGCTGGAGTTTGCGTATGACGATTTTTGTGCGGCGGTGTTTGCCCTGGCCCAGGGGCGGGCGAACGATGCCGCGGGGTTTCGCCACAATGCGATGAACTATACGAACGTGTTTGATCCGCAGGTCGGTTTCATGCGCGGACGGGATGAGGCGGGGAACTGGCGCGAACCGTTTGATCCCACTGAATGGGGCGGGCCGTTCACCGAAGGCAACGCCTGGCACTGGACGTGGAGTGTGTTTCACGATGTGCCCGGATTGATTCGACTGCTGGGTGGGGATGCCGCGTTCGCCGACAAATTGGATGGAGTTTTTTACACGCCGCCGGTGGTGAATGTGGGGAGCTACGGAACGATGATTCACGAAATGACCGAGATGGTGGCGGCCAACATGGGGCAGTACGCCCACGGCAATCAGCCGATCCAGCACCTGCCCTACCTCTACAATTACGCCGGGCAGCCGTGGAAGACGCAGGCGCGGGTGCGCGAGGTGATGACGCGGTTGTATCACCCGACGCCGGACGGGTTTTGCGGTGATGAAGACACCGGGCAGATGTCCGCCTGGTATGTGTTCAGTGCGCTGGGATTTTATCCGGTATGTCCCGGCACGACCGAATACCTCATCGGCAGTCCGTTGTTTGACCGCGCCACGATCCGGTTGCCGGACGGCAGACAATTCGTCGTGACCGCAAACCGCAACGGTCCATTGCGACCCTACATCGAAAGCGCGACCTTGAATGGGGCGGCATTTGAAAAAATCTATCTGACCCACAAACAAATCACCGCCGGCGGCGAACTGGTGTTCAACATGACCTCCGCGCCCAACTACAAATGGGCGGTGGAACCGGGGCAGCGTCCCGGCTCGGCACTGGAGGCCCTGCATCCGGCGCCGCGCTGAGCGTGGCCCGGGCCTCAACGTGCGCGAAGCTGGTTCAGGTAGCTGGCGGCTGTTTGATTTGAAGGGGACAACCGCAGGGTCTGCTGGAATTGTTCCATCGCTTCGGGAATCCGGCCCAGTTTGGCCAGGGCAATGCCGAGGTTCAGATGGGCCAGAGGGTGATCGGGCTGCCACCGGAGCACCGCACCAAACTGTTCACTGGCGCCGGTCAGGTCGTTGCGGACCGCCAGTTCCACGCCCAACAGGTAACGCGCCTCCCAGAAGTCGGGGCGCAACTCGATCGCCCGCCGCAGGCTGGCGATGGCGGCGTCGCGCTGCTCCAGGGCGGCCTGGGCTTCAGCCAAATCAAGATACAGCCTTGCGTTGTCGGGCTGTCCGGCGACCGCCTGCCGGATTTGGGCCAACGCTTCCGCGGGGCGCTTTTGCTGGAGCAAAACGCGGCTCAGCTCGGCCCGCGCCTCCGGAAGGTCGGGACGGATTTGCAGGGCGCGCGTCAGTTCTCGTGCCGCGGCGTCCGTCCGGCCCTGCCGCGCAAGGACTTTGCCCCAATAAAATGCCGGGCCGAAGTGGTGCGGCAATAAATCACTGACCCGGGCCCATTCCGCCGCCGCTCCGGAGAGGTCGCCCGTGTCTTCCAGCAGTTTGGCCAGGTTGCCCCGCAGGAAAAAATCCTCCGGCCGTGCTTGCAATGCCGTGCGATAGCGGTTCAGTGCGGTGGGCAGGGTGTTGGAATTCATCCGGGAGCGGAACTGTTGTAAGGCCTGGGTCAGGCTGGCCAGTTGGTTGGTGTGGTTTAGTTGTTGCGTGAAGGGAGGGCGCTGCTCGCGCTGCCACACATTTTGATAAACGCGATACCGATCCCACGGCGTCACCGCCAGGCGCTCATCAGCCTGCTCGGCGGTCAACGGATCGCCGGACGCCGTGATTCCCTGGCGGGATTCCAGCAGTTGCGTTGCGGCTGCCGCGATCAACCGCGCGAGTCGCTGGTTGCCCGTGAAATTGAAATGAACATGCTCGTAGAACAAGTCGGCTCCGGGGATGGGAGTGGAGTCCGGCGCGGTCAATTCCCGCGCGACATCCAGCAACACCACCGGATCGCCGCCAAATTTCGCGGCGCACTGGCGGATGATCTCGTTCTGGGTCGAAGTGGTGCGAAACGGGAGCGCGTCGAAATCCCGGGCCCGTTCAAAACAACGCCGCGCGGCGGCCGGCTGGTCCAGCGCGAGATGGCAGCGGCCCATGCGGAATTGAAGTTCGGCGTAATCGGCATCCAGCGCGGCGGCCTGTTCGTATTGTTGCAGCGCCGCGTTCCAGTCTTGAGCCTGTTCAAATTCAGCGCCCGCTTGGACCCGCGCCTCCCAGGCGCGGCGGTGCGCTGCGTCGAATTGTCGCGCATGCAGGGAGGCGAAGGGGGCGCAATCCTTCAAATTGCTGGCCACGGTGCAGAGCAGGACCGGGATCCGCTGGCGGCGTGCGAGGTGAAGCATGGCTTCCAGATTTTCCCGGAAGCTGGCCTCGGTCCGTTTTCGGCCGGGATCATCGGGTCGGGTTTGGGCTTCGAGGAACATGCGCATCCCTGCCCATGCCGCGGGCGTCGCCGGGCTGGTCCAGCGCCGGTTGAGGAGGGCATCCAGTAATTGTCCGGTGCGGGTCGCTTTCAAGGCCAGGCTGGCACGAACGAAAAAGCGCGGTGGAGATTTTGGTCCAAAGACCGTGGCCGCGCCATACGGTCCGACCACCTCGTTGTTGCCCATGTAAATGATCCAGAGATCGCCGTCGTGCCGGGCACAATCCGCTGCGATGGGGAGGAGGGCGTGTGAATTGATGGCGGTCATGGCCGCGCAAATCACCTCGCAGCGCTGATCCGGAAACCGCGCCTGCAACTGCGCTTCCAGATAACGGCCAAAACCAAATGCAGGTTCGGGATCGCCCAAAGCCGCCGATTCCCCAAGAATAAAGATGCGGAAGGTGTTGCTGCCTTTGGAGGCGGGAAAGACGGTGGGCGAGGGGAGGCGGGCGAGCGAGCGCGGGAAGAAACGCAGCCCAAAATCGTCGTTGGCCACGAAAACGTCCCGTCCGGCAATTTGGGTCTTGCGAAAGAAATCAGGGGAATAGCCGTAGCCCAGCAGGCGCAAGGTCAATTCCAGGCCGCCAAACACCAGCACCGGCATCAGGATTGCCGCAAGCAGTTTGGCCCTCCGTCCGTAACGTCGCCGGCCGTGTGCGGGCGGCGGCAAGGGCCGGGGGGTCGGCTTCAAGGAGTTGTGCCGGCGTTTCACGCCTCTGACTGTGGCAGAGAAGGGGACGGATGAAAATCCAATTACCCTCCCGCCTCCTGGCGGAGACCGGTCTGGACCAGCAAACCCGGGAGCGGGATCAGCTGCGAAATGAGTGTGGTGACGGCGGATTGCGGGGACAAAAGATCGCTTCCGCCCGCTGGGAGATTACGTTAGCCTTCCGGCAGGCCCGCCGGGTGGAGGCCATGGCGCCGGGCCTCAATTGAGTGGGGCGGCAGTGCCTTTGCGCAAATGAAGACACGAACGATTTGGATTGCGGGAATTTTGGTTTTGGTCGCATTCGGCGGATTCATCCTGATCGGGCTGCTGAATCCCGCGCGACCTCTCCAATCCCAGGAACGAGTGGCCGGCCGACCGGGGTCGGCGGCGCCGGCGGCCGCCTCCGGCAGCAACACGCTGGCGGGCGGGGCGGGACCGGTCGCCACGGGGACGGCGCCGCGGCCGCCTGATTTCAATCCCTACGCGGGGGCCATCAAAACGCCGGGCAAGTCAAAACGCGCCTGGGATCTGCATTTCATGGCCGCGCATCAGCACGCGCAAGCGGGCGAGGCCATTGAATTCGAGTTGACGGAGGGGCGCATGGCCTCCGGGCATGTGCAAATCACCCAATATCGCAACGGGGAGATGACGTATATCTCGGGGCAATTGGAGTTGCCGGAAGCCGGCGAATTTTTTTTCCTGACTCCGCCCGCTCTGGGTGTGGCCGGGCGCGCGGTGGGCGTGGTCCTGTTTGCCGGCAGTCAGACCGCGTATCGTCTCGAGCCCACCGGTCCCAACGGTGATCCGGAGTTGTGGGAGCGGCGCTGGGACGAGGTGATTTGCTCGCCTCCCCCGGTCTCGACGTTGGCCCGCAACGCCTCCGCGGAGGCGAATCGCACGGCGGAGATTCCGCCGTTGCGTCCCGACGAAATCCCGACGTATGTGCCCGATTACAACAGCAATATCGTGTCATTGCAGAGTCTGCCAGGCGCGAAGGGGGTATTGTACCTCGATTTTGCGGGGGGCTACACGCCGACATGGGGCGGGGTTTATTATTCCCGGCCGGCGGCGGCGAACAATTACACCATTCGCGACGTCTGGAAGCGCGTGGCGGAAGACTACCTGCCCTTCAACATCAACGTGACTACGGATATCAAGGTGTATCTGGATGCCCCGGAAATCAGCCGGCAACGAGTGGCCTTCACCGATACGCCGGTCACCGCTGCGGGGGTGGCGATGATCGGTTCATGGAATTGGGGCGGCGACGTTCCGTGCTGGTCGGTTTATTCCACCGGCAAGAGTGCGGGTGAAGTGGCGTCACATGAGGCCGGCCACACTCTGGGTTTGGCCCATCAGGGCACCTCGTCGGAAGAATATTATGCCGGTCATGGCAGCGGGGAAACCGGGTGGGCACCCATCATGGGAGTGGGCTATTACCAGCCGGTGACCCAGTGGGCCAAGGGAGAATACAATGGCGCTACCCAACCCGAGGACGAGCTGAATCTCATCACCGCCAACAACAACACGGCGTATCGGGCGGATGACACCGGGGCATCCCTGGCCACCTCGCGATTCCTCGAAGTTTATCCCGATGGCTCGGTGGCGGCGGAAGGAGTGATTGAGCGAACGGGCGATACCGATGCGTTTCGGTTCAGCACGACGGGCGGGGAGGTGGCATTGACGGCGCGGCCGGTGGGCGATTGGTCCAATCTTGGGCTGGCCGTGTCCGTGGCGGATGATGCCAATGCAGTCCTTCACACCAACAACCAATCCAACCGGCTTTGGGGCAGCATCAAAACCAATCTGCCACCCGGCACCTACACGTTCCGGGTGACGGGGGTTGGAAAGAACAATCCTCTCAACAACGGTTTCTCGGCCTACGCCAGCTTGGGCTATTATTCCATTGTCGGCTCCGTGCCGGGCGCGGTGCCGGCCACCCGGTTGCAGGTATGGGAAGCGGCGACCAATGGCACCGCCGTGGGCCTCATCCCGCCCCCGGTTGCGGGCGACCTGGCTTACGCTATTGCCGCCGGCAATTCCAATCAGACCTTTGCGGTTGATAACAACGGGTTGCTGACTGTCGCCAACAATGCGCTGTTGCATTACGACCAGTTGGCGTCCAATGCCGTCTATTGGGTGGGGTTTGAACTGTTCGTCAATATTACGAATCGCGATAATCCCGCGCTGACGGAGTTGCATCGTCGCGTCGTCGTCGAGGTGCGCCGCACCGGAGGCAGTTATCCCCTCGCCGTGAGTGGGTTCAATGCCGGGGTTATTTTGCCTTATAACGCCACGGTTGCCAGTCCCCAGACTACGGGGTTTGACGTGCCGAATCGCTGGGCGTTTTACCAGGCGGGGTTGAACGGGAACGCGCAAATCGTGGCGAACACGCACGGATTGCAGGGACTGCCATCGAGTCGCATCGTGCGCGGGCAGGGGGATGGGGCGGTGTTTGAGCTGGGACCGTACGGCGGTCTCAATGCGCTGATGCTCGGGTACACCTACACCGCGGCGGGGACGTTGACCTTGACGCCGCCGCTGGCGCTGAACCGCATTTCCGTGCTGGCCAGCTCCGCCAATGGCGGGGGGGTGGGCACGTTCGTGCTGAACTTTACCGATGGCACACACAGTTCCCCGTTCAGTTTCAACGCGCCGGATTGGTATTACCAGACGGCCAATGTGGCGTGGCAGGGATTTGGGCGGGTGCGCCTGGGGGCCGGCAGCTTTAACACGGAAAATCCGGGCTGGGATAATCCCAATCTTTACCAAACGACCGTTGACCTGGCCGCGCTGGGTTTGAACAAGACGATTCAATCCCTCACGTTCACGGGGCCGCCGGTCGGCGGTACGCGCACCACCGCCATTCTGGGGATCAGCGGAGAGGTCATGCCGGCGCGGGTCGTTATTGTCCAGTCCCCGGTTTCCCAAACCAACAACGCCCCGGCCAGTCCCAGCACGTTCACGGTGACAGCCATGGGCGCGCCGGTGTTGCATTATCAATGGCATCGCGGCGTTCCAGGGAGCAGCGTGACGCTGCCGGGGGCCAACGCTGCGACGCTGACGCGGTTCCCCGTGACGCCGGCGGAAGCGGGAAATTATTTTGTGGTGGTCAGCAATGATTGGGGGGCCGTGACCAGTGCTGTGGCCACGCTAACCGTGCATCGCGAGCCGCAGATTTTGGCTCCGCCCGGGCCTGCTTATACCGCCCGGGCCGTGGGCCGGAGCGTCAGCTTCTCTGTCGGCGCCGTGGGCGCGCAGCCTTTGTACTTTTTCTGGCAAAAAGACGGGACGAATTTGCCGGGGGCAATTTCCCCCACCCTCAACCTGCCCAGCGTGCAGCCCGCTCAGGCGGGCGCTTATTCGGTGTGGGTGAGCAACGCTTTTGGCAGCGTGGTGAGTGGCGCCGTGCTGCTGGCGGTTACCAATGCCACTTACCCGTACGCCCAATTGGTGCTCGCCGACAACCCCGTCGGGTATTGGCCCTTGAACGAGACGGGCGGCGCGACGGCTTATGACTGGGCGGCGGGGCGCGACGGCGTGTACCACGCCACGCAACTGGGGCAACCGGGACATCGCCTGGTGGACACCCATACCGCGGCGCGGTTTGGATTTCTTGCGGCACAGAACAGTTATGTGGGCAGCATTCCCATGGATTTTGGCAGCGCCCCGAACCAAAGCCTGACGGTGGAAGCCTGGGTGAAAAGCACCAGTCTGCCTGCATCGGACGCCGGTTTGATCACCAAGGGCACGGGTGCGGGCGGTGAACAGTTCAATCTGGATTGTGGCGGCCCGGGGCGGGCGTTCCGGTTTTTTGTGCGGAAGGATGATGGCGGCACCGTAATCGCCGCGGGCAATGTGCCGCCCAATAACCAATGGCAACACGTGGTGGGCGTGCTCAATCGGTCCGCCGGTTATGTGGCTTTGTACGTCAATGGGATTTCCAACGCCGCCGCCAACAATTTTCCGACCGAACCGTTCCGCGGCCTGTTGCGCAGCACCAATGCAATGACCATCGGGTCCCGGCAGGAGGGAGCCGGCGCTTACAACTTTCAATTCAAGGGCTACATGCAGGATGTGGCCGTGTATGATCACGCGTTGTCACCCGCGCGGATCCTCGCGCATTTCCAGGCGGCCAGCAATCGGCCGCCCGTGTTCGCGCACGACCCCATCGTGCGTCCGACGGCCAACGCCGGGCAGTTTTACAGCAGTGCCATCAACACCGAGGCAGATGATCCGAACGGGGACGCCATCTTTTTCACCAAGGTGAGTGGCCCGGGCTGGTTGACGGTGGCGAACAACGGGGCGATCAGCGGGATCCCGGCACCTGACCAGCCCAACACCAATGTCTTCGTGGTCAGCGCTCGCGATGCGGTCGGGGCGTTCAACACGGCGACCCTGCTGATTGCCGTCAATGTGCATCCGCTGTTTCTGACCGATCCGCTGACTCTGCCGGATGTCAGTCCCGGAGGCAGTCTGGCGGGCAACCTTGCCACCAACGTGACGGATCTGAATCCCGGCGACGTGCTGAGTTTTGCAAAAATCAGCGGGCCGCCGTGGGTGCAAGTGGCGGCCGGGGGCGCGATTTCAGGCACCCCAACCAGTGCGGACGTCGGAGATCACGCGGTCGGGGTCAGCGTCACCGATTTGGGCGGGCTCTCGGCCAGCGCCACGCTCTTGGTGCGGGTGGTGCCACTGGCCGCCCCGTTGCAGGTCAGTTTGCTTTCACAAGGCGAACACCTGCTGCTGGCCTGGACCGGCGGCACGCCCCCCTATCAAGTGGAAATGACCACGAACCTGGCGCACCCGGAATGGCTGCCGCTCGGCGAGCCGACGACCGCGACCTCCCGGCTGGTGACGCCGAGCAACGCCGCCACCTTCTATCGCCTGCGCGGCAATTGAGCCTGCTGATGCTGGCGAGCATCTCACCGCATCAATACCGGACGGACAAGTTCGGCCAGCAATTTATAGCCGGCGGCGTTGAAATGTAACCGGTCATTGCGGAACAGTTCGCCGCGGATGCGACCGTTGGCGTCAAAAGTGAAATCGAAGACGTCGAGGTATTTCACCTTGGGCTGGGTCTGTGCGTAAGCAGCGACCAATTCATTCAACGCGCGTTCCCGCGCCGCCGAATGCCAACGGCTCGGACTGTTGTTCCATGCCAGGAAGACAATTTCCGTGTCCGGCAGCCGCGCATGCACCGTGGCCACGAAATCCTTGAAGTCCTGGCAGGTGCTTTCGGGGCTTTTGCCGGCCTGCAAATCGTTGCCGCCGGAGCGGAAAATGATCTGGCGCGGTGCGTAGGGGAAAATGATGCGCGCGGCGAAGTGCGTGACGTCTTCAATTTCCGAGCCACCGAAACCGCGGTTGATCACCGGCAGGCCGGGGAAATCCCGGGCGAGACTCTCCCAGAGGCGGATGGTGGAGGAGCCGGTGAACAGAATGCCGTGTTGCGGCGGGGGGTTGGTTTTATCCTGGGCGGCAAAGGCGGCCATCTCCTTGTCCCAGATGCCAAAGTTGCGGTGCTCGGGCACAATCCAGCGGTTGAAGCGCATCCACTCGGCACAGCGCTCCGGCCATTTGGCGAAAGGACCATCCTGGGGGGTGAGCCGGGCACCGGGGGTGCCGGCGGTGTAATCGTGCATCTCCGCGGGCACCCCGGCCCGGCGGAGTGCCGCATAGAACGTCAGGGCATTTTCCACCGGCACACGCGCATCGGCGAGGGTGGCGACCAGGAAAACGGGTGGGGTATTTGAGCGGACCTGGTTTTCCAGCGAGAGCAGCTGGATCTGGGCGGGTGTGGGCGAGGCGCCAAGGAGCGCGTGGCGTGAACCGGGATGTGTAAACGGGTCGGTCAATGTGATGAGCGGCTGGAGCAGGACTGCGAAATTGGGCCGGGCGTCCACCTGGTCCAGTGCGTGTCCCGTTTTGCCCGCCGGGCTGGACCACAAGGTGGCCGCGCACGCCGCGAGATGTCCCCCGGCGGCGGTGCCCATGACGCCGATGCGGTGTGGCATGATGCCGAATTCATCCGCCCGGGAGCGCACGATCCGCACGGCGCGCAGAATGTCCTGCAGCGGCGCGGGATGCCCGTAATCCGCCAGCCGATGTTTGAGAACAAACACCGTAATGCCGAGCGCGTTCAACCATTGCGCCTCCTGCTGGCCGTCGCCGACGCGTTCGTAATCGCCGCCCGGCGCATAGATGATGGCTGCGCCGGTGGAGTGCCGCACATCGGGCGCGTGCCTCGTCAGCGTGGGGGATTGCACGTGACGGTAAAAGTGCTGTTCCGGCACTTCCACCAGACCGGTTTGAAGATCCGGCACGCCCTCCGGCCAAAGGGGAAGGACCGGCAATTCAGCCGCGGCGGGGTGCAGCACCAGGGCGACGAGTCCCCCGGCCACCAACCGCATAAAAACATGGGCACGCATCCAGCCATTTTGGGCCTGACGCGGGCGACGGCAATCAAAAGTTTCCTTCCCAATCACGGCGCACGGCCGGATGCTCCCATGTGGCCCGGATGGCCTCGGGAGATTTGCCGCGCGCGCCGAGTGCGCGCAAACTCAACGCGTCATGCCGCTTGGCCAGCCGTTGCCCCCGGGCGTCCAACAGCAACGCGCCGTGGAAAAAGCGCGGCGCGGTCCAGTTGAGTGCCCGATAGAGCAGGAGTTGGCGCGCCGTGGACTTCAACAGGTCGGCCCCGCGCACCACCTCGGTGATTTGCATGGCGGCATCATCCACCACGCAGGCCAGTTGATACGCCGGCACATCGTCCGGACGCCAAACCACAAAGTCGCCGAAATCCTTTCCGGCGACGAAGGTCTGGACGCCCAGGTTGCCGTCCACAAAGCGGATGACCTCGCCGTCGGGCACCCGGAAGCGCACTGCCGGCCGGCGTTGCGCGCCTGCGGGGGACTCCGGGGTCGGGCCGGGACCGGGCACATCGGACCAGGCGACCTGCCGATTGCGACAAAATCCGGGATACACCGGCTCGTCGTCATCTTCCGGATGTGGCGCCTGCACGGCGGTGGCGATGTCCTTGCGCGAGCAGGTGCAGGCATAGACGAAACCGCCGGCGCGCAGCCGCGCCAGTGCGGCGCGATATTGTGCCCTCCGTGCGCTTTGTGCGTAAGGAGCGAACGGACCGCCGCAATCCGGACCTTCGTCCCACGCGCAGCCGAACCAGCGCAGATCGTGGTACATGGCGGCGACGAATTCCGGTTTGCAACGGGCCTGGTCCAGATCGTCAAGGCGCAAAATCAGGGTGCCCTGCGCCTGCCGCGCGCGTTCCTGGGCGGTCCAGAACGTGCGCGCATGACCGAGATGCAAATAGCCGGTGGGTGAGGGGGCGATCCGTCCGCGGTAGGGACCTCGGGGCACGGAAGACGCAGTCATGCGGCAGGATTAATCGGTGAGCAGGCTGATCAGGTCCAGACCGCGCTGCGTCAACTCCCACCGTCCGTTGCGTTGCGTCACCAATCGTCGGCAGGGATTGTTCTGGTGTTCCGCAGGATTGACTGCAAGCAGTTGCACCGGCGCCTTGCCGGCAATTTCTGACGCCGCGCGCGGGATGCAGGCGATGGGAATGCCCATGAAGTTCAGTTTGAGTTCGTAGCCCGCCACGGCGGCCATGGCGGACGGGGCGGGTTGCACGAGCGCAGCATAGCGGCGCAGCCAGGGAAAATCGGTTTTGCGCACCAGCACACGGCAAAGTTCAGGCTGACTTTGCAGCCAGGTGACGAGGTTGAACTGGTCGCCCAGTCTGCGCTGTTCCAGCAGTATGCCTTGCGGATCCAGGCCCAGAAAATTCTGGCCGTTCCATTGGCCGTGGTCGTTGCGTTGCCGGGGATGGTGCCGGTGGTGCCAGGCAGCGAAGCGGTCGTTGAGCATGAGGTTTAGCTCGAAATGGACGTGGGCGCGCTCCCGGGAAATGCCTTCCCCGGTGTTGGCGGTGCGCCCCATGATGGCGATGGATTCCCCCGCGTTCACCGTGCTGCCGGGCCGCAGATCCCGGCGGATTTCCCGCAGGTGCGCGTAAAGGGAATAAATTTCCAGCCCGTCCACCTGGTGACGGATCACGAGGTAATTGCCGTAGTTGGAAAGGCTGGGTTTGCGGTTGGCATAAACCACCGTGCCGTCCGCCGTGGCCAGAATGGGATCGGTCGGTTCACCCCGCTGGTCGCGTTGCAGGCAGCGGATGTCGAGGCCCTCGTGCAATTGCCGGCCGCCCGTGCGGACGCAGCCGAACGTGCCGCTAATCCATGGCTTGCCCACCGTGGGAACGAAGAACCGGGCGCCGCCGCCGTCCGGATCGTACAGCGCATGATTCGCCGTCGGAAATTGAAACGGCGGCCCACCGGAAGCGGTGACCGTGGTGAGCAGAAAGGCCACCGCGCCAACAACGATTTGCCATCGGGAACCGGGTTTCTCGTCCACGTCACTCCTCGGGCAGGGGACTGAACTTGCCGCTGAATGTGCCATCCTCATCCTTGAAACCTGCCACGTTGTTCCAGCCCTGCACCATGGCCCTGGCTTCGGTGCGATCCGCGTCAGGGGTGAAGGACAGGATTCCATCGCGGATCGGTTTGGTGATCTGCGGCGCGGCGATCCAGCGGTCAAAGACATTGGTGCCGACCCGGAACTGACTGCGGATCGCCATCCGGCGGCGGAGATTGGAGGCGGTGTATTGTTCCAGCAGCCACTGGCCCTGCTGGTTGAATTTCAACATGATTAAAAAGCTGTCATCCAAGTCAATGAGTTGCGCCGCGAGGAGTTGCGATTCATTGAGGAAGGGCTGCTTTTCCACGTGGATCGTCATGGGCGCGGTGCGCAGCACCTGGACCGTTTGACTCTGGGCGGGCGGATAGGGATTGGTTTCAATGTGGATGCGCAGCAGGGCGGCGGCTTTTTCCGCCCGTTTTTCTGCGGACTGACAGCCCGCCAGTGCCACCAGTCCCACGGCCAGCAGCACTTTGAGATTGAAGTGACTCCACCGACTCACCATAGTGAGCGACACCAAAACGGAATACGGAAGCAAAGTAAAGACTTACTATGGGAAAACAATCGAACAAGATCATCAAACGGAAACGCGCCCGCGCCTACTTGAAGCGGAAGAAGGCCGCCATCAAGACCAAGCGCAACAAGACCGCCGCCTGATTCATTTCCGACAACAACAAAGCCGTCCATTAAGGACGGCTTTTTTTGTCGAATCGAACAACTGCTGAAGAAAACCAGCCGCTAATTGGAGCGGATGAAATCGTCTGCATCCAGGACAGTGCTGTCATCAAATCGGCGGTTCGGTCCTGCGGAACGGATCAATACGCCGCCTTCGGTAAAATAAATGCGCAAGGGGGTGCCCCAGGGATCCACGTATTCGCCCTTTTCATTCAACTCGGTCTTGCGTCCCACCAGAATGATCACGTTTTTGCTGTTTTCGCCCTGCAACGCCCTGGCGATTTGGGCGTTGCTGCCGCTGGGATACGCGCCAACGCGTTCCTTGTATTTTTGCAGTCCGATAAAGAGATTTTCGACGTCTTGATTGAACTGGGCGGTGCGGGCGTTGGCGCGCAGGGTTTTCCAGGCGCTCATGCCCCACAGGGCGCCGCAGAACACTGTAACCACCCCGATGACCGTCAGAATTTTCTTCATGCCGCTGGAGAGCAGGCGCGATACCAGGCGGGGAAGTGGGGTGGATTATTTTGCCGGAGGCGGCGGGGCGGCAGTGCTGGCGCGGAGCACCAATTCCGCCGGCAGCCGCCGGTTGGACACCGGCTTGCCCTGCAGCAATTGCAGCATCATTTCCACGGCGACGATCCCCATGCGGTATTTCGGCTGGCGCGCCGTGGTCAACGGCACGCAAAAATGTTTGGCCAGCAGTCCGTTGCCGAAGCCGGCCACCGACAGGTCCTGCGGGACGCGCAATCCCTGCTGCTGCAGCGTTTCGATGCAGCCGATGGCCACCAAGTCGTTGGCCGCCTGAATGGCCGTCGCCTGGCATTGCTCGTTCGCCAATTGCAGGGCCGCCTTGGCGCCGTCTTCAATCGTGCTGCCCGCGTGAAAAATGAGCGCGTCGTCCACGACCAGGCCGGCTTCGCGATGCGCGCGGCGGAATCCCTCGTAGCGTTCCTGTGCCCAAAGCGCGGGCAACGGTCCGGTAAAGTAGGCAATCCGCCGGTGTCCCAATTCCAGCAGATGCCGGGTCACCGCCTGGCTGGCGGGCAACTCATCGGTCTGCACGCAGGGAAATTGCTGGCAGAACGCCGCGGGCGAACCCAGCAAAATGGTGGGGGTTTTGCTGGCGCTGAGCTCCTCATAGATTTTGCCCGTGCTTTCCATGCGGTACACGGGGGCGACGAAAAGTCCGTCCACCCGCCGCGCCAGCAGCCGGCGGATGCAAAGTTCTTCGCGCGCGGTTTTGTCGTGCGTATGGCAGAGCAGAATATCGTAGCCGCTCTCCCGGGCGCGTTCTTCCAGCGCGTAAATCAACCGGAAGAAGACGGGATTGGTGGAGGAGGGGATGACCACGCCGAACAGCTTGGTGGCGCGTGTGCGGAGGCTTTGCGCGCTCGAATCCGGCACGTACCCCATCGCCTGGGCCGTGGCCTTGATGAGCTGGCGGGTTTTGACCGCCACGTCCGGTTGATCCCGCAACGCCTTGGACACGGTCATCACCGAGACTCCCACCCGGGCCGCAATGTCAACAAGTCGAACCATGATGTCTGGTGGGTGGATTAAAAATTCGTTCCGCGCCAGTGCAGCTTCCGCCGCAGCGCGGCGAAGAAGGAGCTGTCGGCCAGGTGCATCAACCGCGTCGTGTGCCGGCTGCGTTGCACCACAACCTCGTCGCCCGGCGACAGGCTGCCAAGGATTTCCCCGTCGGCGCTGAGCAGCATCTGGGCGTGCGCATTGGCCGGGCGGATACGGATTTTGGCGCTCAACGGAACGATGAGCGAACGATTCGTCAACGTGTGGGGACAGATGGGCGTCAGCGCAAACACTTCCGCCGTGGGCAGAACCACCGCGCCGCCCGCCGCCAGCGAATACGCGGTCGAACCCGTCGGGGAACTGACAATCAAGCCGTCGCACCGGTAACGGGTCAAGGGATCCTGGTTGACCTCCACCTCCAGGTCGATCAGGCGGGCCACTTCCCCGCGGCCAACCACCACGTCGTTGAGCGCCAGCTGCCGCAGTTGGCGTCCGGCGATGCGGGCGCGGGCTTCAATCAACGCCCGTTGTTCGCATTTGAAGTTTCCGCGCCAGATGAGTGCCAGGGCCGCCTCCAATTCGGCCGAGGGCACTTCCGTCAGAAAGCCCAGACCGCCAATGTTCACCCCCAGCAAGGGGGTGGCGATGCCCGCCGTCTGGCGGGCAATTCGCAGCATCGTTCCGTCGCCACCGAAGACCATCAGCAAATCCACCGCGCGGGCCAGTTCTTCCACCGTGCCGCAGATTTTGGTTTGGAGGCGCGCGCGCCGGGCCGTTTGCGCATCGGTGTAAAGCTGCCGCCGGGTCGTTTGGATGAGTTGTGCGGCGCGATGCACCACCGGCGCACACGCCGCCTTGTCGGGATTGCCAATCAATCCGACCCGCCGGAATCTGTCAGCCTGTTTTTTCAATTAATATTAGAAATTCCTTGTTTCCTGCCGGCCCGCGCAGCGGCGACGTCGTGACGCCGGTCCAGCTCCAGCCCGGTTGCGCCGCGATGAAGGTTTGGATCGTCTCCAGCACCCGTGCATGCACTGCGGGGTCGGTAATGACCCCTGCGCCGCGATCGGCCTCCGCTTTGCCCGCTTCGAACTGGGGTTTGACCAGCGCGATGAGTTTACCGCCGCCCCGCAGCAAAGCAACGGCCGGCGGGAGAATTTTTTGCAGCGAAATGAATGAGCAATCGATCACCACCAGATCCACCGGGGCAAACGGCGCGGGCATGCCGGCCGGAGTGAGGTGGCGCGCATTGGTTTTTTCCATCACCACCACCCGTGGGTCCTGCCGCAAGGTCCAGGCAAGCTGGCCGTGCCCCACGTCCACGGCATACACCCGGGCGGCCCCCGCTTGCAACAAGCAGTCGGTGAAACCGCCCGTCGCAGCGCCCAGGTCAATCGCGCGGCAACCCCGGACCGTCACCCGGAAATGCTCCAGCGCATGCGCCAGCTTCTCGCCGCCGCGGCTGACAAACCGTTCTCGCGCGGCCACCGCCAGCGCATCTTCCGCCCGCACCCGGTCGCTGGGCTTGCGCGCTGGTTGGCCATTGATCAGCGCCTGGCCGGCCATGATCAGGCGTTTGGCCTGTTCGCGACTCGCGCACATGCCCCGCTCCACCAGCGCCTGATCCACCCGCACCATGCCGCCAGCCTAAGCCCGGGTGGTCCAAAAATCACGCCCGAAGCCGCTCCGGGCGCGCGGCTTTCCCTCGCGCTTCCGGCAGCGCCTTTCGTCCCAAGCAGCGGAGGCCGGAGGAATCGTCAGGAAAATCATCGGGTTGGCGACCCCGCCGCCGCCGGATTGCCACGGCCGATCACGCCAAGCGGCGGGGCTGCAGGAGGCCGTGGCGGGCGGAACAAACGCGGGCGAGGCAGCGTCAACGGGAGAGCTGTTCCGGTTCCGCAACCGCCAGTGCGATCCGGTTGTGCAGGCGCGCACCGATGTTGAAATACATGTAAAGTCGGCCGCGATCTTCCAGGAAGCAGGGGGACATCACTGCGGGGTTCGTCGGAGAAACGAGGCGGTGGTCGAAAAATTTTCCCAGTGGAGTCACCTGTTCCAGCCCGGGGTCCACCTCCGCCGCATACAGGTCAAATCCGGTATTAAAGTCCACCCGGCTGTTGTTCGCGTGTGCGACCAGCAGGAGTTTGTCCCGCCAGGGCAACAGCACCGCTCCGGCCACTTGATCCGTGCCCGCCGGCGGGTTCAGCAACGGGGCCGCGCGGGGCGTCCACTTGCGTCCATCCGCCGACCATGCCAGATAGATGCGGCGCGTGCCGTGATCATTGCCCATGAGCAGCATGACGTAACGATTGTCCCGCCCCGGCAACTGGTGCGCGAACACCCGGCCGTACGATGCTTCCGAGAGGCCCGGAAACATCTGCGTGGTCACCGCCTCCCCGTCATAATCGAAGTGGATGCCATCCGTGCTGCTGGCCACTCGTGTCACCGGATTTTCTCCGTGGAAGTACAACAACAATTTTCCTGCCGCATCGCTCCAGAGGGCGTCCGGCCCGGAGACGTGCGATACTTGATAGTGCGGCGGCCAGTCCCGCCGGATCACCGGGTTGTTGGTGTATTCCCGCCACGGACCTTCCGGCGCGTCGGCATGGGCCAGGCAAATTCCACCCGGAATGTCATGTGGCGCATAGTACATGTAGAACCTGCCCAGCGGCCGCTGCAGGCGGCCCTCCGTGCGAATGACCGAGGGAAAAATTACATCGTCGTGCGGACGATACTTCAGGTCGGACGCCTGGAGGACAACGCCGAGATATCGCCAGGTGGGCAGCGTTACCGCTTCCCCGGCCTGCCCCGCCGCGCCGGACAACAGCCCGGCCACCGCTCCCGCCAAAATTACTCGCCAGCTCATGAGATTCGCGCAAAACCATTCCTCGGAGCGCCGTCTGAATTCGCGACCGCCGGGCGTTCACCTGTGTGGCGGTCGGAATGCTCCCTCCCGCAGGGGCCACGGGGCAGGGCGCTTGTCGCGATCCGACGTCCTTGCACTCCGACAGTTCCAATGTCCGCTGAATGTTGTCTGCCCGCGCTCAGGATGAAGCGGACGCGCCCCTCCCGTCAAGGTGGCGGGTCGCGTATTGTTTCTGGCAGCAAACCGTCGGGACGCCCCTTTTATCGGGGGACCGGCGCGCGCGGTCCATGTTGAGGAGAAGTTGCGCCCGATCCGGATCGCGGATCCGCGCTGTCTGCCGCTTGCGCGGCACTGGGGGGGACGGCGGAGGGGTTGGCCTGCGGCTCAATGCAGTGTCGGTGGGGGCGGCATCGGATTCCGGCTTTTGACCGGCGTTTCAGTCCGTTCGATTTCCCCGGCGATGGCGGCCAGGTGCTGGCTGACCCGGCGCAAGCCGTCCAGCATGTCGAGGAAAACCAGATTCGCCAGCAGGGCGGTGTCGTTGCCGGATTGCAAATGTTCGTAATGCCGCTGCTTTTCCCGGGCGCACCGCGCGGCGATTTGGTCTCCGATTTGGCTGAGTTGTTGGACCGCGGCACGATCGCGCGTGGTCAACCAGCTCGTAATGAGTTGCAACTGCTCCCGCGTCTGCTGATACACCTCCTGCAGGATGGCCTCGGACTCCGGGGCAAACTTCAAGCGGTCGGCCAGCTGTTTTTCCACCGTGTGCAGAAAGTGTTTCTCGATGATGTCCCCCACCGTTTCCAGCTCGCTGGCGCAGGTGAGCAGGAGAAAGTGCCAGCGACGGTCTGGATGGGTCAGTTCACCGATACGGCTGAGATAAAGCAGCAGTTGGCGGTTGATCTCGTCAATGGTGTCGTCCTGATGGCGGATGGCCTTCAGATCACCGGCCCCCGCCGTCGTTCGGACCCACCAGACCTGCCGCAGCATCTCGCCGACTTCATCCGTCATGCGCAGGGTTTCCCGCGTGGCATTGGCCAGCGCCACGGAGGTGGATTCCAATGCCTGCGGGTCCAGAAAGGTTTTCCGGGTTGAGGCGGTCGGCGGCCCGCCGCCCGCTCCGCGCTGCACCAGCGCCAGCAAAGTATGCAGCCAGGGCAGGGAAATCACCGCCGCCAGCGCGTTGAAGGCGGTTTGCAGAAATGCCAGTTGGTGTGCGACGGGCAGACCAAGCCCGGGCGTCAGCAGAAAATTCAACGGCCCAAGGGTCAGCACCACCACGGCCATCAGGGCCTTGACCAGCAGATTGGCCCAACCGAGGCGCCGCCCCTCCACGTCCTCCCAGACACAAAACAGTGAAGTGCAGCCGATGCCCAGGTTCGTGCCGACAATCCAGGTGACGAAGAGCGATCCGGGCAGCGCGCCCCCCGCCGCCAGACCGATCGCCAGCCCGATTGCGGCGGTGGAACTTTGCAGCACGATCGCCGCCAGCGCGGCCCCCAGTCCGATCAGGGACGGATACCGGTTGAGGAGGCGGAACACCTCTTCCACCTCCTGGTTCTGGATGAACAGCGCCGCCGCCTGATGGAAGAAATCCATCGCCAGAAAAATGAAACCCAACGAAAGCAGGCACTGCCCGATGCCGCGAATGCGGGGCCGGGTCGTAAACTGAAAACCCACCACCCCGAAGAAGAGCATGAGCCCCACATAATTTTCCATCTGGAAGGCCGCGATGTTGACCAGCAACGTCATCCCCACGTTGGCTCCCAGCAGCATCGCCAGCACCTTGTCCGTGGCGATCCTGCCGCTGCGGGCAAATTGCATGGTCAGCAGGGAAAGACCGGTCGAAGACGGGGCCACCGTGCCGGTGATCGCGCCGGCCAGCAGGGCTTGCGCGCGGTTCCTGGTCGCCCGCTCCAGCCAGGCGATCAATCGTCCTCCAAAAAGCCGGTCCAGACCCTTGCGCAGAAAACGCACACCAAAGGTGATCAACGCCAGACCGGCGGCCAATTTAATCAAAAACATGTCCCTCCCCCCATTCCCAATCGCAGGACGCCCGCTCCAGGTTGCCGGTCACATCCGCCTGCTGGCTTCTCCTTGCGGACCGGGCCGCGATTCCGGCGTTGACCTCGTCGGAGGCGGCCGGGCTTGCGGTCGCCGGCGCCAGCGGAGCAGTCGCGGGTGCCGAGCCCGGACGTTTCCCCACGCCGGCAGTCCAATGGCGGCGCTGAACAGTTATTTTCGCGCGGCGGATTCGCGGTGAATCTCTTCCTTCTTTGCCTCCAGCTCGGCTTGGATGCTTTTGCGTTCCTGGCTGAGGCGTTCCCGCAGCAATTCAATTTTCTCAAGGTCGCCGGCCGCCGTGGCCGCGCGGATCTCACTCTCCAGCGCGATTTCGCGTTCCGCGATCCTGGCTTTGGCCTTGGCCTCCCATTCCGCGATAGCTTGCTTTTGGCGCGCGGTCAGCTTGGTGGTGGGGGCGGCCTTTTCGAGGCGTTCCATGGCGAGTTCGTAGGCGGATTTCATAAAGTCACGTTTGATTGACCTGCTCCAGTTTAATCCTTCGGCCGGTCTCGCGGCAAATCAGGAAATTTTGCATCGGGCGGTCGCCGGGCGAAAGCGCATTTCCTCCCGCGCTGCACCGGCTTTTGCGAATCTGGTGGCGGAGCGGCCGTGGCCAAGGCTGCCCTGCCGGGAAAGCGCATGGGATACCCCCTCCGGAACTTGCAGTCCCCGTCCCTGTAGGGGAGAAGTCGGCCCAGAGTTGTCAATACCAAGAACCGACCCCTTTATGGGGCGGAACGGGTGGAGACGGCGGTGGCGAAGGCCGAACACCTCCTGGGTGCGGAGTTGAAGGCGCGGCGGTGGGAGGAGGCGGACCGGTCCAGGCGCGCCAAGGGTGATCTGGGCAAGGTGCAGATCGCGGCGCGCTTGCGGGAGGAATCGCTGGTGACGGTGAAGTGGATTGCCGAGCGCCTGGGGATGGGCACGGCGGGCCATCTGAACAACCGTTTGTACCGGTGGCGGCAAGGAGCCCTC
>JAKQDQ010000151.1 GCA_029573725.1 Verrucomicrobiota bacterium
TCATCCTGAGAGCGGCGTTGCGCCCGGGGCCAGATCGCTAGTCTGACGCTGCCGGGCTGAGCAAATCCGGCTGAAGCCCGCGCCGCGGGCCAGCCCCGCCGCACCTGCAGACAGCTTGGCTGTTGAATGGGAACGCGGGCAACGCCGCCGCCCGGATCACATTATCGCCAACCATCCTGCCGCAGCGGCCCGCCCGATGCCAGGCAGCTCAATGCCCGCATTCCACGGCAGGCAGCAAGCCCGCTGTCTCTGATGTTCCTTTCCGCGGGCGCGCAGCGCGCGCATAGGACGTCCGCCCGCCCGGGCGGGCGGCGGGGCACTTATTCGGAAACCGTTACGGGCAGCGGGCTGGCCCGCGGCGGCCCTGTGCCGGAATGTATTTTTGAAATAAGATGGTTCCGCATCATCGCGGCGCCCAGCGCCATATCCTGCAGCCGGCTCCAGCCAATCCACATTGTCCGGCTGCCCGGCGGGGGATCCTGCCGTCGGCCCTGATAGCCGCCTAAGTAAGCGACCAGCAGCACCGCGTCCCCGAGCGTCAGTTCAGCGCCGCCGGGCGCGGGCACCGTTGCCGCTCCGGCTGTCCGCGCCGTTCCGCCGCGGCCCGGAGACGCGTCTCCGCGCCCCGTTTTTTTCACCGCGCAAGGCTGCCCGGCGTTTTTTTTTGAAGCAGGGTGAGGATGAACATCTCGTCTTCGGTGAACAGGACGTCCGCGGGCAAGCCCGGCACCTCGCGCCCCAATAAGGTCAGGAGCATGATGCGCCAGGCGACCACCATCGCGATGGCGATCCCCCGCCACAGCCGCGCCGCTGATTCGTGCTGGAGGTCTTCGATCCGGCAGCCGGATTTCAACACATTATGCCAATCCTCGATCCGCCAGCGGAGGCAGTAGTACCTGAGCACCAGCAGCGCGTCCTCAAGGCAAGCGAGCGGAAGCGAGGTGTACAGAAGCCATTCGACGCGCGGCCCGCCGTCGGCCGGCGCATCGGCTTCAACCGCGTAGACGACCCCGAGCCGCACGGGTTCAGGATATTTGTCCTGCAGATGATTAGGCGGATTCACGGTCACGCTGCCGTAGCGGACGATCAACTGGGCGTCGCGCGCCGCCCGCGCCTTGCGCGGCGCGCTCCGGTTGTGCTTCGGCCGCCCGCTTTGCCTGGGGATGCGGATCTGCGCCCGCCCCGCTTCCGGAAACGCCCGCGCCGCGTCGAACAGCCTGCCCCCCTCGCTGACGGCCCGGTTGTATTTCACGCGGACGATCAGGTCCGCCGCGGGGTCCCGCTGGTGTTCAGCGAGCACTTCGAACGCGTCGGCCCCGCGGTCGAACACGCTGATGATGCGCTGCCCCGAGCGTTCGCGCGCCACTCGCGCCGCGTTCCTCAGCGCCAGCACCCAGACGTACGTTTCCTTCTGTTCGATGGGGATTTTGCTGTAATCTTTTTTCTTCTCCCCCTTCTCGCGGATCACGGGCGCCCAGCCTTTGGCCCACGCGATGCCCAACGGAACTCCGCTGGCCGTGGCCGCCAGTTGGGTCTGCAGACGGAGCCCTTTGCCCACCGCCTTGGTCTGGTTCGTTCCCAGCGCGCCCAGGCCCCGGCACGTCCGGAGGCTGGAATAGCTGATGTCCGTAGCGTCCGAGATGAGCAGTATGTCGCCGCCGCCCGCGGCCCGCCGCTCCGTCCGCCGGGCGTGCGGCGCCAGGATGGTTTCCAGGGCGACGGGTGAATCGTCGGCCAATTCCATGAAATAATAGTGCTGTTTGGCGTCGCTCCCCCGCGCGCCGGGGCCGGCGGCCGCGGGGCGCAGCGCCTTGAGGTGAGCCATGCGGATCAGGCGCTTGACCAGCCGGGCGTCCCCGAGCGGCGCCCCGGCGAACTCGTTCGCCGCCCAACTGTCCGTGTCCAGGCCCTCCTCCGGGGCCAGCGGGCCGGGCGCTTCGGGCGCCCGCGTCCCCAGTTTCCGCCGGAAGCCCGGGTCCAGCGGAAAGACGTAAATGTCTTTCACGGGCTTGTCCCGCTTGTTGTGCCGGTCGTACCGCCCACGTCCCGCGGTCTGCCCGATCCGGATCCAGCCCGCCGCTTTAAAACAGGTCCCCCGGAACTGGGCGGCGTCCACGAACGTCTCCATCAGCCACGGCCGTTCGCCGTAGCGCGCTTCGAAGTCGCGGGCGACGCGCCGCCGCATCATCCCCAGAACGCGCGACGCCAAGTTGGCGCACCGGACGCCGGGGCGGATGAGAAACCGGCAAAGGCCGGCGATGCCGTTCACGTTCCGTTCGCGCAACTCCTTGTTCCATCCGATCCACTTGTCGCGGGCGCTGAGGTGGCGCGCCGCGGCCCCGATCCCGGCAGCGCCAAGATATCCGTGATCTGATGCGATCAGATAGCGGAGCTGGCGGCCGCCCATGCGGGCGGACTTCAGCGGGTGCTCGGCGATGATGAGTTCGTTCCACATTTCCGAACGGGCGGGCGTGTCCGCCAGTTCCAACCTCAGGCCCCGCACCTGTCCGGCAAAGCCGGGCAGCCCTTGGGGAAGCGGCGCGGGAGCTGAAGGGCGCCGGCTGGCCGCCCGCCGCACGGCGAAGCGAGGCTTGGGAAGGGCGATTTTCCCGGCCTGGTCCAGAGCGCGCAGCGCATAAGAGCAAGCTGTGGTCCGCAGATCACCTGTGGCCGAGCGCAAATCTAACTCTTGGCACAATGTCTTGACGACCTTGTTGCGGTTTGTGCCCGGCTCTTGGGTCAACTCATTGATTCGGCGCAGAACATCAGGATCATTCAATACTTTGGTGAGTGGTTCTTGGTTCTTCATGAACTGGTGATAGCTGAGATTCGATAAAATTGCCAGTTAATTTTATAAGTAAAGGGTAGGCCCTGGGGGGACGGGCGGATGTGGAACCTGAACCTCGATGCGCCGTTCTATTCCAACTGGGGCAACCTCCGCCTCGATGACATGGCTGCTGGGTTGGTGCTGCTGCAAGGGGTGCCGTTCCATCTGCTCCGCGGGCGAGCGGTGTTTCTTTATTGCCAAACCCCGCCAGAGGAAACCCGTTTCGTCCGGTCATTCCAATTGACGCTGCCGGAGCCACAGCCTGTGGCCAAGATTCACATCCTCGGTATGGTCGCTCCCCACATTGATCCGCAGAATCGGCCGACGGCGGCGTTGTTCCTGCGCCACTGGGACGGGGCCGAGCAGCGCGTCGAGCTTTACGCGGAAAGTTTATCCTGCGATGGCAATCGGCGGGACCTTCCGTTGTCGTACACCACAACCCGAGTCTGGGCCAACCGCGATGCCTGCTGTCATATGGCCACAATCTCCGCTGATTCCGCCGCCCCGTTGACCGAGATCGAAATTGCCGACGAGAATCCCATCGAATCGCTGCTCATCATGGGCATAACTGTTGAGGTCATCAACGCCGAAGGCGAGGAGATTTAGTGAAGTGGGTCGGAATGTGTAACCGACGGGTCCGACCTGTCTATCCCGTCCATCATGGTCCTGGCATCCGCCGCAGCTCGGGGGCTTGCCCAACGATTAACGTTAAACCGGTTTAACGGTATAACTTTGACCCGTGGCGATCCGGAATCGCCGCAGCGGTGGATCTGCAAGAGCGCGCACATATTATCGGACGAGCTGAAGGCTCAAGGCCTGGACGTGAGTCCTCGGACCGTGGCGGGGATTCTAAAAAAGCTGAAGTACAGCTTGCAGGCGAATCGGAAGGTGAGTGAAGGCCAGCAGCATCCCGGCCGGAACGCGCAAGTTGAGCAGATAAACGAGGCGGTAAAAGATTTTCAGAGCAGAGGCCAGCCCGCGATATCCATCGACGGCAAGAAGAAAGAACTGATCGGGGACGTTAAGAATG
>JAKQDQ010000156.1 GCA_029573725.1 Verrucomicrobiota bacterium
GACAGATGACCGGCACCCCGCGCGCCATGGCTTCGAGCAAGGCCGAGCCGCCGCTGTCGCGCAAGGCCGGAAATACGAGCACGTCGGCCCGGGCATAAAAAGCGTCGAGCTGCGCGCGCGGCACTTTGCCGGCAAACCGGATGTTGGCCGCCAGCCCCAGCTCCGCCGCCCGCCGTTTCCAGTGCCCCAGCGCCGGACCGTCCCCGACTACCGTCAACTCATAATCCCCCAGCCGCGCCTGCAGCAACGCCTCCAACACCAGCGGAATGGCGCGGGTGGGCACGCAATTACCCACGTAAAGCATCCGAAACGTGGCCCCCCCGGCGGCAGCTTCGGGGGGAGGGCAACCCCATTGCTGGTCTTCGGGGCGCAAAGCATTCGGAGAAACAATCCGGCACTTGGCCCGGAAGCGAGGCGGCAGAAAGTCGAGCGTCGTGCGATTCGATATATAAAGCACGGAGGCCTGCCGCAGCGAACGCTGGATGGCAGGGGTCCGCAGCCAAAAGCGGTTCACCAAAGTCCGCCCCTTTTCGGTCCATCTTGCCGGCCCGAGGTAACGCCCAAATCCGGGCGGCACATGTTCGCCGCCGGCAATCGGTCCCCAAACCGACGGAATGCCCAGCCCCGCCGCCAAAAAGGGCACCCGGAAGGTGTGGAAGGTGGTCTGATGCACCAAGGAAAGCTTCTTTTCCCAGTTCAGCGCGCGGACCAGCCGCACCACCCGCTTCTGCCAGGCCAGCTTGCGCGACCAACTCGCCCACCCCCGGTCGGCCAGCGACCGCAGCCACTCCGGCACGTCTATGAAATGCGGCGTGATGCCCGCCGCGCGGGAGCTTTCCTCCACGGCGGCACGCGCCTTGGGGGTGGTCACCAACTCCACCTCGTAACTGCGCGAGGCCTGTTCCGCCCACCCCCACCCCAGCCAGTGCTCGCCGCTGCCGCGCGGATTGCACGCATAGGCGATCATTAACACGCGCGGCTTCATTATGAACCCAGCCCCAGGATTATCACGCGGGAATCGGGCGACACCCTCTGTTAAAAGCACCGCTCATCCCGGACTCGCGTATTGACCTCGCCCGTATCCAGTTTCGGGGTGTGGGGGAAAGCATCCTTGCAAATGCCCGCGCGGATGTGAACGAATAAACAAGGCCGCTGCCCAATCAAGCAGGCGCAATAGGCAGAGACACTCTTCATTGCGTTCTCATCCGCTCAGCCGCCGCCTTGCCATCCAACAGCGCATCTTCCATCCCGCCGTAGCCCCACCCGCCCCACCGGCCACAGGAAAGGATGCCCTGGTCTGCCAGGTAATCAAGAATGACTTGCCGGCTCCGCTCGTAGTTGTGATCGAAAATGACGTAGGCGAATGGAATCTCGCATAATTTCATGAACAGGACCTCATCCCGGCTCGAAAGCACCCGAGCCTTCCGCAGATCGGACAGCACGCGTTGCTTCAACTGCTCAGGCTGCTTGAGCAAATCGGCGGCCCCGCCCGACATCTCAACGTAATA
>JAKQDQ010000004.1 GCA_029573725.1 Verrucomicrobiota bacterium
TGCCAGAGGATGCGCGCCAGGTGGACTCGCTCGCTCCCGCTCGCTCGGCCCTGCGGGCCTTCGGCTCGGCCGAATTCCTTTCGCGGCTTCCCAAGCCGCTCAAGTATGCGCCATGGCGGTGATGGCCTTGGGTGCGCCCAGGCGGACCTTCCCTCTCCGGTAGAGTTCGCCAAAGTAGTTCTTGGCCTGCCACAGGGTTTGGGCCGTCAGCCGCAACGCTTCGGCCACGCGGTCGCAGCGGTCGTTGCCGCCGCGCGACCAGCAGTCGGCAGCGCTCCGGCAGCCCTTCCCCGGACAACTACTCGATCGTCGCCTCAAAGTCATCGAGGTAAAAAACCGTGGTTGCATCGGCGTTGCTGGTGAACCCCAGCCAGGTGAGTTGCTTGAACTGCGGGCTTGCGAACGGAAGGTTTTTGAATTCACGCGGCGGTTGTCCGGGAACTCGGACCCGGAGTGACCACTGCTGAGGTGGCGGCTGTGCGAGTGTGGCGGTAAGTTCAAAATGCAGCCATTTGTCAGGTGGAAGATCGAGCAGGGCGCGACCCTCGACCAGGAGTTTGCCTCCCCGGATGAACAACTGAGGACCGGTGTGATACTTGGCGGCGCTCCAGTCGCGCCATTCAAACGTGATGTCGTCACCGGGCTGGAGGCGCAGCGCGAACTGGTTGCGCACCCGGCCATGTTGGAACCGGACACGTTCACAGAGATGCGGTCGCCAGATGTGGGAGAGGCCGGGCGCATCCGTGATTTTCAGACTGTGCCGGCCGCTTGCGGCAGTTTCATCCGTGACCAGGATCGAGTCGCCTTTCTGGTCCACATGGAGTTCCGGACCTCGCGGGGGTTGACCGGGTTGATCCAATTCAAAGTTGCGGTGAATGGGCCAGGGCGGAAGCGGCGGGGCGATGGCGAGCGCGGGATACCGGACCTGTCGGGGTCTGGCAACCCAGGCTGCGTCACCATAGACGCCAGCCTGGGTATAATCGAAAGGCCGGAATCCCAGCTCCAGCGCGGGTGATCCGGGGCGGAGATGGAAATCGCGGGCGGCGGCGTTCACGAACAACGGGTCGGCAATGCGGCTGCCCTGCTCGCGCTTCTGCCCCGCCCAAGCCGGCGGCGGATTCGTTTTCCCGGACGGGACGGGAATGGTGGTTCGCTGCCAGGCGGCCAGGGTGCGGTCGAGGAACAACACGTCGGGGTTGCCGACGTTGTAATAGAGGTTGCTGCGCGTGAGCTGGCGTTGTTCCTCCCAGGGTCCCGCCAGGGCGGGGCTGCGATTCGTCCAATAGATGATGTTGTTCTCAAAGGTGAAGGAGAGATGGTCTTCCACGCGGGTGGCCTGCAACTGCTGGTCGGCGCTGTTCACCAGGATGTTGTTGCGCACGATGTTTTCGTATCCGTAATGCTGGTGGAAGCTGCCGGTTTTGGTGTCATACACCAGATTGTTCTCCAAAAGAATGCCGCTGCTGCCCTCGTCGGTGTAAAGCCCCCAGCCGCCGTAGGAGTAGGCGTAAATGTCGTGAAAGACATTGTTGCGGATGGTGGTGCCTTGCGAGGGGCCGAGCGTGTAGATGCCGCCCATGTCGCTCAACAGTCCCCAGCCGAGATGATGCACATGATTGAACGCGATGTCATTGCGCTTGCAGTTGCTCTCGTTGTAGCCCCAGCGCCAGCCGACGCTGATGCCGGTGTAGAACAGGTCCGCGATTTCGTTGTGCGTGATGCGGTTGTCCGGACTGAAACCGATCCAGATGCCAACGGCGCAGGGAAAGATGCGGCCGCCGTGCCAGACAATGTTGTTATCCACGGTCACATGGCTGGTTTCGGTGGCCGGGCTGGCGGGCGGTTGGACTTCCCCGATGCGCACTCCCCCCGCGCCGAGATCATGCAATTCACAATGCCGGATGGTGATTTCGCGGCAGCCCTGGCGCGCCCAGATCGCATAGGTGCCGATGTGGCCGATCACGCAATCCTCAATCGTGATATGGCGGGCGCCATCGGCCTGCACGACCGCGTCAATGGTGCCCGCCGCCTGGGCGGGTTCAAAACCACCGGGCGGCGTCAGCCATTGACTGTGCTGAAAGGTCAAACCTTGAAACCGGAGGTGTTCAACCACCCGTCCGGCGGCGGCGTCCCCCTTGAGCACGATGAACTTTTCCACGACCGGAGCGACGACAGTCGCCCGCGTCAGGTCCTCACCGGGAAGCGGCAGATACGAGAGCGTGCCATCACGGTCAAGAAACCATTCGCCGGGCGCATCCAGAAACCGTCGCGCATTCTCAAAAAGACAACGTGAATCGTGCGCGCGCCAGGGATTCCATGATTTCATGGCCTCGCCGCTCGTGCTGAAGGTTTCGTTGGTGACATCCAGTCCATCCAGGAACCGGCGCGTGTTGTCCCAGTTGTGATAGACGACCAGGTTGACATCCCGGAGTTCGCTGCGGTCGAGGTGGGCAATGGCCTGGAAATCTTCGCGCCTCAACTGGACAGTCTGGCGGGCTGCCTTGCGGGGAGCGCCGGCGGTCGCGGCGAGTTTCTGCTCGGCCACGTCCGCGAGGTAATACCAGAATTGATTGGGGGTGCGGGCGCGCTGCGCGCGGCGGCCATTGATCCAGAGCTGCTCGAAATACCAGGTGCCGGCGCGGACGTCGGGCAGCACGGCGTGCCAGAGTCCATTCGAGCCGGGTTGCCACCCGGTGATGACGCGGCCGCCGCTGAAGCGGGGCCGCGCGCCGGGCGCCGCTTCGTAAGTGACGGGCCATTGAGCCGTGCCGCCATCCTCGGGTGTGAGTTCGAGCGCGGCGGTGAGCGTGTAGTGTCCGTCCGCCACGATCACGCGCGCCGGCTCGCGGAGGGCGCCTTGGGCCTTCAACTCGCGGAGCCGGTTGCGCGCGCCAACGAGCGAGGCGAGCGGACCGTCGGTTCCGGCGACGTTGGTTCGCGCCAGCCGACCCGACCACGCATCATTGCCATCCGGGGCGATGTGAAGCTCGAGCGCTGTTGCCAGAGCCGGCAGGAGGAGACCGACCATCAGGATGACGGCGGGGCATGCCCGTAAAACTTTCATATTTTGCATGGCCACTTCTGAAAAGTCGGCAACTCGATTCCGGTCTGGAAAATTCAGCGGAGACCGGGCCGCAGGAGCGGCAAATGCGCCAGAAGGCAATTGATTCAATTGCGCCTGATGACCTCTTCGCATTGTTGCTGCGTTGCCGGACTGTAATCATCAACCGCGATGTCATCAAGCCTCTGGTGCGCGCCGTAGTCGGGGCTGGATTTTGCGATAGCCCCCTTGCGCCGGATCATGTTCCGTCGATGTCAGCACTCCACCGGCCATGCCACTGACCTGCTCCCTGGCCCAAACCTTTCCCGCCGTAGTCCTGCGTGCGCCCCCTGCCGGAGGGACAAAAAAACGGAGTCAGGCGAACCTGACCCCGTGATGGAATTCCGGCCAGCTCAGGCCTTGTGCAGCCTGGCTTTGGCGTTGGGGTAGCCGGCCATGACGTTGCGGGTGTCCACAATCACCTGCGCCCACTCGCCCAGCTCGGCGTAGTTCACCGCCTCGTGCGCCGTCGCAATCAACACCACATCAAACCCCGCCACCGTCTCCCGCGTCCACTCCACCGACTTCGTCCCCGCCCAATGCGCGTGCTCCCGCGTCGGCCG
>JAKQDQ010000006.1 GCA_029573725.1 Verrucomicrobiota bacterium
ATAGTCAAACGAGGACGAGAACGAGGACGAGGCGATGCTGGGGTACCGGTTCAGATGATCGTAGCCTTGGATGGTGGTCATCACAGTGCTTCCGTTCGTGACGAAGGCAATTTGTCCACCCGCGGGGAATTGGCAAGCCGCAGACACGGTCCAGCCATCGTTTCGACGGGGTTCGATTTTCTCGTTGAGGCAGCCGGCGGGAGTGTTTCAGGATGGAAGGATGAACCGGCGTGTTGCCTGCCAGGCGGAACCGAATCGGCGCGTCTCCCGGCGCGAATTTCTAGTCACCGGGTTGAAACTGGGCGCGCTGACGGGTGGGGCGGGATTCATCGTCCCGGCGGCGTGGGCGGCCCTGACGTTTGATGCGGAAACGCCCTTGATTGCCGCGCCAAAGGATCCGGCCGCCTGGCCAGAATTCCGGCGACGACTGGCGGCGTGGCGGCAGCAACGGCGGCAGCAGTTGAACTATGCGGACACGCTTTACCGACGCCCGGAATTCACGTGGGCCAGCCGTTGTTTCGCTTGTTGCTTCCTCATGCTGGGAGACGAGATTGCCTACGATGCGCGGCGTGGCCGGTGCCGGGTCGGGGAGTTTCTGGCGCACGGCGCGCGGGAGTTTGGGGGGTATGACGCCGTGGTCCTGTGGCATGCGTATCCGCGCCTGGGCTTTGACGAGCGCAATCAATTTGATTTTTATCGGGACCTGCCGGGCGGGCTGCCGGGGTTACGGCGGGTTGCCGGTGAACTGCAGGCGCGCGGCACGCGGGTGTTCATTGATTACAACCCTTGGGATCGCGGCACGCGCCGTGAAAGCCAGGGCGACTTGGACGCCCTGGTCGAGATTGTACGCGTCACCGGCGCCGACGGCATTTTCCTCGATACGCTGGATCGCGGGGCCGGGGAATTGCGTCCCAAGCTGGATGCGGCGCGTCCCGGGGTGGTTTTGGAGAGTGAAATCGCCCTGCCGCTGGACGGGGTTCACGATCATCATTTGAGCTGGGCACAATGGTTTGCGGACAGCGCGGCGCCCGGGGTCCTGCGCAACAAATGGTTCGAGCGCCGCCATCTGCAGCACCAGATCAAACGCTGGCACCACGACCACACCGGTGAACTGCACACGGCGTGGATGAACGGAAGCGGCATGATGATCTGGGAAAACGTGTTTGGCTCGTGGGTGGGGTGGAGCGCGCGGGATCGTTCCCTGTTGCGCGCCATGCTGCCCATTCAACGCCACTTTGCCGGTCTGTTCCAGGGCGAAGGTTGGACCCCGTTGGTGCCCACCGCGCAACCGGCCCTGTACGCCAGCGCCTGGGAGGGCGGGGACCTGCGCCTGTGGACCCTGGTGAACCGTTCGGAGCAAACCGTTCACGGCCCGTTGTTGCCGGTCCCTGATCAACCGGCCCGCTTTTTCGATCTGATCGCCGGACGCGAAGTACAGCCCGCGCTGCGGAACGGGGCGGCCGTGCTGACGGGGAGCATCGCGCCGCGCGGGCTGGGTGGTTTTGTGGCATTGCCCGCGGGCCGGCGGCTGGAGGCGGGATTCCGTTCGCTGTTGCGCGGGCAACAAGCGCTGGCCCGTCGTGCCCGTCAGGACGCCGCGTTCCCGGCGCGAACCACAGTGCTTGAACCGCCGCCGCCGGGCAAAAAGCACGCGCGCGTGCCGGACGATGCGTTTGAACTGCCGGCGGCCAGCTTCACGATGACGGTCGAATTCCGGAGCCGGGAGTGCGGCTTTTATGATTCCTGCGGCGCTCAAGCATTCAACGGGGAGGGCCTGCACCAGCCGAGGATTTTCACGCGGCCGGTGACGATTGCGCGTGCGGCCATGGATCTGACGCCGGTGACCAACATCCAGTTTGCCGAGTTCCTGCGCGCCAGCCACTATCGCCCGCGCCATCCGGAAAATTTTCTACGCCACTGGTCCGGAGGAGCGCCGCCACCGGGCCAAGAGGAGCATCCGGTGGTTTACGTGGATCTTGAGGACGCACGGGCTTACGCGCGGTGGGCGGGCAAACGTCTGCCCACCGAGGAGGAATGGCAATATGCCGCCGCAGGCCCCGGGCACACCCGGTTTCCTTGGGGTGACGAAATGCGCACCGGGGTCTGCAATCCGGGCGGCGGGGGGACCACTCCGGTCCGGGCGTTTCCCGCGGGGCGTTCCGCATTGGGGGGTTACGACTTCTGCGGCAATGTGTGGCATTGGACGGAAAGCGAAAGAACCGACGGACGAACGCGGTTTTGCGTGCTGAAAGGCGGCTCGTGGTATCGGGCTGCGGGATCGGACTGGTATGCCGACGGCGGGCCCCTGCCCTGCCGTTGGGCGGCCAAATTTCTGCTGGTGTGGCCGGGATTGGACCGCTGTGCCACCATCGGCTTCCGCTGCGTGACGGAACTGACCGCCGGTTAGACCGGGGGAAACGGCACACCGGCAGGCCCGGCAGCTTCCGGTCAGCAGTCCGGCCCCGATTGAACAGCCGCACGGCCGGCCCTGCCGTTCTTCGCGTGCGGAAATCAACCGCTCGCCCCGACGCTGCCTGTTGTTGCACGGGCAGAGGTCCGGTCGCGCCACGATGCCGCGGGTCGTCCTGCCGCCCCTCAATTGCCTTGCCTCGCTTGCGAACCTTGCGAGAATGCGCGCATGCAGCGGATGCGCAACCTCATCACCCCGCCCGTCCTGATCCGGCGCGCCGGTTTGATGATGTTGTCCGCCGGCTGGCTGGGCGGCTGCCTTCCTGGAGATCCGGGCGCCGCGCGTGTCCAACCGCAAGTTTTCCCAGTGAAATCCGAACGTCAACTCACCCATCAGCCCAAAAACCATGTCCTGACCAACATCGGCGTCTGGTCGCCCGATGGCCGCTGGATCGTCTATGACACGCGCTCCGGGCGACCGGGCGCGGATTTCGACGGAGCCACCATCGAATGTGTTGATATGGATACCGGTGCCGTGCGGGAACTGTATCGAGCGCAAAACGGCGCGCATTGCGGCGTGGTTACTTGCCATCCGGTTCAGCCGCAGGTGGTGTTCATTCTAGGTCCGGAGCATCCCACGCCGGATTGGCAATATAATTTCTATCACCGGCGCGGCGTGTTGGTGGGCCTGAATCATCCCCAGGCGACGTTGAATCTGGATGCGCGCGACGTCACCCCGCCGTTTACGCCGGGCGCGTTGCGCGGCGGTTCCCACGTGCATGTCTTCAGCGCCGACGGCCAATGGGTGAGTTACACCTACGAAGATCATGTGCTGGCCCAATTCGCGGAGGAAGATGCCGATCACGAAATGAATCTGCGCAACATTGGAGTCAGCGTTTTCGGGCATCCGGTGCGGGTGCCGCGCACACACCCGCGCAACCAGGATGGAGAAACGTTCTCCGTGCTGGTGACCCGCACCACGGCGCAGCCGCGCCCCGGTTCGGATGAGATCCGGCGCGCGATCGAAGAGGGGTGGATCGGCACCAACGGTTATGTGCGCCCGGACGGCACGCGGCAAAAGCGCGCCCTGGCGTTTCAAGGGGAAGTGGTGCGGGCCGACGGTCAGCCGGTACTGGAGGTTTACCGGGTGGACTTGCCGGAGGATGTCACGCAACCGGGCGATGGTCCGCTGGCCGGCACCGCCACCCGCCGGCCGCGGCCGCCACGCGGCACGGTACAGCAACGATTGACGTTCACCACCGGGCGGAAATTTCCCGGAATTCAGGGACCACGTCACTGGCTGCGCAGTTCGCCGGACGGCGCGCGCATCGCGTTTTTGATGAAAGACGATGCCGGTGTCGTTCAGCTCTGGACGGTGTCGCCCCACGGCGGCGCGCCCGTGCCGCTCACCCGCAATCCGTTCAGCATCGCTTCCGCCTTCTCCTGGAGTCCGGACGGGCGCTGGATCGCCCACGTCATGGACAACAGTGTTTGCGTCTCGGAAGTGCGCACGGGCCAGACCCTCCGGCTGACGGCGCGCTTTGCCGCTGCGGAAGCGCCGCGACCGGAAGCGTGCGTGTTTTCGCCCGACGGGCGGCACATCGCCTACCTGCGCCCGCAACCAACCCCGGCCGGTCCGGTAAACCAAATTTTTATCTGCTCCCTCCCGTGAAGCTGCCGCTGCATTTCCTTCAACGCTTCCGCCGGTCCCTCGGCCTCCTTGTCGTCGCGCCGGTTTCCCTGTGGGCGGCCCCGGGTGCGGCGCCCATTGACCTTGCCTCCACCACCATCGTCATCCGCTCCGGCGCGCTGCCCCCGGCCGAGGCCATGGCCGCGCGCGTGCTGGCGGAGGAAATCAAATCGCGCACCGGCCTGACCTGGCCCATCAGCACCACGCGCCCGCCAGAGGGGGTGGTGATCGCCATTGCCTCGGGTGCGGCCACCCCGGCGGGAATGTCTGCGCCCGCACCGCGCTCCGGCCCCGCCCATCCGGAGCTTCAGCCGGAAGGGTTTCGCCTGATCATTCCTGCGGCGAACGAACCGGGGGCGGCGATTTGGATCCGGGGCGCGGATTCACGCGGGGCCTTGTTTGGCGTGGGCGAGTTGTTGCGGCGCATCCACTGGGCATCCGGCGCGGCCACCGTGCCCGCGGGTCTGGACCTGGCCACCGCGCCCGCGCAGCCGATTCGCGGCCATCAACTGGGTTATCGCGCCACGGCCAACAGTTACGATGGTTGGAACGACCGACAATTCGAGCAGTACATCCGCGAACTGGCTTTGTTTGGCGCCAATAGCATCGAGGGAATTCCGTTTCACGACGAGCGGGAGAGTCCGCACATGCCGCTGCCGCGCGACGTGATGAACCGGCGGCTCAGTGAAATTTGCGCGCAATATGAATTGGAATACTGGGTGTGGGTGCCGGCGGATTTTGCTCTGACCGAGCAAACGCGGCGCGCCGAATTTCTGCGGCGCCACGAGGCTTTATTTCGGGATTGCCCGCGTTTGGACGGAATTTTCTTTCCGGGTGGCGACCCCGGCGATAATGCGCCGGAGCTGGTGTTTCCTTATTTGGAGGAAGTTTCGCGATTGCTGGCGAAATCCCATCCTCGCGCAAAAATCTGGCTATCCATGCAGGGCTACGAAAAGCCCGCGGTGGATTACGTGCATCAGTGGATTAGCGAGCATCAGCCCGATTGGTTGGGCGGTTTGGTGGCCGGGCCGAGCAGTCCGCCCATTCCCGAAACGCGCGCCCGATTGCCGCAGCGCTACGGCTTGCGCGATTACCCGGACATCACCCACACCGTCCGCTGCCAGTGGCCGACGCTCTGGTGGGATCCCGCCTTCGCCCGCACGGAGGGCCGCGAGTGTTCCAACCCCCGCCCCGTCTTTTACAAATTCATTGTCCAGTACTTTGCGCCTTATACCAGCGGCTTTATCAGCTATTCGGACGGCGTGCATGACGACGTCAACAAAGCCGTCTGGAGCCGCCTGGGCTGGCAGCCGGAGACCGGCGCGCGCGATATTCTACTGGATTACACCCGGTGCTTTTTTGGCGCCGCGGTGGCGGAAGCGGCGGCGGATGGATTGCTTGCCCTGGAAAAAAACTGGGACGGCGCCCTAGCGGAGAATGGCGGGGTGGCCGCCACGCTGGCCTTGTGGCAGCGGCTGGAGCAGCGCGCGCCGGAATGTCGCGACAACTGGCGCTGGCAACTCTGTCTGCTCCGCGCCTACTACGACGCCTACATCCGGGAGCGTCTGTTGTACGAAACCGCGTTGGAACAACAGGCTAACCAGGTGCTGGCCGACGCCGCCCGCCACGGCGCGGACGCGGCCATGCAGACCGCACTGGCGATTTTGGCCCGGGCCACCTCCGCGCCAGTGCGGGGGGAATGGCACACGCGCATTACGAACTTGTGCGCCGACTTGTTCCGCACCATCCGGCTGCAAACCAGCGTGCCCCAGTACCATGCCAGCGGCGCGGAGCGCGGAGCGATTCTCGATCACCTGGACGTGCCCTTGAACAACCGCTGGTGGTTGGAGGATGAATTTGCGCGCATTCGTCAATTGCCGACCGAACGGGAACGGGTGCGGGCGCTGGAGCAGGTGGCCGCCTGGGAACAACCCGGGCCGGGCAGCTTCTATGACGCCGTGGGACAGGTTGGCAAAGCGCCGCATGTGGTCCGGGGCGAGCGGTTCCAAACCGATCCGACCGGGGCGGGCGATCCGCCGCCGGGTTTTTGGTGGTGGGACAGCGGGTTCAGCCGGCGCCGGCTCACCTGGCAGGTCAGCATGGACTGGCCGCTGGGCTTGAAGTACCACGACTTGGATCCGCGCGCGACCTATCGTGTGCGTCTGACCGGTTACGGCCAGGCGAGAATCCGCGGTGACGGCCAGCTGCTCCCGCCCCTTGGAGCGACGCGTTATGAAATTGGTGAATTTCTCGAATTCGCCGTTCCGCAGGAGCTGACAACAGACGGCCACCTGCAGCTCACGTTCGACCAACTGCCGGAGGAGGCCGGACTCAATTGGCGCAAACAATCACGGGTTAGCGAGGTCTGGCTGCTGAAAACGCCCTGACCGTCCAATACCCCCATCCACTCCGGACG
The DNA here is from genome assembly GCA_029573725.1 of Verrucomicrobiota bacterium. Taxonomy (GTDB): domain Bacteria; phylum Verrucomicrobiota; class Verrucomicrobiia; order Limisphaerales; family JADLHS01; genus JADLHS01. Next base: position 6,516 of record JAKQDQ010000006.1, read on the forward strand.
ACGACCGGAGGAAGCTTTATTGCCACGCGCCCCGGGCGAAGGTTGGAGCAGAGAAGTCCGCCGTCCGCCGGCGAAAGAAAACATTGGTGGCCGTGAAAGAAATCGCGGAGCGGTCGAGTCTGTGCCCGGCAGACCAGGCAAACCACCGGCGGCACCGCTGGCGGCATGGAATCCCGCCGCGTGGCGGACAGCGAGCAACCTCAGGAATTGGCCGCTTTACAAGTTCTGGTCAGCACGACGGTCAGGTCCACAAGAAGTTCGCTTCCGATGAGAGAATGCCGAAAGAATCGTTCCGGCCTTGAAGCAAGCAAATGAATTTGCCGAAGGCATACGCCCAGGCCGGGGTGGGCAATGGCAACGTGTTCCATGGCACGATCGGGTGATCTTCATTTTCTCGTCGAGAAGGTCCGGAGAGCGAAAACACCATACATGGACAGACATGAAACAACAGCCGCAATAACGTGTGATCTGTCTTGGCAAGGACGCTGGTGCCCGCCGCGGCGGTTCGCCATCGGGGAGAGCTTTCCGGCTCGACAAAATTCGAGGTCGAAAGTATAAATGGTCCCGTGTCACCCGTATCCCCGGCAGCAGCGCCTTTTGCTGAGGCCCGGCCCCGCCAATGGCCGGTGCGCGGACACCCGAGGTGTGGGTGCGATGGGAGACGCGGAAATCGCGCACAAGATGATACCTGTTTCCATGAGGCAACGAGGACTTGCTCCAGAAGATGAAAACCGTCAACCACTCAACTGATTGAACTACTATGAACATCTTTACATCGCTTAAAACCGCTGCCGTCGCCGTTATGGCGCATGCCTGCATCTTTTCGTCCGCCGCGCAGGGAGTCTATGTCAACGATGCAGCAGTTCTTCCCCTGTTCGGCATGGGGTCGTTTTTGACGCTCACCAAATCGGTGAATCCCGACCAGGGACGCTTTGGTTTGTTTGCCATCGAGATCATATCCGAAGGCGGCGCACAGTTCACCTTCCGGTCCGCAGGCATCGCGGAAGCTTATGAGCTGTTTGCCGTTTCACCCGGGATGGTGATTGATCCCACTTTTGTCACATCAACGACGCCGCTGATTTCAAACAGCAGGGTCGGCCTGGACAGCAGCCTGCAAACGTTTTTCCCCGGTCAGAGTCGTTACTATGGTTATTGGGATGATCACTATCCTCCCAGCCTGGGAGACGGAAAAGTCGACGCGCAGGATAACTTTGGTTGGGTATTGATCACGCGTACCGGATCGGGATTGCAGGCAGGTATCAGCGCCACAGCAGTTGGAAACGGCATCATCGTCGGAACATTCACCCGGATTCCGGAAGTTTCCCCAAGTGCATTCGCCATCCTGGGTCTTGCCGTTTATTTATGCCTGCAGCGATTCGGCTTCCGACCTGCGCGCTGGGTTTAGCGCGCTCCAAACGAAAAATTCCAAATCCTTCGCGAACGGTTCCTGGCCACGTCCGGTGCGGGTCGCCAGGACCGGCCGGCCGGCGCAGGCGTTGTGTCGGCTGGCCAGTCATTTTCAACGGGTGATCGGGCCGCCGCCGCGGAATCCGCCCTCCGGCATGGGCGGATGGACGGCACCGGCACCAGCCGGTTCCACCGGCGGCGGGTCACGCGTTCAGCGGGCCGCACCGGACGCTCATCGTGGAGGAGCGATGGGAAGGGGCGTTTGCCGACGGGGTGCGATTGCGCGTCTCTGAACTGCGGCGCGGGCGCAGTGGCCGGCGTTGCAAGAATCCCGGTGGAGCAGTGGACCGGAGGATTGGAAACCTCCGCGAGCCCGCGGCGGGGCCGGTGACGGGTGACGCTCCTCCGGGTCAACGACGGGTCTGCTGTTTGCGGGCAAGGGCGAGGACGGCTTTGGTTTCCGCCTGCAATGTTTCCAGCGCCTCGCGGATGTCGTCCTTGGATTTCCGATCCATCCGGTCAATGAACAAAATCCCGTTCAAATGATCCGCCTCGTGTTGGACGGCGCGCGCCAGCAACCCTCCGCACTGAAAGGAGAAGGATTCCCCCTGGGCATTCCACGCCTTGACCAGGACGGATTCGGGCCGCAACACGTCGCCGTAAAGTTCGGGGAAGCTCAGGCATCCTTCCGGTCCCAGCACGGCGGCGTTCAGCGGTTGAATTTCAGGATTGATCAACACCAGCGGCATGAATTGCCCCACGTCCAGGGTTTTCCCCGCCACCACCAGTGTGGAAGGGCGGTCTTTCACGCCGCGCAAATCCAGCACGGTGAGTTGCAGCGCGTGGCCCACCTGCTGCGCCGCCAGCCCGATGCCATGGGCGGCGTACATCGTCTCGAACATGTCGGCGATCAGCTGTCGGTGTTCCGCGGTGACCCGGGAGAGCTGCGCCCCTTTCTGGCGCAGCACCGGATGGCCGTATTTGAGCACTTCCAAAATCATGCGTCCCGGTGCAGCAGGAAGTGGCGGAGTCCGGGAAAAGGAACCCAGCCGCGAGCCACCCGGTGTCCGCGGGGATACCGTCTCGACTTCATCAGCGGGTGGCGATTCAAAATGTTTTCGTGATGGAGGGTGACGCGACAAAAATCCGGTCAGGCAGTGCCGGGCCAGTTTTGCAGGAAACCGGCCAGATCCGCCACTGCGGGACTCTTCCCGGTGCGCACATAAAATCCGCTGGTGCTGACGCCAGTCAACAGAGCCTGGGCGTTTTTGAAACCGAGCAGTTTGCCGAGACAAAAGCCGGCGTTGAAATGATCGCCCGCACCGGTGGTGATCAACGGCTGGGGGGTGTACGGCCCCTCCACCAACGCCGTATCGTTGGCGCTCACGGCCAGGGCGTAGCTGACCGGATGGATGACCACGGTGTTGATCTGGAGCCGCGCATGGATCTGCTGCGCGAGCGCCAGCAACCCGTCGGGCGTGCGCTGGCTCGTGTCCAGGTCCAAGTGTCCGCCGATTTCGTAAGCCTCCTTTTCGTTCAAACCGAGGATGGCATCGAAGTACTTCTCAAATCCGGTGATCAGGCCGAGCGCGCGCAACACATCCGCGTGCGTGCGCTTTTCGGGATCGGCAAGATCAAAGAAGATGGTGCGCCGCAGCCCGGTGAGTTTGGGGCAAACCTCCCTTTGGACCGCCTCCCAGATGTCGTTCATGCCGGTCAACATGGTCCAGTTGGCAAACGCGAGGAATTGGGCCTGCTGCATCCGCGCCAGCAAGGAGTCCACCCCAAACCGGCGCTGCAAATTTTCCCAGTTTACCTCGTACAGCGCGGCCAGTTTGCCGCACATGATTTTGCCGTCCTCGAATTCCAGGGCATCGGTATAGCCCGGCTCGGCCAGCGTGTGTACCTCGGCGCGACGGGAGAAATCGGCGAAGACGGGGTGGATGTTGGGGTAGCCCAGATTGCCGAGGTAGCAAACCTTCATCGCGAAACTGGCGAGCGCGTTGGCCATGATCGGACCGTTGCCGCCGAGCTTGGTCTGGCGGCGGATCAGTTCCACGTTGGTGCTGTGTCCAGCGGCGTGCGCCAGGCGTTCGGCATACTTGGCGATGGTGGGCAGCCGGGTGAATTTTTCCGCGCTTTCGCGTTTGTCCACGACGTGCAGGATCTCGTCCACAAAGCCGTCCAGACCGACGAACGCATGCAGGGATGCGGCGCGCGACTCGCTGGTTTGCAGCTGGCGCGCGGTCGTGGCGCGCAATTCCGGAGTAGTTGTCATAATTGTTTCGAAAAATCGACCCTTCAAATACACGAAAGTCCCGGGTCAAGGCACGGAAAAATTCCGCGATCGGGATCCGTGGCGCGCGCTGGATGACCGGACCATCAATCCGGGTTGACGCCCAGGATTTGCAGCACCCCCTCGAGCTCCGCCTCGCTAAAGAAGCAAACCTCCAGCTTCCCCTTGCCGTTCTTGTAGTGGAGGGCGACCTTCGTTCCCAGCCGTTCGCGGATTTTATTTTCCAGGTTGGCGATTTGCGCATCCGTGGGGGCGGCGGCATTGGCGGCGCGCCGCGCCGGTCCCTTGGCGGTGAATCTGGCCACCAGCCCCTCCGTCTGGCGCACGTTCAAATCCTCTTTGATGACCCGTTCGGCGGCCTGGCTTTGTTGCAGCGGGTGGGTTAATCCCAGAATGACCTTGGCGTGGCCGACCGAGAGCCGCCCGCCGCGGATCAATTCCTGCACGTCGCCCGGCAATTTGAGCAGACGCAGGGCATTGGCCACCACGGTGCGGCTCTTGCCCACCTTGGCCGCCGCCGCCTCCTGGGTGAGGTGAAATTGTTGGATCAGCTGGGAAAACCCGAGCGCTTCCTCGATGGCGTTGAGATTCTCGCGCTGCAGGTTCTCAATGAGCGCCATCTCCAGCACCGTCCGGTCGTCCGCCTCGCGCACAATGACCGGCACGTCCGTCAACCCGGCCAGTTGCGCGGCGCGCCAGCGCCGCTCACCGGCAATCAATTCATACTGTCCGCCCTGCATCCGGACGATCAGCGGCTGAACGATGCCCTGTTCCTTGATGGAATCCGCGAGCTCCTGCAGGGCCTCGGCGGAAAAAACCTTGCGGGGTTGAAACGCACAGGGTTTGACCTGGCTGACCGGGATGCGGCGAACGAGGTCGCGCGCTCCAGGAGTCGGGGCAGCTGACGACGCGCCGGCAACCGGCGGAACGGCGGCGCCGGGAAGGGTCGTGTTTGTAGATTCAGTGTTGACGGGGAGCGGGCCGGCGGGCGCGGGTTTTGCAACGGCTGAAGCGCCGCCCAACAACGCGCCAAGACCCCGTCCCAAAGCCGGTTTTGACATGCGCCAAGACTGTCGAACAACGCCATCGTTGTCAATGATTGCTCTGGATAACCAAATCCGGTGGCGAAGATGCGGTGGCCAAGGTGGCGCTGCCTGGAAACGACATGGAAAAACCGCCCCGGGATATTCCACGCGTAACTTGCGGGCCATGCCACGGTGGGGGAGAAGCCGCACCCGGGTTGTCAACGCCCTTTACGATGATTGTTCTGGACGGTCGGTCATCATCCATTGTGCAATTGCACCCCCTCAGCCAGTCCCTGGCCTCCGGTTGCGGACCGGACACACTCCGGGGACTGTCCGGGGGCGGAATGCCCGGACCGACCCGGCGTCAGAACCGCGCCCGTCCCTCCTGACCTTCGACCGCCAGCACCGCCCGGTAAAATCGCGCACCCGGGGTTGCGGTCAGGGCATCCACGTAAACGGCACGACCTTCGGCATCAGAAGTAATCGTGGCGCGTGTTGTCCAGATTCTCGCGTTGGGACTGGGTGCGGATTGCAGCCGGGTTACCGCGCCCGGTGGCGTCAACCATTCGAGTCGCACCGTACCGTTGGCTTGGGGCGTGATGGTGAGGCGCGAAAGCCAGGGTTGCGGGCCGGAGACGAAGCGATAGAAGCGCTGGGGTACGCGCGCCGCCGCGGCATCCATTGCGATGATCTGACCGCTGTGATTGGCGGTGACATTGGTGAGGGTCTGCCAGTAAGCGGCCGTGGGGGTGGCGGCGAACTGAATCGCCCCGAGGCTGCCCGCGGCGGCAGAAGTGCGCAATTGCACGTGTCCCTCCGCGGATCGGACCAGGAGCAGCCGTCCGTTTTTACCGGCAGGCGGCAGGGCGGGCACGGTGGGCGTGTAGAGCAGTTCGTTGGACGGGATGCTCTCCAAGCCGAGGAAGTTATAGGAAACCGCGTAAATGCGATAGGTCGTTCCCACGTATAAATTGGAGAGCGTACATTCCAACTGGGTGCCGACGTCCAGACGATTCAACGTCCCCGCTTCCGGCGGACCATAATAAATGGCGTACCCAACGACGTAAGGATCCGCCGCGGCATTCCACCCCAGCCGGATGGGGGTGGCCAGTTCCTGCCCGCCAACACTTTGCGGCAGCAGCAAGCCCGGCAGAAGGACGGGAAGCCACCGACGCCATCGGCACGCAATGGCTCTCCGCAATAGCACAGTTACCGGCATCATGGTTTCGTCCCGCTTCCCAATTCAGGATTGAGGCGCTCGCACGGCGTGGCTTTAGCAGTGGCAGTGCCACAAACTCCGAACCGGCGCGCCGGCCACCGTCCCCGCGGCGGGCGCCAAGCGGAGGGCTGCTGAATCCAGCCGCATTTCCTCGATTCCCCGCGCGGATTGAAGTGAAAATTTGCGAGGAAAAATCGCGCGGGCACGGCGAAGCGTTCCGACACCATGAAAGCAGGTGCAGATTCTGCACAAACCTCGTTCAAAAATCGGTCGGCTCCCGGGCCCGCGGGGAGTGTTTTCCCCGATTTCATGCCGGTCGCGGGCAGACCGGATGTGCGGCGAGAAACCTGCTCGCCTCGCCGACGCATGACCTTTAGCATTGCTGCGGGACCGGATCAGGAACTTGAAATCCATTCTGAACGCCCCCTCCAACACATGCGTATTTTGATCCTCGACGATGAAGCGAGCATTCGCAGCACGCTGGCGGTGATGTTGCGGGGTCTGGAGCATGAAGTGGTGGGGGTGGCGGACGCCGCCGCCGCGTTGCGTGAGTTGGAGCGCGCACAATTCGACCTGTGCTTTCTGGACCTTAAGCTCGAGGGCGAGAACGGGCTGGAGGTGCTGCCCCGCCTGCGCCGCAGCAATGCAAATCTGGACGTCGTGGTGTTCACCGCCTACGCCTCGATTGACAACGCCGTGGAGGCGATGCGCCGGGGCGCCAAGGATTACATTGCCAAGCCCTTCACGCCGGAACAGATCCGGCAACTGCTGCGAAAAATCGGCGAGGCGCGCTCGTTGTCCGGGCGCATCGCCAACCTGGAAGCCCAACTGACGGGCGACGCCCCGCCGACAGTCATGGAATCGGTGGAGCCGGCCATGGAACGGGTGTTCAGCCAGGCGTTTCGGGCGGCCAATTCCGCCGCCACGGTGTTGTTGCTGGGGGAGAGCGGCACGGGCAAAAGCATCCTCGCGCGCGCGATGCACGAACGGAGTCCGTTCCGGGACCGGCCGTTCGTCACCATCAATTGCCCCAGCCTCTCGGCGGAGTTGTTGGAGAGTGAACTCTTCGGACGGGTGAAGGGGGCGTACACCGGGGCGTCGAGCGATACCTGGGGCAAGGTGGCCCTGGCCGACGGCGGAACGCTGTTCCTGGATGAGATCGGTGAACTGCCGGTGGCGATTCAACCCAAGCTGTTGCGACTGTTGCAGGAAAAGGAATACGAACGGGTCGGAGAAGCCAAGACCCGCCGGGCCAACGTGCGGGTGATCGCCGCCACCAACCGCAATCTCGAAGCGGCGGTGCAGGAAAAAACCTTCCGCGAAGACCTGTTTTACCGGCTGAACGTGATCGGCATCCGGATGCCGCCGTTGCGCGAGCGGCCGCGCGATCTCAAAGTGCTGGCGACCGGCTGCCTCAAGTTCTTCGGCGCGCAATGCGGCAAACCCGTGACCGGCTTGTCCAGCGCGGCGTGGCAGACGCTGGAAACCTACCCGTGGCCGGGCAATTTGCGCGAGTTGCGCAACGCGATTGAACATGCGGTCATTTTCGCCAACGGCCGGGAGATCGTGCCGGCGGATTTGCCCGACCAGCTGGGCCCCCGGCCCCCGGGGGCGCCCGCCGGGGTGAGCGTGGGCATGAAGGTGTCACTGGAACAAATTGAAACCGAACACATCCGCCGGGTGCTGGCACAGACGCGGACCATGGAAGAGGCGGCCCAGCTGCTGGGCATTTCCCGGGGCACGTTGTATGAGCGGAAGAAGAAAATGGGCATTTAGCCCCGTGAACGGAGGTCCGGCCCCATGCTGCGCACCCGCATTTTCCTGCATCTCATTCCGTTCGTGCTGATCCTGATCGCGGTGGGCGGTTTCGCGCTGGTGCTGGTTTCACGCCTGGCGGCGAGCGTGAGCCGGACGATCACGGAGAACTACCAGCGGGACAATGCCGCGACGCAAATGACGGTGACACTGGACCGCATGGACACCGCGTTGCAGCGCTCGCGCACGGAAGAGCCGGCCACCGTGCGGGAGATGTTCGATGACAACGCCCGTTTGTTTGAGGCGCAACTGACGGCGCAATCCTCCAATCTGACGGCGCAAGCGGAGGCGGATTTGTTGCAGCAGTTGCGGACGAACTTTGTGGCATTGCGGTTCGAGGGCGCGCAGATGTTCCGTCCGGAGGTGGCGGCGGCCGAACAGCACGCGATTTATGACCGGCAAATCATTCCGAAAAAACTGGCGATCGATGTGCTGCTGAACCGCTGGCGGGAGGCCAGCAAGCAGAACATTTTCGGCATTGCCGACACCATCAAGCAAACCAACCGCACCATCATCGGGGTCTTGAGCCTGAGCCTGGGCGGGGCGCTGCTGCTGCTGGGTTACGCCAGCTACAAACTCAGCCGCGCCATTCTGCGCCCGATCCAAACCCTGACCAATGCGGCGCGCGAAATCGGGGCCGGCAATCTGGCGCAGACCGTGCCGGTGCTCTCCGCGGATGAGCTGGGAGAACTGGCCGGGACCTTCAACAAAATGGCCGCGCAACTGCACACGTACCGGCAAAGCACCACGGAACAAATCGTCCGGCTGCATCGCACCATGGAGGCGGCGCTGGCCTCCTTCTCCGACCCGGTGTTCATCCTCGATCCGCAGGGACGGATCGAACTGAGCAATCGCGCCGCGGAGGAACTCAGCGCCCAACTGGGGTTGCACGGCGCGTTGCCGCCCAGACTGGTGACCGCCGTGGAGCGGGTGCTGGCGGAAAATCAGGATTTTTTGCCGGACAGCTTTGAAGCGGTGCTGACGCTGCGACTCGCGGATCAGGAGCGCGCCTTTCTGCCGCGCCTGCACATCATGCGCGAGGCCGAGGCCCAAACGATTGGAGTGGCGGTGGTGCTCCATGACGTCACGCGCTTCCGGCTGCTGGACGATGCCAAAACCAATCTGGTGGGCACGGTCAGTCACGAGCTGAAAACGCCCTTGACCAGCGTGCGCATGGTGCTGCACATGCTGCATGAAAAAAGCGTGGGACCGCTGACCCCGGCGCAGGCCGGTTTGGTGGAGACGGCGCGGAAGGATTCCGAGCGGTTGCTGCGCATGCTGGATGCGCTGCTGGATATTGCGCGACTCGAGGCCGGTGACTCCAGTTTGAACCGGGAAATCGTCCCGGCGCGGGAGTTGGTCACGGGAAGTCTCGAAGAAGCGCGCACGCTGATCACCGCCCGGGGTTTCCAACTGTTGACGCGCCTGCCGGCGGATTTGCCGGCGGTCCTGGTGGATCGGCAGCAGATCGGGCACGTGTTTCAGAACTTCATCGCCAACGCGATGAAACATTCCCCGCCCCAGGGAGAGATTCTGGTGGCGGCCCAGCGCCTGCCCGATGGCCAGGTGCGTTTCAGCGTGACCGATCGCGGCCCCGGAGTGGCGCCCGAACACCAGGCGCGGATTTTCGACCGCTTTTTCCGGGTGCCCGGACAAGCCAAAACCGGCGCGGGACTGGGACTGTCCATCGTCCGGGAAATCATCGTCGCCCACGGCGGCCGGGTGGGCGTGCAAAGTGTTCCGGGTCGCGGCAGCGAATTCTTCTTCGTGCTGGAGGCGGCCGACCAGCGCGCGGTCCCTTCAAGCTCCGTAGCCAAAGGCGCGGCAAAACGGCGCGAGGCGTGATTGGAGCGGCTCGAGCGCGGCGGCATAATGCTGCCACCGCCCCATTGCGCGACGATAAACCGGCTGGGTGACATCATGATAGGTCGGCGCGTACAGCACCTTGCGTCGCGCCGTCTCATGATAACGCGCCTGATCCGGATGCCAGGTCAGACCCAGGAAGGCGGTGACGCGCCGGCCTTCTTCGCTCAGGTTGGCGACCACGTCTTCGTAGCGCGTTTCAATCCAGTCAAAACCGCCCAATTCGCGCAGGCGCAGCCAGACGTCCATCAAATCCGCGTAATGTTTGACGGTCCGTTCGAGGCTCAAAAAGTTCACGTTGGTGGCGTTCAACATGATGTTCAGAAAGAAGCAACTGATGATGACGTCGCGCGGGTCGCGCAGCGCGATGATGACCTTCAGCTCGGGGTAAACGCGCAGCCATAAATTCAACGACATGGTCGGCGAAGGATTTTTATCCAGCAACACCCGGGCCGCCGGCTCACCCGGAATCTCGCGCAACAGGCTTTTGCGATACCGCTGCCGCAGGTCGGCCCGGCGCGCGGCGGGCAGCGCATCCAACGCCGCCTGGCTGAACAGGGCCCCCGCCCCCAGGGTCAGTGGATTGGCGATTTCCTGCGTGAACGCCGTGGGTTCGTCAAACGCGAGCACGTCCGGGTGTGCGTCCAGCACCTGCTCCAGCAACGTCGTGCCACTGCGTGGATGCCCGCCAAGAAAGGCCATTTGCTGACGATCCACGGTGGCGGGCGCCTCGGCGCGCCACCGGCGGAGATGGGCGGGCGTTAATTGGGCCAGCAGGGCGCGCCGCTGACGATCCGCCGCGTCGTAATGACGTTCCAGCTGACGGGTGTCCGTGATCAAGCGCACCTGCGCCTTGGCTTCGCGCAACCACTTGAGCGCCTCCTCGTAGTGCCCCAGTTGATCCAACACCACCCCGAGCAGATGGCGCGCGGCATATTTGACATAGGGATACTGCGGGCCGTCGCGGATCAGATCGCGCAACTCCGTCTCTGCCGCCCCCGGCTGCTGCCGGCGGTGCAACAGAAACGCGCGGAAATAACGCACCTGATCGTCGCGCGGATGCTGTCGCCGACAGGCCTCCACGCAGTCCCAGGCCTCCTCCAGTCGCCGCTCCTTCTCAAACCACACGGCCAGATTGATGTGCGCGTCCACCTGATCCGGTGCCGCGCCGAGGGCTTGCTCAAAACAGGCGCGGGCGTCATCCAACTGGCGCAGTCCCAGGTACTGTTGGCCAATCGCACCCAGCAGCGCCGCATGGTTCGGCGCCAACTCCCGGGCGCGTTGATACGCCTGATTGGCCTGGACGAAATCCAATGCGCCTGCCGCCGCGTTGCCCAGTTCAAACCACAGCTCGGCACTTTGAGAATAGCGACGGATCAGTTGGCGGTAGATCCGGAGCGCCACCCCGCCCTGCCCGCCCAGCAAATGCGCCTGCGCCTGTTGCCACGCCGCCGCGTCGCGGGGCGCCAGCGGCAGACGCTGCTCATTCCGTTGCATCTGCCGGTTACACTGGACAAATGCGCGAACGAGTCAAACTGGAATTGCGCTGGATGGAATTGCGCTTGAACCGCAAACGGCGGTCGGCGCGGAACGAAGACCGGTGGCGTGGAGCGCCACGGGAGACGGGCGGGTTGGGATGAACGACACCACGAAAATGGCCTTGTGAGACCAGGCTCACAAGGCCGTAAAAATTGGTTGCGGGGCTAGGATTTGAACCTAGGACCTTCAGGTTATGAGCCTGACGAGCTACCGGGCTGCTCCACCCCGCGATAAGGGAGCGCCATCTTGCCTGATCGCCAGACTGATGCAAGCTTGTTTTTAGTTTCTGTTTTTAGTTTCCAACCACGCGCGGCCCATTGCGGCAAACGGTTTTTAGGTTTTCGTTTCGCAGGCACTTGCTACCATGAGGCGGTTGAACATGAAAAAATTGAAGGCTTCCAAATCGAAACCGGCGGGCGGACCCGTTTCGCGGTTCATTCAGCATCACTATCGTCATTTCAACGCGGCCGCATTGATTGACGCAGCCAATGGTTATTCCGCGCATCTGGCCGCCGGCGGCAAAATGATGATCACCCTGGGCGGCGCCATGAGCACGGCGGAACTGGGCTTGTCGCTCGCGGAAATGATCCGTCGCGACAAGGTGCAGCTCATCACCTGCACGGGCGCCAATCTGGAGGAGGACGTTTTCAATCTGGTCGCGCATGATTATTACGAGCGCGTGCCGCACTATCGCAGCCTGAGCGCCGAGGACGAGCAAGCGCTGCTGGAACGCCACATGAACCGCGTCACGGACACGTGCATTCCGGAAGGCGAAGCGATGCGCCGCATGGAAAAAGCCATGCTGGAAGTCTGGGCGGCGGCGGATCGCAAGGGAGTGCGCTTTTTCCCGCATGAATTTTTGTATCAGGTTTTGCGCGGCGGAAAGTACAGGAAATACTATCAGATCAACCCAAAGGATTCCTGGATGCTGGCGGCGGCGGAAAAAAACCTGCCCATCGTGGTACCGGGCTGGGAGGATTCCACGCTGGGCAACATGTTCGCGGCGGCGGTGATCCGCGGTGAGATCAACAATGTGCATACCGTGCGCACCGGCATCGAATACATGACCTGGCTGGCGGAGTTCTATTCCAAGACCGCGACGAAGAAAAGCACGCTCGGCATGTTTCAGATTGGCGGTGGCATTTCCGGGGATTTTCCGATTTGCGTCGTGCCGATGTTGCATCAAGACCTGGGCCGCGCCAACGTGCCGCTCTGGGGATATTTTTGTCAGATCAGCGATTCCACCACGAGTTACGGAAGCTATTCCGGCGCGGTGCCAAACGAAAAGATCACCTGGGGCAAACTCGGCGTGAAGACGCCCAAGTTCATCATCGAATCGGATGCGACCATTGTTGCGCCGCTGGTTTTCGCGCATGTGCTCGGCTGGTAGCCCGGACTGATTTTCCGGGCCATAACGCCGGCGTACTGGCGGAGGGAGATATTTTATGACAAGCTAGGACCGGATGCGTATGAAAACCAAACTGCTGTTCACGCTGCTGCTGGGCGGACTGTGGGGGGTCGGGGCCGGAGAGCAAACGGCCGTGACCGCCAATGCCACCAATCGCTTCAAAATTACCGGCATGCACTGTGACGGCTGCGCCGGCGGGCTGACCGCCGAGCTCAAGGAGACTCGCGGCGTGGTCCGCGCACAGGTCACTTTTGCGAACCGGCTGGCGGTGGTGGCCTATGACACGAATCGGATCAGTGCCGCGCAGTTGGTGGCGACGATCAAAAAGGCTGGTTACACGGCGCAACCCGTCCGGCCATGAGCGGCAGCGACAGCGGGGTTGCCGTTCCCCAACGACGGGCGGACGCGGGCGGGCGCGACCTGAAATTGTTTTACGGGTTCATCGCGCTGCTGGTTGCGGTGGGGGCGGGGCTGGTCCTGCTCTGGCCGGCGTCACCGGCTCCGCAGCCCTTGACCTCCGAGGCCCAATCGCACCGCCGGCTCACCGCGTTTGCGCTGACGAATCAACTCGGCCAACTGACCACCAGCGCGGGCGTGGCGGGCAAATTTCTGGTGGTGAACTTCATTCACACCAGCTGCTCCATCTCCTGTTTGCAGGTGAATCATCAGATGGCCGAAGTCCAGCGTCTCACCAAAGCGCAACCGGATGTGCAACTGTTGTCGCTCACCGTGGACCCCGCTTCCGACACGCCGCCGGTGTTGGCGAAATTTGGGGCCCAGTTTGGAACGGATCCGAACCGCTGGCAGATGTTGACGGGGCGAAAATCCGATTTATACGCGCTCATTGCAACCAGCTTCCTGGGGCGGGCGCCCGCGGCCCAGGCCGATCTGATGCCGGGCGGGTTTGCGGACACGGACCGGATTGCCGTGGTGGATCGGAGCGGCCGCGTGCGGCGGTATTTCGACGGCATGCGCACCGAAACGCCGGCCGCGATTGTCACCTTTCTCGATGCATTACGGTCGGAGTCGGAAAAAATATGAAATCCTTGCTGGGTCTCTCTCTCGTGGTGTCGCTGATGTTCCTAACCGGATGTGAACGGTCGGATAAAACCAGGGCGCCTGCCTCCCCTACAGAGCAGGTGTTTGACGTGCGGGGGGTGGTGCGCTCCGTGCCCGAAGGTGGACACACGCTGGTGGTCCGCCACGAGGCCATTCCCGATTACATGCCGGCCATGACGATGGAGCTGAACGTGCGCCACACCAACGAACTGACCGGCCTCCACCGCGACGACGAAATCACGTTTCAACTGGTCGCCACGGCGGACACCCACTGGATCCAAAACATCAAACGAACGGGTCAAAGCACCGCCCCCGCCGTCGTCACCAATGCGCCGGCCGGCTATCAGCTGGTGAAGGAGCTGGAGCCGGGCGACACCATCCCCGACTACGGCTTCGTGGCCGAGGATGGGCGCACGGTGCATTTCTCGGATTTTCGCGGGCGCGCGGTGGCGTTCACCTTCATTTTCACCCGTTGTCCGCTGCCGGATTTTTGTCCGCGCATGGGTAATAATTTTGCCGCCGCCCGGGAACTGCTGCTCACCAACGCTCCGGCCATCACCAACTGGCAATTTATTTCGATCTCCTTCGATCCGGAGCATGATCATCCTGAAGTGTTGCAGAATTACGCCAAGTTTTATCGGCACGAGAACGCCGACCGCTGGCTCTTTGCCACCGCGCCGCGCGACGTGCTCAACAAATTTGGTCCGGAACTGGACTTGATGGTGGTGCCGGAAGAAGGCGGGAGCATCTCGCACAATCTGCGCACGGTGGTGCTGGATACGCAGGGCCGCATCCAGGAACAATTCAACGGCAACCAGTGGACGGTGGAAGAGCTGGTGGCCGCCGTCAAAAAAGCCGCGACCGCAAATTAAGTTTCAACCGCGCCGTCCGCGGCTTTCTGACCACCAGTCGGCTCACCATGCTCCGGCAAAACGGCCGGCGCGCTGCCCGGCGCTGCTGGTGTTTCCTCCATGAGCCGGATCGACGAAAGCCACGTCAATGCGTAGAGCATCAGGTAGGTGACGAACAAAAACACGGCGAACAGGACGAAGAACGCGAGATGATGCGGTTGCGCGGATGTGAAGGAGCTGATGCCCTGGTAAAGCCGCGTGGGTTGCGCGAAGACATCCCAACTGTTGAAGCGCAAAAACCGTCCCAAATAAATGCCAAAACTGCTCAAAACGGCAGTAACGGCGACGAAACCCCAGCCCACCGCGCGACCATAACGTCTGGCAACCATCGTCTGCATCAGAAACCAAGAAACGAACCCCAAAATCAACCCGGTAAGCGCGCAGGACAGGATTACGGCCAAATCCAGCCAGAAATTAAAAAACCGGCGATCCTGCAGATGCATCAGATCGGTGAAGATGTAGGCGGTATTGGGCAGGAAAAGCAGCCACAGAAAACTCCACCCCCAGAACCAACCGGACAATCTCTGCCCGGAAACCGTTTGCCGGAACCGTCCTGCGGCCAACACCGCAAAAAGGAGCGGCGGCCAGGCAAGGAACAAATTCCACAACAAAAAGAAATACTTCATCCAACCGGTGAAAAAGGCGCGGCCCCCAACCAGCATGATGCAAACGCACGACGCCAGACTCAGTGCCGCCACCGGCACGAGGATTTCCTTCGGCAATCGCTGTCTCAACTCGCTCATCAACAATTCCATTTCGACCAGGTTACGGAATGAAGGGTTCAGGATTCACGCGACGTTATTGGGAAACTGGCCTGCAACGCTGGATGAAGCGAGCGCCGCAGCGGCAGGCAGACGAATCGCATTGCGCCCATCACGCCGAGCTTTCCACCGCGATCAGCACCTTGCCAAGGACCTGGCGCGAGCGCAGTTTCGCGTAGGCCGCCGGCACATTCGCCAGTGGGAAGAGGGAATCAATGACGGGTTTAAGTTTGCCGGCGGCCGCCCAATCCAATGTCGCCTGCAAATCGGCGCGATTCCGGCCGTAACTCCCGATGAGCCGCTGCTGTTTGACAAAGAACGGCCAGAGGTCAAGCTTGAGCTCGCGCCCCGCCGTGGCCCCACAGGTCACGATGGTGCCATTGCGAGCCAGGCACTCGAAGCAGCGCGACAGCACCTCGCCCCCCACATGTTCAATGATCAAATCCACGCCCCGTCGCCCGGTGTGTTGACGCACGGCCATCGGCCAGTTTGGAGCGGTCGGGTCCACGACACATTCCGCGCCCAACCGCCGGGCGAGGTCGCGCTTGGCCTCCGTCGAACCCGTACTGATGACCCGCGCGCCCAACTGCCGCGCAATTTGAATCGCCGCCGAACCAACCCCGCTCGCGCCGCCCACGACCAAAACAAAATCGTCGGGACGCACCTGAACGCGATCCGTCAGCATGTGCATGGCCGTGCTGCCGGCCAGCGTCAAGGCCGCGGCCGTGGTGTAATCCAGCGAGGCGGGGAGCGACACCAGGGCGCCGGCCGGCACCAGGACTTGTTCGGCAAAACCGCCATCGCGATGCACCCCCAGCAGTTCTCCTTTCAGGCAAACGGAGGTTTCCCCACGCTGACAAAATTCGCACTCGCCGCAGGAAAAATTGGACTGCACCACGACGCGATCCCCCGGTTGCCAGTCGGCCACGTCGCTGCCGACTCGGATGATGCGGCCCGCCACCTCCCCGCCGGGCGTGCGCGGCAGTGGCACGCGGATGGGCAGTCCGTCAGCTTCGAGCCACAGATCCAGATGGTTGAGGCCGCACGCCCAAACCTCCACCACCACTTCCCCGAGGCCGGGGAGCGGATCGGCCAGTTGGCGCAGTTCAAACTGACCAGGCACGCCAAACGCGGTGAGTTGCAAGGCTTTCATACCGGCGTCCGGAGCGTCGGCAAATTTCCGGCGCGGACGCGGCATCACAGCATAAGCCGTCGAACCCAGTTGACAAGGTCGGATGCTTTATTAGTCTCCGCAATCGAGCGGTGAGCAGACACGATGGGGCGCAGGCACGATGCTGTGCCCATGTCGCGTCAGACCGCCGAACCATAAAATTCTGAAATAATGTTTATGCAAATGACAACCAAACGCAGTTTCGTTGGCGCGTTGACCCTGGCCGCGCTGGTGTTCAGTTCAATCACGGCACCGGCCGCCCCCAAAAGCGAGACCCAGTTGATCGCCGACCTGGCTTCGCCCAAGGAAAAAGTGGTGATCCGGGGACTGGCCGAGATTGAGAAAAATTATCCCACCAGCCAGACGGCGCAGGCGGCCATCAAGCCGCTGCTGAAGGACAATCGCAAGGCGGTCGTGCGGAAGGCGGCGCGCGTCCTGGGCGTGGTCAATGCCGACGTCACGGAATCGGAAATTCAAAGCATTGCCGTCCTATTGAAGGGCAAGGAAAAGGGGGAGATCATTGACGGTTTGAAGGCGCTGCGTGGATTGAAAGCACAGAGCGCAATTCCGGAAATCACCCCGTTGCTCAAGCATAGCGACAAAAACGTGATCCGGGACTCCATTCGCACGCTGGCGGTGCTGGGCGATCGCAGTCTCGTCCCGACCATCGAGCCCTTCCTGAATTACCCCGATCTGGCCGTGCAAAAAGACGCGGCTGACGCGCTGAACATTCTCAAGCAGAAATAAATTTCGGCCAGCGACCGTCCCGCGCTTCTCGTTCAGGGGAAGCGCGGCTTGATTTTCACCACGGTCTCCCGCCCATCAGGCCGTGGACGTGACGAACTTTTTACCGTCGGCGCGGCAGAGCAGTTGGATGACGTGGCGGCCGGAATAGAGGCAGGGCGGGATGCCGCCCCCGGGCATGACCCACTGACCGGCCATGTAAAAATTGGCCAGTCCGGGCAGGGTTTTTTTGAACGGAGTGCGCAGCGCAACGGGAGTGGGCGACCAGCCCATGAACGCGCCCTCGTTGTTGAGCGTGAAGCGCCAGGTCGTATGCGGCGTGGCCATGTCCACCAGTTCCACCTGGCCGGTGATACCCGGATAATGCGGCTCCAACCGCGCCAGGATTTCCTTGGAAACGCGCTCCTTCTCCGCTTGATACCGCGCACGATCCTGGATCAGGTCGTTCCAAAATTTCCAGTCGGTCAGCAGCAGGACTTGGAAGACCGTGCGGCCGGCGGGCGCAAAGCCTGCTCCGTAGTTGAAGATGCGAATGGGAAATCCGTCAATGGTCTGGTGGCCTATGGTGAGCGTCTCGCGCAGCAACAGGAACCGCAGCGGCGTTTCATTCGTGAAATCCCGGCGCACGCCCAAACTGAGCGTCACCACGGGTTTGAGCTGCGGCCAGGTGGCATACCGCTTCCGGATGGTCGGCCCGACATATTTTCCGCCCAACAATTTGAAGAGGGTGTTCGTGCCGTCGCCGGCGGCCACCACGACGTCGGCCCGGTGCGTTTCGCCATTCGCCAGACGCACGCCCACCGCGCGATGATTTTCCACGAGAATTTCCGCCACCGTGGCGTTGCAAGTCAGTTCCCCTCCCAGCCCGAGGTAACGTTCCGACAGGCTTTCCACAAAATCCTGGCAACTGCGCGCCAGCAAACCCATCTGGCGGTTGGCCAGCAGTGACAGGATCAGCAGCACAAACCACATCGGCATTTCCGGCAGAAAGAGATGCTGCATGACGCGCCGCAGGACCGGGTTTTTGAAACGCCGGCAGAATTCGCGGGTGGGACGATTGTACGCGCCGCCCAAATAGCGCCAGACGCCGCGGAGGCGCCACGCCTGTCGGGCCGCGCCGCGCCAGCCCATCAGTTCCAGCGGCGTCTGCATGAGCGCGAACATGTCAATCCGTTGAAACGCGCGGATGCCGCGGATGAAATCGGCGGTGGCGGCCGCATCTTCGGGAGCAAGCCGGTCCAGATCCCGCGCCAGCTGGGCGAGGTCGTCGGTGAAACTGATCCGCTGCCCCGTGGCTTCATCGGTGAAATCGCAATAGTTGAGCAGGTCCGGATAAGCGCGTCCGTTCAGAATGCCCAGTTCGCGGTACAGGTCGTAACAGGCCGAACCTGGACGGTGTCCCATGAGATAATGCACCCCCCCGTCAATCAGATAATCCTTGTTGCGCCAGGCTTTGGCCACGCCACCCGCCTCCGAATGATGTTCGAGAATGCGCGTGCGGTAACCGTTCATCCGGCCAAAGCAACCGGTGGCCAGACCGGCCACCCCGGCGCCGATGATGAGAATGGATTTTTCGCCCATGCTTGATTTGTTGCCGACCCCATGCGCCGGCGGCTGCCTGTCTAACCGAATTGCGGCGGGACAACCAGCCGGATTTGCAACGGCGGTCACCCAGGGCGTCCGCCCCGCCCGGACGCGCGCCCGACGCCGGCAGCTTCAGGAACGGGGCGCGGACGGATTAACTTCACAAGGCGGCGACGATGGCATCCCCCATGGCGCGGGTGCCGACCCGGCGGGCCGTGGGTTCATCGGGATTGAAAATGTCGCCGGTGCGGCAGCCGGCGTTGATCGCCTGCGTCACCGCATTTTCGATGGCCTCCGCGGCCTCGTTCAGGCCAAAGCTGTGCCGCAACATCAGCGCACCGGACAAAATCTGCGCGATGGGATTGGCCAGGTCTCTGCCGGCCAGGTCCGGCGCCGTGCCGCCGGCAGGTTCGTAAAAGCCGAACGTGTTGCCCCCGTGTGTGGCGCCCAAACTGGCGCTGGGCAGCAGACCGAGCGATCCGCCGAGTGCCGCCGCCTCGTCGCTCAAAATATCGCCAAACATGTTTTCACAAAGCAGCACGTCAAACTGCGTCGGGCGCAGAATTAATTGCATCGCGGCGTTGTCCACGAACATGTGTTCCAGGGCGACCTCGGGATACTGCTTGCCGATTTGCGTGACGGTTTCGCGCCACAGAATGCCGTTTTCCAGCACGTTCGCCTTGTCAATGCTCGTGAGTTTTTTGTGGCGCAACCGCGCCGCCTGGAAGCCTACGTGCGCGATGCGTTCAATCTCCGTCGTGGTGTAAACCATCGTGTCCACGGCGCGGCGCTGGCCGTCCGGCAGCGTCCCGGTCTGTTTGGGCTGACCGAAGTACATCCCGCCGGTAAGCTCGCGCACCACCAGGATGTTGATGCCCGCGCCCTGGCGGCTGGGGGTCAACGGACAGGCGGCAGCCAGCGCCTTGGGCAAGGTCACCGGACGCAAGTTGGCAAACAAACCAAACTCCTTGCGGATCCGCAGCAAGGCGGCGCGCTCCGGGCGCTCCTCTTTCGGCAACGTGGGATCGCGATCGGGCAGCCCCACCGAGCCAAACAGAATCGCGTCGGATTCCCGGCACAAGGCCAGCGTCGCCTCGGGCAGCGCCTTTCCGGCTGCATCAATGCCAGCCCAGCCGACGGGCGCTTCCGTCATCTGCAGCGTAAAACCGAATTTCGTTTCTGCGGCCCGCAACACCTTGATGGCCTCGCGCATCACTTCCGGCCCGATGCCGTCACCGGCCAGCGCCGCAACCTTGAAATGCCTGGAACTCATAAGCGCGCACAGACTAATGCAGCCGCCCGTCAAATTCAAAGCTTCAAGACCATCCCCCTGCCGGCTCCCGCCCGGGCGACCGCCGCGCCGCAGAAGCCGCGGCCGTCCACCTTTACGTTTGACTTGAATTTGCCGCACCCGTTAATTTGCCCACGAAGCAGGACATTATGGCGAAGCTCATCATACTCAGCCAGGACATGGCGGGCCGTTCACATGAGTTGGCGGTGGACAAAACCACCATCGGACGCATGGACGACAACACCTTCGCGATCGCCGAGTCGTCCGTTTCCAGTCATCACTGCGAGGTGTATCTGCGCGGGCAAGACGTCGTGGTCAACGACCTCAATTCGACGAACGGCACCTTCATCAACGGCACCCGCGTCACGGAAGCCACCGTGTTGAAACCGGGGCAGATTTTGCGTCTGGGCCAGGTGGAACTGCGGCTGGAGGTGGAAGGCGCGGCGGCGCCCGCCGCCGCTCCCGCCAAACCCGCCGCCGCGAAACCCACCTCGGAAATTCCCACCAGTGTGCAGCGTGGCGTGAGTTTGACCGACCTGGAACAAGGCGGTCGCCGGCCGGAAGGGGCCACCAGCAAGGCCTTCACCAAGAAGGAGAACAAGGGGAACAAGATTTTCCTGATCGCCGCCATCTCCGTCGGCGTCATCATCGTGCTGCTGGTGTTGTTCGCCCTGCTCTCCGCCAGCAAACCCGCCCAATGACCCGGGCCATCCGGGGAGTGCCCGCGGCCCGCCGCCGCTTCACGCTGCGAGCCATTGCGCGACTTCGACCGCGGCGTACGTGATCAGGATGTCCGCCCCCGCCCGACGCATGGCCTGCAGGCTCTCCAAGGTCACGGCGCGCTCATCAATCCAACCATTTGCCGCCGCCGCCTTGATCATCGCATGTTCCGCGCTGACCGCGTACGCGGCGGTGGGATAACCGAACTCCCGCTTGACGCGGTGCAGGATGTCCAAATAGGCCAGCGCCGGTTTGACCATGACAATGTCCGCGCCTTCCTGAATGTCCAGCGCCACCTCACGCAGCGCCTCCTCCGCGTTGCCGCCATCCATCTGGTAACTGCGCCGGTCGCCAAACTGCGGCGTGGATTCTGCAGCTTCGCGAAACGGTCCGTAGTAGGCCGAGGCGAATTTTGCCGCATACGCCATGATGGGCGTCTCGGTGAAACCCGCGGTGTCCAGCGCGCGGCGGATTGCGCCAACCCGGCCATCCATCATGTCGCTGGGCGCCACCAAATCCGCCCCCGCCGCCGCGTGGCTCACCGCCGTGCGCGCCAGCAATACCAGCGAAGGATCATTCAGAATCCGCGTCCCGCGCGAGTCCGACCGGACCACTCCGCAATGTCCGTGGCTCATGTACTCGCACAGACACACGTCAGTCACGACCAGCAAATCCGGCAGCTCCCGTTTCAACAGCCGGACCGTCTGCTGCACGATGCCGTTTTGGGCATAAGCGCCGGAAGCGCGCGCATCCTTGCGATCCGGAATGCCGAAGAGCAGCACCGCGGGCACGCCCGCCTGGTGCGCCCGGACCGCTTCGCGCAACAATTCGTCGGGCGAAAGCTGGAACACGCCCGGCATGGCGCGGATGGGCCTGCGGATTTTTTTGCCCGGGCGCGCGAAGAGCGGGAGCACGAGTTGCGCGGCGCGCAAATGGGTCTCCCCCACCAGCCGGCGCAGCGCCGCCGTCCGGCGCAACCGTCGGGGCCGGGCCACGGGAAAGCGGGCGGTCACTGGGATGCTCATGAGTTCAGGCTTTCGCGGCGCCTTCCCTGAGGATGGCGATGAATTGTTTCATCGCCGGGGAGAGCACCTTGCTTTTCTTGTAGATGGCGGCGAGCGGGCGGAACAGCTCGGAATCCTCTATGGCGATGGCCGCCAGCGTTTGTTTGGCGATTTCCTGGCTCAGGGTGCCCAGGGGCACAATGGCAATGCCGGCGTCAATTTCCACCGCGCGCTTCACGGTTTCGATGTTGTCGAACTCCATCACGGTCTTCACGTCCACCTCGCGGTCC
This sequence comes from Verrucomicrobiota bacterium, assembly GCA_029573725.1. GTDB lineage: Bacteria > Verrucomicrobiota > Verrucomicrobiia > Limisphaerales > JADLHS01 > JADLHS01. The sequence goes on from JAKQDQ010000006.1 coordinate 28,623, forward strand.
TTCAGGATTTTATCAATGGCCTTGCGGGTGGGAATGTCCGGCTCAAACCCCACAAATTTCTGCCCCGCAATGGCGGGCAGCTGGATGGACTTTTGTTTGGCAAACGGATGTTGCGGATGGCAGATCAGCACCAGCGGATCCTTGTGCAGCGGCACGATCTCCAGTTTGGCATCCCTGGTCGGATACGCCACCAGGCCGAGGTCCACAATGTTGCTCAAGACATCCTCATACACCTGATTGGCGCGCCGGTACTCCACATGCACATGCACCGTGGGGTAGCTCTTGAGGAATTTTTTGATGTACGGCGGCAGATCATGCAACCCGATGCTGTAAATCGTGGCGACGCGGATCGTGCCGGAAATGACGTCCTTGATCTCCTGGAGCTTGTTGTGCAAACCGTCGTAGGTCTGAATGATCTGCTTGCTGAAATCGTAAAGCACCTCCCCTTCGCGGGTCAGGCGGAATTTTTTCTTGCTGCGCTCAATCAGCAGCGATTTGAACTGGCGCTCGAGCGAACTGATCTGCTGACTGACGGCGGACTGGGTGACGTTGTTGATTTGGGCGGCCTTGGTGAAACTTTCGGTTTCTGCCAGATCGCAGAAAACCTTGAGACTTTCGATTTGCATAAGCGGATTAAATGGTAATCCTTTGATTTCGTCAACTAATGTTATCCGCAGCCGTTCCGTTCCCTCGCCCGGTTGCGCCGGTAAATTTCTCTTGATGACAAACCCGGGGGATCCGACTACGTTGAGTCCGGCTAAACCATAATAAACGACATGTGAGGCATTCGCTGAACCCCATCTTCAAATTGCGCATGAAAACCATCCTCCCCGTTACTCGTGATTCACAGCGTCCCCCGGCCCGCGGAGGGTTCACCCTGATCGAACTGCTCGTCGTGATCGCGATCATCGCGATTCTGGCGGCCATGCTGCTTCCCGCCCTGGCCAAGGCCAAGCAGAAGGCGGAACAAATTTACTGCCTCAACAACGGGAAGCAGTTGATGTTGAGCGTCCAGCTTTATACGCACGACGCGGAGGAACTGTTTCCCCCCAATGAAGACGATTCCGGCGCACCTCCCGGACATTGCTGGGTCAAAGGCGACGCCGGCGCAGGCGGCGGCGAAGAATTTAATCCCGATATTTTAACCGATCCCGCCACCGCGCTGTTACAGCCTTACGTGGGCAATAACATTACCATTTACAAATGTCCGGCAGATCGTCGCAAGCCCGGCATCTATCGCGGCCGCAACCCCGGCATGGCGGGTCAACGGATTCCTCCAGTGCGCTCGATTTCCATGAGCCAGGCCGTGGGAACCGCGTGTAATGGCAAAGCGCGGAATGGCGGGCACACGAGCGGGCGGATCACCTTGCCGGTCAGCGGCCCCTGGCTGGACGGCACGCATAATCATCTCTCGGGTCGCCCGTTCAAGACCTTTGGAAAAATGTCCCACTTCACCGGGGCCGCTTCCCCCGCCAACATCTGGGTCATGATGGATGAGGACCCCGACAGCTTGAACGATGGTGGGTTTGCCGTGGCGATCACCGTTCCCGAGTGGCTCGACTACCCGGCCACGTTTCACAACTTCGGAGGCGGTCTTTCCTTTGCGGACGGCCATTCGGAGGTTCACAAGTGGAAAGACGGCAAAACCAAACCGCGGGTGCCCGTTTCAACCATCAGCCTGCCACCGGCCAACCGTGTGGACTGGCAGTGGCTCGCCGACCATACCTCGACGCGCTAGGCGCTCGGGCGGGCTGGCGAAACTCCCCTCCGCCCTGCACGGCGACGCTCCCTGCATCCGGCCCTTGAAGCATCAGACACGCCGGACCCTGGCGCCTGTCCCTCCGGATGCAACCGCCCGGGTGAGCACGGTGAGATTATCGCCGGGAACGGGCGGTTCAAAATCAATGCGTAAAGAATACAATAGTCTAACCGAAGCAACAATTTTCATATTGCTATCCTGATGGAGTCGTCAATAATCGTTGCAGTTTTAATTCAAACCAAGCCCATGTGGTAACCCGGATCAAAAGGGAAATATTATGCGAAAAAAATTAGTTCATGCATTGGTGGTCGGCCTGTTCGCCACGGCGTCAGTCCCGGCTGCAAATCACCTCTTCGATTTCAACTCCGACCCCGATGCGGAGCTGACCATCTACCGGGGTGAAGAGGCCAACTCCATCGGGGAAGCGGGAAGATGGTTTTCCACCGGTGGCAGTCCTTTGGAAGTGGGCACGGACCCCTCCACGAATGGTTATCTGCAAATTACCAAGGGTGACAGCACTTCCCCATCCGCCTTCGGTCACCGTGCGGTCATTGTTTTTCCGGATTTTGATGCCGGCCTGGTGATTGCCGGGTTCACCTTCCAATGCGACCTGCGCGTGGGTGGCGGCACCCAGCCGCCCGCTGATGGCTTCAGTTTGAACTATGCCCGGAACAGCGATCCCGTCATCGCCAATGCCGACGGTTCCGGCTTTGCCTCCAGCCCGGGCAACGAAGCCAATCTTCCTGAGGAAGGCACACAGACCGGTCTGGCCGTCTGTTTCGACTCATGGAACAGCGGCAGCGGCGACGTGGTGGGGATTACCATCCGGGTGGACAATGTGATCCGAACCAACCTGGCCATGCCCACCGTGAACGGCGAGTGCAATGATCCCACCTCGATGCAGACCGGGACCAACACGCTCGGATTGGCGGGATTGTGCTGGCAGCCACTCTACGTCCAACTGACCACGGACGGCCGCTTGAGCATCGCCTGGAAGGGCACGACCTTGATCACCAATTATGTCGTGGATTTCGCCCCCAGCCCGGGACGCCTGATCTTCGCGGGCCGCGTCGGCGGCTCCAACCAATATCAGGATGTGGACAACATCCGCCTCGACACCATTCCGTCGGCCTCACCCGTGGTCAGCGGCACGATCGGCAACGGCAACGGTTTCAAGTTCGTCATCAGTGACTCCGGCCCGGCCACTCCCGATACCAACACCATTACCCTCACGCTGGATGGAGCGCCCGTGACTCCCAGCGGCATTTTGCAAAGCGGCACGCCGGGTGGCGGTGACGGGCTTACGTCCGTTTATTACCAAAATCCTGCGGTGGTCCTGGCGGCCGGCTCCGTCCACACGAACATCGTGGAGTTCAGCGGCAGCAGCTTCAGCGGCACGGTGCGCGCCACCAACGTGTTTACGGTGCCGAATTACATGGTTCTCAATTCTGCGGATCAAGCGGCCGGCCCGGTGAGCACCGCCACCCCCGGTTTCTGGGGACATATCAATCAATTGCCCGTGGCGCGTTACCCGGGATCCTCGCAGGTAAACCTGATCGAAAAGCAACTGGCCAACGAAATTCTGGATCCCAATACCGGCCTGCCGTATGCCGATCAAACGCTGCTCGGGACGAGCACCTTCACCGAAAGCACAGTGATCAACTGGTCGCAAGATGTGCCCATGGGCGGCGTCGGAACGGGTAACTTCAGCCAGGACCGTCCGTACCCGTACAACACGCCGGACCAGCCGATTCCCGGCGTGGATGCCCAGTATGAACCCAACACGGACTGGGTCGCGGCGGAAGTCTTCACGGTGCTTTACCTGCCCGCCGGCGCGTATGAATTCGGAGTGAATCATGACGACGGTTACAAGCTGAGCTTCGGTCCGGAGCCGCGCAATTTCTTCGACGCGCGGGTCTTGGCCAGCAAGGACAATAACGCGGATGACACGGGATTGCGCGTCGTGGTCACGGACAGTGGCTACTACCCGGTCCGTCTGCTGTGGGGTGAAAACGGCGGCGGCGCCCAATTGGAGTTCTACTTCGTGGATTTTGCCACCGGCAACAAAATTCTGGTCAACGATTTGACCACCGGCCCGACTGCAATTGCCGCCTATCAGGATCCCGCGGCGCTGACCCGGCCCTACGTTGTTTCGGTTGCGCCGCGGACCGGAGCTTACTACGCGATTGAGGAAAACGGACCGATTACGGTCAAGTTCCAGGACGGCAGCGCCGGGAGTGTGGTGGACGCCAGCATCCGAATTGACGGCCAGACGCCCATCATCAGCAACTCCGGCAATCTGACCACCGCCACCCTGTCCGGCAGCGCGTTGCCGCCGGGCATTCACACGGCCACGCTGGTGTATCAGACCACGCTCGGAGGACCTTTCACCAACACCTGGCAGTTTAACGTCTTTTCCAGCAAGACCAATGTGGTGCAGGCGGGTGACCCCATCGCCGCCTACCAACCGAACGGCGGCAGCTCGCCTGGGGCCGAGTCGGTGGAAAACGCCATCGGGCACAACCAGCAGAAGTACCTGAACTTTGGCAATGGCTCGACGCCCATGAATTACCCCTTGGGTTTCACGGTAACTCCGGCAGTGGGCTCAACCATCGTGACCGGTCTGCGGCATTACTCGGCCAACGACGCACCGGAACGCGATCCCGCGTATGTGGTGCTCGAAGGCTCATTGGATGACGGGGCGTCCTGGCATCCGATCTTCTCCGGTCCCATCACCATGGACATTGGGCGTAACGGCGGCGGAGCCGCGCCGCTCAGTCCGGCCACCAACTTTGTTTCGGAGGTCTCCTTCCCGAACACGTTGGGCTTCACCAGCTATCGCTGGTACACCACCGCGCTTCGCGGCAACGTCAGCCTGATGCAAATTGCAGAAGTGGAACTCCTGGGCGCGACCGGTACTCCGGCCCCGCTCCTGAGCATCACCCGGAGTGGCAGTGATGTGATCCTCACGCCCAATCAGCCGGGCACGCTGGAATCCTCCTCGAGCGCGACGGGAGGGTGGACGGTTGTGGGTCCGATTTCGGCCCCCCAGACGATTCCCGCCAGCGCGGCAGCGGCGTTCTACCGCTTGCGCGTTCCGTGATCGCCAAGGGCTCCGGGCGCGGAACGGGGAACCAAGGCCCGGGGCAACCCAACGGATAACCCATCATGGCGAGGCCGCAGAATCCATTCTCGGCCTCGCCTTTTAATTTTTGGCAAAGCAAAAATCGGGGTTAAACTATCCCGTCGCCGGGACCAGTCCGGTCCTGGTGAAACGTTGAACAAGAAGAGGTGAAGTAATATGCAATCTGTTAATCAATTTCGACCGGGCTCGACCGGCCGGACTCCAGCCCGGGCGTTCACGTTGATCGAGCTGTTGGTGGTCATCGCGATCATCGCCATTTTGGCGGCGATGCTGCTGCCGGCCCTGGCCCGCGCCAAACAGAAGGCCCAGGGCATTCAATGCCTGAACAACGGAAAGCAGATGATGCTCGGCATCCTGATGTACGCCGAAGATTACAACAGTCTGCTCCCCCCCAATCCCGACGATGCGAACAGCTTTTACGGACACAACTGGGTGCCCGGAAACGCCGGAGGGTCCGGCAACAGTGTCAGTTGGCGGCCGGAGTTTCTGCAAGATCCCCAGCGCTGCGCCATCCTGAACTATATCGGCAAAAACGTGGCCCTGTTCAAGTGTCCCGCAGACCGTCGCACCGGGAAAATCGGCGTGGGCCAGTTTGCCGGGCAGATCGTGCCCACACCACGCACCTACTCGATGAACGGCGCGGTGGGCAGTGCCTGCGCCAGCTGGCAGGCCGGGGGCGGCCACGGAGGCGTTCCGCTAACCACCACCCGCGCGCCGCACCTGACCGGCACCGCCAATGATGCGCAGTACTACAAGTACAACAAGATCTCCACCATCGTCCGCCCCGGAGCGTCCGACCTTTGGGTGTTGCTGGATGAAAGCCCGATTCTGCTCAACGACGGCGCCTTTGGCTTCCGCATGACCGACGCCCAGTGGGTGGATGCCCCCGGCAATTATCATGGCGACGCCTGCGGAATCACCTTTGCCGACGGACACTCGGAAATCAAAAAATGGCGTTCGGGCCGGACCGGGGAATTTGTCGGTGGCATTTCAGCCGGCTCGCCGGATGAAAAAGACTGGATTTGGATGCGTGATCGCACTTCGGCGCGGACCGACTAATTGCCGGAATGCCCCTGTGACGCGTTTGCACGGAGAATTTGCCGGCCGGCGATTCTCCGTTTTTCTTTGCGGTGAACCTGACGAATGAATCCCGTGTTGTTGCTCTGGCTGCTCCATGAACCGTAACTCCCCCCATGGGCGCGGGCTCAACAAGGCCGTTGGCCTCCCGGGAAACTGCTCTCCCGGCAGTCGCCCCGGTCGGCAACGCCGGCGCTGCCTCGTCCTTCTGGCCGTCCTGTTTCCTCTGTTGATCCAAGCGGCACAGCCCCGCTACAACGTGCTGTTGTTGGTGGCCGACGACCTGCGGCCCGATCTGGGTGGCTACGGCAACCGCATGGTCCAATCGCCTCATCTGGATCGCCTGGCGGCCCAGGGCCTGCGCTTTGACCGCGCCTACTGTCAGGAAGCCTTGTGCAACCCCTCCCGCGCCTCCTTCCTCACCGGATTACGCCCGGAAACCCTCAAGGTTTTTGATTTGGCGACCCACTTTCGCGACCAAAGGCCCGACGTTGTGACCCTGCCTCAATTGTTCAAACAAAACGGTTACGTGAGCCTTTCCATCGGCAAAATCTTCCACGTCACCAATGGCAACCATGACGATCCCGAATCCTGGAGCGAACCGCCGTGGCACGGGCCGCGCGCCTCGGCCCGACCGGTGGGGAGCACGCCCACCGCCGCCGCAAAGCCCAAAAGCAAAAAGAAAAAAAACATCACGCCCGATCGGTCCCATACCCTGCCCTTTGACAATCCGGACTGTGATGACGACGATCTACTCGATGGCCAGATTGCCACCCAAGCCATCGCGGTTTTGAATCAGATCAAGAATCAACCCTTTTTTTTGGGCGTTGGCTTTCATAAACCGCACCTGCCCTTCGTCGCGCCCCGAAAATACTGGGAGCTTTACGACCCCAAACAGTTGCAACTGGCGTCGAATCCTTTCCTCCCGAAGGATGCTCCGGCTTTCGCCAGCAATGAAGCCGCGGAATTGCGCCGTTACAAAGACCTTCCCGCGACCGGACCGATCGCTGAGGAAACCGCCCGCCAACTGATTCATGCGTACTATGCCTGCATCAGTTACACCGATGCGCAGATCGGCCGGGTGCTGCATGAACTGGAGCGCCTCGGTTTGCACAGCAAGACGATCGTGATTTTTCTGGGCGACCATGGCTACCATCTGGGCGAACAGGGCACGTGGACCAAGCGGACGAATTGGGAGGTGGCCACACGCGTTCCGTTGATCATTGCCGCCCCCGGCCAAAAGGCCCGGAACACTGGCACTGAAGCGCTGGTGGAGCTTGTTGATCTTTACCCCACCCTGACCGAGCTGTGCGGCCTCACGCCACCCGCCGATCTGGAAGGCAGGAGTGTGCGGCCATTGCTGGAGCATCCGGATGCGACCTGGAAAACCGCCGCCTTCAGTATTTATCCCAAGACTGTGCCCGCCATGGGGCGCGTGGTCGGTCGCGCCATGCGCACGCCGCAGTACCGGCTGGTGGAATGGACCGCCACCGCAAGTGGATCAAAAACCTACGAACTCTACGATGAAATGGCCGATCCCGCGGAATCCGTGAATCTGGCCAGTCAACCGGCGTACCGCGGGCGTCTTCATCAATTGATCCAACAACTCCGCGCCGGCGGGCAACACGCCCGGCCCAAGCCCTGATCCCGCGCACCGCAGCGACCTCATCCGATGCCTATCGTCCACCGCTTCTGCTGCCTCCGCCCCGCTGGCTTCCGCATCGCCCCTCTCACGCGCCGAAGGCCAACCCGCAATTTTCTCCTCTTCCCGAATCCTTCCGCAATGCACCGGACCGGCGCGGTTATCCTGACCCGCCTCATGCGCGGTTTTCGTCACCAGATCCATGGCCGACGGGTGCGGAGGTGGAGATCCACTCTGGCGTGGATGCTGGCCCTGTCCGTGACCCGGGCCGCCGGGACGGTGCAGGTGACGACGGAAACCCAACCCGCCAACGGATCAACCGGCACATCCTCATTCACCCACGTTCCCCATGTGTCCCGGCGGGACGCGGCGGCCACGGCGCACCTCCGGATTCTGACGGGCACAGTGGATCCAAACAGCGGCGGTCTGGGGAAACTACAGGACGGACGCCTGCCGTCCGCCGCGGATGCCCCCGCCGAGAATTTCTTTTTCGACGCCGGTACCGACGGGGGCCGGTTGCTGTTCGATCTGGGCCGGCTGGTACCCGTCGAGCGAATCAACACCTGCTCGCGCCACCCGGGTTCACGCGGCCCGCAGGTGTATCGTCTTTACGGCAGCGACGGCAGCAGCGAAAGTTTTGTCGAACGCCCCCAACGCGCCACGGATCTCGCCCGCAGCGGCTGGCAGCTTTTGGCCACCGTGGATACGCGACCCGCCACCGGAGATTGGGGTGGCGAATACCGGGTCGGCATCACCAACTCCTCGGGAGAGTTGGGGAAATTTCGCTATCTCCTGTTTGATATTTCTCCGACCGAAAAGAACGACCCCTTCGGCAACACGTTCTACAGTGAAATTGACGTCATCGCAACCGGCGCCACGGAAGCGGCAACCGCCGCGCCTTACCGCTTCACCACCCACACCGGCGAACAGCAAATCTCCGTGGATGCTTCGGAAGCGCCCGATTTGGCGGAATGGGTGGAGGACAAATTGGCCCCCGTCCTCAGCGCATGGTATCCGCGCATTGTGCGCCTGCTGCCCAGCGCCGATTTTAGTGCCCCCACCAATGTCACCATCGTCATCCGTCCGACCGACGGCGTGGCGTACGCCAGCGGCAGCCGCATCACGGCCAACGCGGACTGGCTGCGCCGCGAACTCGACCGCGAGGCGCTGGGCGCAATCGTCCACGAAGCCGTGCATGTCGTGCAGGCATACGGTCGTTCGCGCCAGTCGGGATTTCAGCGCCCTCCGGGCTGGCTGGTGGAAGGCATTCCGGATTATCTGCGTTTCTTTTTATTCGAACCGCAGAGTCACGGGGCGGACCTGATCTGGCTGGAAGGACGCCGGAACGCCAGGCTCCAGTACGATCAAAGCTACCGGATCACGGCGAATTTCCTGGATTACGTGATCCGCAATCATGATGCCGATGGCACCCTGATCTCCCGGCTCAATGCGGCTTGTCGCCGTGGCGCATACACGGACGCACTCTGGAAGAAATTAACCGGCAAAACGCTGACCACCCTGAACGAAGAATGGAAACAGCACATCGCCGCGCAACTGGCGGCCCGCGCTGGAGCGCATCTGAACACTCTGACCGCGACGGAGCAACAGGCCGGCTGGCAACTGCTGTTCAACGGCGCGGATTTCACCGGCTGGCACAATTTCAAACACGACGGCGTGCGACCGGGCTGGCAGGTGAAAGATGGTCTGCTGATTTGCGCGGACCCGCGCCACGCCGGAGACCTTGTAACCACGGAAACCTTCGCCGCGTTCGAGTTGCAGTTGGAATACAACATCTCGAAAGGCGGCAACAGCGGCATCATGTACCACGTGACGGATGCCGGCGACGCGGCGTGGGCGACCGGACCGGAATTTCAGTTGGAAGACAACGCCCACGCTTCCGATCCGCAACGTTGTGGCTGGCTCTATGCGCTTTATCGGCCTCCCGAGGACCCGCGCACCGGCCAGCCGATTGATGCGACGCTGCCGGCGGGACAGTGGAACCAAATCCGTCTGGTCGTCACCCCGGATAAATGCGAACACTGGATCAACGGGGTGAAGTATTTTGAATATCAGTTGGGAAGCGACGCTTTCAAAGCCCGCGTCGCGCGCAGCAAGTTTTCCCAAATGCCGCTGTTTGCCCGGGCTGGTGCGGGGCGCATTGCGCTCCAGGGCGATCACGGCCAAATCTCCTTTCGCAACCTTAAAATTCGACGACTCTAATTCCAAGGGAAAGTTTTCCTCTCCATATCATGTTCAACGCTTGCTCAGATTCGCCGATACGCAAAGCGGCAGCGCGGCCGCAACTCAAATTCCATTCCATCGGTTGGCTGCTAATCGCTCTGGCCACGGGCGCGTCCGGCTTGAGCTCGCTCCAGGCCGCCAACCTGACGCCGATTGCCGTCACCGGATACAATCTGGATGTCGTGATCGAAAGCACCGCTTCCGGCCCGCCCTACCACAGCTACGCCAGCGAGTTGAATCCGGGCGAAAACCTGTCGTTTTACCAGGCGGGCTTGCCGGGCAAGGCGTACGGTCTGCCCGGCGGCCGCAGCTTCACAAGTGAGATGGGCGATGGCACGACGTTTCAATTGGCGCCCTACACCGGAAACAACGCCCTGGTGCTGAGCGTGAGCACCGGGTTGACCGAAGGCACACTGACCTTCGTCACGCCCGACACCTATCGCCGGATTGCCGTTATCGCCCATTCCGCAAGCGGCGGCGGCGTCGCCACCCTGACCCTCAATTTTACCGATGGCACCTCCTTTCAAACCAGTTACAACGCGCAAGACTGGTTCTATAATCCCGGGGCGGCGCTCAGTGGCATGGAACGGATCAACCTCTCCAATGGGAATACCGAAGGCGCACCCGGAAATCCCCGTTTCTATCAGACCACCCTGGATTTGCTCTCGCTGCTGGGAGCGAACAACAAGCCCCTTGCCAGCCTGACGTTCAGCAAGGTGGTTTCCGCGGGGGCTACGGGAATCTATGCCATCAGCGGCGAAGCCGCCCCGTCCGCCCCGGCCACCATTGTCACCAGCCCGACCAACACCACCGTCATGGAAGGATTGACCGCCACCTTTCAAGCGGTGGTGGAGGGTGTGCCGTTTCCAACCCTGCGCTGGCTGCGCAATGGCACCACCATCCCGGGAGCGACGAACGGGGCCTACTCGTTCACCGCGGCGCTGACGGACAACAATGCCGCCTACCGTCTGGTCGCTTCCAACTTCGTCAACAGCTCCAGCCAGGTGGTCACCAGCGCTCCGGCCGTGTTGACCGTTGTGGCAGACACCAGTCGCCCCGTTCTGCTTTACGCCCAATCGCTCGGCTTGAATCAGGTGCTGGCCCAGTTTTCCAAATCGTTGCAACCCAGCAGCGCGACGAATCCGGCCAATTACGCGCTGAGCGGCGGCCTCACGATTTCAGGCGTCACCCTCGACGCCACGCAAAGCAACGTGGTCTTAAGCGTGAGCCCGATGACCGATAATTTGTCATACACGCTGACCGTGAACCACGTCGCCGATCAGACGGCGTCCGCCAACACCGTCACGAACAATTCCCAGGCGCAATTCACCGCCAGCGTTTATGCCAGCGTGCCCCTGGGTGATGCCCCGCGCGGAACGCAACAACCCACCGGTGACGGCTGGGACATTTCCGGCGGCGGCAGCGGTCTGGGCGGCCAGGCGGATCAATCCCAGTTCAGTTACGTGTCGCGCACCGGCGATTTTGATGTCAAAGTCCGCCTCGATGCGCTCACGTTGAGCGATGCGTGGTCGGAGGCGGGACTGTTTATCCGCGAATCGCTTGATCCTGATTCCCGCATGGCTGGCGTCATGGCCACGCCCAGCATCAGCGGCTGCTTCTTCCGATCGCGCTCAACGGCCAATGGCGCGGCAAGCACCACCGGCGCGTTTCCGGCGAACTATCCGCAGACGTGGTTGCGACTCAAACGCGCGGCCAACACCTTCACCGGTTTCGCCGGTGTGGATGGACAAAATTGGACGCAGCTCGGTTCGGCCAACCTCACTTTGCCGGCCACGGTTTATTTTGGATTTGCCGTGTCCAGCCATCATCCCACTCAATTGAGCACGGCCGCATTTCGGGACTTCAGTGAGGTGACTGCGAGCGGAGTGAACGGCGCCCTGCCCTTCGAGTCATTGAGCCAAAGTTCGCGCCGCACGAGTCTGGTGATTTCTGAAATCATGTACCATCCCACCAATACCGCGTTGGAGTATGTGGAACTGTTTAACACCCGGGGCGAACCGGAGTCGCTCGATGGCTTCAAACTGCGCGGCAGCATCAATTATGATTTTCCCGCCGGCACGGTGATTCCCGGGGGTGGGTTTTTGGTGGTGGCCAAATCACCGGTTGATTTGCAGAACGCCTACGGCTTGCCCAACGCCCTCGGTCCGTTCAGCAACAGCCTGCCAAATTCCCGCGGCACGGTGCAATTGGTGAACCGGATTGGCGGGGTTTTCTTGCAGGTGGATTACTCCGATGCCCCCCCCTGGCCGGTGGCGGCGGACGGCGCGGGACATTCACTGGTGCTGGCGCATCCCTCCCGGGGCGAGAACGATCCGCGCGCCTGGGCCGCCAGCGAAGTGATCGGCGGCTCGCCCGGACGCCTGGAATCCTATGTCCCCGATCCGCTGAAGAATGTGGTGATCAATGAATTTCTTGCGCACACGGATGATCCCGAACAGGACTACATCGAACTCTACAATCACAGCACGGTCCCGGTGAGTCTGGCCGGCTGCGTATTGTCCGACGATCCCGGAGTGGACAAGTACGTCATTCCGGCACTGACCTTGCCGGCCAATGGATTTGTTTCCTTCAATCAAACCATCCTGGGATTTTCCCTCGCCGCCGATGGTGAAACCATCTACTTCAAAAACCCGGCGCGCACTCGCGTATTGGATGCCGTCCGCTTCGGTGGCCAGGAAAACGGTGTAGCCACCGGGCGTTCCCCTGATGGCGCGGACCAGTTCCATCGGTTGACCGCCAAAACGCCGAGCCTGCCCAACGCGCCAGCGTGGGTCAGCGAGGTGATCATCAACGAGCTGATGTACCACCCCATTTCCGAAAACGATGACGATCAGTACGTGGAATTGTATAACCGGAGCGCAGTCGCGGTGAATCTCAGCGGTTGGACTTTGGCGGATGGCATCAGCTACACGTTTCCCGACGGCGCCACCATCGCTGCGGGCGGATATGCAGTGGTGGCCAAGACGCGGGCAAATTTTCTGAATAATTATCCCGCCGTCAATCCGGCGCTTGTTTACGGCGACTTTGGCGGCCGCCTTTCCCGCCGCGGCGAACGCATCACGCTCGGCAAGCCTGATTCCACGGTCAACGACAGCGGGGGCGTCACGACGACCAATTTCTTCCAGGTCGTCATGGACGAGGTGACGTACACCGATGGCGGCCGTTGGGGGCAATGGGCCGATGGCGGCGGCAGCAGTTTGGAAAGGATTGATCCGCGCGCCAATTCCCGACTGCCCTCAAATTGGGCCGACAGCGATGAAACCCAGAAAGCGCCGTGGCAATTGGTCAGCGCGACGGGCACGATAGACAATGGCTCGACCACCGCCGATCAATTGCAAGTTTTGTTGCAAGGTGCGGGCGAATGTCTGATCGATAATGTCGAGGTCTGGCGGGATGGCGTTAACCTGATTGCCAATTCCACTTTTGAATCGGGGGCCAATGGCTGGGTGGCTCAAGGGACTGAATCCACTTCCAGTCTCGAAACCACCGAAGGTTACGAGAGCGCGCAATCATATCACGTCCGGGCGGTGGCGCGGGGCGACAATCAAATCAATCGCATCCGCACGCCGCTGACGGCCAATCTCCCCTCCGGCGCCACGAACGTCACCATCCGCGCCCACGTGCGCTGGCTGAAGGGACACCCGGAAATTCTCTTTCGCTTGCGCGGCAACTGGCTCGAATGTGCCGGAGAGATGGCCTTGCCCATCAGTCCCGGCACCCCCGGCGCGGTGAACAGTCGTCACCAACCCAACGCCGCCCCAGCCATCACCGAAGTGCAACACTCCCCCGTTTTACCGGCCGCCAGCACCGCTTTCATCATCACCGCCCGCGCGCAAGATCCCGACGGTTTGTCCGCCCTGCAACTGAAGTATCGTCTGGACCCCAATTCAAGTTATGCCACCGTCAACATGAACGACACCGGCACCGCCGGAGACCAGGTGGCTGGCGACGGCATTTACACCGCCACCGTTCCCGGTCAGGCTGCTGGCGCGCTCATTGCGTATTATGTAACCGCCGCCGACGGTCAGGTGCCGGCGGCCTCCGCCACCTTCCCGAATAACGCGCCAACGCGTGAGTGTCTGGTGCGGGTGGGAGAAACGCAGCCCACCGGTAATTTTCCAGTGTACCGGATTTGGATGACCCAGGCCACGCTCAATGCCTGGTCCGCGCGCAATCGCCTGGACAACACGCCGTTCGATATCACGTTCGTGTTGGACGATAAACGCGTCATTTACAACGCCGAGGGTTTGTACGCCGGCAGCCCTTATATCTCTCCCGGCTACAGCAGCCCCGTCTCCGGTCGGTGTGGTTACAGCATTGATTTGCCCAAGGACGACCTGTTGCTTGGTGACAGCGGACTGGTGCTGGATTGGCCTGGCGGCCACGGTGGCGAGACCTCCGCAATGCAGGAACAACTGGGCTATTGGATTGCGGACCAGCTGCGACTGCCCTTCAGTCATCGCTACATCATCCGCCTGCACGTCAACGGGGTTACGGATGAGGCGCGGCACACCGTGTTTGAGGCGGTCCATCAGCCGGGCGGTTCGTTCATCGAACAATGGTCACCGGATGATACCGCCGGACAATTCTTCAAAATTGACCGGGCCTTTGAATTCAATGACAGCGGAGGTTTGATCGCCGATCCGCAGCCGCGCATTCAAAATTTCACCACCACCGACGGTCGCAAAAAGCGTGAGAAATACCGCTGGAACTTCATGTATCGCGCGGCCAATCGCGTGAATGATTACACCGGAATTTTTGCCTTGGCTGACGCGCTGAACGCCGCAAAGCCCGAGCCTTACACCTCATCCACCTTGGGGTTGGTGGACGTGGAGGAATGGATGCGGATTTTTGCCACCGAACACATCATCGTCAACTTCGACGCGTGGGGGCATGACATCGGCAAAAACATGTACGCCTACAAACCGGAGAACGGGAAATGGCAGCTCTACATGTTCGACCTGGACTGGCTCATGCTCGCGGCCCAGGTCAGCGGCAGTCGTCCTCCCGAAACGGCGCCGCTCTTCAACTCGGAAGATCCGGTCATCGCGGCGATGTACGCCCACCCGCCGTTTCAACGCGCCTACTGGCGGACCGTGGAAGACGCCCTCAACGGCCCCTTGGATCCAGCCAACTACACGCCGGTCATGGATGCCAAGTATCAATCCCTGGTTGCCAATCAAATCAAATGGTGCGATGGCGCGGCGCTGACCAGTCCCGCCGCCGTGAAAGCCTGGTTCGTAGCCCGCCGGACTTTTCTACAAAATCAACTCGCCACGGTGGCCGCACCGTTTACCGTCAACCCCACCCCGTCCGTCTCGGGAAACATTGCCACGATCAGTGGAACTGCCCCGGTCGGAGTGGCCACCATCACCATCAACGGCACCCCGTGGCAGGTCCACTGGACGGCCACCACCACCTGGACCGCCCGGGTTTCACTGCAACCCGGCAACAACGTCCTCAACGTGGCCGGCCTGGATGCCCAGGGCGGGAACGTCCCGGGCGCCACGGACAGTTTCTCGATCAATTACGGCGGCGCGATTCCCTCCCCCGTGGACCAGGTGGTGATCAACGAAATCATGTACTTGCCCGCCACCCCGCGCGCGGAATACGTGGAATTGTTCAATACCTCCAGCACCACGAGCTTCGATCTTTCCGACTGGGAATTTAATGGTCTGAGCTATCGCTTCCCCGCCGGCACCTTCATTGAACCACAACAATACGTGGTGCTGACCAGGGACCGCACCGCCTTCAATACGGCCTACGGCCCCGGCGTCACCGTGCTGGACGAGTTCCCGGGAAATCTGCAAACCGACGGAGAAACGTTGACCCTGCGGCAATCCAGCGGCAACCCCACCAACGCCGCGGTGGTGGATCGCGTTCGCTATGAAGCCGCCGCGCCCTGGCCGCTCCCGGCGCCGGGGAACTCGCTGCAGTTGCGGGACGCCCTGCAGGACAACGCTCGCGTGGCCAACTGGGCCGCGGCCGTGGAGGCCGCCGCGCAACCGCCCCTGGTCACCCTGCTGGCTCTGACCAACGCCTGGAAATTCATGCAGGTCTCCAATCTGGATGGCGCCAACTGGACCGCCCCGGGTTTTAACGACGTCGCCTGGCCGTCCGGGCCGGCCCTGCTGGCCTTTGAAAACAATCCCGCAATTGTGCCGCTGGTGCGCACCCCGCTCCTAGATCCGCGCATCGCCACCAATAATGTCACGTCCGGACATGCCTATTATTTCCGGACCAAATTCCAGCTCACCAACGACCTGTCGGGTTATGCCGTCACCGCCAGCGCTTACGTGGATGACGGCGCGGTGATTCACGTGAACGGCACCGAGGCCGCACGGTTGCGCATGCCCACGGGGACCATCACGAACCGGTCGCTGACGCAAGGCGGCCAGCAACCGCCGTCAGGCGATGCCCTGGCGCCCGAGGTTGTCTCCCTGCCGGCTGCGCTCTTTGTCCCCGGCGAAAACACCATTGCCGTTTCCGTTCACCAGAACATCACCGGCAGTTCGGACATTACGTTTGGCTTGAGCCTCGCGGCGGAGCGGCTCGAGCAGCTGGCGGCGACACCCGGGGCGGCGAACTCCGTGGCTGCGGCCTTGCCCGCCTTCCCAACGCTCTGGCTGAACGAACTGCAGACCGACAATCAAACCGGCCCGGTGGATAATTTTGGCCAGCACGATCCGTGGGTGGAAATTTTCAACCCTGGCCCGGCCGCGATCAACCTGACGGACTACCGCCTCACCGACAGCTACACCAATCTGGCACGCTGGAGTTTTCCCGCCGGACTCACCATTGCGCCCCAAAGTTTCCTGCTGGTCTGGTGCGATAACGAGCCGGCTCAAACCGCTGCGGGTGTGCCGCACACCAATTTCCGGCTGTCGTCTGGTTCGGGGCAAGTGGCTCTGTCGCGGCTCAGCGGCGGCACCAACCAATTGGTGGATTATCTGACCTACCACAATTTGCCGGCCAACTGGGCGTACGGCGATGTGCCGGACGCCCAACCGTTTTATCGCGCAAATCTGTTTTATCCCACGCCCGGAGCCGCCAATAACGGTGCCGCCGCACCGATCACGGTCTTCATCAACGAATGGATGGCCGACAACACCCACACCCTGGCGGACCCGGCCGATGGCGGCTTTGAAGACTGGTTCGAATTATACAATGCCGGCACCAACACCGCGGATCTGGGGGGATACTACCTGACCGACAATCTTGGAAATAAATTCCAGTTCCAGATCCCCAATAATGGCCAGTACCTGATCCCGCCGGGCGGCTTCCTCCTGGTTTGGGCGGACAATGAAGCCCATCAGAATGCCGCCACCCGTGCCGATCTGCACGCCAGTTTTGCGCTGAGCAAGGGCGGCGAAGCGATTGGTTTGTTCGCCTCTGATGGCACTCAAATTGATGCGGTCACTTTTGGTCCGCAAACCAGCGATGTTTCCCAAGGCCGCTTTCCTGATGGCGCAGCCAACATATATTCAATGCCCACCCCGACACCACGCGCGGCCAATATCCTGCCCAACGCGCCGCCAACGCTGAATCCGCTTCCAGACCAGGAAATCACCCTGGGCCAGACGCTGACCTTCACCGCCAGCGCCACCGATTCCGACATTCCCGCCCAAACCTTGACGTTCAGCCTGGCCGCGGGCGCGCCAGCAGGCGCGATCATCAATCCGCTGACCGGGCAATTCCACTGGCATCCGGCGAGCGCGCCGGCAAACGCAACGATTACCGTCCTGGTGAACGACAATGGCACGCCCAGCCTGACCGCCTCGCGGAGCTTCAATGTCACCGTTCATCTGCCGCCCAC
Source organism: Verrucomicrobiota bacterium (assembly GCA_029573725.1). Taxonomy (GTDB): domain Bacteria; phylum Verrucomicrobiota; class Verrucomicrobiia; order Limisphaerales; family JADLHS01; genus JADLHS01. The sequence goes on from JAKQDQ010000006.1 coordinate 46,324, forward strand.
CCTCACGACACAGGTTAATGGCAATCAAATGCAGCTCAGTTGGCCGCGCGGCACGCTCCAGGAAGCGGATGAAGTCACCGGCCCCTATTTCGACGTTCCGGCTGTTTCACCAATCACCGTAGATTTGACAGAAGCGCGGAAATTTTATCGAATTCGCTTATGAATCGCCGACAATTCCTGGCCACTGCGGCTGCGGGAGCGGGCGCGGCCGCCACGTTGAGTCCAACCGCCATCACTGCACAATCCGCCCCTCCCGCCCGGGGCCGCGTCAAACTGGCCATTGCCACGTATTCGTACTGGCACTTTCGCGGCCCGAAAGTTTCGATTGAAACCGTCATCGAAAAATGCGCCGCGCTGGGAGTCGAAGGCGTGGATATTCTGCACCGCCAAATGGACCTGCCCGAGCGCGAGCCGCTCAGTCGGGCCCACCGCGATTATCTGCACCGGCTCAAACGCCTGGCGTTCACCCATGGGGTCGCGCCCGTGTGCCTGTCCACGCACCAGGGCTTTGTCAGTCCCAAACGGGAGGTTGTGGCCGCCAATGTCGAGCACACCAAAAAGTGCATTGAGATTTGTTACGAACTCGGCATCCCTTCCCTGCGGATCAACACCGGTCGCTGGGGCACGATCAATGATTTTGACGAACTCATGGCGCAGCACGGCGAGGAGCCGGTGCTGCCAGGATACACCGAGGACGAGGGCTTCAAGTGGTGCATCGACGGGATTCAGGCCTGCCTGCCCAAAGCCGCGGAATGCGGCGTGCTGCTGGCGTTGGAAAACCACTGGGGCCTCGCCCGCACCGCCGCCGGCTTGCTGCGCATCGTCAACGCCATCCCCTCGCCCTGGCTCGGCGTGCTGATGGACACCGGCAATTTTCTCACCGCGCCATACCAAACCGCCGATTACGATCAACTCGCGCAAATCGCTCCCCAAGCCGTTTTCGTTCAGGCCAAGACCTATCCGGGCGGCGGGGAATGGTACACGCTCGACATGGATTATCCGCGCATCGCCAAAATCCTCGCCGCGGCGAACTACCACGGCTACGTGTCCCTGGAAATGGAAGGCAAGGAAGACCCGGAAACCGCCGTCCCCAAAAGCATTGCCCAACTGCGTGAAGCGTTTGCCTGATGATTCTCCGATCTCCGGCCTGATGGGCCGCTTCACCGCTTCTTCAATAAGCGCCACAATTCGCGGGCTGGAGCGTCCACCAACCGCGCGGTGACGACCAGCCGTTTTATCCGCCGCCCCGGCAATTGAAATTTAAAATCGCGAAACACGCGCTCACATTGCGTCATCAAGCCGCGCGCGCCCGTTTGTTCATCAACGGCCAGTTCGGCCAACCGGCGGAGGCCATCCTCCCGGAATTCGCATTTGATTCCGTATGCCGCAAAGGCGCGCGCGTACTGGTGGATCAAACTGCTCTCGCTCTTGCGCAGCACGTTGAACAGGTCCTCGGTGCTTAATCCGTGACAGGCCACGCGCACCGGGAGCCGGCCGACGAACTCCGGCTCCAAACCAAACGCGATGAAGTCGGCGGTGGTAACCCGTTCCAATAGTTCCTCCGAACGGGGCCGTGATCGTTGGGGCCGCTTCGTCGCGACGGACCGCTCCAACCGCCGAACGATCAGTTCCTCCAGCCCGGCAAATGCGCCACTCACAATGAACAAAATATGGCGCGTATTGATCACCTCCGGTTGCGAAGCACCGCTGCCGCGCATGACCGACATCGCGCTTTGCAATTGTCCGGTTACGTCGTTCGGCGACACCACCGGCACATCGCCATCTTCCATGAGCTTCAGCAGGTTCGTCTGCACACCGCGGCCGGACACGTCCCGACCCAGCGGTTCGCCGTGGGTGGCCAGCTTGTCCACTTCGTCCAGGTAAATGATTCCGTGTTCGGCTTTTTTAACGTCGCCGCCGGCCCGGCGCACCAGGTCCCGCACCAGATCATCCACGTCGCCCCCCACGTAGCCCGTCTCGCTGAACTTGGTCGCATCCGCCTTCACAAACGGCACCCCGATCAATTCCGCCGCCGAGCGGATCAGGTGCGTTTTGCCCACGCCGGTCGGTCCGAGCAGCAGCACGTTTTGTTTTTGATAATACGGGGCCAAATTTCCCTCCTGCGTCAGGCGCACGTGTTGGAAGTGGTCGCACAACGCCACGCTCAACACCTGCTTGGCCTCGCGCTGGCCGATGACAAAGCGGTTGAGGTGACGGGCAATATCGCGGGGCTTCAGATTGAAACTGAACTGCGGCTCGGAAGGGGCCGCGGATTCCACCACCCCCGGCTTGGCCAGTCGCGTGCGGGGTTGTCCTGGGCTGGCGCCAGGAGCGGAGGCCCCGCGGCTCTTCAGCGATCGACCGACCTGATTTGAAAGTGCCATGCCCCGAAGTGTGGACGTTCCCCCCGGCAAAATCGAACGAAACCCGCCGCCGGGCGAGCCGGGCCGCCCCCGCCCCTCCGGTGCGCTCCCGGCGCGGGCAGCGTCAATGCCGCCGCTCAACTAACGGTTGAGCACCTGCATCAGGTGCGGCGTGAACAGTCGCGGCTCGAGCAGAAAGGCGTCATGTCCCTTGTCCGTATGCACCGTGATCCACATCACGGGGACGCGGGCCTGCTTCAACAAATGCACCAGCTTGGATTGGTCATGGGTGGGAAAGGCGCCGTCGGAATCCATGCTGAACACGAGAAATTCCTGCCGGCGACAACGCGCGAACGCCTCGGATAAATTCCGCGCTTCCGCTTCGTCGGGCAGATTGAACCATTGCCAGGCATCCACAATGCGCAAATACGTGTTGGCATCAAAGCGTTGCACGAACTTCTCGCCCTGGTGCCACATGTAGGACTCGATCGGATGATTCATCCGATACCAGCCATGTGGAGTCTGCCGGCGCAGCACCTCGCTGCGCGCGCGCTCACGCAAAGCCTCCAGTGAAACAAAGGTTTTATGCGCGATGCGGCGCGCCCGCGCCAGCCCGGTGTCCGGGTGCAATCCGCCGTAGTAATCGCCGCCGTTAAAGTGCGCATCACTCTCGATGGCGCTGATCTGTTCGAAATTCAGAATGCGCTGGTTGATCGTGGTTTCGACGCCGGTGGCAATCGGCACCACGGTTTTGACCCGGTTCGGATGGCGCGTGGCCAGCACGAGGCAGAGATACCCGCCCACCGAGGCGCCCACCACCGCGTGCAGCTTTTTCACCCCCAACGCATCGAGCAACTTTAATTGCGACTCGACAATATCCACCATCCGCAGCACCGGGAAGGCCGGTCCCCACGGTCGCTGGGTCTTTGGATTGATCGAACCGGGACCGGTCGAACCATAACAGCCGCCCAGGTAATTTGCGCAAATGACGCAGAACTTGCGCGTGTCGAGCGCCCTGCCCGGGCCGATGAACTCATCCCACCATCCCACGTGCATCTCTTCCGTCCAGAGCCGGCCGACTCCGGGAATCCGGCGGTTCATGCCGGCAGCGTGCTGGCTGCCGGTCATCGCATGAAACACCAGGATGACGTTCGACCGGTCGGCGTTCATCTGCCCGTACATCTCGTAGGCGAGCGTGTACCGCGACAATTTGCCACCGACGCGCAACTTCAGCGGCGACTTGGGATTGTCGAACTCAAAAAAGCGCGTGGCAACCTTGCCCATCGAACCGTGCATGCGGGTTGCTCCCGGCTTTTATACAGCCGCCGCCAGGGCCTGATCCAGATCGGCCCGGATGTCGTCAATGTTTTCCAGTCCGATGCTCAAGCGCACCAGTTCCGGCGTGATTCCACCCGCGCGTTGTTGTTCCTCGTTCAATTGCGAATGCGTCGTGGTGGCGGGATGGATCGCCAGACTCTTGGCGTCACCCACATTGGCCAGGTGCGAGAGCAGCTTGAGCGAATCAATGAACTTTGCGCCGGCCTTCGCGCCGCCTTTGATGCCAAAGACGACCATCGAGCCGCCTTTGCCACGCAAATACTTTTGATTGAGCTTGAACATTGGATCGGTCGGCAGTCCGGGATAACGCACCCATTCCACACTCCGATGCGCCTGCAGGTGCTTGGCCACGGCCAGCGCGTTCTCGCAATGGCGATCAATCCGCACCGGCAGCGTCTCGATGCCTTGCAGGAACAGCCAGGAATTGTCCGGGGCAATGCACGCCCCGATGTTGCGCAACGGCACGGTGCGCATGCGCAGAATGAACGCCAACGGCTTGAGCGGCTCGGGCAAATCCAGCCCCCAGCGCAGCCCGTGATACGAGGTGTCCGGCTGCGTGTAGAGCGGGTGTTTTCCCGCCGCCCAGTTGAACCGCCCCCCATCCACCACGATGCCTCCGATCCCCACGCCGTGACCGCCCAGCCATTTCGTCAGCGCGTGAATCACAATATGCGCGCCATGCTCCAGCGGCCGCGTCAGGTACGGCGTCGAGAAGGTGGCGTCGGCGATCAGCGGCAACCCGTGGTCATTGGCCACCTGCGCCACCGCTTCCAGGTCCAGAATGTCCAGCGCCGGATTGGAAACGGTTTCACAAAAGAGGCCGCGCGTCTTCGCGTCAATCGCCCGCGCGAAATTCTGCGGATCATTGGAATCCACCAATTTCACCGTGATCCCCAGCTTGGGCAGGATGTCGTGAAATTGGGTGAACGTGCCGCCGTACAGATTGCGCCCGCTGACAATGTTGTCGCCGGCCTCCGCGAGATTCACAATCGTATTGAAAATGGCCGACATGCCGGAGGCGGCCGCAAGCCCTCCCATTTCCGGGGCGCCTTCCAGCAAGGCGATGCGCTTCTCCAGAACGTCCGTCGTCGGATTTTGCAACCGAGTGTAGATGTTGCCCAGTTCGCGCAATCCGAAAAGATTGGCCGCGTGTTCCGTATTACGAAAAACAAATGAACTGGTGCGATGCAGCGGTACCGTGCGTGAGAGAGTGGTCGGATCCGGCTGAGTGCCACCATGGAGACAAAGCGTTTCAAATTTCATAAAGCCAAACGCTAGCAAACCGCCAAGCTTAACGCGACAACAGATTTACGACGGAAATCCGGCCGGAATGATCAGATCACTCACGCCACAGCCTCCTCCCTGCGGAAATTTTCCGAAAGAAAAAGGGCGCATGATTTCTTGAACGCCCCCCGGCCCCTCATCACCGAAAGGTATTGGACACGCAGGAAGGACTGTTCCCGGCCCTCCTTCTGGTTGGGCGAAATCCCAACAAAACGGCGGTCATAAATATGGTTTGACCGCTTGAAACGATGCGGTGGCATCATCCAAGCCGCCACGTCTCCAAGTAAGATGTTTTTGGACAGTTGAAAAGGATTTACTTCGGTCGGACACGAAAATATAGTTCCGGTCGAGCCGATGTGGCGGAATTGGCAGACGCGCTAGACTCAAAATCTGGTACTCTCACGAGTGTGTGGGTTCGACCCCCTCCATCGGCACCACTCTCAAGCCTTCCTCATTCATAATTCCTTGCCGGCCCCGGGCGCGCGCCCGGGATGGACACGCACGCCCCATTGCGACCTGAGAAGTCCTGCCGGGCAGAGCGTGTGGTGCAATCCCCGGGACCAAGGACGTTACTTGACGGCCACCGCCACCCGTAACAATTCTCCTCCAGGCAAAAATCCTTTGCGTATTTCCGTTTTTCGTACATAATCCGCTCAAGCATCCATGCACTCCCGATGTATTTTTGGCTGAAAAATGCAACCCTGGCTTGCGAGAGTTTGGCCGTGCGCGCCGCCGGGTTGTCCACGAATGCATGATCACCCGAAGCTGGATTAACGCGTCATGAACCACCTCTCATCCATCAACCCACCGTCCACCACTGAATGGCAACGCCCGACCCGCGGGTTCACCTTGATCGAGCTGTTGGTGGTGATCGCCATTATCGCAATTCTCGCCGCCATGCTGCTGCCCGCCCTGGCGAAAGCCAAGACCAAGGCGCAGGGCATCAGTTGCATGAACAACACCAAACAATTGATGCTGGCAAATCAAATGTATCAGGTGGACAACAACGACCTCTTTCCCATGGCTTTCCATGGCGGTTACAATCCGGGGCCCAACGACCCCAACCGGCCCTGGGTGACGGGCTGGCTGGACTGGAGCACCAGCCCGGAGAACACCAACACCATATTTTTGCTGGACCAGCGCTACGCTTCGCTGGCGCGCTATTTCGGCAATCAAAAAAACATTTACAAATGTCCGGCAGACCGCTTTGCCAGTCCGCTGCAGCGCCGCCTGGGCTGGAGTTCACGCGCCCGCAGCGTTTCGGGCAACATCTATGTCGGGAAGGGCAACGGCTGGTCCAGCGGACCCGGTTATTCTCCGGGCGGCCCGAACAATCTGGCCATTTACAAAGGCGCGGCCAAAGCTTCCGATCTGGTCATTCCCGGCCCCGCCCAGAGCTGGGTTTACATGGATGAGCATCCGGACAGCATCAATGACGCCGGCGCGTTTGCGCCCAACGCCCCCACCAACATCCCCGATGCGCCCGCCACCTATCACAACGGCGCGGCGGGCTTTGCCTTTGCCGACGGTCACTCCGAAGTCCATAAATGGAAGGGAGGAACCATGAACGGCGTCTTAAGAAACGTCACGTACCAGGCGCGAAACGATTTCGCCACCAAGTCCGGCGATCCGGATCTCTATTGGTATTCCTTTCACACTCCACGGGTGAGCGCGCGCACCGTCGTCCCCTGAACCGGGGACGGGAAGATCCATCCGCACCGGTCGCAGTCAGAACCGCCGGGCGCGCCAGCGCCACCAAAGCACCAGGCCCGCCACGGCACCGCCCAGATGTGCCGTCGCCCCCACATGGCTGAAACCGCTCACCTGCAACACCGCGGTTAACATTTGCAGCAACAGCCAGAGCACCAGCGCCACCCACGCCGGGAATTGCACCCAGCGAAAGTAAAAGAAATAGCGCAGTAAAATCCCCAGCCGCGCCCGTGGATATTGCAACGCATAAAACACAATCACGCCTGAAATCCCGCCGCTCGCGCCAATGCACGGAATCGTCGAATGCGGCGCAACCAGCCAATGCAGCGCATCGCCCGCCAGCGTTGCCGTGAGCAGCAGCAACACGTAGCGCCCCCGCCCGAGGCAATCCTCCACGTTGTCCCCGAAGATCTGCAGGAAATACAGATTCCCCACCAGATGCCAGAGGTCGCCGTGCAGAAAAAACGAGGTCAACCACGTCGCGCCGCCCAGCCGCCACGCCTCCGCCGGCACAAACCCGTAGCGCCCGACGGCGGTGGTCAGATGGAAGAAGGCGACAATGCTGATGGCGGCGATGGCCAGCGCCAGCGACCAGGTGAGCCAGGGATGACGTGACAGGGGATTGATTCCGGATTCGACCGGCAGGCCAAAGAGGGCGGGAATCGTTTTCCAGTCCGCGTCGGGAGCGTCATCCGTGACGCCCTGCGGCTTCATGGCTTCCAATTTGTGGGTGGCCAGAACCTCAATGCCCCGCAACCGCGCCGCATCCGGTGATTCGATCGCGCCTTCCGGCAGGGTTTCAAATTCGTTGGCATCAAACCAAACCACCCCACAGGGCTTGCAGGAATCCAATTCCAGCGGCGGCTCCGCCGCAAACACCCGGCGCATGGCCATGGCGCAAAACGGACAATGCGCCCCGCCCGGGCCCGTGCTTTGATTGATCCGGCGTAACAGGGAGGTGGCGCAACGGTCACCGGCGACCCGCCGGATTTGCGGCAATGTTACCGCCCGGCCGTGGCAAATCGGACAGTAATAGAACAAACCTTCGCGCTGACGGACTGTCCGCAACCCGGTTCGGCAATGAGGGCAAAGCGGCATCGGAGCAGTCTAAAGAAATCCCCAGCAGCTCCGCCAGCGATTCATGCGTCCCGCGCGGTCACCAATGGGAGACGGCGCGATCCTCCCGCCTCGCGCCCGGAGCCCGCGCACCGGCCCGCCGTGGATTTCGGATTTACCACCGCCACGTGAGGGTTAACATGGTCGCACTACGACCATGCGGCTCTTCTGGATTTTGGCGCTCGGTGCGATGGGCGTGTATCCGTCATTCGCCCGGAGCGAAGTTTTTCCCGCTGCGCATTGGGAGCACCGCCAGCCGGAGCAGGCCGGCTTGTCCCGCGAACCATTGGACGCGCTCAAAGCCCTGGTCGGCGGACGGGGTTGCGTGGTTCGCCACGGGTATCTGGTTTACACCTGGGGCGATCCAACCACCAGTTCAGATGTGGCCTCCGCGTGTAAACCGGTGCTGTCCACGCTGCTGTTGATGGCGGTGCAGGAAGGCCGGCTGAATGGGGTGGACGAGCCGGTGGCCGCGGTCGAGCCGCGTCTCAACTCCCTCAATGCCGGCAAGGATGCGTCAATCACCTGGCGGCACCTGGCCTCGCAAACCTCGGGTTATGGCTTGAGCGAACCGCCCGGCGCGGCGTACGCCTACAACGATTATGCGCTCGCGTTGTATTACTCGGCATTGACGCAAAGGGTCTTTCAAACCAACGGCACGGAGGTGCTGCGGACGCGCCTGGCCGGGCCGCTGCAATTCGAGGACGCCTACACCTTCAACGCATTTCACTGGCCGGAGCGGGAGGGACGCCTGGCGCTTTCCGTGCGCGACCTGGCGCGGATCGGTTTGTTTTACCTGCGCGGCGGCCAATGGCGCGGCACGCAGTTGCTCGCCCCGGAATTCATCCGCATGGCCATCCACAGTCCGATTCCCGCCGACACGCCGCTGACGAGCGGACGCGAAGCGGCCATGCTCCCCGGTCAACACACGATCGGTGGCGGCAAAAACATCACTCCAGTTGGCCCGGGGTATTACAGCTTCAACTGGTGGCTCAACCGGACGAACCGGGCCGGCCAGCGGCTTTTCGTGGAGGCGCCGCGGGACACGTACGTCGCCGCGGGACACGGCGGCAAACGAATGTTGTGGGTGATTCCCAGTCTGGATCTGATCGTTTCCTGGAACGATGCGCGGATTGAAGATCACGACGCCTCCCCGGGCGACCCCAACACCAAATGCAACCAGGCGGCGCGCTTGATGAGGGCCGCCGTCACCGGCCATCCGCGGGATGGCGCTCAACCGCCCGGGTCATCCGGTCCGCCGTCCGAAATCCACCGCCCGCAGCCGCGCCCGCCCCGGACCAGGCTCTCCATCCATCGGAACTTGTGGCGGATCAATGAGAAGATCACCTGTCGCGGCAGCCGGGCCGAGGGTCTGTTGATGAATATGCGCGCGGTGAATGCCGTGTTTGAAGACGCACAGCGCCCCGGGTTTGATCCGGAGGCGAACGCCAGCAAGTTCATCGCGCAAATTCCGGATTATGTGGCCGGCGGGGTGCGGGCGTTCACGTTGAATCTCCAGGGTGGTTATCCGGGCTACGAAGGCGCAGTCAACTCCGCGTTCCATCCCGACGGCTCGTTGCGCTCCTCCTACCTGGGCCGGGTCCGACGTGTGATTCAAGCCTGCGATGAGAACGGGGCCGCCGTAATCCTCGGCTGTTTCTATCAGCGCCAGGATCAAGTGTTGCAGGACGCCGGCGCCGTGCGCGCGGGCGTCAGCAATGTCGTAAAGTGGATTACAGCCAGCGGCTTCGCCAACGTGGCTTTGGAGGTCGCCAACGAATACGGCCACCACGGTTACGATCATGCGCTGCTGAAAACCACGGAAGGCCAGGTGGAACTCCTGCGACTCGCCAAGCAACTGGCGCCCGGGCTGCTGGTGGCCACCAGCGGCACGGGGTGCGGTGCGATTTCCCCAGCCATTGCCGCCGCCGGTGATTTCATTCTGGTTCATTTCAACAACACGCCCGTGACGGAGATTCCCGGACGTATCGAAGCGCTGAAACGCTTCGACAAACCAATCGTGTGCAACGAGGACGACAAGACCGGGGCCCGCGGCGCCGCGGCCGCCCAAATTTGTGTCGCACACGGGGTCTCCTGGGGGGTGATGCTGGAATCGCTGAACCAGCACTTTCCGTTCAGCTTCAACGGCCGCGTGGACGATCCGGTGATTTACCGCATGGTGCGGCAACTCACGCGACCCTGAGGCCGGGGGGCTTCCCCGCCCTGCACGGGCCGTTGCCTTCGGGGCCTCCCTCCTTTCGCGTTGCCCAAACCTGCCGGCAAGGATCAGCGCGGGGACGCTGCGGGACGCCGCGCAAGAAGCAGTCGCGTCACCACGGGAGGCGTTTCCCCGACGTGAAACGCCATCACGCGATTACGAATGTCGTGGTCCGCGACCGTGAACCGCTCAATCTGGCGCTGCCGATCCAGCCACGATTCCACGACGTAAGTTTCCACATAGCGCGCCGGATCAAATGGATCATGAAACAAATCCCAACGCACCGCCCCGTCGCGGCGGCGCACCCGGCCCAGTTCATGCGCGGCCTGGATGAACTCCGCGGCGCGCGCCGGATCAATCCGAAATGTGACACTGATCAACACCGGGCCGTCTTCAGGATTCGGCTCGATCATGACTTGCGGCGCCGCGCGGCTCAACGCGTGGGCCAGGCGCCCGGGCGCCAGGTTCAGACCCGTGTCTGCGGTCAGGGGAAACCGGCGCGTCAAAGTCAGACTCCCCGCCAGTCCCGCCGCAGCGACCGTCAGCGCAAACGGAGTGGTGGTATGCTCGGCCAGCGCGCCCCAAATCGCGCTGCCAATGGCCATGCCCCCTTGAAACACCATTTGATAGAGTCCCAGTGAACGCGCCTGCACCCAGGCGGGCACGGAGAGTTGCACACAAACATTGAGACTCGATGTCGTGCTCGTCCATGCCATGCCCCCCAGAAACAGCGCGGGCAGCAGCGCCCCGAACGACGGCAGCCAGGCCATGATGAGCAGCGTAACCATGAACCCGATCGCCGCCGTGCTGACGACGCCATCGGCCGGGTAGCGCCGCCGGATTCGCGATTGCAGCAGCGCCCCAACCACCGCCCCCGCGCCAATACAGCCCATGAGCATGCCGTAACCCCAGGCGCCCCGGCGTACGTTCTGCTGCGCCACCACCACCAGCAACGCCCACATGCTGCTCACGCAAAAAGTCTGCAGGAACGCGCGCACCAAAACGGCGCGCATCGCCGGGGCAAACCGGGTGTAGCGCAAACCGCTGCGCATCGAGCCCAACAACCGTTCCGCCGGGAGCGCGCTGGTGAACCAGGGCGCGCGCTTCCAGCGATAAATGAAGATCAGCACCGCACAAAATGAAGCGGCGTTGAGGGCAAAAACCACGCTCGCCCCCATCAACACCGAGGTAAAAAGGGCGACGCCCAAGCCGCCCAGCGCCGGACCGACGGCGCGGGCAACATTGAAGGCGGCGCTGTTCAGGGCAATGGCTTCCGGTAATTCCTCCCGCGGCACCAACTCCGGCACGATCGCCTGCCAGGTGGGCGCGTTCATGGCCGTTCCCACGTTCAGCAGGAATGTCAGCAACAACAGCGACCAGGCGGCCACCCAGCCGCTCAGGGTCAAAATGCTGAGTCCGATCGCCACCACCAACATCCAGCCGCCCCAAAACAACAAGAGGCGGCGGCGATCCAGCAAATCCGCCGTCGCCCCGGCGGGAAGCCCCAGCAGCAGCACCGGCAGGCTGGCGGCGGTCTGCATCGAAGCGAGTAAAAACGGCGAGGTCGTCAACGCCGTCATCAACCACGCGCCCGCCGTGTCCTGCATCCAACTGCCGATGTTGGAGATGGCCGATGCGATCAACCGGTTGCGGAACAGCGGCCGCCGCAGGGGTTGCCAAATGGAGTCCACGGGACTCCTGTGGCTCGTGGTCGTCATGGACTCCCCGGACGGACATGGCCGTCCCGACGCCCTCCCACTGCGAACCAAACGGCATTGCCGGGTGCCGGCGGCGGGGGACGGGACGAGGAGGCGGAATTCGACGTGCGCATGTGCGGCTCACGCGGTATTCACCGCCGGATTTCCTGGTTCGCGATCCGGCGCAGCATCAGGTTGGTTCTCCCAGGTTTCGCTGCAGCAACCGCCGCAGGCGCACTGGAGACAGGACGGTGATATTGCGCCCCTTGACCACGACCAGCTGTTGCTCGCGCAATTTGGCGAACGTGCGGGACAGGGTTTCACTGATCGTCCCCAGTTCCCCGGCCAGCATGCGCTTGGTCATCGTCAAGACAATCCGCACGGGTTGATCGTCCGCGGGGGACAGGCAACGCTTCAAGAGCCAGTTGGCCAGGCGCGTTTCCACATCTTTCAACGCCAAATCCTCCAACTGGCCAATCAACACACGCAGATGGTTGCCCATCGACCCCAGCAAACGCAAAACCAGTTCCGGCTGGCGCGTGAGCAGATCCAGCATGCCGTCCTTGCGGATCAGCAGGACCTGGGTGGATTCCAGGGCGCGGGCGTTGGCGTGGCATCCCTTGGGCGAGGCCAGCGTGGCTTCCGCAAAGGAATCGCCCGCACGAAAAATGCGGATCACCTGTTCCTGCTGCAGGGCGTTCACCCGATGGACACTGATCGTGCCGCTTTGCACCACATAAAATCCGGCCGAGGGATCGCCCTCATGGAACAGATACTCGCCCTTGACCAGCGGCAAGGTGTCCGTCAACGCCGCGATCGCGCGCAGATCGGCGACCGGCAGGCCGCGGAAAAGCTGGCATTCCCGCAACGTGTTGATGACGGCGGTGGTGCGCAGCTCGGCCAATGCGGCGGACATGACCTGCTGATCATAACCGGACGGGCGGAAAAAAGAAACCCGCCAATCCACCGGCGCGGTTGAATTTGATTTTGTCCTTCCCTCCGCCTTTTGCTATGACTCGGACGGAGTCGGAGATGACCTACCCAATATTGAAAGTTTTGCACCTGCTGGGTCTGGCGTTGACCTTCATGGGTCTGGCCGGAGTGCTGGCACTCAAACTGTGCGGTGGGGAATCCCCCAAACGTCGCTGGCTGTTTTTTGCGGCGCATGGCGTCGGACTGCTGTTGCTCCTGGGGAGCGGTCTCGCGCTCGTGTTCCATTTGCAGCTCCTCCAGACCGCACACGCCCTGCCGGGATGGGTCCAGGGAAAATTCGTCATCTGGTTGCTGGCTGGAGGGGCGGTTTCCCTCGCGGCACGATTCAGCCGCCAGGCGGAACTCGTCTTCCTGCTGTTCATCGCGCTCGTGGCGCTGGCGGCCTGGCTCTCCCTGTTCAAACCATTTTGACCTCCCCAGCACCTCTCCCGTCATGCTTCGCCCGGCTCATCCACGCGGTGGTGGTTCATCCCAGCTGGCGGGCGCTTACGGCCGTGGCACAGGATTGAAGCCGTGAAACCCAGCCCACCACCACCCGATTGGGACCCCACTTCCCCCGCCGTGCAGCGCGACCAACGCGCCGCCTTCGATGCCATGCGGCGGCGTTGTCCGGTGGCCTACAGCACCTTGCTCGGCTGGTCGTTGTTCCGTCACGAAGATGTGTTGCGGGTGTTGCTGGACCCCAAAACCTTCAGCAACGCCGTTTCCCAGCACCTTTCCGTGCCCAACAGCATGGACCCGCCCGAACACACGCCGTATCGCCGCATCATCGAACGCTATTTTTCCTCCGGTCAGATGACGTGTTTTGAACCGCTTTGCCGCCGGATCGCCGCCCGGCTGGTGAAAAAATTCCTCCAGCGGGAGGAGACGGAATTCATCACCGCCATCGCGCTGCCGTTTGCCGTGCAGGCCCAGTGCGCCTTTCTGGGCTGGCCACCGGCGCTGCACGATCTCCTTGTGCGTTGGACCCGCCGCAATCATGAAGCGACCCGGGCCCAGGACCGCAAGGCCATGTCCGAAATTGCGCGGGAATTTGAAGGCGTCATTGACGATCTGCTGGAAACCCGCCTTGAGGCCGGCGCCGGTCCGGAGGCCGACCTTACCGCCGCGCTCATGCACGAGAAAGTCTGGCAACGGCCACTGAGCAACGAAGAAGTGGCGAGCATTCTGCGCAACTGGACCGTCGGCGAGATCGGCTCCATTTCCGCCTCGGTGGGCATCCTGGCCCAATTCCTGGCCGCCCACCCCAAAATCCAAACCCAGTTGCGCGCGCAACCCGGGCTGATCCCGACCGCCATCGAGGAAATCCTGCGGATTCATGGCCCCCTGGTGGCCAACCGGCGCATCACGAAACGCGCCGTCGAAATCGGCGGCCGCAACATTGCCGCAGGCGAACGGATTACCCTCATTTGGATCTCGGCGAACCGGGACGAGCGGGTCTTCCCGGAACCCGATACTTTCCGCCTGGATCGTGACCTGAGCCAAAGCCTGCTCTGGGGCGCCGGCGTACACGTCTGCCCCGGCGCGCCATTGGCACGCCTGGAATTGCGGGTGTTCCTGGAAGAATTGTTGCTCGGCACGCGCCGCATCGCCCTAGTTCCCGGGACGGAAACCAGACTCGCGACCTATCCAGCGAGCGGTTTTGCCGCAGTGCACCTCCGCGCCGACCCGACGCGGAGGCCGCGCTAACGGCAACCCTCCATGGCCTTGATGAAATAACCGTGCTGCTGAATGGCTTGCCGGACCGCATCAGCCGCCGGCTCGACATGGCAAAACGCACATTCCTGCGCGCTCAACGGTTGTCCCTCCTGGCCGATGCTCCGCAAAAATTCGCGGCCAAAACCCAGCACCTGCTCCAGTGATGTACCTTCCGGAACCACGACGTCAAAATGCGCCGTCCCGCCATTTTTCTTTGCGACGTAAGTATCGTAAACCGCCACGTTCATGTTGTTGCGCCTGTTTCTTTGCGTTCGACTTTCCACCGTCCAACCATCCCCAGCATAGCCGCACCAGTTCAAACGCGCCAGCAGGGCCGCGACGGCGGCGGAGCGGCTTAGAACAACACGCTCTGCACGAAGGAGCGCAGCGGCTCGGGCATCACGCGGTTGCGACGCACCACCACCGCCAGATCGCGGCTGAACCGCGGACGGAAACCAAAGCGGCGCACCACCCGCCGGTTGCCGTAGAGTGCCAGCACCCGGTGCGGCACCAAGCTGACGCCAAACCCCAGGGAAACCAGATTCACGATGACATCAAAGCTGTCCAGTTCCATCGCCGGTTCGATTGGCCAGCGTTGGGCCAACAACCAGTCATGCAATCGCCGGCCGGTGAAGCCCCGCCGATCCAACAACAGCCAGCGTTGAGCGGCGAAAAGCCGTTTCAATTGCTTGAGCGTCACGGTGGTCGTTTCCGGTTCAAGTGAAAATTGCGGCGGGGCAATCGCGGTGAATTCATCGACGAAGCGATGGGTGACTTGCAACACCGGAGACATTCGACGCGGCGGACACACCAGGCCCGCATCCAGGTTTCCCGTTTCCAGCAAAGCGAGAAGCTCGCGGCTGCTCTGCAAAGTGACCTGCAGCTGCACCTCCGGATGCCGGCGTTGGAAGGCAAAAAAATAGCCCGGCAGGTAGGCCAGGCCGATGCTGCGCGCCACGCCCACGCGCAACGACGAGGAAAGCCGGCCGGCCGATCGCTGCACGTCTTCCAACAGCTCCCCCGCCTGCTGCAGAATGGTCTTCGACTTTTCGCGCAGCAGCTGCCCCGCGCGCGTGAGGCAGACCCGGCGGGTGGTGCGCTCAAACAGACTGACCCCCAACCGGGTTTCGACGCCGTGAATTTGCCGGGTGATGGCGCTTTGCGTCAAACCCGCCCGTTCGGCCGCCCGGGTGAAGGAGCCCGTCTCGGCCACCAGCTGGAACAGTGTCAGCTCATACAAATCAAAGGGGGTGGTCGCCAGAAATTGATTCATTAAACGCATGGGACTATAGAGAATAATGAATTTTACGCAACACCATTCCAGTGTAAGCTGGATTGGACAGTGGCGAGGCCGGCGGCACCGAACCCGCGGTCGGCCCACTGCGAGAACAATTCAAAGCATCTGAATATGGCTGAACCCTCACAACGATTGCCGCAAAATGTCCCCGGGCTCTGGTACGTGGATTCGAACTGTATTGATTGTGATTTGTGCCGGGAAACCGCCCCGAGCGTTTTCCGTCGCGACGAAGAAAACGGAAGCAGTTACGTGTTTCACCAACCCGAGACCGAGGAGGAAATCCGCCAGGCCTTGGAAGCCCTGACCGGCTGCCCGGTGGAGGCCATTGGCAACGACAATCCGGTTGCCTCCCCTGTCGAGACGCCGGCCTCCGCAACCAGCACTCCGGCCTGACCATTTTTCGGGAGCCGGATGGCAGGATCCGCGCGCCCAGGCAGGTTGTCGGGCGACCCGGACCTGCTTCTCCACGTTCGTCCTGCCGGGTCTGGGCGTTCCCGCCGGGCAAACACGGAAGACGGAAGTTTCCGCGCCGTGCCACCCGCCCCACAATCCCTGCTTGGTTTTCGGGCCGGATTTCTGTTTCCTTACCGGCTGCATGGTGGACGACACAAACACACTCATTGAACAGCGGAAGACCAAGCTCGCAGCCTTGCGCACCCGGGGAATTGATCCGTTCAAAAACAAGTTCCGGCCCGACCGCACGTGCCAGGAGGCGCGCGCGGGGTTTGAATCCGGCGCGTTGCCGGAGGGAACAAGGGTGGCCGTGGCGGGACGGATCACCGCGCACCGGGAAATGGGCAAGTCCATATTCATTGATGTGCGGGATCAAAGTGGGCGCATCCAGGTTTATGCGCAAAAGAATGTCCTGGGAGAGGATCTTTGGCACACGTTCACTCACTTGGACCTCGGGGATTTCATCGGCGTGACCGGCACGTTGTTCCGCACCAAGACCGGTGAACCCAGCATCAAACTCGGCGGCGGGAACGCGGCGCCGGCGGGGCACGCGGCGCACCTGTCTCCAGCGGAAACCGAAAGCTCCGAAGCCGCCGCGCCGCCGGTCTCCCCACCCTTTGTCATCCTCGCCAAGGCGCTGCGTCCGCCCCCGGCCAAGTGGCATGGCCTGGAAGACACGGAAATTCGCTATCGCCAGCGCTACCTCGATCTGCTCGCGAATCCAGACGTGAAGGAGGTGTTTCTGAAACGCAGCGCCATCATCCGCGAGGTTCGCAATTTCTTTCACGAACGCGGTTATGTGGAAGTGGAGACGCCCATGATGCAGGCGATTCCCGGTGGCGCGGCCGCACAACCGTTCAAGACCTTCCACAATGCGCTCGGCTGCGAATTTTACCTCCGCATCGCGCTGGAGCTGTATCACAAGCGGCTGCTGGTGGGCGGCATCGACAGGCTGTTCGAGATCGGCAAAAACTTCCGCAACGAAGGGCTCTCACGCCGGCACAATCCTGAATTCACCATGCTCGAAGCCTATCAGGCGTTCGGTGATTACGAGACGATGATGGAGACCGTGCAATCACTCATCTGCCATGTGGCGCAGCAGGTTCTGGGGACCTTGATCATCGAAACGAAAGACGCCGGGGGCAGGGTCACGAAGGCGATTGACCTGACCCCCGATTGGAAGCGCGCGAAATACAAGGACCTGATTCGCGAGAAAGCCGGAGCTGACTGGTTCGACATTTCCCCCGCCGAACGCCGTCAACGCGCCCACGACCTGGGCGCGGAAATCGGCAAGGAATACGAAGACTTTGAAGTCACCGGAGCAGTGTTTGAAAAGTTGATTGAGCCAACGCTCATTCAACCCACGTTCGTCACGCATCTGCCGAAGGAGCTCGTGCCGCTGGCCAAGCTTTCGCCCGACGACCCGACAACCGTCGAAGTCTTCGAGTGCTGCATCAACGGCCAGGAAATTTCCCCCGGCTACACCGAGCAGAACGATCCCATCCAGCAGCGCGCCACGCTCGAACACCAGGCCGGCGGCGAACAACAAAAGCTGGACGAAGATTTCCTCGTCGCCCTCGAACACGGCATGCCGCCCGCGGGCGGCATCGGCATTGGCATTGATCGCCTGTGCATGATGCTGCTGGGACAGGAGAGCATTCGTGACGTGATTCTGTTTCCGCAATTGAAACCGAAATAACGCCGACGCCCGCCTTTTCCGCCCGTGCAGCGCCCGGCCGGGCCGCCAGTCAACACCAGGTGAAGCGACGTCCCCCGGCGTGCCGGCGGCGGACAAGCACATTTCACTGCCTTGCCCGATCCGGCACCGCGGAAGCGCCCCCCAATTCACTGCAAGTTTGGATTGTCGCCGCTGCCGGTTTTCGTCAGACTTGCACCAATCCGTCAAACCCGGAAATTTTGTATGTTCCAGCCGTCCTTACGGCGGTGTGCCTTGGCAATATTTGCCGCCAGCGGACTGTTGTCCTCCGCGCGCGGCAATGTCGTTTTCAACCTGATCCCGGATCCGCACATGGCGCCGGCAGCCCTCGCCAGTTTCACCAGCGCGGCGGATCAATGGTCCGCCGTCCTGGCGAACGACATCACCCTGAACATTGAAATTGGATTTATCCCGCTCGGAAACCGGATCATCGCGCAAACGAGCAGCGATTTCCGCGAGTATTCCTATGCTGAAACTCAAAGCGCTTTGGCGGCGGCGCAGGCGGCCGGCACCCCGCTCCTTCCGGCCACCGCCTACTCGCGCCTGATCAATCACACCAGCAACAGCCCCAACGGGGTCAACAGCGTCATTCCTTATCTAAACACAATGGATCGCGTGGGGCTGACGACGGCCAACGCCAAAGCGCTGGGGTTGTTGACCGGAACCACCCTCACGGATGCCACGATTTATTTTAATTCGGATCTGAACTTTGATTTCAATCCCACGGATGGGGTCGGGTTCGGCCAATTCGATTTCATCGGAGCGGCCATGCACGAGCTGGGCCATGCGCTGGGTTTTATCAGTGGCGTAGATGACGTGGATCAACTCGACGGCGCGCTGCCGGATTCGGCGTTCAGCTCCAACCTGCTGGATTTGTTCCGTTACTCCGAAGAAAGTTTCTCCCTGGGAGCCACCGATTACACGGCCGATAATCGTCCCAAATACCTGTCTCTGGACGGAGGCGCCACGTCGCTGGCCTTTTTCTCAACCGGCATCACCTACGGCGATGGTTATCAAGCCAGTCACTGGCAGAATACCCCCGGTTTCGGGCTTATGGACCCCACGCTCAGTCCGGGCAAACTTATGACGCTAACGGAAGCCGATCTACAAGCGTTTCAAGCTCTCGGTTATACGCTCGTGCCGGAACCCGGTGGCTGGGGATTGTGGTTGCTGGCCGGCGCGCTCGTGCGTTGTCGCCTGCGTCAATAGCGGATCTGACCGGTCCCCAGACCGAGCCATTTGTAACTGGTCAATTCTTCCAGTCCCATCGGCCCCCGCGCCCCGATCTTGTCGGTGCTGATGCCGATCTCGGCCCCCATTCCAAACTCACCTCCGTCGGTGAAGCGCGTGGATGCATTCCAATAAACCGTCGCGCTGTCCACCTCGTTCAGAAAACACTTCGCGTGCGCCTCATTGCGCGTGACGATGCTGTCCGAATGCGCTGAGCCGTAACGATTGATATGGTCCACGGCCGCCTTCACGCCGTCCACCACCCGCACATTCAGGATGTAATCGTTGTATTCAGTGGACCAGTCCGCCTCCTGTGCGGGCTGGGAAACGCACTGCCCCGACGACAACACCGCCCGGGACACTTCGTCCGTGCGCAACTGCACTCTCTGTTCGGCCAGCCGCCGGTCAATGCGGGGTAGAAACGTGGCCGCGATGGCGCGATCCACCAGCAACGTCTCCGCGGCGTTGCAGACCCCGGGGCGTTGTGTCTTTGCATTAACAACAATCTCCTCCGCCATGTTGAGGTCGGCGTCGGCATCCACAAAAACATGGCATACGCCCTTGTAGTGCTTGATGACGGGCACTTTGCTGCATTCGGTCACGGCACGGATCAAGCCCTCGCCCCCTCGCGGCATGCACAAGTCCACGTATTGCGTCAGCGAAAGCAGCGCCGGAATCGCTTCCCGATCCGTAACCGGCACAACTTGGATCGCAAATTCCGGAAAAGCTGGGTTGGCGCGCCGGCCGGCGTCAATCAGCGTCCCGGCGATGGCCTGGTTGGAATGCCATGCCTCCTTCCCCCCGCGTAAAATTGTGGCGTTTCCGGATTTGAAACACAAGCTGGCTGCGTCGGCGGTGACATTCGGGCGCGACTCGTAAATGATTGCGACCACGCCGATCGGCGTCGAAATTTTTTGGAGTTTCAAACCGTTCGGCCGTTCGCGCTCGGCCAGAACCCGTCCCACGGGGTCCGGCAACGCCGCCACCTCGCGCAACCCCTTGGCCATGCCCGCGATACGTTTATCATCCAAACGCAAACGATCCAGCATCGCTGTGGACAGTCCTGCCTTTGCGCCGGCCTCCATGTCCAGTTCATTGGCTCGTTTAATGGTCGCCGCACCCGCTTCGATCGCTCCGGCCATCGCGGTCAGGAGACGGTTTTTCTCCGCCGTCGTCAGTCGGGCAAGTTCCCGCGACGCGGTTTTCGCCCGCTGCGCCAGTTGCGTCATTTGCTCAAGCAAAGTCATGAACGCAGGATAAGGCAAATCACCCGGATGAAAAGCCGCGAAACGGGAGCGTCCCCGCCCCCCAGCCGCCCCCGCCGGCAGAGAGGTTGAAACGATGTCCGCCGGCGCACTCAGGGCGCCACAGGCGCAGCGGCGGGTGCAGGAGCGGGAGTGCGGTGACAAACCCGCTGCAACACGGTGACCAGCGAATCGAGCTTGTCGGTCGCCATCTCTCCCATCAGACAAATTTGGATCCAGTTGCGTCGCCGCAGGTATTCACTGTTGTAACTGAGGAGAAAGCCGGATTCCGCCATCAGGTTGCCAACGGCCACGGACTCCAGCGGGGGCGGCAGCGCAATGGTGATCACGGCTGGCGAGGTCAGTGTCGCCTCTCCCACCAGCGGGAATCCGGCCGCAATCAACCTGGTGCGCAACTGGTGCGAATGGGCGGCGATATCCGCAAAGCGCGTCTCCCACTTCACTCCACACACCGCCGCATGGAGCGCCAGGAGCAGATTCGAGGAAAACGTGAAGGGAATGCCTTCCTGCCGGCTGTAAAGGCCCAGATCCAGATACCGTGGCAGCCGATGCTCTGCAGGCGCAGCGACATGATTGGAAAATACCATCGAGATTCCGGCATACGCGCGCAGGCCCTTGCCGCTGGTGCCGGAAGCCAGGTACACTCCGCTCAGATCCACCGGCAGCGTGCCGAGGCTGCTGATGCTGTCCAAACACAGTTTTACACCGGATTGCGCACACCAACCGTGCAGCGTCGCCACATCGTTCAGGACTCCGGTGGACGTCTCACAGTGCGTGCACCAGAGCCAGCCGGGCGGAGGCGTTCTGGAAAGCCGCTGGTGCACCAGCGCCAGGTCCAACGGCTCGCCCCAGTCGAACTTCAGGTGCTCAAACTGCAATTGAAACCGGCGCGCCTGATCCGCCAGGCGCTCGCCGAATTCGCCATTGCTCAGGACCAGCCCCGTTCCCGGCAACAAAGAAAGCTGTGCGGCAATCACGTCATTGGCGAGGGTGCCCGAGCCCATGAACAACTCGACCCGGCTGGCCTTGGTCAGCCGGCACAGCATCGCCCTGGTCTGACGAAAATCCTCCTTGAAACTATCCGTGCGATGTGACTCGGGTGCCTGTTCAAACGCGCGCCGCACCTCGCGCCGTACCGCCACCGGACCGGGCAGAAGGTTCACTGCACTGGGCTGAAAGGATTTGGCCGGGGCCGTCCGCAGAAACTCGCGCGCGGTCACTTCAAAGGTTTCCAGCGTCACATACATCGGCTGGAATTGCGCCTCGCCCGTGCCGACCAGCGGACCGAAAGGCACAAACCCCAGATGTTGATACAAGCGCATCTGCCGCGTGGTGCCAGAGATGATGGCCAAATCGTAGCCGCGTTCGACGCCATGCTGCCAAAGCAAGGCCAGCAAGCCGGAAAGAATCTGGCCGCTCCGTGAGCCGCGAAATTTCTTTTCAATTGCCAGCAACCGGATTTCGCAAATCGTCCGTTGCGCCGGGAGGTAACTGTCGAGGGAGGCCAATTTTTGATCCAGGGAAAACGGACGCCGGCCGCGCACCGCCAGCATTCCGGCCAGCTTTTGATTTTCCAGGCAGATCAGGTAGGTGTTCTCCGCGTGGAATTTGTCCACCAGCCGGTGTGAGGGGGAGGCGTGGTGTTGGGGAATTTCTTCCACAAACGTCCGATAGTTGAGCCGGTGAATTTGCTCCAGCTCCCAATCTTCGGTGGCAAATTTGAACACCAGGGGGGTGCGAGAGTCGTTCATGTTTTGGGCGCGCAAGGTTTGTCCGTCAGGGGGCGACGCAGAAAAAGGGCTGGAAACTCCTCCGCCAAATTTTGGCGATGGGCGAAAATCACGACTGCCGCAACCGCCGCGAAAATCCCGACCACAAAATATTCCCGCTTCTGCCAATACCCCACTGCGGGCAGCAGCAGAAACGCCAGCAGGCTGCCCAGCACCAGTCGCCGCGTCACCAGCCATCCCAGCAAAAACAGACCGGCGTATATCAACGCGATCCGGTAATCGAAGAACAGCAGCCCCCCCAACGAAGTCGCCACACCTTTTCCGCCGCGAAATCCCAGGGCCACCGGCCAGACGTGTCCAATCACCACGAACAACCACGCCACCGCCGGGAGCAACGGGTGCGGGGCATACATCCCGGCGAGCCCCACCGCCAGCGCGCCTTTGCCAAAGTCTCCAAGCAGAGTGAGGAAAAAACCGCTCCGGCCCGCAAACCGGCCGACGTTGCGCGCGCCAATGCTGCCGCTGCCCAGATCGCGAATGTCCTGTCCGGTGCGCATCCGCACCCAGAAATAACCCGTCGCCAACCCTCCCAGCAAATAGGCACCCAGCGCCCACGCCAACGCCGGCATCAAATCCGCGCTTCCAAATGGTTGCCACCACGTCATTCGCTTGAAAAATTCAATCAATCCATTCCGATGACCGCATCAGATTAACCCGACGCAAAATCGAAGCGAAACTAAAAACTTCACCCTCATCCCGGGCCTTCGGGGGCGGCGAATTTGCACTTTAGACTTTGCTTGATCCGCCTTAAACTGCCCGCTTTATGGCGAGCAGCCGCAGACAATACCCATTCCATCTCATCGAACCCAAGTGGCAACAAACCTGGGAGCAACAACAGGCTTTCCGCGCGTTCAATCCCGGCGACGCCGTGCCGGACGGGCATCCATTTGGAATTCGCCATAATCTGGCAGGAAAAACCGCAACTGCCGCGCAGCTCCCGAAGAAGTTTTACATTCTCGACATGTTCCCCTACCCGTCCGGCGCGGGATTGCACGTCGGGCATCCCGAGGGTTACACCGCCACGGACATTCTTGCCCGCTATCGTCGTGCGTGCGGCTTCAACGTCCTGCATCCGATGGGTTGGGATTCATTCGGTCTGCCCGCCGAGCAATACGCCGTCAAGACCGGCCAGCATCCGCGCAAGACCACCGAGGAAAACATCACCAATTTCACACGCCAGATCAAAAGCCTCGGCTTCAGCTACGATTGGTCGCGCGAAATCGCCACCACCGACGTGGACTATTTCAAGTGGACGCAATGGATTTTCCTGAAGCTCTACAATTCGTGGTTTAATCCGAAGACGAACAAAGCTGAACCGATTGAGACACTTGATTACCCGCCGGAACTGTGCGGTGGCGCCGGCGTAGGACAGGCGTCGCGCCTGTCTCAAGCTTCAAATGACATTCGGCAAGACGGAGACAGGCGCGACGCCTGTCCTACGGACCTGGAAGCCGCTCGCCGCGCCTACCGCGATTCCAAGCGCCTCGCCTACGTCAGCGAAGCGCCGGTGAACTGGTGCCCCGAACTCGGCACGGTGCTGGCCAACGAGGAGGTCATTGACGGCAAGAGCGAAGTCGGCGGCTTTCCCGTCATCCGCAAGCCGATGCGCCAATGGATGCTCCGCATCACCGCCTACGCCGAAAAACTCCTCGCCGACCTCGACACGATTGACTGGAGCGATTCGCTCAAGGAAATGCAGCGAAACTGGATTGGCCGCAGCGAAGGCGCGGAGGTGGACTTTGCAATTGCGGAGTGCGGAGTGCGGAGTGCGGAATCCAAAATCCGCGTCTTCACCACGCGACCTGACACGTTGTTCGGCGCGACCTACATGGTGCTCTCGCCGGAACACAAACTCGTCCCGCAGATCACCACTGCCGAACACAAGAAAGCCGTCGAAGATTACAAGGCGTTTGCCGCCGGTAAATCCGATCTCGAACGCACCGAACTCGCCAAGGAAAAGACCGGAGTATTCACCGGCGCTTACGCCATCAATCCCGTCAACGGCGAGAAGATTCCCATCTGGATCGCGGACTACGTCCTCGCCACTTACGGCACCGGCGCGATCATGGCCGTGCCCGCACATGACGAGCGGGATTTTGAGTTCGCCAAGAAGTTCAACCTGCCGATTGTGCAAGTCGTAGGACAGGCGTCGCGCCTGTCTCAAACTGGAAAGGAGATTCAAGAAGATGGAGACAGGTGCGACGCCTGTCCTACGGAATGTTTCGCCGGAGACGGCATCGCGATAAATTCCGGCCTCATCACCGGCCTGCCCACGCCCGAGGCCAAAAAGAAAATCACCGCGTGGCTCGAAGAAAAGGGCCTCGGCAAGAAAACCATCAACTACAAGCTGCGCGACTGGCTGTTCAGCCGGCAGCGTTACTGGGGCGAGCCGTTTCCCATCGTTTGGAAGAACGGCCAACACGAAGCATTGCCCGAAAGCGCCTTGCCCGTGCTGCCGCCCACGCTGGAGGACTACAAGCCGACCGCCGACGGCCAGCCTCCCTTGGCCCGCGCGAAAGATTGGTTGAATCTGCCGGATGGTTCGACCCGCGAAACCAACACCATGCCGCAATGGGCCGGCTCGTGCTGGTATTACCTCCGTTACCTCGATGCGAAGAATGCGAACGCCTTCGTCGGCAAAGATGCGGAGGAATACTGGATGGGAGTTAAATCAGTTGCTCCTGCGGAAGCTCATTTAACCAGTCATTCATTTAACCAATCACCCGCCCCCGGCGTTGACCTCTACGTCGGCGGCACGGAACACGCCGTGTTGCACCTGCTCTACGCGCGTTTCTGGCACAAGGTCCTGTTCGACCTCGGCTACGTCTCCACACCCGAGCCATTCTTCAAGCTTGTGAACCAGGGCCTCATCCTCGGCGAAGACGGGCAGAAGATGTCCAAGTCCCGCGGCAACGTGGTGAATCCGGACGACATCCTGAAAGAGTTCGGCGCGGATGCGTTTCGCCTCTACGAAATGTTCATTGGCCCGTTGCAAGACACCAAGCCGTGGAGTACCAAGGGCGTCGAAGGCGTGTATCGTTTCCTCGGCCGCGTCTGGCGGTTGTTCGTGGACGAAAAGGCGGAGACCGCGCTTGAGCAGGCGGAAACCACCGCCGCCACAGCGGGCGCGGAATTGCTCGATCACATCCTGCTCGATGGCGCGATCACCGACGCCGCGCCGTCGCCCGCGCAGTTGAAGACACTGCACGCGTGCATCAAGAAGGTCACCGAAGACCTCGACGGGATGCGTTTCAACACCGCCATTTCCGCGATGATGGTGTTCATCAATGAAGCCAACGCCTGGCAGAACAAACCGTTCGCCGTGCTGAAGCCGTTTCTGCAATTGCTCGCGCCGTTCGCGCCACACCTCGCGGAAGAACTCTGGGCGCGCTTGCACTCGACCTTTGGCCAGCGCGCGCCGTCCCTGCCCTACGCCGAGTGGCCGAAGTTTGATCCCGCGCTGCTCGTCGAAAGCGAGATCGAGATCCCCGTCTCGGTCAACGGCAAGACGCGCGACGTCATCAAAGTCCCCGTCGCCGCCGACAACGCCACACTCGAAGCCGCCGCCAAAGCTTCGGAGAAGGTGAAACCGTTCCTCGATGGCAAGGCGATCAAGAAAGTCATCGTCGTGCCGAAGAAGATGGTGAACCTCGTGGTGGGATAGCCAAAGCGGCCACAGTCGGTCAGGAGAATCTTTGCCACGGAAATGCCGGCACGTTGGCAGTTGACCCCGGCTGAATAGAGTCCAACACAACGTAGGACAGGCGTCGCGCCTGTCTCCATCTGCCCGAAATCGTATGACCAATAGAACGTTTCCAGGAATGATGTAGCTCCAAGCCATTCGCCGCCCCCTCACCCGGCCTATCGGCCACCCTCTCCCCATCCGATGGGGAGAGGGACGGGGTGAGGGGCGGCGGGTGACACAGCGCTACAGGGTTAATCGAAATGCTCTAGCGCCGCCGTTAGAACGGGCGCGGTGAAGCGCACAAGCGGGTGACTTTGAAATTTGAGACAGGCGCGACGCCTGTCCTACGGGATCGCCCCAGCTTGAAGGCAACGACGTTTCATCCGCTGCTCCCGGTGTCTTATTTCTGGAAAGCCAGTTGCCTGCGGTTTTCCGGCAAATTCCCCTTGTGTTTTCGGCGACTTGCGTGGAAGTAGTAGGGCAGAAATCTGGCAATCAGATTGTGCCTTAAAATGAAATACAAGTTGTTGGCGGTTTGCGTCGTGGCCTGCGTCGTCGGCCTGATTCTTCATCTGAGCGAAACCAGTCGGTCCGACCGGAAGCCGGCGGCACCGATCGTCCCTCCGAAAGCGCAAAGCCCAACCCTCGCGGCCGCGACAGCCAGTCCCGCAGTTGGACTGCCATTGACGAACAACTTGTTCCGCACCACCGAAATCCTTTGGCGCGAACCCGTGCCCGAGGAAGCGTTCGCCCGCTTCAAAGATTGGACGCAGCGCTACCTCGCCGACGCGTCCGCAGATCGTTCCCGCCTGATACCGGAAGGCATCGAACTGGCCACGGTCCGTCGTGCCGCGCTCAAAAATTTGATCAAGGCCGATCCCGAACGCGCGTTGCAACTGACCGTGCCTTCCGGCGTCCGCGCTCAACTGCCGAATGAAATCGTCGCGCTGCTTGAAGCACCGATCAACGCGCGCGGGAAACTGGCGGTGCTGGGCGTGTTGGCCGAGCCGGGGCACGAATCGGAAATCGAACCCACCCTCCGCCTTGCGACCATCGGCGAGCGGGAATATCACACCTACACCTACGGTGAACGCCTCGGGGTGCCCACACGCAACCGCATCGCGTTGAACGGCATTGCCGTGGATGATTTGTTCGCGCTCAGCGAAAATGCGTTGCGCATCCTCGATGCCGACGAAGCCGCCCGCGCCGAGGCCGCCAATCCCGAGGCCATTTGCTCCGTGACCGCGCAAGCCGCCCGCATCGTGCAAAACGAGGTCGCCGCCGAGCTTGCCGGAGAGATTGTCTTCTTCTGCCGGCCCGAACACGCGGTGCAGGAGAACGCGCGGATTGTGGCGGCGGACGGCGGCCCGCCTTCGCCCGATGGCGGCGACGCGGAAGCTTCGACCTGGACGGAGGGGCAAAAGAAACTCCTGTTTATTCGGGTGGATTTTCCGGACCTGGTGGGCGTGAATTTGAGCGACACTGGCGTCACCAACCTGCTGAACAACGTGAACAAATTCTATCAGGAAATGTCCTACGGCCGCGCGAGTTTTGCGTCGAACGGGTTTGGCTCGGACTACACCCCGGTGTTCCGGATGGCGCACCCGGCCGCCCATTACGGCACCAATAATTACTACAATCAGCTCCGCACCGAGGCGCGCGCCGCCGCAACCGCTGCCGGCTACGTGCTCACCAATTTCAACCTCGACATCATTTGCATGGGTGCCGTGCCCGGCTTTAACTGGTCGGGCCTGGCCTACGTGGGCAGCGCGGGGGCCTGGTTGCGCAACAACTTCAGCACCGGCGTCGCCGGTCATGAACTCGGGCACAATTTCGGTCTGAACCATGCGAACTATTGGAACACCGGCGGCGCGAGCGTCATCGGTCCGGGTTCGAGCACCGAATACGGAGACAGCTACGACACGATGGGCGCGGCGAGCGCGGGCAACAATCATTTCAACGCGCGCTACAAGCAATATCTCAACTGGCTCACGACCAACGAAGTCATCACCGTCAGCACCAGCGGCACGTATCGCGTGTTTTGCCATGACAAAACCAACGTCGCCGGCATTCGGGCTCTCAAGATCGTCAAGAACAGCAGCACGAATTATTGGGTCGAGTTCCGCCAGAAATTCACCAGCAACCGCTGGTTGATGAGCGGCGCGGGCCTGCGCTGGGCGCAGAACGGCAATCAGAAAAGCCAGTTGCTCGACACCACGCCCGGGTCGCCCGACGGCAAGACGGATTCCGCGCTGGTCGTGGGGCGCACCTTCTCCGACTTCGACGCGGGCCTTCACATCACCACCATTGGCAAAGGCGGCACCGTTCCCGAGTCGTTGGACGTGGTGGTAAACCTGGGTTCCTTTCCGTCAAACCAGCCGCCCCAGCTCAGCATCACGGCCAGCGCGACGAATGTGGCTGTGGACGAAGGCGTGGATTTCGCCGCCACGGCCACCGATGCGGAGGGCGACGCGCTCGCTTATTATTGGGAGTTTGGCGATGCCACTTTCGGCACGAACAGCCCGTTGGCCGGGAAAAGCTGGAGCAGCGCCGGTGATTATCTTGTCCGCTGCGTCGTCACGGACATGAAAGGCGGCGAGGCGAGCCAGTGGGTGATTGTGCGCGTTGGCGAGCCGACCACGTATCGCATTTCCGGCCAGATTCATGAAGAGGACGCTCCGCTCCCGGAGGTGCGGGTTTACGTTTCCAGCACCCGCATGGGCTATACGGATTCCGCCGGTAATTACGCCATCGTCGGCCTGCCTGCGGGAGCGTACCCGGTGGCGGCCAGCCGCTACGGCCACACGTTCTCCCCGCTGAACTTCACCAATCCGATCCATGTTGGCCCTGACGCGGCGGCGATTGATTTCCTCGCCAGCCGGGTGACCTACCCCCCAAGCATTGGCACGCCACCGTACAGCCAGACCGTGGCGGCGGGTTCGACCGTTACGTTCGACGTCATCGCAAGCGGTACGCCACCGTTTTCCTATCAATGGCGTTTCAACGGCGTCGATCTGGCGGGGGGCAACGACCGCAGCTTGACTCTGGCCGGCGTGCAAACCAATCAGTCGGGCAATTATTCGGTGGTCGTCAGCAATGCGTACGGCAGTGCGACCAGCGCGAACGCGCTACTGACGGTGGGCCTGCCTCCCCTCATCACCACCCAGCCGGTCAGTCAACGCGTCATCGAAGGCGCTCCGGCCACCTTCACGGTCGAAGCCACGGGATCACCCGTGCTGTTCTATCTTTGGCGTCATAACGGCACAAATCTTTACGCCAACCCAACTCTCGGCGGATCGAAGGGCGGCGATGAAAGCGGCAATACCTTCACCCGCACCAATGTCGAACCGGCACACGCCGGTGATTATTCCGTCGTGGTCAGCAGCCGCTTTGGCCAGGCCACCAGTGAAGTGGCGACGCTCACCGTCTCCATGCACCCGCAGCTTTCCTCCGCGCAAATGGTGAACGGACGAATGCAATTCCAGTTGAGCGGGACGCCGGGGGATCGCTACGCGATCGAAGCTTCCACCAACTTCACCGACTGGAACCACCTCGCCTCGGTCACCAACGCCACCGGCCAGGTGTGGTATGTGGATCCGGAAGAGGGAGTCCGTCCAGGCAAATTCTACCGGGGAAAATTGACGCCGTGAGCCGCGACCGCGCCGGCCGCAGCCCATCGGATGCGAAGCGCCGGCCGCGCCGGCTCCGGCTCACAACCCGACGATTGCCGGGTCGCCGTACAGCGTGAAGTTTCCTGTGCGCACAATCCTGACCGGCAGCAATTGCCCGCGATGCCGCGGGCTGCCGTCGAACAAAACGAGTTTGTTGCACGGCGTCCGGCCCATCATCCGTGCGGCATTGCGGCGGCTCGGTCCCTCCACCAAAATCTGCATCTCACTCCCAATCAACGCCTCATATTTGCGCTTGCCGATTTGGTTCACCACCTCCAGCAAACGGCCGTGGCGCTCCTCAATCACTTCCTGCGGTAACGAATCGGGCATCGTGGCTGCCGGCGTATCCTGGCGCGGCGAATACTTGAACAGAAACGCATTATCGAACTCAACTTCGCGACATAGCGACACGGTTGCCGCGAAGTCTTCCTCTGTTTCCCCGGGAAAACCCACGATGATGTCCGTGGTCAAACCCATTCCCGGGCGGACCGCCCGCAGCTTGCGCACGATCTCCAGGAACCGCTCCCGCGTATAGCCCCGGTGCATCAGCTTGAGTACCCGGTCACTGCCGCTCTGTACAGGCAGGTGCGCACTCTCCACCAATTTGGGCAACCGCCCGTACGCCGCCACCAAATCGTCGCCGTAACCCTTGGGATGAGGCGAGGTGAACCGGATTCGTTCCAGACCTTCGATGGCATGAACCGCTTCGATCAGTTGCACAAAAGCGCTTTTATCCGAGTGCGGATCGAATCCCGGCGCAACCACCTGCCCCATTGCGGGCGCACTTTGCGCCTTAAACCGTTTGCCATAACTGGTAACAATTTGACCGAGCAAGGTAATTTCCCTGACACCTTGCATAACGAGCTGACGGCACTCGGCCACAAGGTCCGGAATGGAACGGCTGCGTTCCTCGCCACGGGTGTAAGGCACAATGCAATAGGTGCAGTATTGATTGCAGCCTTGCATGATGCTGACAAAAGCGGTGACGGATTTATGTTTTGCGGTGCCATTGAGCAAATGCTCTTTCACCGTGGCTTCACTCCCCGGCTCTGTCCCGGTGTCCACGATTTTTTTGCGGCGCCCCTGCAGCAGTTCGTCCAGGTAATCGGCCGTGTGATGGAACTTTTGCGTCCCCACCACCAGATCCACGTCAGGCAGCCGGTCAATCAACGCCTGCCCCCGGCTCTGAGCCATGCAGCCCATAAACCCAAAAACCACCTCCGGACGGTGCTTGCGGATGCTGGCCGTCAGGTTCTCCATTTTATGGATGGCCTTTTGTTCGGCGTGGTCGCGCACGCTGCAGGTATTCAGCAGCACGACGTCAGCCTCAAACTCGGACGCCGCCAGCGTGTAACCCTTGGCCACCAGTTGTGCCGCCACGGCTTCGCTGTCGCGCTCGTTCATCTGGCAACCGTACGTCTTGATGTAAACACTCGGCATAAAGTTATGCGTGGGCCAGCGTAGCCCGAAAGGGGATCGGCTGAAAAGGAGACTTTCCAGCGCGGCGGGCCGCGCCAATGGACTTGCCGCCACGCGGCGGGCCTGTCATTTATGGGGAGGCGACCGGCCGCGTTGGCAACATGTTCCGACTGGATTTTCATAATACCGCGCACCTCACCCGGCGGCAGACGTTGCGGGTGCTGTTGATTGAGCACGACGCCGCGCTGGCCGGCACCGTGCGCGGTCTGCTGGCCTCCGCCCCCAACGCCGTGCGCGGAGTCGCCGTGGCCCCGTCGCTCGCTGCGGCGCTGGAGCTGCTGGCGCGCGAGGAATTCGCCGTCATTCTGCTGGAGCTCTTCATGCCCGACGGCGCGGGCCCCGCCAACCTGGCGGTGTTGCAAAAACTGGCCCCGGAAACGCCGGTCATCGTGCTGGGCGCGGCCGATGATGACGCCGTGGTGGGCGAGGTGGTCCGGTCCGGGGCCCAGGATTATCTCGTCAAAAGCCAGCTCAGCCTGAACACCCTGCGGCGTTCCATCCGCTACGCCATTGAGCGGCACGAAGCGGACATGGCCCTGCTGGCTCAGGAGGAGAAATATCACAGCATCTTCGACCGTCTGGCCGAGGGGATTTTTCAGACGACCCCCAATGGCCAATATCTGCTGGCGAACGCCGCCCTGGCCCGGATTTACGGATACGCCAGTCCGGAGGAGTTGATGGCCAGCGTGACGGACATCGCCCGCCGTTTATACGTCGCCCCGGGTCGCCGCGAAGAGTTCCAGCGGTTGATGGAGGAACACGACGTCATCACCCAGTTCACTTCGCAGATCTTCCGGAAGGACGGCAGCATCATCTGGATCTCGGAAAACTGCCGGGCCATCCGCGGGGACGACGGGCGGATTCTTTACTATGAAGGCACGGTGGAAGACATCACCGCCCGGCGGCAGGCCGAGGACAGCGTCAAGGAATCCGAGGCCTTGTACCATTCGCTGGTGGAAACCATGCCGCAAAATGTGTTTCGCAAGGATGTCCAGGGGCGCTTCACCTTTGCCAACCAGCACTACTGCGAACATCACGGCGAGCCGCTCGAGGCGATCCTCGGCAAAACCGATTTTGATTTTTTCCCGCCGGAATTGGCCAGGCAATACCAGGCCGACGATCAGCGGGTGATGGCCACCGGACAAACCTTGAGCCTGATCGAGGAGCATCAACCGCTGGGGCAAAACAAGAGTTACGTCCAGGTCGTCAAAACCCCGCTGTATGGCAAAGATCAGACGGTTATCGGCGTTCAGGGCATTTTCTGGGACATCACGGAGCAAAAACTGGCCCAAGAACGTCTTAACAAGGCCCGGGACGATCTGGCGGCGAGCGAGGAGCAGCTGCGCCGGAAAAACGAACAACTGGAAAACGACCTCAAAACGGCGCGGGAGATTCAGCTGGCCATGCTGCCGCAGGATTATCCGGTTCTGCCCCGGGGGGTGGCGGCCAAAGACAGCGCGTTCCAATTCGCGCATCGCTATTTGCCCAGCGGCACGGTCGGCGGAGACTTTTTCAGCATCACTCCCATCTCCGATCAGGAGGTGGCCGTGTTCCTTTGCGACGTGGCCGGGCATGGAGTGCGTTCGGCACTGGTCACCATGATGATTCGCACCCTGGTAGAAAACCTGCGTTCCCTGGCTCACGACCCGGGCCATTTCATGACGAGGTTAAATGCGGAATTGTTCACGATCCTCAAACCGAGCGGCGCATCGATTTTGACGACCGCCTTTTTTCTGGTGGCCCATGCGGCCACCGGAGAGATGCGCTACGTCAATGCCGGGCACCCGAAGCCCTTCCGCCTGCGCCGCGCCGCCAGGCTGGTTGAGGAAATCAGAAACCAGGCGGGCCCCAAAAGTCAGCCGGCCCTGGGACTGTTCGAAGCGTACTCGTATCAAATGTCCACCACCGGATTATTGTCCGGCGATGTGGTCATGCTCTTCACCGACGGGCTTTACGAAATCCAAGCGTCAAACGCCTCGCTCTACTCACGCGAGATGCTGCTGGCCTCCACCAGAAAACACCTGTCCCTCCCGCCCCACCGCCTCTTCAACGCCCTGTTGCGCGAAACCAAAAAATTCGCCGCGGACGGCCGTTTTGAAGATGACGTTTGTCTGCTGACAATGGAATATTGCCCGCCGCAAGCAGCCCGCTGCGGTTGACGCCCCGATCCGACGCCACCGGCACGGGGTCGCGGTCCGGCGCCTGACGCGGAGGGCCGGGTCAAACCGGCAAACCGATCTCCTGGGCGATCTTCTGGGCGACGGTGGGTTGCACCCACTTCACCAGGGCCATGAAGTTCAGCAACAGCGGACTGTCGGCCCTGGCTTTGAACATGTTTTTCAGGCTTGTCAGCACTTTGACGTAAGTGGCGGCGTATTTCTCATGCACCAGCCGCGTGACGTAACTCTCCAGCACCGCCTGCGCAATCGGATCGGTGCGGCCATCCTCGAGGTAGGGCAACTGGCAGAACACCCGGATGAAGAGAATCGGCTCAACCTCGTTGAGCACCAGCCAGCTCTGCCGCACCTCGGCCGCGTCGTACTTGGCGCGCAAACGTTCGCGCACCGCCGCGGCGATTTGACTGGGATTCGCGTGCCGGGTCATCAGCTCCCGGATCCGGTCCCAGGCCAGTTGCCGTTCCACTTCCGGATTCACCGCCACGGTCGCGCGCGCCTGCTCCTCCAATCCCTTCAACCCCAGTTCCTGCGCCGTGGCCCGGCCCAACAGTTCCGCGTCCACTCGTTTCATGCGGTCCGACCCCATGATGCCCTGCACCACCCATTTTTGCCGGTCCACATCGGGTACCAACCTGATGATCGCCGCCAATTCAGCGGCGGCCGGCGGCGGATGCGGCGCGGTGGGCAACAACGTGCGGACAAAACCGCGGACCACATCCGCCTCGTCCGTCAGTTTCTCCACGCGCAGGCGCAGCACAAATTTCAACACCCGCGCCAAACCGCCGGATTTTCCGAGATTGTTGATGACGATGAGGCGGTGGTCAAAACCGACAATGTGCGCAAGCATGTCTTCCGCGGCGGTGACATCCGACGGGGAAAGCCGCGTCTGCTCGGGCTGAACCACCAACTGCTCCAACAGGGTCGGCAACCGCATCGCGAACAACACATCCGGCGCCTCGGTATTCTGATTTTCGTAGAAGTGCAGCAACTCAATCAGGAACGTCACCCGCGCAAACGCGCCCTTTTGCCGGCGCGCCCGGTCGGTTGCGGCCCGGCTGGCCTGCACCCGTTGATGCAGTTCGCGCAGGGCGTCAGCGTGCGCGCCTGCGGCGGCCGGCTCCTGCTGCAACAACGCTTCAAACTCCGGCTTGAAGGCGAGGACGATTTCCTCGGGCCTGGGACGCGGATTCAGCTTGGGATCGGTCGTCAGATCGGAGAAAAAGATCAGGCTGGATTCACCAAACTCGCGGAGGACCCGCTCGCGCGGCAATTGCCCCTTGAGAAAGCACCGTGTGGCACGAATGACCGCTGGGGAAAAGAAGGTCTCGGGGTTGTCCACCAGTTGCCTGACCAGCGCCGTCTCCAGTGGCGGCTGGGTCTCCAGCAGTTCGGCCACGGTGGTCTTGAGTGCGGCCCGCAGGTCTTGTTTGGACTGCTCCAGGTCCTTCAGAAACTGTGGCTGCGGAATCGCACTGTCAATCGCGCCCTTGGAAAACGCCGCGCAGGCCTCCGCCACGCCCGTATTATGTTCCACCAGTTTGGAAACAAACACCCCCACGTCGTTGATCGGCAGTTTGCTGACCAGATTGGCGAGCAGCAGCACCAGCTCGGCATGCGAACGTTGCCGGTGCTCGACCACACGTTCCAGCAACAGGCGCAGGTTCTTGTTTTCCCGCTCCAGCGCCGCCTGCGCGTCCTGCAGTTGTTGCACCTGCAGTTTGACGACGGCCAGGTCGCGGGGCGTGTCGTGCGCTTCCCGCGACGGCACCGGGCTGGGTTTGTTGGGGTCGGCAACCATGCCGGAATGTTGCCTCAATTGGGCTTGGCTTTTCCATAACTTTTTCCCGGGCGCGTGCAGCCGCCCGGTTGTTTGTCACCCCCGCGGCCGCCGTCATGCCCCGGCTCAGACGATCCCTCTCCCCGCTCGACAAAAGCCTCCTCCGCCTGCGGTGGTTTGTCCTCGACTTGTCGGGCGCGGCCGGAAAACTGTCGTCCGTGCGCGCCTGCGTCATTTTCAATCCGGCCGCGAAGGGGCATAAAGCCCAACGCTTCCGCCGTGCGCTGGACCGCCTCGCGCGGGAGGTCACCCTGCGGCAGACTGCCGCGCCGGGAGATGCCCGACGCCTCGCCGCGCAGGCGACGCAGGAGGGATTTGACACGATCATTGCCGCTGGTGGCGACGGCACCGTGAATGAAGTGTTGAACGGCATCGGCACGGTGCCCGATGGCTTCACCCACGCGCGGCTCGGGGTACTGCCTGTGGGAACGGTGAACGTGCTGGCCCGTGAACTGGGGATCCCCCTGCGCCTCGAAGCCGCCTGGGCCGCGCTGCTGGCGGAAAAAGAGCGGCGCATTGACCTGCCTTGCTTCACCTACGACACCGCCGCCGGCCGGCAGCAACTTTACTTTGTGCAACTGGCGGGTGCGGGTTTGGATTCGCGCGCCCTCGAACTGGTCAGCCTGGCGTTGAAGCAAAAAATTGGCGCCCTGGCGTATGTGGTGGCGGGTCTGCGGGCTTTGACCAACCACCCCGGGCCACTCACCGTCACTGATGCCGCCCACAACCTGACCGGTGATTTGATCCTGATCGGTAACGGCCGCAAGTATGGGGGAAACTTCGACCTCTTCCCCGCCGCGAACCTCAGCAGCGGCCGGCTCGACGTGTGCGTTTTTCCCAAAGCAGGCTGGTGGATTTTGCTGCGCTGCGGATTGAGCCTTCTGCTGGCCAATCGGCTGCCGGAAGACGCGGTCATCCGATTTCAAAGCACATCATTCCAGTTGACCAGCCCGCAACCGTTGCATTTCGAAGTGGACGGCGAGCTGGCGGCCCGGCTTCCCGCCCGGGTGACCATTGAACCGGGCGGCCTTCGGATTCTGGCCGTCTGACCATCCCGGACATTCTCCGGGAGCCGTCCCCTCCCTCCGACCGGGAATTTGTTCCCCAATGCAACCGAGTTGCGACGGCGTGCTTCGCGGATATTTTGCAAGCGGGTAATGCATTTCACATCAAGGGAGGGGCACATGAATACAAACTCAGATCAAGAAAGTTGCACTCGATGGTTTCGCCGGATTCTCGGAGGCATGACCGGCAGGCGCGTCGTGGGGGAACACCCCCCGGGCACCGCCGAAGTTCTCCGCAAACCCGCGCGCCACAAGACCGTGCTGGTGGTGGATGACGATCCGGTGTTTCTCAAAACGGCCACAACCCAGCTGGTGAATGAAGGCTTTGAAGTGTTGACCGCCCGCGACGGCTGTGAAGCCATCCGCACCGTCCGCAAAACCAAACCGGATCTCATGCTGCTGGACATGAACCTGCCGATGGACGTGACGGGGGTGCCGTGGAACGGAGGTCGCGTGGTTTCCTGGCTCTACCGTTTCGACGCCTTCAAGCACATTCCGGTGGTGATGGTATCCGCCGGCGATCCGGTAAAAACCACCCGGGAAGCGTTGAATTCCGGCGCCACCGCATTTTTCCACAAGCAAATGAATCAGGCACATTTGCTGACGTTGGTGGACCATTCCTTGCAGCGCGGCACAGCAAGGTCATCCACCGGGAACACCGATTTCGTTTATCAAATCTGAGGGCGTCCCCGGAGCAAGGTGGTGGGTTGGCAGGGACTCGAACCCTGGACCAATGCCTTAAAAGGGCACTGCTCTACCAACTGAGCTACCAACCCAGAAATCCGCCGGCCACGCCGCAAGTTGTGGCAGCAGCCGTCGCGCCGCCGGCGTCAGCCCGCAGCCTTGCAAGCGCGGAACGCTAGTCAACTCCGCGGGACCACGCAAGGATTTTTCCAGTTCACCACGCGCCCGGCGCGGCAAATGGATTCAGCACCGCCAACAACGCCCGGACTTCCTGCCTGGTGTCCAGCGGCAAAAACACCCAGATCAAAGCAGCCGCGGCCAGGTAGGGGCCATAGGGAATGCGGGCAAAACGCTCGCGTCCCTGCATCATCATGCCGGCGACCCCCACCACGGAGCCGATCACCGAGCTGACCACCAACGCAAACAACGTGGCCGGCCACCCCAGGAACGCCCCAATGGCCGCCATGAATTTTACATCGCCGAACCCCATGGCCTCGCGCGGCAGGACGATTTCAGTGCTGACCGCCTCCATTTGGTGAATGGCTTCCGGATTG
The DNA here is from genome assembly GCA_029573725.1 of Verrucomicrobiota bacterium. GTDB lineage: Bacteria > Verrucomicrobiota > Verrucomicrobiia > Limisphaerales > JADLHS01 > JADLHS01. Next base: position 83,644 of record JAKQDQ010000006.1, read on the forward strand.
AACTCCTCTGCCTCGATCCGCAGGCGACGCGGCGACAACCGCACTTTGACGTTTTGGTAACACCGGTCAATCAATTCCAGGGTGCGGGCCTGCATGATGATCTCATCCGATTGCCGGTAAAACAGTTCTTCATAAGGAATATCCCTGTCCGGCAAATGCACGGCCGTCTCCGAAAAAACGATCCGCGTGTCCACCGGCAAAGCCACGCGTTGGCGGCCGAACATGACCTTGCCCAGCCGCACGATCCCGTAAACCAGCCCCCACCCCACCAGCGCGCCCACGACCCCCTGCCAAAAACCGGCCAGCGCCGTCCGCTGCTCGTGCAACGGAGGATAAAAGGAGAACAGCAATCCCGCTGCCACACCGCCCAGGGTGATTTCGTCCGGAATGATGAAGTGCTCAAAATCAATGCAGGTGGCCACGACCAATCCGGCAGCAAACAGTGAAAAGATCAACGCGAGCCGCGCGGAGGTCGGACCGTAATTCAACCAGCAACCGAGAAAGAGCGCGCCAGTCAGCAATTCCACCAGGAAGTAACGGATGGAAATCGGCGCCCGACACTGACGGCAACGCCCGCGCAACAACAACCAGGTAATGAGCGGCAGATTGAGATGCCACGGAATGGAGTACTGACAGTGCGGACAGTGTGACGGCGGCGTCACGACACTCAACCCCCGGGGCAGGCGGTAAATGCACACATTCAGAAAACTGCCGACGATGCTCCCGAGGAGGAAGAACATCACCGACCAAAGGTGGAACGGCACACGCGCCCAGATTTCCGGATTGAAAACGGTTTCAAACATGATGGAGTGATGGAAACGGACGCCAACGCTTCAGAAGGTCACCTGCCGGGCAGCCCCGCGTCGGCAGCCGTGGCTGGTCCAGAATGGCTTTCGGGAAATCAGCGGCCATGGATGCTTGCCTCCAGCGCAGTCCGCATCACCTCCAGCGGCGCGGCGGTTTGCGCCCAGATCTCCAGCGCGCGCGCGCCCTGGTAAAGCAACATGCCCAGCCCGTTGGCCGTGCGGCAGCCGGCCGCCTTCGCACTCTGGAGGAACGCCGTCTCGGCCGGCCGATAGATCATATCGTAGGCGGCCCGGGCCTGCGCCCAGCTGAACGCGGTCAGATCCAGCGGGAGCGCGTCAGCCGGTTGCAAACCCAGCGCCGTCGCGTTCAGCACCAGATCCACCGACCCCCGGGGATACCCCACGCTGACATTCGTCGCCGGAAAGAACCGCCGTGCTTCCTGCGCGAGTTTCGTGGCCTTATCTCCGGTGCGATTTACCAGCGCCAGTTCCGCCACGCCCGCCGCCGCGAGTTTCAAGACCGCCGCCCGGGCGGCCCCGCCGGCGCCCAGCACAAGTACGCGCGCATTTTGCAGTTCGACCTGCAGATCCTCGCGCACGGCCCGGAGGAGTGCGTCTCCGTCGGTATTGTACCCCCGGCTGACACTCTTTCCGGCCGCATTGGTGAGAAACTGCACCGTGTTCACCGCGCCCAGCAGCCTGGCAGAATCATCCAATTCCTCCACCAGCGGCACTGCCAGCAATTTATGCGGCACCGTCAGGTTCAAGCCGATGAAGCCCATTTGCTGGGCGCCGAGGAGCGCGGATTTCAACTGGTCCGGAGGCACTTCAAACGCCAGGTAACGCCAGTTCAACCCGAGGGCGGCAAATGCGGCATTGTGCATCGCCGGCGAGGCGGAATGGCGCACGGGATGCCCCAACACGGCACAGCAGCGCGTGCAGGCATCTATCGGAGTCGGAAACGGCGCAGACACGCGGAGGTTATACGCGGAGCCGGGCGAACTTCAAAGTGCAAAGAAGTCCCGTCCGCAATTGCTACTCCCGGGTCTCGGGCACGGTCAGGGGCCGGCCATTGTCGCCGGACTGAATGCTGAGAATGAAAGGCACCGCCGCCGCCGCCCATTCGTCGGGCGAAGGATAATTGGCCGCGGACCGGCCAAAGCAACTCCGCAGCATGTCGGTGTTTACCACGCCGGGATTGAGCGTTACCGCGGCCATGCCGGACGGTAATTCCTGCGCCAACGACTGGGTCAGTCCCTCCATCGCCCACTTGGTGGCGCAATACGGGGCGACCTCGGCATCAGTGGAGCGTCCCCAGCCCGAACTGAAATTCACAATCGTCCCGGTCTTGCGTCTGACCATCGGCGGGACAAAATGCCGAATGACGTTGACCGGGCCACACAGGTTCACACCCACCACATCGTCGAATTCGCGCGCGCTCACTTCCCACAACCGGGCATTCGCGTTGATGATCCCCGCATTGTTCACAATCAAGTCCGGCACGCCGTGGGACGTCAGCACCAGGCTGGCCCACGATTTTACGGCCGGATCGGACGCAATATCCACCGAGTAAAAATCATGCGGCGCGCCAAACTGTTGGCGCAACCCCTCGATCCCCGAGGCGCTGCGCCCGCAGCCGAGGACCGTAACGCCACGTTTCACAAACTCCGCCACCATCGCCCGGCCCAAACCCCGGGTCGCTCCGGTAATCACCGCCAATTTTGCCTCTGCCATGATCTCCTCACTCCCTTGCCCTAATTATGATTGGTGCGGGGATTGAATTTTGACACCTCCGCCAGTTTGCGCCATAGAGTTCGTTCCGCCTCCGTGAGGCGGGAGGGCACCTCCACCTGGATCACCACCAGCAAATCGCCTCGCTCACCGCCGCGCGCGGTCAACCCATGATGCCGCACCCGCAATTTTTGGCCGGTTTGCGTGCCGGCCGGAACCTTGATGTTCACCGGCCCGGTCATCGTGGGTACGGAAATATTGCCGCCCAGAACTGCCTCCCATGGCGCGACCGATGCCTCATAAATCAAGTTGTGCTGCGACACTTCAAAATCCGGATGTTTGGCCAGACGCACCCGCAGGAATAAATCGCCCGCGCTGCCGCCCCGCGCCCCGGCCTCGCCGCGTCCGGGCAAACGCAAGCGTTGCCCGTCGGTCACTCCGGCCGGAATCTTGACTTGATATGTCTCCGATTTGCTCACCCGTCCCTGCCCTTCACACGCAACGCAAGCGTGCTGGCCGCGACGTCCGCTGCCATTGCAAACGGAACAAACCACCGCATGGCGCACGTTCACGGCGCGGCGCGAGCCGTGCATGACCTCCTCCAGGGAAACCAGAATGTCACCTTCAATGTCTGCGCCGCGCTCGGCCGGATCCGCGCCGGAAAATGCCGTCCCCTGCCGGCCGTTACGGCGGCCCCCAAACAACTCCTCGAAGAAATCGCTGAATCCGGTGCCGCCAAAGTTGAATTCAAATTCCGTTCGCTCGCCGGCGCGACCGGCGTGCCGCCCCCAACCGGGAGGCGGCCGGAAATCGGCGCCGGACTTCCAGTTGGCGCCCAGCTGGTCATACTGCTGCCGCTTGGCCGGATCGCTCAAGACTTCATAGGCTTCGTTGATTTCTTTGAACTTCTCCTCCGCGCGCTTCTTATCCTTCGCCACATCCGGATGGTACTCGCGGGCCAGCTTGCGAAACGCCGTTTTGATGTCGGCATTGCTGGCCGTGCGCCCAACCCCCAAAATGGCGTAATAGTCTTTATATTGGACTGACATTCACTCTTGCCAGGTGTGATCAATGCTGGCTCGACAAAATCATGCCTGCACAAATGGTTTTGTCAAAGCCCGGATGCACCCGTTCCTCCGCAGCAGCCAAGAAAAATCCAGCCGGTTCGAACCGAATCCGGCTGGAGGTCCGGGTTTCCCCACCCTGGATTATTTTTTTCCCAATGGCACCGACACAAACCGGGTCGTCTCGAACCCCTCGGTTTGCGTGTAAACTTGCAGCAGCAGAGTGTTGCCCTGGGTGCGGTCTGCCAGTTCGGAGACCTCGGTGCTGCCGCGAACGGGTTGCTGATTCACCTCGACAATCACATCGCCGGGCCGCAGGCCCGCTTCTGCAGCCGCCGAATCTTCATCCACGGAGGTTACCAGCGCCCCGTTGATGCGTCCCGGAATGTTGTATTGCCGGCGCAGGCGCCAGTTGAGGTCGGCCATTTCCACCCCGTCCAAGGCTGGCAACACGCTGTCTTCCGTGCCCTTGGATTGGCCGTCCCGCACCGCGACATCCGACGGATGCTCAGCCAGCTTGACGTTGAAGGTCTGCTCCTTGCCCTTGCGGAGGGCCTTGAAGGTAACCTCCGTGTCGGGTGCCGTTTGCGCCACCAGCAGGCGCAGGTGGGCCGAATCGGTCACCGGCTTGCCGTTGAAATCAATGATGACATCTCCGGCCCGAATCCCGGCCTTTTCCGCGGGTGTATTGGGTTGCACGCCGCCGACCAGGGCGCCGTTGGCATTGGAAAGCTTGAACGCTTCGGCCAATTCCGAAGTTAATGGCTGCAAACTCACGCCGAGGTAACCATGCACAATCCGGCCATTCTGGATCAATTGTTCCATCACCGAACGGGCCAGATTGATGGGCACGGCAAAACCTACGCCGGCATTCCCGCCGCTCGGACTGGCTATGGATTGGTTAATCCCCACCAACCGCCCCTCCGCGTCCACCAGCGCCCCTCCGGAGTTCCCCTTGTTGATTGCCGCATCGGTCTGGATGAAATCTTCATAGCCCTGACGGCCCAGAATCCCGAACCCGCGCCCAAGCGCGCTGACGATGCCGCTGGAGACACTCTGCCCAATGCCGAAGGGATTGCCCACCGCCAGCACGACATCACCCACTTCCAGCTGATCACTGTCGGCCAGCGTCACCGCCGGCAGCTTTTTCCGGGCCTCCACTTTTAACACCGCCAGATCGGTGCGCGGATCCCGTCCCACCACCGCCGCCTGATACTTGGTTTTGCCGTCAGGCAACACGACCGTGATGCCATCTTCATCGGCGCCATCCACGACGTGGTTGTTCGTCAGAATGTAACCGTCCTCAGTCACGATCACTCCGGAACCGAGGCTTTCCTGGGTCAGTTTGCGCCCCGGATTTCGCGAGCGGCGCGGCGCGCCCTGGTCAGGGCCGGAGTAGGGATCCAAGAACCGGCGCCACAACTGATCGTCCTGGAACGGATTTTGGAATTGTCGCAGCTCAATGGTCCGGGTGGACTCAATGGTCACGACACTCGGCGTCACTTTCTTGATCGTATCGGCATAACTCACACCACGTGCCGACCGATCCACCGCCGCCTTGGAAATGGTCAACTTCGGCGCCTCCTTGGCCACGACCGGCAGCACCAACAGGCAGGTCAGCCCGACTCCGAGCAGCCGGCCCCATCTCGATCTGTTGACATTGGCAAACAAACTTCGCTTAATTCTCATAACCTCTTTCTCCTGCGATTACTGGGCGACGTCCATCGTCAATTTTGCCGCCTCAATCACACAATGGATGGACAGCGGCTTGGAAAAAATGTTCAACTGAACCGCCCGCCAGGTTTGACAGCTTCGGCGGATTCCGCTGAGATTTCCCCCGAATGATGCGACATTCACGAAGCCAATTCACGCTCCTGTGGCTGGGACTCGGCGCGTGGTTATCCGCGGCCCCCCTCCCCACCCACGGCGCCCAACCTCCCGCCGATCCCGTCGTCCCCAAATGGCAACGTTGGGAACTTCAGCTACGCAGCAGCGTGACCTACACCAATCCGGCCGCACAGGTCCAGCTCCGCATCCGGCTGACCTCGCCACTGGGTGAAACCCATCACCTCGCCGGCTTCTGGGATGGCGGCCTGGTTTGGCGGGCACGTTTCAAACCCGGTTTTCCCGGCCGATGGCAGTATCGCACGATTTGTTCAGACACCGCCAATGACGGCTTGCACGGGCGCACCGGGGCATTCTTGTGCTCGGCACCAGCGGACACAACGGTCTTTGCCCGCCACGGTCCCATCCAAGTCGCACGCGACGGACAGCATTTGGAACATGCCGATCATACGCCATTCTTCTGGCTGGGCGATGCCGCCTGGGCCGCGGCGGAACGGGCTGGTTTCGCTGAATGGTCGGCTTATCTCAACGCCCGGCGGCGGCAAAAATTCAACGTAACCCTCTGGCGATTGCCGGCAACGCACGGACCGGAGCAAACGCCGCTCTTTGACACCACTGCCGGCTTCCTCCCCAATCCCGCGGCCTTTCGGGAATTGGAAAGGAAAGTGGTCGCGGCCAATCAAGCCAATCTGTTGAACGCCGTCGTGCCGCTCTGGGAAATCGGACCACGCCCCGGGCCCGAGTTGCCGGAGGCCCACGCCGTCTCCCTGCTCCGTTATGTGCTGGCACGTTGGGGTGCGGACGATGTCGTGTGGCTTGTGGCCTTCGATTGCGACAGCTCAGGCAGGGCGGCCCGCCGCTGGCAGAACATCTGCCGGCAGGTGTTCAATTCCATCGACCACGCGCCGGTGATTCTGCTCCCCGGCGAATCGTTCTGGGTTTATGACGGTTTCCGGTCCGAGCCGTGGGTGGCTGGATTCGGTTTCCAAATCAGTTCGGTCACCGACGCCAACTCGCTCCCCTGGCTGCTGGGAGGCCCGCCGGCACAGGAGCGTTCAAAGCTTCCAGCCCATCCGCTCCTCTCCATCATTCCACCAATGGCCGATCCAGCCCCCGCTGCGGGCCAGACGGTTTCCTTCGAATTCGCCCGTCGCCTCCTGTGGTGGAACGCGCTGCTGATCACGCCCGCCGGCGTTACGTATGCCACCCGGGCGGTTTCCGAATGGAATACGAACCCGGCCCGCGGCTCCACCTGGCAACAGGCCCTGGCGGGTCCGGAGATACAGGCTTTCGCCGCCCTGAGCGACGTCATGGCGGGCACCGATTTTTGGGAGTTACAACCCAGCCCAACGCCCTTGCTTGCCGCCGTGACGCCGGCGGCCCTCCCTATTTACCCGTTGATTGCAACCAATCGCACCACGGCTTTGGTCTATCTCCCCGAAGGCCAGGCGATCCATCTGGCTGCACGGATCTGGTCGGGCGGCGCGGCAACGGTCTGGCGCGATCTCCGTACAAATCAAACCCACCCGGCACAGGCAGCTCCCGTGCCCGGATCCAATCGCCTGGCGCTGCAACCGCCGGCACCGGGGGACTGGCTCTTGGAAATCCCGGCCTCCCCCACTGCGGGGAAAACCACCCCGCAACAAATCGCCAACTGAAGATTGACAACTCCGGTGTGCGCTTGCGATGCTGCGGTGCCGTGGTTGCCTCGGTAGCTCAGTTGGTAGAGCAGTTGACTCTTAATCAATTGGTCCAAGGTTCGAGTCCTTGCCGGGGCACCAACACGCGTGCAGTTTTCACCTTTTGCAGTGGCTAAACGCCGCCGTTCACGCCACAATGATTCCGTATGAGTTCACCGAACCCAGCCACGAACAAACCGGCCATCCAGCCGCGGCGGATCCTGGTGGTGGATGATGAACCATTTGTCTGCGACGCCATCCGGATGATGCTGGCCTTTGACGGGCATCAAGTGGAAACGGCCGGCAGCGCCCAGGAGGCGTTGCAACTGTTTGCGCCTGCCAAGTATGATCTCGTCATGACCGATTATGCCATGCCCGAGATGAAAGGCGACGAACTGGCGGATGCCCTGAAAGCGCGCGCCCCGCAACAGCCCATTGTGCTGATCACCGCCTATGCGGAGATGCTGCGGTGCGATGACGCGTCGTTGCGCCACGTGGACTTTGTGATCAGCAAGCCCTTTTTGCTGGAAACCCTGCGCGCGGCCATCCAGAAAACCACCGGCGGCCAGTCCGCCGCGGCATAACCCCTCAGGCCGCCACAATGCCCACCCGCCTGACCGCCCGGAAAAACTTCATGATCCGTAGTGTTCACCAGCAAATACGTAATTGCTCTGATTGTCAGGCAGGGGGCAACATGCGAACAATACTTCCAGGATGGAGTGTGATCCCGCCGCATGGAACTTGAGCCCACATTGGATCTAAAGCCGGCCGGCCTTCCCGCAGCGGCGTCGTCCCCCGAGCCCTCCCCTCGTCCCCGGCTGCGTTCCCTGCTCCGACACCTGTTCACCGGAACCTTAATTCTGGGTCTGAGCTACGCCACGTTTCAATTCGTCACCCATCACCTGCTGCAGGTGATCGAAGTTGTGGGCGTGAGCATGTCGCCCACCCTGCAAAGTTCCCACCGTTACGTGATGAATCGCTGGATTTTTCACTTCCGTGATCCGCGCCCGACGGACATTGTCGTCCTGCGTGACCCGTTTGACGACAGCTACGCCGTGAAACGCATCGTCGCCCAGCAAGGCGATACGGTTTATTTGAGCGGCGGGCGACTGTTCGTGAATGGCAAATTGTTGGACGAACCCTACCTGCCGGAAAACACCCCGACGTATCCCGGCCCCAAACTGCGGGAGCAGCTGTGGATTTGCGGACTGGATCAATACTTCGTACTGGGGGACAACCGCAACAACAGCGCGGACAGCCGCTTCTACGGGGCGGTGCCGCGAAAGAACATTCTCGGACTGGTCACCCCCTGAAGCCGCACGCTATACCGCCCGCGTTATCCGGCCGTCGGATTGCATCTGCGCAACAATGGCAAACACATCGCGCCGCAGGCAAAATTCCACATCGGCGCACAGGTCAGGATTCGCGAGCAAACGCGATCCATTTCGCGAGCCGGCAATCGCTTCGTGCAGATGCCCCGCCGCCTGCCGATAGGCCGCCCGGGCCACCTGTGCCGCATCACTCCACTCGGTGATCTCCGAAGCGGACGCCAGCAGCTCCAACAATGCGCCGGCAGCCAGGGCATCCTCCAACGCACAATGATGCCCGGTCCCGGCGCCAACGAGCAGCAATCTTGACGGTCGCCGCCGCTGCAACCATTGTGCGGTGGCTCCCAGGTTCAGCAGGGCGGCAGCCAGGACCGTCTGCGCGCCCAGGCAGGCGCGCAGGGCCCGGGTGCCGTTGGTGGTCGTGGTGACGATATCCTTTCCGGCGACACGGGCGGGCTGGTATTCCCGGGGCGAATTGCCCAGGTCGAAATCCACACCTCCACCAAGAGCGGCCCCGATTCTCAACCCATCCCGTTCCCCGGCCAGCAACACGTCCGGCTGTTGTCTCCGCCATTGCACGGCTTCTTCGATTGTCAGGACCGGAATGAAACTGCGCACTCCATGCGCCAGACCGGTGACCACCACGCTCGTCGCGCGCAGCACATCAAACACCACGCAAACGTGGTCCGCAAACCGCCCCGGGGACGCGGTTTCATATTCCGCCGGGCTCAGCAGGACGTCCACATTCATCTGGGTTTCCGGTTTGGCGCGTGCGTTGTGGTGCGCCCGGCGACCTTTCCATTCACCACGCGAATGTGATGAAACAGGTATTGCTGGCAATACCCCGCGTGCGGACCGAAATGCCGGTGGATAAAGCGCTGCAGCCCCGCCTCATCAACATGCCGGTTGGGGAAATAGTACTGCCGCAAGACCCGGCGCACCCAGACATCAACGGGAAAAGCCTCCGGAAAGTCGTAGGCAAACAACAGCACGCAGTCCGCAATCTTGCGTCCCACACCCTCCAACTGCAGCAAGGCCGCGCGCGCCTCCGGCAGGGGCAGGCGTCCCAGCGCCGCCAGATCCAGGTTTCCCGCCGCCACTCGCCGCGCCGCCCCCAACAAATAGGGCGCGCGGAACCCCATTTTACAGCTCCGCAACTCCACCTCCGTCAGCAGCGCAATCTGCTCCGCCGAGGGAAACGAAAAGCGCCGGGCGCCATCACCGCCGGCCGCGACCGGTTCCCCATAACGCTCGCTCAACCGTCGGACAATTTGGCGGATCTGGACGATTTGCTTGGTTGCCGAGAGAATGAAGGACGCCAGGCACTCCCAAGGATCCTGACGCAGCAACCGCAACCCCCGACAGGTGCGCACCGCCTCCTGCAAATGCCGGTCGCCCGCCGGAAAGCTGGCGATGATCCGGGACAGGTCCACCCCGGTTTGCAGAAAATGCGTGAGCCAGGTCCACTCGCGTTGCGGCGCTGCCGTCCGGGCCACGACGGCATCCCCGACGACTTGCAATTCCACCCAGCGCCCCTGCACCACCCCGCTCCAGGTGCTGCCGTGTTGTTCCCAGTCAAAAACCTGCCCGGAAGCGAGGGTGGCGGACAGGTCATATGCGGTCACCGGCACCGTGATGGTGGTTCCCGGGTTCATGCCTCCGCTTAATAGGTCACCAGCGAGTGGATCGGCAGGCCGGGCAGCTTGGCGCGCCCCTCAAGAAATGTCAGTTCAATGACGAACGCTGCCTCCAGAATTGTGCCGCCCAACCTCCCCACCAGGGCCGCCGCAGCGGCCGCCGTGCCGCCCGTGGCCAGCAGGTCGTCCACCAACAACACCCGGCTGCCGGGTTGCAGCGCATCGGCATGGATGGCCACGGTCGCCCGGCCGTATTCCAGCGCGTACTCCTGCTCCAGGGTTTGGCAGGGCAGTTTGCCCTGCTTGCGCACCGGCACAAAACCCGCGCGCAGCCGCATCGCCGCGGCCGCCGCAAAGATGAATCCGCGCGCATCAATGCCCACCACCGCGTCCACCTCGCCGGGCTGAAAGTGGGAGGTAAGCAGCTCCACCGTGCCGGCAAAAAGCCGGGAGTCCGCCAGCACCGGGGTGATGTCCTTGAACTGCACGCCGGCCTTGGGAAAGTCCGGCACGTTCCGGATGGCCTGGGCGATTTCGCGCGGCGTAAGCTGGGCAACGCTCATGGGGATTGCGGCAGTTCAGCGCTGCGCGCGCTCGAATTTTTCGATCATGCGGCGCAAACGGCGCAGGGCAATGTTTTGAATCTGCCGGATGCGCTCGCGCGTCACGCCGAATTTCTCCCCGACTTCCTCCAAAGTCTTCTCCGTGCCCCCATCCAGTCCAAAGCGATAGCGCAATATGGTCGCCTCCCGCTCCTCCAGCTGCCCCACCATCTCCTCCAACATGCCCGCGACGGTCTTGTCCTCCAGCTGCTCGTACGGATCCTCGGCGTTCTCATCCTGGACCACGTCGGAGAAATGATTGGAATCCTCGTCACTGATGGGCGCATCCAATGAGGCCGGGCGGATGGAGGCCTGGCGCATCGCCGCCACCCGCGCCGGAGTCGTTTGCAGCTCCTCCGCCAATTCTTCGTCCGTTGGCTCGCGACCAAACTCCTCCTGCAACTTCAAAGCCGTGCGGCGCATGCGCGAAATTTTGTCCACCAGATGCACCGGCAGGCGAATGGTCTTGGACTGGTTGGCCAGGGCGCGCTTGATGGATTGCTTGATCCACCAGGAGCCGTACGTGGACAACTTCCCGCCCTTGGCCGGATCAAAGCGCTCCACCGCCTTCATCAAGCCGATGTTTCCTTCACTGATCAAATCCAGCAACGGCAGCCCGATGCCCTCATAATCGCGGGCGATCTTGACCACCAGCCGCAGATTGGCCTTGATCATGTGTTCCCGGGCGCGTTTGTCCCCTTTTTTGACCCGGGCCGCCAGGGCAATTTCTTCGGCGGGCGTCAGCAGCTTCACCCGGCCAATCTCCCGCAAATACAACTTGACCGCGCTGTCGCCGTCGTAGCCACCGGCCGCCTGCAGTTCCGTCGGAGCTTCCGTTTCCGACTGTTTGTAAAACGCGGTGTCAATGCGGATTTTCGCCGCCTCCGCCAGCGCCTGCTTGAACTGCTCCACATCCACGCCGCCGCTGGCTTTGCGCAAAATCGCCGTATCGAATGCCTCCTCCACTCCGTCCCCTCTCTTGACCGTTCTGGCTTGCTTCACCCCAACCGCGGCGCGTTGAGCGGAGCGCCGGGCGCGCGACGGCAGTTTACGCTTTGGTTTTTTAGTCTTCTTGGCTGACATCGAATCCTCAATTTAAATCCCACAAGGAACGGGACAAGCAAATTGCATGCACCGGCCGGCTCAGATGCCAAACAGCCGGTCTCCGGCATCACCCAACCCCGGCAAAATGAATCCACGTTGATCCAGTCGGGCATCCACGGCCGCCGTAAAAATCCGCAGGCCGCGGAACTGCTTTTGCACCCGTCGAATGCCCTCGGGCGCGGCCACCAGGTTGACCAGGCGCACCTGCGCAATGCGCGCCCGATGCTCCTTCAACAGGTGCAGCGCCGCGCTCAGGCTGCCGCCGGTGGCCAGCATCGGATCAATCAACAGCACTTCGTACGCGCGCAAATCCTCCGGCAGGCTCTTGTGATAAAATTGGGCAGCCAGTGTCGCTTCTTGACGCTTCAGGCCAATGAATCCCACGCGCGCCCGCGGGATGAGTTGGAGGATGGATTCCAACATGCCCAGCCCCGCCCTCAAAATTGGCACGAGCACAACCTCGCGGCGCAGCCGGCGTCCGGTGGTTTGGGCCAGCGGCGTCCGCACCGAAACAATTTCAGTGCCAAAATCGCGGGTGGCCTCGTAAATCATCAGGGCGGCCACCTCACTCAACACTTGCCGGAATTCGTGCGGCTCAGTGCGTTCGTCGCGCAGCCGCGTCAGATTATGCTGCACCAACGGATGCCGGATGACGGTGACTCCCTTCACGTCAACGCAGGTACGTCGGCAGCAGAAAATACATGCATCCCGGGCGCAGTTGCGAGGTTTCCACCCCCAGATCCACCTTGACCACCTTGGCTTCGCTCTCGCCCCAAATGCTGAAGAGATCCGAGAAATCCAAACGCAACCGGTATTCCACCAGGGTGGGTTTTTTTGTGAGCTCGCCCAGTTTTCTGGCCCGCGCCACCGCCGTGTCAAAATCCCCCAGCTCATCCACCAGCCCCAGCTCGTAAGCCTCCTTGCCGGACAACACCCGCCCGTCCGCATACTCCTGCCAGTCCTCCGCCAGCGGCCGCGCCTCCGCGTTGGTCTTGGCGGCGCTCTTGCGTCCCTCCGCCACAACGGCCTTGAACTGGCCGTAGGTTTCATCAATCAGCTTTTGCACCATCGCCCGTTCCTCGGCCGTGATTTCGGTGGCTTCCCGGTCCCCGCTGAGCATGTCCTTGAACTTGCCGCTCTTGTACACCTCCGGGCGTAAACCGATCTTGTCCATCAACCCGCGGTAGTTATACCCGTGCATGATCACGCCAATGCTGCCGGTGATGGTCAGTGGATTGGCCACAATCCAGCTGCACGGCGCGGAAATGTAGTAACCTCCGGAAGCTGCCAGGCTGCCCATCGAAACCACCACCGGTTTATACGCGGTGTCCTGGAACTTGGTGAGAAGCCGCGCGATGTCATCGGAGGCCAGCACTTCACCGCCGGGCGAATCCACCCGCAGGATGACAGCCTTCACTGCCTCGTCGGCGGCGGCGCGATCCAGTTGTGCTTTCACCAAGTCCACCAGGCTGAACCCTCCGCGCCCGCCCAGGTGGCTGCTGATGATGCCCTCGACGGAGAGGACGGCGATCTTTTCCCGGCTTCCGCTCTCCTTCACCACCTCATCCAGACGTGGCCCGCTGGCCCGGCGTTGCACCGTACTCACCCCCGCCAATCCACTCAAGAAACTGCCGGCGTTGAAGGTCAGACTGATCACCAGCAGCATGAGCAGCACCATCGAGATGACAATCCAACCCCACCGCCGGGGCGGCCGCACGGATGGCGGCGGCGAAATCACGGGTGGTGGAACTTGAAACGGGGGCGGCGTCCCCGACCCGCTGCCGGGAGGAATCATGCTGTCCATAATGCCCGCACCCTAACCAAAGCCCCTCCGGGCGGCAAGCGGTATCCCGCTAAAACTCGTCCGATCTGGCCGCCCCAGGCGTCCGACATTTGTCACCACTTTCCGACTTAAAACAACCTTTCCCCACACGCAACCCACGCGGGGCGCAACCGCACAGGACAGCGCCGCCAAAGGGTTGCCCCGACTTCGTGTCAGCTTGCATGATTCAAGCGACACCAACGACTCGACGGGCGGTTGACAGCGCAGGTCGCGCGCATGCACCGACGCGTACGCACGCCGGTGCAGCACATCGCCGGACGGTGGCCGCTCGATTTTTGGCGATTAGGCCAGGCGGCCAGTGGTGCGTGACGCACATCAACATGTCATCTGCCACATCGTGCGAGAGCATGGGAACGGGTTGAGGACGCGCAGGAACGTCCTCCCGAGCGGCACGGAGGACGCGCGATGAGAAGTTTGACCCGCCGCAAATCTGGAAGCCTGCGAACTCTTGGAATAGCCACTTCAGATGCGAAACGGTGATTCCATGGCTCGTCACGTTCCCCAACCATTTCAACCCCCTCCAGAGTGGCTGGGTTTGATTCAGAATGGTCAATGACTTTGCGAATCGGTAGCCTCTCCCCATGCTGCTGACGCTGACGACGACCCACCATCCGGCTACGGATATGGGCTACTTGCTGCGCAAAAATCCGGCGCGTCCGCAGTCATTCCGTCTGTCGTTCGGCCAGGCGCATGTGTTTTACCCCGAAGCCACGCCGGAACGCTGCACGGTCGCCTTGCTCGTCGAGGTTGACCCGGTTGGGCTGGTGCGCAACCGGCGCGGACCGCGCGGCGAAGGCGGCGCTTTGGAGCAATACGTCAATGACCGGCCTTATGCCGCCTCCTCTTTCTTGAGCGTGACCATCGCGGAAGTTTTTGGCAGCGCGCTCGCCGGCAAAAGCAAGGAGTGACCGGAACTGGCGGAAACGCCGTTGCCGTTGCAGGCAACGTTCTCCGCCTTGCCGTGCCGGGGCGGCGAGGAATTCCTGCGGAAACTTTTCGAGCCGCTCGGTTACACCGTGTCCGCGCGCCGCTTGCCGCTGGATGAGCAGTTCCCGGATTGGGGCGAAAGCGCGTGTTTTCATGTCGGGTTGTCCGCGTGCCTGCCCTTGCCGCAACTGCTCTCGCATGTTTACGTCCTCGTGCCGGTGCTGGACAACGACAAGCACTATTGGGTCGGTGACGATGAGGTGGAAAAGCTTTTGCGCCACGGCGAAGGCTGGCTGGCGTCGCATCCCGAACGCGAGGCCATCACCCGCCGCTACCTCAAACACCAGCGCAGTCTGGTGGACGATGCACTGGCACAACTCACGGACGGCGGTGAACCGAACCCCGATGCCCTCGCCGAAACGCGCGATGCCGAAGAAGCGATGCTGGAACGACTCGTGGCGCAGGTTTCCAAACCTGCTGTTTCGCCGATTTCCAAATCGGCACAAGTTCACAATGCGCTGAGCGTCGAAAATATCGCTGCACCGGCGGGTTTGGAAACCCGCGATACGGCAGACTAGGAAGTCTGTGCTACGCCATCGCTCAACGAACAACGGCTCGGTGCGGTGCTGGCCGCCTTGAAAAGCACCGGCGCGGCGCGCGTGCTCGATTTGGGCTGTGGTGAGGGCAAATTGCTTCAAGCGTTGCTGAGAGAAAAACAATTCACGGAAATTGCCGGCCTGGACGTCTCGCATCGCGCGCTCGAAATCGCCCGCGACCGGCTGCACTACGACCGTCTGCCGCCAGCGCAGAAGGAACGGCTGCGGCTGCTTCACGGCTCGCTCATCTACCGCGATCAACGGCTCGCCGGATTCGATGCTGCCGCGGTGGTCGAAGTCATCGAACATCTGGACGCGGCGCGGCTGGCTGCGTTTGAGCGGGTGCTGTTCGCGTGCGCCCAACCGAAACACATCGTCATCACCACCCCCAACCGCGAATACAACGTGAAATGGGAAACGCTCCCCGCCGGCAAGTTCCGTCACTGCGACCATCGCTTCGAATGGACGCGCGCGGAGTTTCATTCGTGGGCGAACGGGGTCGCCGCCCGCTTCGGCTACAATGTGCGCTTCCTGCCCGTCGGCCCGGAAGATCCGGCTGTCGGATCGCCGACGCAGATGGGGGTGTTTGAAAGGATCAAATAATGAGCGCAGACAACGATCCAATAGGCTTCACGACACATTCGTCTCCGCGACTTTGGGTTCTACTCGCACGGGCAGCGCCGATTGGCGTGATATTCCGGCGCGGTCCATCCAAGCAGGTATTGCTCATCAAATGGAATACTCGGAAGGATACATTCGAAATCGGCCAATGGTTCAAAGGCCGCGTGTATGAACGTCGGTGCGATGTGTCGCCGAGCGGTGAATTCTTGATCTATTTCGCGGCAAAGCAGAAGCCGCCCATGTATTCGTGGTCGGCGATCAGTAAGCCGCCTTACTTCACTGCGCTCGCACTCTGGCCCAAGGGCGATTGTTGGAACGGTGGAGGTTGGTTCATCGAGGATCGGAAGGTTCGTCTCAATCACAGTCCGCTTGAAGCGAAGCTTCATCCCGATTTTCACCTCGGGCGAATCAAGGTCGTTGGCTACGCGGAGTTTGGCGGGGAAGACGCAACTGTCTGGGACATCGTGCGCAAACGCGACGGATGGGTCGAAGCGGCGGAAGGGAAGTCCATCGATCGGGGTGGGGTGCGCGGTTGGGATTTTGATCCGCCGCAAATCTGGAGACGTGCGCACCCGAAGAAAGCCAACCTCTGTTTGGAAATGGCGATTACAGGGATCGGCGGCAAAAACGTGCCCTGGTATCAAATCAATTATCGCGTCCTCGCTGGCGACGACACGCTGATTGATCTCGGCCGAAGCGACTGGGTGGAGTGGGATCATCGTGGTCAGCTTGTATATGCCAAGCGCGGGTGTCTATTTCGCCAGAACGTCGCGAACTCTTCACTGGAAGTCGCAAAACAGATCGCCGACTTCAATAAGTTGAGTTTCGAGGAAACGCCGCCGCCTTCTAAAGCGCTGCGATGGTGACATAATTTTGAGATTTTGTCCGACTCATGAAACTCACCATCCCCGAACTTTCCTTCGTCGTGCTCATCGGCGTGTCCGGTTCGGGCAAGAGCACGTTTGCACGGAAGCATTTCAAGCCGACGGAGGTTCTGTCGTCGGACGCGTGCCGCGGAATGGTGTCGGATGACGAGAACAGTCAAGCGGCGACCATGGATGCGTTTGAGGTGCTGCACTTCATCGCCCGCAAGCGGCTCGCGGCGGGCAAGCTCACCGTGGTGGATGCGACCAACGTGCAGCCGGAAGCGCGCAAGCCGCTTGTCGCCATTGCGCGCGAGTTTCACTGTCTGCCCGTTGCGATTGTCCTGGATCTCCCGGAGCGGGTCGCGCACGACCGCAACCGGACGCGCCCTGACCGGGATTTTGGCCCGCACGTCATTCGCCAGCAATCGCAACAGTTGCATCGTTCGTTGCGCGGACTGGAACGCGAGGGTTTTCGCCATGTTCATGTGCTCAAGTCATTGGAGGAGGTCGAGGCGGCGGTGATCGAGCGGCAGCCGTTGTGGAATAATTTGAAGGACGAGCACGGACCGTTCGACATCATTGGAGATGTCCACGGCTGTTTCGACGAACTTGCGGAACTGCTGGAGAAGCTGGGATATGAAGTAGCAGCCGACGTGAGTCGGCTCACTCTTTCCACTGAGACGAACGAAGTTGGAGCGGACGCACGTCCGCTGCTACGGCATCCCGATGGCCGCAAGCTGGTGTTCGTCGGCGACCTCGTGGATCGCGGGCCGAAAATTCCGCAGGTGCTCAAACTGGTGATGAATGCGGTCGCCAGCGGCGCGGCGCTCTGCGTCCCGGGCAATCACGACGTGAAACTGATGCGCAAGTTGCGCGGGCGCGATGTGCAAATCACGCATGGCCTCGCCGAGTCCTTGGCGCAACTCGCCGGTGAGCCGGAGGATTTTCGCAAACGCGTGGCGGAGTTCATTGACGACCTGGTGAGTCATTACGTTTTCGATGATGGCAAACTGGTGGTGGCGCACGCGGGCATGAAGGAGGCGATGCAAGGGCGCGGCTCGGGCGCGGTGCGTGAGTTCGCCTTGTTTGGTGAAACCACCGGCGAGACGGATGAGTTCGGCTTGCCGGTGCGCTACAACTGGGCGGCCGAGTATCGCGGCGCGGCAACGGTGGTGTATGGCCACACGCCCGTTCCTGAGCCGGAGTGGCTGAACCGCACGATCAATATTGATACCGGCTGCGTCTTCGGCGGCAGGTTGACGGCGTTGCGTTACCCCGAAAAGGAACTCGTCTCTGTTCCGGCAAGGCAGACTTACGCTGAATCGCGCAAACCATTCCTGCCCCCGAAAGACCAAGCGCCGGCATTGTCCGCGCAGCAACAGCATGACGATTTGTTGGACCTCGCCGATGTGATCGGCAAACGCATCGTCAGCACGCGCTTGCACGGCAACGTGACCATCCGCGAAGAAAACGCCACCGCCGCGCTGGAAGTGATGAGCCGTTTTGCCGCGAATCCCAAGTGGCTGATCTACCTGCCGCCCACGATGTCGCCCAGCGAGACAAGTCACGCGCCCGGATTGCTGGAGCATCCGGCGGAAGCGTTTGCTTACTTTCGGCATGCCGGCGTGCCGCGCGTGGTCTGCGAAGAGAAGCACATGGGCTCGCGCGCCGTGGTCGTCGTCTGTCGCGACGAAGAGGCGGCACGCAGGGCTTTTGGCGTGACCGGCGAAGGCATTGGCATTTGCTACACGCGCACCGGGCGAAGGTTTTTCGACACCACGGCGTTGGAAACGGAATTCCTGGAGCGCGTTCGCGCCGCCATCAGTGCGGCCGGATTTTGGGATGAATTCAAAACCGACTGGCTCTGCCTTGACTGTGAGTTGATGCCATGGTCTGCCAAGGCGCAGGAGTTGGTGAAGCAGCAATACGCCGCCGTGGGCGCGGCGGCGCAAGCCACGCTCGCGAGTGAAGTCGCCGCGTTGGAACAGGCCGCCGCGCGCGGTCTCGACGTGAACGAGTTGCTGGCACATACGACCGCGCGCCGGCAAATGGTGAGCGACTACATTGCCGCCTATCGCCGCTACTGCTGGCCGGTCAACTCGGTGAACGATCTGAAGCTTGCTCCGTTTCACCTGCTCGCCACAGAAGGAAAAGTCCACACCGACAAACCGCATGACTGGCACATGCAAACGCTGGCCCGTCTGGCTGGCGGCATCATCATCGCCACGCCCTTCCGCGTCATTGACGTGACGACTCCCGAGAGCGAGGCCGAAGGCGTTCGTTGGTGGGGAGAACTGACCGGGCAAGGCGGCGAGGGCATGGTCGTGAAGCCGTTGGAGTTCATCGCAAGAAGTCGGCGCGGGCTGGTCCAGCCCGCCGTGAAGTGCCGTGGCCGCGAATATCTCCGCATCATCTACGGGCCGGAATATACGGCGACGGAGAACCTTGAACGCCTCCGTGCGCGTGGACTTTCCACGAAGCGTTCGCTGGCGCTGCGGGAATTTGCGCTTGGAATCGAATCGCTCGAACGGTTCGTTCGCGGAGAACCGTTGCGGCGCGTGCACGAGGCGGTCTTTGGTGTGCTGGCCCTGGAGAGTGAACCGGTTGATCCGCGCTTGTGAGTGTCGCCCTTGCAGGGCTTGATTTCCTTCCGATGATGAACCCAGGGCGTTGCCCTGGGCTATCGTCTTTCGGACTTTCAGCCCTTGCAATCAGAGTGCGGCAGCGTCAATCCGTGGTGGAGACATTGCGTTTCTGCGCCTTTGCGCTGAATTTCGTTCGCGTGGTTCGCGTCTTTCGCGGTTACGAATAATTTTCCATCCCCACACACGAGCAAACGGGATTGCGGTCTATCCACTGCGGAGTGCCGAGTGCGGAGTGCCGAGTGCGGAGTGCCGAGTGCGGAGTGCGGAGTGAAAAACCGCGCGGTCATTGGTAGTTTTCCATGCCGACGCAAGAACACACGGGATTTCGGTCTCCGAATACGTTGTCAACTCGAGCCACCGGAGGCCAAAACTTGTATTCCAGCAGCGGCTTCGCGGCTGTAGGGACGATTCCACACGTCGCTGGCGATCTGGTCGGCGGTGTGCGGGGCGTTTTTCAGCAGATTATTCTTCGCGTCGGCAGAACCACTTTCCACGGCGGTCATTTCGGCGTGGATGGAGATCATCGCGCGCAGAAACGGTCGAGTTCGTATTGGGATTCGCTTTCGGTAGGTTCGACCATGAGCGTGCCGGCCACGGGCCAATGTCCCTCGCTCGCGGGAGCGGGAGAGGGTGGCCGAAGGCCGGGTGAGGGGTGTCCGGAGATAAACTGATCTGCCGAGAGCGTGGGCGCGTGAAAGCCGTAATCCATCAGGCGCTTGGCGACATCCTCGGCGGTCACACTCTTGACATTGAGGTAGGGCAGGCGTCGCGCCGGTCTCATTTCTTCCGTCTCATTCAAGTCAGAGACAGGCGCGACGCCTGTCCCACGTGGGTTGGTGAAGCTCTTGCGCAAATCCAGGATGCATTCATGCATCCAACACAATCCCCACTTTGCCTCGATCGGGACTTGAGTTGCTTGGCAAGCAAAGGAATTTTGCCAGAGGTAAAAGCCCGCAGGGCTGAACGTGCGGGCGAACGCGGATCACTTGGGTCAGGGTGAGAGGTCGAAATCTGGTCGAAGCTGCTCGTTGACCAGTCAGACTTTCAGCGGTAGCCTTTTCCCATGGCAACGGCCAGTCAGGTGCAAAAGAATCTGCAAGCGGCGATGCGGGAAGCGTTGCGCATTCAGGATCGCTTCGTGGCCGAGCCGCTGTTTGCCAGGACCGGACGGGGGTATCTCAAGAGCGAAGGCGTCTCCACGCTCGGCAAAATCAAAGCAAATCTCCGTCGGAAACGGTAGGGCGCGACACTCCTTGCGCGTTTCGTTGCGCTGACGTGGTAGGACTGGCGGGGTCCTCTGTGAACCGTATTGGGAAGTCGAACTTCGACCCCACGCCCGCGAATTCACCTTGCGAGAGACTTTGGACCTCTGCCGTCAGTGCCACAAACTCGCGCCTTTCTGCTTCTACAACGGCAACACCTTCGTCGCGATTGGCCGGACGATGATTCAGGATTTGCTGAAGAAAATGTCGCCGGTGAAAGCGCACGGCTTCCGCAGCGTCGTCGGCCATTACATCGCGGGAACGGCTGGCGCGGAGGAATTGGCCAAAGTGCTCGATGAACTGAGCTAAGGTTTTAACCGTAGGACGCGGAGGTGAACTGTGAAAAACCTGAAACGCGCTAAATCTCCTCCCTCTCCTCGCCGAACGAGGAGAGGGCCGAGGTGAGGAGTTAAAATCCCAATCTTGTCGCTTCGTGAGCTAAGCTGTAGTCTCATCAGCGGAAATATGTCTCTCGAATCCACATTGACCGACATAGTGAATCGTCTTCGACAAGGACGGTTTCCAAACGAGCAGGCAATTTCTCAGGGCATCGTCTTGCGAGTGCTTCAAGAACTTGGCTGGGACACTTGGGACACGACAATAGTCTGGCCAGAGTTCAAGACGGGCGAAGGGCGTGTGGATTTTGCCTTGTGCCATCCGCCGTTGCAGCCGGCTGACTTCATTGAAGTAAAGCAACCCGGTAAAGCTGAAGAATCGGTTCGGCAAGCTCTCGAATACGCGTTTCACAAAGGAGTTCCGTTTGTGGTTCTCACAGACGGCAGAACATGGAGCTTTTATTTGCCCGCCGAGCAAGGCAGTTACGAAGACAGGCGGGTTCACAAGCTTGACCTCTACGAACGCTCGCCAGCGGAAGCGGCAGAAATCCTGCGCCGCTATTTGGAACATTCAAGAGTTGCATCCGGTGATGCGCTGGAAACTGCGCGCAAAGAATATCGAAGTCGAAACCGCCGCTCGCAAGCAAGGGCCACCATCCCCGAAGCCTGGCGAGAACTTGTTGAAAAGGGCGACGAGGATTTGGTCGATCTAGTTGCGAGCATGGTCGAATCGAAAATTGGTGTTCGGCCCGATAATGATGAAGTTGCCGAATTTCTTGCCGGACTTGGCAAGTCAGTCATAGTCGAGGCGGCGCAACGCGAGAATCCACAATCAACTCGCGTTCCGACCCGCTCGCTCGTTCCAACGACAAACGCTGAACCGACGCGACGCGGAAAGCTTATTTTGCTCGGCAAATCTTACAATTACAACAACGCCAAAGATGCGATGGTCATTGTCCTGCGCGAATTAGCAAAGGATGATCCTTCATTTCTCGAACGATGCTCGCAACATCCGGACGCGCAAGGCCGCAAGCGGCGTTACATCGCACGCTCACCAGAAGAACTCTATCCCGATCGCGAAGACCTTCGTGAAATGCGCGAGACATTGCCGGGCGGGTGGTATGTAGCCACGAATCTGAACAATGTTCTCAAGAAAACGATTATTAAGCTGGCGGCGGAAGTCGCCAGATTGTCCTTCGGTAAAGACTTAATCGTGGAGTTTTGATTCTGTCTCCTCACTCCGGCCCTCTCCTCGTTTGGCGAGGAGAGGGAGAGAAGTTCCGAGCGGTTCACGTATTTCGCGGCTAAAACATTGGCCCGTGCTGTTCGCACCTTTGCACCTTTGCACCTCTGCGTCTCTGCGGTTCAATTCAGGCAGAATAACTCTCCATCCCCACACACGAGCAAACGGGATTGCGGTCTATCCACTGCGGAGTGCCGAGTGCGGAGTGCGGAATCAAGAAGCGCGCGGTCATTGGTAGTTTTCCATACCGACACAAGAACACACGGGATTTCGATCCCCAAATACGTTGTCAACTCGCGCCACCGGAGGCCAGAATTTGTAGTCGTGCAGGCTCTTGGCCGGGAACGCCGCGGCTTCGCGGGTGTAGGGACGATTCCATGAGTCGCTGGCAATCTGATCGGCGGTGTGCGGCGCGTTTTTCAGCAGATTATTCTTCGCGTCGGCTGAACCGTTTTCCACGGCGGTCATTTCGGCGTGGATGGAAATCATCGCGTCGCAGAAACGATCGAGTTCGTATTGGGATTCGCTTTCGGTGGGTTCAACCATGAGCGTGCCGGCCACGGGCCACGAGAGCGTCGGCGCGTGAAAGCCGTAATCCATGAGGCGCTTGGCGACGTCCTCGGCGGTCGTGCCCTTGAACGCGCGCAAATCCAGAATGCACTCGTGCGCAACGAGATTATGGTTCTGGTAGAGCGTGGGGAAATGCTTTTCGAGCCGCCTGGAGATGTAATTCGCGTTCAGGATGGCGTATTGCGTGACTTCGGCCAGACCGCGCGCACCCAGCATGGCGATGTACATCCAGGAAATCGGCAGCACACTCGCACTCCCCCAGGGCGCCGCGCTCACGGCGCCGATGGGGTTTTCGCCACCGAGATTCACCACGTTATGACCAGGCAGGAATTCGACCAGGTGTCCGGCCACGGCGATGGGGCCGACGCCCGGCCCGCCGCCTCCGTGTGGAATCGCGAAAGTCTTGTGCAGATTCAAATGACAAACATCCGCGCCAATGTGGCCGGGGGAAGTGTAACCCACCTGCGCATTCATGTTCGCGCCGTCCATGTAAACCTGTCCGCCGGCGGCGTGGATGATGTCGCAGATTTCGCGGATGGTTTCCTCGAACACGCCGTGCGTGCTGGGATAGGTGACCATGAGGCACGCCAGGGTGTCCTTGTGGGCCGCCGCCTTCGCCCGGAGATCGGCCACGTCAATGTTGCCGGACACGTCGCAGGCCACCGCCACCACTTTCATGCCGGCCATCACCGCGCTGGCGGGATTCGTGCCGTGCGCGGAAGCGGGAATCAGACAGACGTTCCGGTGCGCTTCGCCGCGTGACTCATGAAACGCGCGAATGACGAGCAGTCCGGAGTATTCCCCCTGCGACCCGGCATTGGGCTGGAGCGAGACGCCGGCAAATCCGGTGATTTCGGCAAGCCAGGTCTCGAGTTGCCCGAATAATTGCTGGTAGCCGCGTGTTTGGCGGAGCGGCGCGAACGGATGGATTTTCGCGAACTCCGGCCACGACACGGGAAACATCTCGGCAGCGGCGTTGAGTTTCATGGTACACGAGCCGAGCGGAATCATCGAAGCGGTGAGCGAGAGGTCGCGCGATTCGAGGCGCTTGATGTAGCGCAGCATCTCGGTCTCGGAGTGGTAGCGGTTGAAGACGGGGTGTTGCAGGAATTTGCTGGTGCGCGGAAGCAAAAGGCTCGAACTGTAATCCGATTTTGTTGCGCCCTTGTCCTGGGCCAGCTCAGTGGAAGGGTTGTGACAAAAGATCAGGATAATTCGCTCTACATCTTCTTCGGAAGACACTTCATCAAGAGCGATGCCTATCTGACAATCGTTAATCTGACGAAAGTTGAAGCCAGATTTCTCGCCGCTTTTGACAAATGCGAGCGCGCTATTAACAGGAATCGTGAGCGTGTCGAAGAATGTTTTGTTGACCGGGGCAAAATTGAGATTCTCAAGCCCTTCAGCTAAGCGTGCGGTCAATTGATGAACGCGTTGAGCAATCTTCTTCAATCCTTCCGGCCCGTGATAACAGGCGTAGAGTGAGGCCATGTTGGCGAGGAGCGCCTGGGCCGTGCAGATGTTGCTGGTGGCTTTCTCGCGGCGGATGTGTTGCTCGCGCGTGCCGAGAGCGAGGCGCAACGCCGGCCTGCCACGCGCGTCCTTGGACACGCCGACGAGGCGGCCGGGCATCTGGCGTTTGAATTCGTCGCGCGTGGCGAAGAACGCGGCGTGCGGCCCGCCATAACCCAGCGGCACGCCGAAGCGCTGCGCGCTGCCGACGGCGATGTCGGCGCCGAATTTGCCCGGCGGTTTGATGAGCGTGAGCGCAAGCAGATCGGTCGCGACCGTGACCATTGCACCGGCGGCATGGGCTTTCTCGACGAACGGCGCGTAATCGTGAATCGCGCCGAACGTATCGGGATATTGCACGAGTGCGCCGAAAACTTTGTCGCTGAACTCGAATTCGCCGGCATTGCCAACGACGGCTTCGATGCCGAGCGCCTTGGCGCGGGCCGACACCACTTCGATGGTTTGCGGATGACAGGTTTCGGAGATGAAGAAGACGTTCCTGCCGTCCTTGAGGCGCGAGGACATGGTCATGGCCTCGGCGGCAGCGGTGGCTTCGTCGAGCATGGAGGCATTGGCGATGTCGAGCGCGGTGAGGTCGGCGACCATCGTCTGGAAATTCAGCAGGGCTTCGAGTCGGCCTTGGGAAATCTCGGCCTGATACGGCGTGTATTGCGTGTACCAGCCGGGGTTTTCGAGGACGTTGCGCTGGATGACCGGCGGGGTGATGCAATCGTAGTAGCCCATACCGATGAACGAGCGGAAAACCTGGTTCTGGGCCGCCATGGCTTTGAGTTCGCGCAGCGCATCGAACTCCGATTTTGGAGTTGGCAGAGCGAGCGCCTTGGGGAGGCGGATGGATCGGGGGACGGCCGCATCCATCAGCGCGTCCAGGGAATCGAAACCCACCACCTTGAGCATGGCGGCGGTTTGAGCGGCGTTGGGGCCGATGTGGCGGCGAACAAATTGATCCGGGTGGTTGAGTGATTCGATCGAGCGTCCAGCTTCAGCAAACGACATGGACGGGAGGTTAAGTTCGGCCGGCGGCTTGGCAAGATGGATTTAAGGTCCGCTTCGCGCCGGGGTGCGGACCATTAAGAATCGCAACGTTCCGATTGAGCAAAGTTGATAACGCGGGTAATCCGCGTGGAAATTCGATTTGCCAATTGGCCACCGCGCGGAGCCTCCACCGCAAAATCACGCCCGCAAAAGCGCCGACGCCCAACCCGCGCGACCGGATTAAATCCGGGCGGGCGCCACCCACGGCTTGCGGCGCGCGCGGTCCAGATGTTGATTGGCTTCCGCATCGCCGACGAATTCCTCCCGCACCGGATCCCAATGCAACCTGCGTCCGAGCCGGCGCGCGAGATTGCCGAGATGACACATCGTGGCCGAACGATGGCCGATCTCCACATCCGCCACCGGACGTTGACGGGATTTGATGCAATCGAACCAGTTGCGCAGATGATCCTCATTGAAATCGGCGGGACGCCGGCCCAGGGCGTCCAGCGCCAATTCCTCCGGATCCGATTCGAGGAAACCGCGTTTGATGTTGATGGTGCCTTTTTCCCCGATGAACACCGCGCCCCCCATCGTGGCCTCCGGTCCGGGCTCGACGACGACGCCGTTGGCGTAACGAAAGAACACCTTCGTTTCCATCGCAATGGCGTCCCCGCGCTTTTGACTTTCCGGCCGGGTATAAGTGGGGGGCGCGAATTTTTTTCCTTCCGTCCAAACCTCCACCGGTCCGCTGTCATCCATTCCCAGGGCGCATTGAATTTGATCCAGGCCATGTGCGCCCCAGCCGGTCATTTCACCACCGGAGTACGGACGGAAGGATAGCCAGCCGGGATTGGCGCGGGGCAGGTACAGATCCTGATGATACGGCACCGGGTCGGCCGGTCCGCACCACAGATCCCAATCCAGCTCTGCGGGAATGGGTTGTGCGGGGAATTTCGCTTCCCACGGACTGGGATAATTGTAAGCGAGGACTTTGTGAATTTTACCGATACGCCCCTCCCGCACGAGCTTGCAGCCGAGAAAATTCTGCCACATGGAACGCTGGTGGCTGCCCACTTGAAAAACCCGGTTGTATTTCCGCGCCGCCTGGACAATGAGCCGCCCTTCCCGGATGGTCAGCGTCATCGGTTTTTCCGCGTACACGTCCTTGCCCGCCTGGCAGGAATGCACGCAAATCAACAGCCGCCAATGTTCGGGCGTAGCCGTGATCACCGCGTCCACGTCCTTGCGTTCCAGCAGGCGGCGGTAATCCTGGA
Organism: Verrucomicrobiota bacterium; assembly: GCA_029573725.1. Classification (GTDB taxonomy): domain Bacteria; phylum Verrucomicrobiota; class Verrucomicrobiia; order Limisphaerales; family JADLHS01; genus JADLHS01. The sequence goes on from JAKQDQ010000006.1 coordinate 110,133, forward strand.
AGGCCGGCGCACCGTGTTTACGCGCCACTTCGCGGGCCCGGGGGAGATTCACGTCGGCAACGGCGACGACCCTGCCGGCGGGCAATCGTTCCACGCCGCGCAACAGGCCATGGGCCTGCCGGCCCATGCCAATGAAGCCGATGCCGATGCGGTCGTTGGCGCCGGGCTGACCGTTGGCCGCCAGAACTCCGCCCGGCAAAATTTGGGGCAGCGCGGTCCCGGCGAGCAACAGGCTGCTGCGCCCCAAAAACCGCCGCCGCGAACATCCGCGCGGCACGTGATGATTTGCTCCTGGCCTCTGCATAATTTTTGGCGTCTCCATGTTGTGCTGAATTCAATGCCCGCCATGCTGCCCGTTCGCGACGGAAAGTGGCGGCGCGTTGGAAAGGGATTGTGTAAACGCCTCGTATTGTCGTTGCAATTGTGACAATGCCGCAACTTGGCGGTGAACCCAGATCCGATACACAACACGCACCGTCTGGCCGGGGGTGAGGGTGCGGGCCGTCACGCCGGGCCAGCCGACGCACAAAACCCCGTAATGCCGGGTCAACCATTCGGGTGGAAAATCCGGATGCGTCGGGGCAACGAAAATGGCCGCGCCACTGGGATTTGTGGCGCCGCGGATCTGCGTGGACAAATCCGCCCACGGCAGTCGCGCCATCGTCAAGTCTGCCCGGGTTGCCCCGTCTGGCACGGTGATCACCGGATTCCCTGCGTGCGGCGCGAACCGGAACGTCAAGCCGCCGTAACTCTTGCCTTCCGCACCGCGCAAGGTCACGGGCCAATGAGTTGGCGTCCAGCTCAATTCCACATCAATCGCCCGCCCTTCCGCCGTCGCGGGCAGCACTCGGAACCAGGCCTGTTCCGTCATGACCTTGCGCTCCTCCACGCGCCAGCTGTTCTCGACGGCCAGGATCGCCGCGGCGGACGAGGTGTCCCGCTGCAACCATCGCTCAAACTGGTGCCGGATCCCCTGCAGCAGCCAAAGATCGTATTCCTGACCGCCGATTTCCACATGTGGCCACGCCCAAAACACCCCCCGATGATGGTAGTGATCTTTGGGGAAATCATCCGTCAACACTTCTCCATCCAGGCCGTACAGCGGATGCACATAACTGCTGCGCGCCCGGTCAGCCGGCGCCTGGGAGGAACTGATCCGGCCGTAATTGTAAACCAACACCGGCTGCTCCCCCTCCCACAGCGACAGGGAATGCTCCGTGCGTTCCGAGAACCGGAAGCCGGCGGCGCCCACCAAGCCGGTCCCCAACCATGCCCCGCCGATGAGGCTCCCCCAGCGGCGGAAGGTTTCCGACCGCCAGGTCCTGCCCAGGCCATCCCGGTTGCGTTGTCTCAGTTTCACCAGAACTGGAATCACGGGGTTGTAACCCGAACGCCGGACCGCGTAAACGACAAATCCGCGCCCGCCGGCCAAACTTTTCGTGGCGTGCAGTTTCCATTTCGCTAAGTTGTGCGCGTGAGCAGTCCAAAAAAGAGAGCCATCAGCGCCGGACTTCTGGCGATCGTCGGCATCTGGGCTTTGGGGCTGACCGGTTATTACGCCGCAAAACACGCCAGGGTGACTCCGGAGAAATTACAGGCATTCGTGAGCCGCACGGATCTCCGCCGGCTCAGTGGCGCGGAGCGGGCGGCGGCTTTGCGGCAGGCGGCAGAAATGTTGAACCGGTTGTCGTTGGAGGACCGGCGCGAAATGCGCATGGGCCGCGCGGTGGGCGAATGGTTCAACGCCATGACTGAAGCCGAAAAGGGGGAGTTCATCGAGGCCACGCTGCCGACAGGATTCAAGCAGATGATCACCGCGTTTGAGGAACTGCCGGAGGACAAGCGGCGGCGCGCCGTGGATCAGGCGTTGAAGCGTTTGCGCGAGCAGATGCCGCCACCCGGCCCGGGCGGCACCGACGCCACGAATCTCGCCCCGCTCAGTCCCGAGCTGGAAGCCAAGGTGCGCACGATCGGTTTGAAAGCCTTCTACAGCCAAAGCTCGGCGCAAACCAAGGCCGAACTGGCGCCGCTCCTGGAAGAGCTGCAACGCAACATGGAGTCGGGGCGGTTGCTGCGCGGAAGATGAGCCGGATCCACCCCATTTTACCCGCCCCCCCGTCGCGACGCTGCGCCTTTACGCTCATCGAGCTGCTGGTGGTGATCGGCATCATCGGAATTTTAGCCGGGCTTCTGCTACCCGCCTTTGGTCGCGCCAGGGAAAGCGCGCGCAGCACGGCATGCCTGGGCAACCTGCGGCAGCTTGGCGTTGCCTTGCAGCTGTATGTGGATGCCCACGACCAACGACTGCCGGTCATGCGCGATCGCCCGGCACCAACGGAGGGCGCGCCCGCCCCCACCAATGCGCTGCCCAGCGTGGAAGTCGTGCTGCGCGACGAACTGGGCAATACCAATGTCTTGCGATGCCCGTCGGATCGGGCCCGCCTTTTTGCCGCCACCGGATCGAGCTACGCCTGGAACAGCCTGCTCAACGGGCAGCGGGCCGATCAGCTTTCGGTGCTGGGCATGAAATTCGATGCCCAGGCCATGCCGGTGTTTTTTGACAAACAGGGCTTTCACGCCGCACGCGGAGCCGGCAAGGCGGTGAATTATCTTTACGCGGACGGCCACATCAAGAACCTCCTCACCATGGAAGGGGCCATCCCAAATCCATGATCACCCTCACCCACCTGCAGAAGCAGTTCGGTCATCGCCTTGCCGTCAAGGACCTCACGCTGTCGGTGCCGGCCGGTGAAATTTTCGGGTTGCTGGGACACAACGGCGCCGGCAAAAGCACCACCATCGGCATGATGCTGGGACAGGTCTGGCCCACCGCCGGCCATGTCCGCGTTTGCGGTCACGATGTCACCACGCAACGCGCGCGCGCCCTGCGGCAAGTGGGCGCCATTTTTGAAGCACCCGCGTTTTATGACTACTTGAGCGGCTGGCGCAATCTGGAGATTCTCAGCCACTACACGGCGTCCACGCCAAAATCCCGCATTCAAGAAGTCGTGGACTGGGTGGGCCTGACCGGGCGCGTACACAGTCCGGTACGCACCTACTCACACGGCATGCGCGCGCGGCTGGCGCTGGCCCAGGCGTTGCTGCCGCAACCGGCACTGCTGATCCTGGACGAGCCCGGCAGCGGTCTCGACCCGGAGGGTATTGCCGAAATGCGGCAGACCATTCTGCGCCTGCATCGCGAACTGGGGTTGACCATCCTGTTGTCATCGCATCTGTTGACCGAGGTGGAACAGCTTTGCAGCCACATCGCGGTGCTGCAACACGGGGAGAAGGTGTTTGATGGAACGATCGCCGATGTCCGGGCCACCCGGGGACGCGTGGCGCTCCGCACGCGGAATTTTCCCGCCGCCGTCGCCTTGTTGCGCGAAAAGAACCTGATTTCCGACAGCGACGGGAAGGAATACATCCACCTCAAGGCGGACGTGCCGGTTGACGCCATCGCCCGCGCGCTGGTGCAAGCCGGCCATGAGGTCTCCGGCCTCTGGGCGCGCGAACAAACCTTGGAAGATTTTTATCTGCAACTGGTGCAGGCCGCCCCACCGCCAGCCAACTGACATGTTTTTCGCCCAGCTACAAAACGAGTTGTGGAAATTGTTCGGGAAAAAGCGGACTTACATCGGCTTTGGCGCATTCGTACTGGCGCAACTGGCCATGCTGCTCGCATTCAAATTCACCCGCTGGCAGGGTGATTTCGAGCGGTTATTGGCCGGGAACGGCTATCTGGCGGAGGAATTCATCTCCGCCCTGACGGTTGCGGTGATCATGGTTTTACCCCAGATCGTGCTGCTCATGCCGCTGTATGTCACGCTGGTCGGCGGGGATCTGGTCGCCAAGGAAACCGAAGACGGCACCCTGCGCATGATTCTGGCGCGGCCGATTTCGCGTCACCGCCTGCTGCTGGTGAAGTGGGTGGCGGGGATGATTTTTGCCGCGGTGCTGGTTGCGGTGCTGGGCATCACAGCATTGGGGATGGCCCGGATATTCTTTCCGTGGAAAGGATTGTTTGTTTTTGTGCCCGGGCAGGCCTTCAACCTGCTCAACGCCCAGGAAGGCCTGCTCCGCTTCCTGATTGCCCACATATTTCTGATTCTCAACGCGGGCACCATGCTCTCCATCGCATTCATGTTCTCGTGCTTCAACATGAAACCGGCGGCCGCGACGATTCTCGCCCTGTCCTACATGTTCGTGAACCTGGTCATGGAGGGCATTCCATTTTTCGATCGTTACCAAAATTGGTTCCTCACGCATCACTTCCGCGCGTGGCTGATGGTGTTTTCCGATCCCGTGCCGGTCTGGCGCATTGCCCAATCCGAGTGCTTGCTGCTGGCCGCGACGGCAACGGTTTTTGTCATTGGGGCCACGGCCTTTCAGGTGCGCGACATCAAATCGTAGCCCTCCAGGTCTCCGACGGTTTCCGCATCCCACCGGGCGGGGGCCCCGGGGGCGTTCCGCCCGCAGCGGCGGCAACCGTGCGGCGCCACAACATATCCGGATTGCGCGTCGGCCGCGCCCCAAGTAATGGTGTTTTTCTCCGTAAAAACCCGAAAATATGATTGTGCGGACCCGCCCCAATTTGTAACCTCCCCAGTCGGCTTTCAGGAGTTGGAGTTTCTGACCGACTTCACAGTTTTTATGGCGAACGAAAGCGAATTACTTACTGAAAATTCAACCACTACCGGTCCCGTCGTCACCACCGATTATGATGCCTCCAAGCTGTCGCAATTGAAGGGGCTGGAAGCCGTCCGCAAAAAGCCGGGAATGTACATTGGCGGCACCGATGAGCGCGCCCTGCACCATTGTGTCAGCGAGGTGCTGGACAACTCCGTGGATGAACATCTGGCCGGTTACTGTTCGCGCATTGAAGTTACCATTCACGTGGACGGCTCCATTTCCATCCAGGACAATGGCCGCGGCATTCCGGTGGACCTCAACAAGGAATCCGGGCTGCCCGGGGTGGAACTGGTGCTGACGACGCTCCACTCGGGCGGGAAATACGGCCAGGGAGGGTACAAGTTCTCCGGCGGCACGCACGGCGTGGGCGCCAAATGCGTCAACGCCGTTTCGGAATGGTTCGAGGTGGAAGTCTCGCGCGACGGCCAGATCCATCACATGGAATTCGAGCGGGGCAAGACAATCAAGAAGCTGGAGGTCATTGGGAAGGCAAAAGGCACGGGCACCCTGATCAAATTCATGCCCGACCCGGAAATTTTTCATGAGACCACGGAATTCAAGGCCAACATCATCGCCCAGCGGCTGCGCGAACTGGCGTTTCTGAATTCCGGTTTGGAAATCATTTTCACCGACGAACGCCAGACGAACGCGGAGCCGGAACGTTTTTACTACAAGAACGGCGTGGAGGAGTTCGTCAAGCAATTGAACAAAAACCGGGAGGTGTTGCATCCCAAGCCCATCGCGTTTCAGAAAGAAACCAAGGAAACCCTAGACAACAAGGAAATCGAAGTCCAGGTCGAGGTCGTGATGCAATACAACGACAGCTACAACGACCAGGTGCTGTGCTACACGAACACCATCTACAATCCCGACGGGGGCGCGCATCTGTCCGGCTTCCGCAGTGCGTTGACCCGCGCCATCAATCAATACGCCAGGAGCAACGAGCTGCTGAAGGACAAGGACCCGCAAATCACCGGGGACGATGTGCGCGAGGGTTTGACGGCGGTCATCTCCGTCAAGCACAGCGACCCCAAATTTGAGTCGCAGACCAAGGTGAAATTACTCTCCCCGGAAGTCGAACGCATCGTCGGCTCGGTCACGTACGAAGGATTGATGACCTATTTTGACGCCAATCCGCCGATCGCGAAGCGTATCTTTGAAAAAGGTCTCAACGCCGCGCGGGCGCGCGAAGCGGCGCGCAAAGCGCGGGAGGCCGTGCGTAAATCCGCGCTCACCGGCGGCGGCCTGCCCGGCAAGCTGGCCGATTGCTCCGACCGCGACCCGGAAAACACCGAACTTTACATCGTCGAGGGGGATTCCGCCGGCGGCTCCGCCAAACAGGGGCGCGACCGCAAATTCCAGGCGATCCTGCCCATCCGCGGCAAGTTGATCAATGTCGAAAAGGCGCGCCTCGACAAGGTTCTGCACAACAACGAAATCCGGACGATGATCACCGCCATCGGCACCGGCATCGGGACTGGTGAAGAGGAGGAAAAGGAGGAGGGCAAATTTGACCTCAGCAAGCTGCGCTATCACAAAATCATCATCATGACCGACGCGGACGTGGACGGTTCGCACATCCGCACCCTGTTGCTGACGTTTTTCTACCGTCAGATGCCGCAACTTGTGAAACAGGGCTTCGTGTACATTGCCCAACCCCCGCTCTACTCGATCACCCGCAAGAAAAAAACCGATTACATCGCCGACGAAGCGCAGCTGAACCGCATCCTCCTGCAAAACGGCATTGAGGAAGTGCGGCTGAAGAACCTGGCGGACGGGCATGAATTCACGCCGGCCCAGCTGGAGGAGATTTTGGGCCTGCTCGAATCGTTGGACAAACACGTCACCCACATCAAACGGCTGGGCGGTGATTTTGCCGATTACGTGGAACGGCGCGGTCCGGACGGCGCGCTGCCCCAAACCATGGTCAAAGTCCGTGAGGGCAACGATGAGACGGTGCATTATTTTCGGAATCCGGCCGAGGTGGAGGCCTTCAAGGCGGCGAATAACGACCTGTTTGGCGGCGACACGGAAAGCGAACGCAAAAAAGACGCGCCCACGCGCCGCGCCAAAATTTCCGATCTCCGCCTGGAAAGCAAGGCGATTGCCGAGCTGCTCGGAAAATTGAACCGCAAGGGTTTGGCGGTGGATCATTACGCCGCCCAGGACCGGCCGTTGTTCGAGTTGGTTGAGGGTGAAGGCGAACGCAGCACGGTCACTCCCCTGTTTTCCATTCCCGAAATTCTCGCCGGCGTAAAAGCTGTCGGGAAGAAAGGCATCCAGATGTACCGCTTCAAAGGCCTGGGCGAAATGGACGCCAAAGAGCTTTTTGAAACGACCATGAACCCCGCCAAACGGAAATTGTTGCGAATTGATCTGACCAATGCCGTCGAAGCCGAGGAAATGTTCGTGAAGCTGATGGGCGACGAGGTCGAGCCGCGTCGGCAGTTCATCGAAGACAACGCGCTGAACGTTAGAAACCTGGACGTATAACGCAAAACACCTTGACGCCTGCAAGTCACACGAAATCACGTTGGGAGCGTGAAAACCCAATCACCAATGCCGCTCTGCAAGCCGAAGTCAACGTCGTCGGACTTCGAACCGCCACCGCCGGCCGCAACCACGGGTTTGCGCGAGGCGGTGACGCTGCCGGGAGTGGAGTTGCCCTTCCCCGTGCGTACGGCCAAAGCCAGATTTCCAACGTTGCTGCAAATGGTCGCCGGCGGGCAGAAGGGCGCGATCACGTCGGCTGGCGCACCCAAAGCCGGGTGATCGTCCGTGACCGAACGCGGGCGGTGCCAGGTGCGCACCGGCCGATGGGAACACCTGCAGGAGATGCCTCCATGGCAGGGGGGGCCGACGGCAGAGGAAATCCTCCGCGCAGACCGCGACGAGCGGGGCCGGAGATCGTGAATCCGGATTCCTGCGTCAGCATCAAGTTGCTGATGGCGGAGCCTGACTGCGTTTTTTTTGCGCGCGCGCAGGAGGGGAAACCGCCCGTCACGACGGACGGGCGGTTGCACAAAGCTGCACAGGTGGCGGGAATTGCCGTTTTTCCATCGGTGGAAAACGAGCCGGCCGAATAATTTATTGAATCATCATGCCAGACGAAACCGAATCCAATCAACCACCGCAGGAACAGCCGTCCGCACCGCCGGGCGGGCTCTACTCGCAGGGCGAGAAAATCCAGAAGATCAACGTCGCCGATGAGATCAAAAACTCGTTCCTCGATTACTCGATGTCGGTGATCATCTCGCGCGCGCTGCCGGACGTGCGCGACGGCTTGAAGCCCTCCCAACGGCGCATCCTTTATGCGATGGAAAATCTGTCGCTGTTCCCCGGACGCAAACACATCAAGTGCGCGAAAATCTGCGGGGACACCTCGGGCAACTACCACCCGCACGGCGAAGCGGTGATTTATCCGACCCTGGTCCACATGGCGCAACCGTGGGCGATGCGGGAGAAGCTGGTGGACGGCAAGGGCAACTTCGGGTCGGTGGAAAATGATCCCCCGGCGGCGATGCGTTACACCGAAGCCCGGTTGACCCATTTGGGCGCGGTGCTGATGGCCGACATGGACAAGGACACGGTGGATTTCGCCCCCAATTACGACGAACGGCTCACCGAACCGACCGTCTTCCCTGCGGCCTTCCCCAACCTGCTGGTCAATGGCGGCACGGGCATTGCCGTGGGCATGGCCACCAACATGCCCCCGCATAATCTGGGCGAGGTGATCGACGGCATCTGTGCGCAGATTGACAGGCCCGAAATCACGATTCCGGAATTGATGAAGTTCATCAAAGGACCGGATTTTCCGACCGGCGGCTTCATCTGCGGCCTGGAAGGCATCCGGAACTATTTCACGACCGGCAAGGGCAGCGTCAAACTGCGCGGTCGCGTGGGCGCCGAGGAGCTGAAGGGCAATCGCGAACAACTGGTCATCACCGAAATCCCGTACAATGTCAATCGGGCCAATCTGGAACAGCAAATTGCCAACCTCGTCAATGAGAAGGTGATCACCGAAATCTCGGCGATGCGAAACGAATCCGACGAGCATTGCCGGCTGGTCATCGAATTGAAGCGGGAGGCGGTGCCGAAGGTGGTCATTGCCAATCTGTTCAAGCACACCCAACTGGAAACCACCTTCAGCGTCAACGCCCTGGCGATTGACCACGGCCGCCCCAAGACCCTGAACTTGAAGGAACTGATCCAGTGTTACATCGAGCACCGCCGCGAGGTGGTGCTGCGCCGGACGCGGTTTGAATTGCGGAAGGCGGAGGAACGCGCTGAATTGCTTGAGGGCTACATCATCGCGCTGTCCAACCTGGACGAGTTCATCGCCATCATTCGCGGCTCAAAGACGCGTGATGAGGCCCGGGTGAAACTGCTCGCGTTTGAATGGACCCGCACGCAGGTGGAAGCCTGGGGAGTGTTGATCCGGGTGGAGAGCCGGTTGCAGGCCGGGCGCTACGCGCTGACGGAACGCCAGGTGGATGCGATCCTGGATCTGCGCCTGTACCAGTTGACGGGACTGGAAATTGACAAGGTGGACAAGGAGTACCAGGCGCTGCTCGAAGTCATCAAGGACTTGCTGGACATCCTCGCCAAGGAAGCGCGGGTCATGGCGATCATCAAACAGGAACTGCAGGAGATCAAGACCAAATACGGCACCCCCCGAAAAACGGAAATTGTGCCTGACGAAGGTGAAATTGCCATTGAAGATCTCATCGCCAACGAAGGCGTGATCATTACGCTGACGCATGGCGGCCTGATCAAACGCACTGCGGTCAGCGCCTATCGGGCGCAGCGGCGCGGCGGCAAGGGCGTCATTGGCATGACCACCCGCGAGGGCGAAACGGCGGAAGATCGCGATTTCGTCGAACACCTGTTCACTGCCAGCACGCACGACTACCTGATGTTTTTCACCAACACCGGACGCGTGTACGTGGAGCGCGTGCATGAGATTCCCGACATGGGCCGCGCCGCCAAGGGACGCAGCATCGCCAACCTGCTGGAACTCAAGGAAGGCGAGTCCGTCGCCGCGATGATCCGGGTGATTGCCAGAACGGCGGAAGACCGGGAGGATGTGACCTGGCAGCAGCCGGGGGAGATTTTCTTCGCCACGCAACAGGGCACGGTGAAAAAAACCGCCTTGCACAATTTCGCCAACGTGCGCAAGGGCGGCATCAACGCGATCACCATCGAACCCGGCGATGCGTTGATGACCGTCAAGCTGACGCGGGGCTGCGTTGATGAAAATGATCCGGGCGACGACGTGATCCTGATCACCAGGAATGGCATGAGCATCCGGTTTCATGAAGCCGACGTCCGCTCAATGGGTCGAACCGCGGCCGGCGTGCGGGGCATCAACCTGGAGCCAGGTGACGCGCTGGTGGCCGCAGCCGTGGTCATTCCCGATGCCACATTGCTGGTGGCCGGGGAAAACGGGATTGGCAAACGAACGGCCTTTGACGAATATCGCACCCAGTCACGCGGCGGCAAAGGCATCATCACCATGAAAACCGGCGACAAGACCGGCAACGTGGTGGGCGCGTTGACCGTCCAGGATGCCGATGAAATCATGCTGATTACCGTCGGTGGACAAATGGTGCGGACCTTCGTAAAAGACATCCGCGAGGCGGGCCGCAACACCATGGGCGTCAAGCTGGTGAACCTGGACCCCGACGACCAGTTGCAAGCCGTCGCCCGGGTCATCAGCGAACAGGCGGAAGACTCCGAAAACGGCAACGAAGTTGCTGGAAAATAAGGCTTATGGCGAGATTGACCGTAATTTCCAAGGCACAGGAGGGACTGGCGTGCGAACTGGGCCCGCACTGGGTCACGATCGGTCGCGCCGAGACGAACTCCTTTCAAATCCCCGAGGTCTCCATTTCCGGCGAGCACTGTGAAGTGCTGTTGCGCGGCGAAGAACTGGTGGTGCGCGACATGCGTTCGACCAACGGCACGTTCATCAACAACAAGCTGGTCACCGAAGGCATCTTGAAATCCGGCGAAACCCTGCGGTTGGGCGACATCGAATTGCAGCTCGAAAAATCTCCCGGCGCTCCCGGCGCACCCGTGATCGCCAGCAAAACCGAATTGCTCAAGCTGCCCAAGTCCGGCGACCCCTTCACCCGCTCCGAAGACCGATCCGCCAAACCGCGTCAGGTCCTCCTCGTGGACGACAGCATGGCGTTCCTGGAGACCCTGGGGGAAATGTTTGAGGTGTTGAGCGATAAATCCTGGCAAATTTACCGGGCCTGCGCGGCCGATCAGGCGCTCGCCCTGCTGCAGCAGCATTCGATTGACCTCGTCGTCCTCGACATCAACATGCCCATGCTCGACGGGGCCCAGCTGCTGGCCGTCATTCACCGCCGGCATCCAGACGTCAAGAAAGTGATCTTGACCGGACATGCCAATGACAGCCATCGCAGCGCTTGTCTGGCCAACGGGGCGGAGTTGTTCCTGGAAAAACCCATCACCCCGGACGGCTTTGTTTCCGTCTTCAATCTGCTCAATGACTTGTTCGTATGGAGCCAGCGGGAAGGATTCACCGGCACCTTGCGGCAGGTCGGCCTGACCGACGTCATCCAGATCGAATGCCTGCGCCGCAACTCAACGATTTTGGAAATTCTCAGCCCGGGCATCCGCGGTGAAATTTACATCGAAGCAGGCGCCATCGTCCATGCGGCGGCGGGCGCTTTATCCGGCGAAAAGGCGCTCTTCCGATTACTGGCCATCAGCAACGGCCAGTTCCGCGTCCAACCTTTTCATCAGCCCCCGGAACGCACCATCAAGGGTTCTTGGGAATATCTGCTGATGGAAGCCGCCCGCCTGCGCGACGAAACCGCCTCCTTTGAAAATGATCAGGGCAACACCGTGCGCCTGACCAAGGCCGAAGCCGGCAAATCCGCCGGCAGTTCCGCTCCCTCCCAGGCGCCCGACAACCCGCCGAAAACGGCTGTCGAAAAATCCGCGGCCGAACAAATCATGGCCGCAGCACACGACGGCAAATGGCATCCCGTGGAAGCCAAAAAGAAGAAGATTTGAGCTACTCGTTCAGCCCGAAATGCGACGGCGGACGAATCCCGCCCAGCACCCTTTCAATCGTTGGCCCCAGTGAGGCCGCCTCCCCGTCCGCGCCCGGAATCGGACTGGATACAGATTCATACGCCGCCAGATAATCAAAATGCCCCCGTCGGCACAGTCGCCGCAACAACTCGCGCCGGCGGGCGGAACTCGGCGCGATTCGCTCCGCCGTAATCGCGCCCACATCCACCAGGATGCCCTCGCGTTCCTGCCGCCGCCCCAGCCAGCGCTCAAACCAATCCTGCAGCGCTGTGGAAAGCTGATGCTCGGAGCCGGCGCATAGCACCAGAAAATCGGCTTTCACCCCGTCTTCCGCCGCCTGCTCGCTCATGATTGCGTCCGTTAAAAAATCCGTGCGCCACCAGTGAAACTCAAGATTCACTGCGCCCCAGACCTGTCGCACGAGCACGTCGCACACCGCCAACGCTTGCGTCCGGGCGACGCGGTCGTCATAAACCACGACAACATGCCCAGACTCGTTTCCGCTGGATTCTTCGCGAATTACTGGAAGTTTTCCCGTCATTTTCATGGCTTCACTCATGTGCGAAGACAAACAACCTTTGATGGATGTCAGTTCCGCAGATTGTCAACCCAACGTTAACCCAATCGGATTTTGCGCAAGTGAATTTTGCAACTTTTACCACGCCGGTTCGCTGCGATCACGGAGATAATCGTCCAACCCGCCAGCCACCCGCGGGCAACCGCCAATAGCACAGCCGGTCATGCAAGCGCCCTGGACGCCCCTGCCAAAATTCAATCCGCTCGACGCGCAGCGCAAACCCGCCCCAAAACGGCGGCAGCGGCACCTCCCCCGGATACTGCCGGGCCACCGCCTCCCACCGCGCTTCAAGCTCCGCCCGGGAAGCGACTTCGTGACTTTGCGCTGAAGCCCACGCCCCAAGCTGGCTGTCACGCGGCCGGCTTTTGAAATAGGCCTCCGACTCCTCACGCGACACCTTGCTGACCTTTCCCGCCACACACACCTGGCGTTCAAACTCCGGCCAGTAAAAGGTCAAGGCCGCATGAGGATTGGATTCCAGTTCGGTGCCTTTGCGACTCGTATAATTCGTAAAAAAAATGAATCCGCGCTCGTCGATTCCTTTGAGCAGCACGGTGCGGCTGGACGGATGGCCATCCGCCCCCACGGTCGCCAACGTCATCGCATTCACATCCGCGCCGGAGCGGCCCAGAAGGGCCTGCCCCAGTTTATACAGCGCAATTCCAATCCGCCGCCAGCGCGATCGGCCCTGTGTCCCAATCGCATCCTCCAGCCAGAAGGAAAACTGCCGCAGCGGGTCGGGATCCAATTGCGTCTCATCCAGGGTCAACACCTTGTACTCACGACGAATATCAGCAATAGCCATAGCCACATGCCACCTTAGCGCAACCGCTCCTCTTCAGCACGCTTATTAAGGCGCGCCTCAAGGGGCAGTCCGCGGTCGCCCCACCAAGTCCGGTCGGATGTGTCAGACGACGCGACGCAGCCGGACACGATGCGGGCTGCGTCGGAGTCGCCTGCGTTGGCATATTGACCTCCCCGTCGCCAGCTCAACGCGCAAACCCGCGCCGAACAATCCACGAGACCGGTTGAATTGACGTTTTGCCATGGGTGGCAAAACCCCAGGCCTGGCGATTGTAACTCTGCGAATCATCAAGATCGGAAACGCGGGGGCCGATCCAGAGGCACCCAAACGGAGAAAACCCGCTCAATTCATTCAAACGGCCCGCGGAACCGTTCCAGCCCACAGCCCCCGCCGCGGGAATGGGCGGTCGAAGCGACCGGCGTGGCTGATGAACGTTCCCCTGCCCCGCTGCGCCGCCGGGATGCCCCTCCCGACGCTTCGCTTCCTGTCATGCCGGTTGCCCTGGCTGGTCGCGTACGGTTCACTTATGGCTGCAGAAGCCCGGCCTGTCCCGACGCACCCGCGTGGCCCGGCCCCGCTTCCCGTTATCCCGGATCACGAACCAATCTTGTGAACCAAATCCGGATTGTCCTATCCTTTCCGGGCGGTGCGTGTATTCATGAACTCGATTCTTAATTCGGCAGAACAAAGGCATCTGGTTTCGTTTATTAACGTCAAACTGGTGCTGCTGGGTTGTGCCCCCATCCAAACCCCCGAACTGGTTGATCATACCGATATTGTGTCGTCATTTGCAGCTCAATACCAGGAGAAGGAACGGTTGTTGGGACAGTATCTTTGTCCAGCGGACCAACGCATTCAGACTTTTCTGGATGGCTACCTGAGCGGTCTGCCGGCGCCCCGACTGCCGATTCGCACCCTCACGCTGGATCGTCCCGGTCTGGCGCGGATCCTGTCCTTACCGGTGGACCGCGATGAATTCACTTCGGAACTGGTCACTTCCTACCGGGTGAAACAGGGCGTGTTGCATAATCCCAAACACGATCGCCGCACGACGGCAGGCGTTTTCCACGTGGCCGAGGGAGGGCTGCCGATTCCGGATGACAAGCGGCGCGTCCCCAAAGCCGTGTTCGCCAAAATGCTGGAGCTGGCGTGGCAGCCGCCCAAGGCGCTGTTGCGGCTGCCGTTCACCGCCACGCAACGGCAGCCGGCGGAATGCTTCGTATCCTTGTTGTTGCGCCCCTTGGTTTGTCCCGCAGTGCCCCGGGTCACCACGGAAAAAACCATGGAAGTGCGTTTCTTTGCGCCCGGCGGCCTGGTCAGCAACCTGGATTTCGTCGAGAGCATTTTTGGCAATGCCGGGGACCCGTTGCTGCCGGAGAACGACGCCGGTCTGGACAGCGAACATTGGACCGGCCACACCGGCTGCGTGATTCTGGCGCCGCACCTGACGCAGCTGACCAAACAGGCGGCGGGGCTGCCTCACTGGGATCACGCGACCGAGCGCCAACGACACGATGGCATGTGCTGGCGCCGGGAAACGGAACGCTACAACGAGGGTGAGGCCTTCAAACTGACCTGCCGCGACGAGCAGGGCGTCATCGTCACCATCATTGCCGACAATTACTTCGGCTATTGTAAAAAGGAAATCAAAACGCAGATCAGCTACGCGGCGAATCTGTTTGGCGGTTGCGAGGAGGAACACGCGGGCGGCGCGCTCACGTTTGCCGCCTATAATCTCGGGGAAAAATTCAGCGGCGACCTCCATGTCCGTCCGCTGGGCCACAACATGGAGGAAGTGTTCCGGCTCTACGCCGACCTCATGGAGATTCAACCCGGGGGGTACGGCATTGACAAGCGGTTCCCCAACATTGTTTACGTGCCGCAGAATGCCGAGTTCGATCTCCTGGCGCAGCGGATCACCTGGAAGAATCAAACCGGAACGCACGCGATCAAACTGCTCGCGCGGCAAACCTATGTGCGTCCGTCCGGTTACAAAGTGCGCATGGAAAAACCGGCCGGCCCCGGCCGGCCCTGGCGCCTGGTGGGCATCACCGCCGAAGGCGTGTTTTGCCACAAGCCTTGCACGGTGTCGGGGGGCGGCAAATCCGAAATCTCCAAGCCGATCACCGACGCCGTCCTGACCGGCCCCGTCTTTGTGGCGGATTGGAAGAAGGATCTGGACCAGGTGGCGGAACTCATTGAGCGGGACTACTCGGACCGGTTCAAGGACAAGAGCCGCAAGGACCGGCGCAAAATCCTTTCCGCCGAACGCTCACTGGGATCGGTGATCAAGCTGCTGACGCAGGATCAACGCGATTTCACTCCGGAATACAACGCCTGGCTCGAGCGCATCCCGCGTTACCTCAAGGAACTGGTGTTCGTGATCAAACGATATTATCAACCGGCCTGGGGTGCGGACTGGCGGGACCACTTCAGTGTGGACATCATCAACGGCACGCCCGGCAACGAATTGAAGTGCGACAACCATCAACTCGTCACCATCCATTTGCGCGTGGGGTTTGATGACGACGGGGCCTGGCGCACCTTCGGCCTGCGCAAGGACTACTATCCCGCCGTCAAGATCCAGGTCGAGGATGACATCACCGCCTCGGTGGTGGTCCCGCGCACGCACCTGACGCCCCTGCCCGAACCCGCCGAAGCCCCCTCCGTGAAATTTGTCGGGAATTGTGAACGCCGGCTTTTCCAGCGCCCGGACGACGCCATCCGCCGCGGCTACGATCAACAGGCAGAACGGGATTTTGCCCAGCCGGACAATTTTTTCTCAAACTACGAGCCGTTGCCGGCCGCGCGGGCGTCCGAACTGATGGAGGACAGCATCGGCTTTTCGGAATACACCGAACCCATGCAGGGCGTCATCCGAACCATGGCCACCGAGCGGTCCGGTTACTTCGTTTCCACGGCGCACCCGCGGCTGGTGAACGGGGTGCCGAGCAGGAACCCCCGATATTTGCAGGTGCGGCCGGACTGGCAATCGCCACAGGAAGTCTATCTGGCGGAGGTGGGCATGCGCCTGCGCCGGCGCCTGCCACTGTCGCAGCCCGTTTACAAACCGGTTGAGGCCGTACTGCCGGGACGGCGCAACAATCCACCGGACGGGAGGATTCGGCCGCTGACGGTTTACAATCCCATCCACTACCTCGAATTGCCGGAGTTGTTCATGGAGTTTATTTGCAGCATCACCGGCAAATCCCCGTCCACCACGGGCGCGGGGTCGGAAGGCGCCCTGACCAAAGGGCCGTTCAACGCCCTGCCCTCCATCATGGATCTGAACAATGCGCTGGTATCCTTCCTGTTGACCGGCAGCCAGGGATTCGTCACCGCCGCCGGTTACGTGGGCCCCAAATTCCGCGTGGACCACGACATCAGCCTGATCGTGCCGGAAGTGTGGTGTCACCTCTCCCCGGAGGAGCGCAGCCCGCAGTTTCTCATCGCCAACGGCTACCTTGACCCCTGCGTGGACTTCGAGTACCAGGGCCGGCCGGTGCTCGCCAGCCGGCTCGGGTACCGCATCAACATCCGGTTCGTCCACTACTTCTTCGCCCGCGTGTTTAACCACCCGCACACCATTTTCACGGAAGCCATGCTGAAACCCGAGCTGCAGGACATGGACGTGTTTGTGGACGCGATGGACAACATCGTTGCGACCCACCAACGGGTCGCACAAATGTATTTTGACGACGGCACCATTGCCCAGGCCTGTCCGCCGTTGCGGGCCCTGCTCCACCTCATGCGGGACGGGCAATGGGAGGGTCTGGAACTTCACCATCCGCAAGTGCGCCAGCTGTTCACCCGGGAGCAGCTGCTCTCCAGTGATTGGTACGCCGCGCGCCTGCAGGCCAAGCAGCATGTCGACCGGCAATTGCTGCGCCGCCATCAGGGCTATCTGAGCCAGTTTCTGCAGCGTCCGGGCTACGCCGACGAGGCGCAGCGTCTGGGCCTCCGGGACCGGCTCGCCCAGGTGCAGGCGCAGTTGCTCGCTGTCGAAGCTCCGGACTATTGGCAAAAACTAACCGGCACCCTGGGCGCCGAGCCGATCACGAATTATCTTGGCCCGCAAGCGGCATCAACGTCGCAACCCCGAGGATGAGCATGACCACGATCAACGGACGCGGGGGTCTGCCGATGGTGCAAATCCAGACGTCGTGGAGCACCGCGGAGATTTATCTGCAAGGCGCCTGTGTCACCCATTTTCAGGTGCATGGCGAAGCGCCCCTGCTGTTCCTCAGCGAACACAGCCGTTTCGAGCCAGGCGCGGCGATCCGCGGCGGCATTCCCATCATCTTCCCCTGGTTCGGCAGGCCGCCCGGACGCGCCACACAGCACGGCTTTGCCCGCCTGCGCGCCTGGGAACTGGTTGGACTGCACCGTACGGGCGACGGCAGCGCCACGGCCCATTTGAGCCTCCCGACGACGGCGGAACTCCTGTCCATTCCGCTGGACTACTACGTGACCATTGGCAAAACGCTGACGGTGGAACTGGTGGTGCGGAATTATTCCAGCGCTCCTTTCGCGTTCGAGAACTGCCTGCATACTTACCTGGCCGTGGGTGACATTGAGCGGATCCGCGTGACGGGGTTGCAGGGGACGGAATATCTGGACGCCACGGCAAAATTTCTGCGCAAACAGGAAGCGGCAGAATCCATCCGTTTCGACCGGGAAGTGGACCGGATTTATTTGAATTCCCGGAACGCGGTGGAAGTGCATGATCCGGTCCTGCAGCGGACGGTGCAGGTGACAACGGAAAACTCCGCGACCACGGTCATTTGGAATCCCTGGATGACCAAAGCGCGGGACATGGTGGATTTTGGCGATGAGGAATACCGGCGCATGGTCTGTGTGGAATCCGGAAACGTGGCGGAAAATGGGATCCAACTGGCCGTCGGCGAGGAGGCGCGGCTGAAGGCGACCTACCGCCAAACGAAATCGGACGCGCCCGGCTAAGCCGCAGCGGGGTTGGACGCGGCGGGTGTTTTCAGGCTGGAAAAATTGCCCTCTTCACAGCATGCCACAAACCCCTCGGTCACCGTTTTTAACTTCTCCCAGCGCGACCGGATGGCCTTGGCCTCGTTCGGCGTGATGCGATTGTCAGCGGCGGCCACGGCGATCACCGCCAGCAGGTCGGCAAATTCCTGCACGATTTGGTTGGTCGCAGGGATCAAATAATCCGGATGCGGCGCGTTCAGTTTGGGGTTGTGAATGAAGAAACCGCCCGCCCGCTCACAAACCCACTGGACCAGACGAATGTCCCGGGTGCTGCGTTGCAACTGTTCGAGCCGATCCAGGGGGTTGACGGCGCCGCTGCCCTCACCCGCGTTCGGTTCGGCCCACTTGTAGATCATGGAAAGCGACAGGTTCAGATCCGCCGCGACCTGTTTGGCCCCGGTCTGCTGGATGACCTCGCGCAAAAGCTCGTGTGATTGCATGAGGTCACGTTGGAAAAGCGCGGCCCAGAATTCAACCCTGAAAGCCGGGCGATTATCATCTTTACTTCCATCCGGCTAATGCCGAAAGTGAGCAGGTGTTAGCTTCACAGCATACTCTGAGACCGCAACACGCAGCAGCGGTCCACAGCCTCGAAACCCCGGATTGGCCTGAGCTGGAAGTTGCGCTCCAACGTTCGCAACAATACCTGCTCCACCTCCAAAAACCGGAGGGGTACTGGGTGGGGGAATTGATTGTGGACACCACGCTGGTTTCCGACACCCTGGCCTACCACTATTGGAACGGCAAAGTGGATGCTGAATGGCAGCGCAAGGCGGTGAACCATCTCCTGAGCCGGCAGCTGCCCGATGGCGGCTGGAACATTTATTACGGCGGCCCGGCCGAAGTGAACGCCACCATCAAGGCTTATCTCGCGTTGAAACTCGCCGGCGTGCCCGTGACCGATCCCCGCATGCTCAAGGCGCGGGAAATCGCCAAGAACCTTGGCGGGGTGCCGCGCATGAACACCTTCTCAAAGCTGTACCTCGCGCTCCTGGGCCTGTACCCCTGGAAATACGTCCCCACGATTCCGTGCGAGGTGCTGCTGATCGGAAAATGGTTTCACGTCAATTTCTGGGAGATGAGCAACTGGTCGCGGGCGATGCTCGTCCCCCTGGCCGTGATCAACCATTTCAAACCCACCCGCATCCCCAAAAACAACGTCAATCTCGATGAGCTGTACCCGCAGGGTTTCCACGAACGCGATCTCGCCCTGCCGCCGGATCCGGACCGCATTTCCTGGCGCAACTTTTTCCTCTGGCTGGATCGCCTGCACAAGTTCGCCGAAAAATTCGCCGAGCGCGGTATCCATCCGTTCCGCCGGCAAGCCTTGAAGAAATGTGAGAACTGGATGCTGGAGCGCTTCGAGGGCAGTGACGGACTGGCGGCGATTTTTCCGGCCATGCTCAACTCCCTCATTGCGCTCAAGGCGCTGGGCTATCCCGACGATCATCCCCAGGTGCTCCGGGCCGAAAAGGAGCTCAAACGGCTGGAACACGAAACCGAGGACGACATCCGCATCGAACCGTGTTTTTCGCCCGTATGGGATACGGCGATCGTGACGGTTTGCCTGCGACAATCCGGTTTGCCGGCGGACGATCCCCGGCTCAAAACCGCGGCCGAATGGCTCATGAGCAAGGAGATCCGCCGGCGCGGGGACTGGATTCACAAGAACCCCGTAAACGTGGAGCCGAGCGGCTGGGTTTTCGAGTACAACAATGAATGGAATCCGGATGTTGATGACACGGCGATGGTCCTGCTGGCACTGCGCCAAATTGCCACGGACAACCCCGCGCGGCGCGATGCCTGTTTCGCGCGCGGGCTGAAATGGATGATGACCTTCCAATGCAAGGATGGCGGCTGGGCGGCGTTTGACAAGGATTGCACCAAAAACATTCTGGAGAAGGTGCCGTTCGCCGATCACAACGCCATGCTGGATCCCGAGTGTGCCGACATTACGGCGCGGATTCTGGAGCTGCTGGGATACGAAGGCTGGAGCATCGATCACCCGCAAGTCGCGGCGGCGCTGGACTACGTGCGCGCACAGCAGGAACCGGACGGCTCCTGGTACGGACGCTGGGGGGTGAATTACATTTACGGCACCTGGCAGGTGTTGCGGGGCATGCGCGCCTTGAAACTGGATATGAACGAACCCTGGTTGCAGAAGGCCCGGCAGTGGCTGGAAAGCGTCCAGCGTCCGGACGGCGGCTGGGGGGAGCGTTGCAATACGTACGACGATCCGGTGTTCAAAGGCCAAGGCCCCAGCACCGCCTCACAAACCGCCTGGGCGGTCATGGGCTTGTGCGCCTTCGGAGACCCTGAATTGCCGAGCCTCCGCTGTGGCATCGAATATTTGATCCGCACGCAAAATGCCGACGGCTCCTGGACCGAGGACGAAGTCACCGGCACCGGATTCCCCAAGGTGTTCTATCTCAAGTACGACATGTACCGCAACGCCTGGCCCTTGCTGGCGCTGGCCACCTATCAACAACTGTTGACCCCACCGTCCCACCCCAACCTCATCAAACTGAACGGACATTTGCCGCATTGATCCTTGCTCTCCCACCGAGCTTTGAAATGGAACTGGTTCATGGTGGCCATGGGGACGGCCGCGGCGGCCCTGTTCATTCTCAGCCTGGGCAGAACATTGCTGTCGCCCGCTCCCCGGTTTGAAGGCCAAACGGTAGCGTACTGGGCCCACGAACTTTACCGCCACCCGCAGGCCGGACCAACCAATCGCGCCACGCTCGCGTTCCAAACGCTGGGCGTTCGAGCAGTACCTGAACTGCGTTTGCTGCTGTACCGTGAAGATCCGGCCTACAAGAAATTCTGGCAGAAGCTGGCTCCTCATTTACCCCGCCAACTGCGCACCCTCCCCCATTCCCAGATCCGGCTGGATGCGCTGGAATATCGCATGGGCGCGGTGCGCGCGCTGGGCATATTGGGCACCAACGCGGCGGAGGCGCTGCCGGATTTTCTGCATCTGTTACCCCAAACCAATTCGCCCCTGCGGTGGCCGGTGGTTCAGGTGATGGCCCAACTTGGGGAGGTCGCCATCACCCGCCTCATCCCGCTCACCACCAATGCCGACCCCGCCATGCGTCACGCGGCGGTTTACGCGCTGGGCCAGGCGAATTCGAATGCCCTGCCCGCGCTGCTCCCGCTCATTCGTGGCACCCTGGACAGCGATACCACGGTGCGCTCCGCGGCATGGCACGCCTTGAGCCGGCTCGGCGCCGGGGCCGTGGCCCCGACGGTGGACCTGGCCGTCACGCACGCCGATCCCCAACTGCGGGCTGCCGCGTTCCGGGCGCTGGCGGCAATGCGTCCCGGACCAAATCTCGGCACTTCCGTCATCCTGCTAAATCCCACCAATGCGGCAGCCATTCGCCGCATGGCCTACACTTCACTCTGGCTGGCACGGCAGACAAACGCTCCGGCGCTGCAATTATGGGAAGCCGGGCTGGCAGAGGAAGACCCCCAATTACGGGAATTGGTGCGGTTCTTCTTCAATCGGCTGGCCCTCACCAACCAGACCGCCTCCCCCTGATTGATGCCTCGACAGCACCGGCCAAACTCATGACTATTTCATTATGAGCTGGTGCTATCGGCACATCATCCGCCCCAACCTTTTCAAACACGACGCAGAGCAGGTGCATGAGTTCACCCTTGGCTCGCTGGGCTGGGTCAGCCGCCATCAACTGATGTGTGACGCACTGGAAGCCTGGCTGGCGCCAGCCCCATTGCCCGTACACTTGTTCGGCCTGCAGTTTCCCAACCCCATCGGGCTGGCCGCCGGCATGGACAAGCTCGGCGTGGCGTTGCCCGCCTGGGAGGCTCTGGGCTTCGGCTTTGCTGAAATCGGCGCGGTCACCTGGCACCCGCAACCGGGCAATCCGCCGCCGCGACTTTTTCGGGCCGTCGCAGAACAAGCAATCGTCAACCGCATGGGCTTTAACAACCACGGCGCGGAAGCCCTGGCCTCCGTGCTGACGCATTGGCGCACGCAACACCGCTGGCCGGCACACCCCATCGGCATCAATTTGGGCAAGTCCAAAACAACCCCCTTGGATCAGGCGGCGGCCGACTACGCCAGCTCGTTCCGCCGGTTGCACGCCCTCGCTGATTTTTTTGTCGTCAACGTCAGCTCACCGAACACGCCCAACTTGCGCCAGTTGCAGGATCGTTCCGCGCTGGAGGAAATTTTACTGGCCCTGCGCGAGGCGCAAAGCGCAGAGGCGCGCCACTCCGCCCCGAAGCCCATTTTGATCAAGATCGCGCCGGACCTGTCTTTCGCCGCCATAGACGAGCTGCTGCAACTCACCGAAACCGGCGGCACGGCGGGAATCGTGGCTACCAACACCACCCTCGCCCGCCCCGACACCGCGGACCCGGTGAGCCGGCGGGTTTTCACCGAGGCCGGCGGACTCAGTGGAAGACCGCTCCGCACCCGGAGTACGGAAGTCATTCGACACATCCACCGCCAAACCCGGGGAAAACTGCCGATCATCGGCGTGGGGGGGATTTTCACGGCTGCCGACGCCTGGGAGAAAATCACTGCCGGCGCGAGCCTCCTGCAAATCTACACCGGACTGGTTTATGAGGGACCGGCTCTGATCAAGGCGCTGGTCACCGGCTTGCGTGACCGGGTCAACGAACTGGGCCTCACGAACTTGCAACAGGCAGTTGGCCTGCAGGCAAGCGACCCCCTTGCGCCGGATCATGTTCCGTCGATGTCAGCACTCCACCGGCCATGCCACTGACCTGCTCCCTGGCCCAAACCTTTCCCGCCGCAGTCCTGCGTGCGCCCCCTGCCGGAGGGACAAAAAACGGAGTCAGGCGAACCTGACCCCGTGATGGAATTCCGGCCAGCTCAGGCCTTGTGCAGCCTGGCTTTGGCGTTGGGGTAGCCGGCCATGACGTTGCGGGTGTCCACAATCATCTGCGCCCACTCGCCCAGCTCGGCGTAGTTCACCGCCTCGTGCGCCGTCGCAATCAACACCACATCAAACCCCGCCACCGTCTCCCGCGTCCACTCCACCGACTTCGTCCCCGCCCAATGCGCGTGCTCCCGCGTCGGCCG
>JAKQDQ010000022.1 GCA_029573725.1 Verrucomicrobiota bacterium
GCCGGTGTTCTCGAAGTTGATCCAGCCGATGTTCGCGCCATAGGCGTAGCCGCGCAGATTGCCCAGGCCGTCCAGATTGATGCCGTAGTCCGCGCCGGAGTTGTTCTGGTATTGGATGCCGTTGGCGGGCGTGCCGTCGCCGCTGTCTTCAAGTCGCAGGACGCGCGCGCCATTCACCTTGAATTCCAGGACCTGATTGTCGGTCGTGCCGAGGAACTGCGATCCCGCGGTGGTGTCGTTCGTGGCGAAGACCATCTGTTCCACCAGGGCGAATAATCAAGGTAGTCGCAGGTGGGCTGTGCGTGCCATCGCTGCCGGTTTGCAGGTGGGGAGTCGCATCGTAACTGTAGCCATGATTGGACTGCAGAGCCGCTGAGACGCGGAGGCCGGCGCTGTCTTGTCGGAGTCGGTCATCGTAATGGTGCGTTACGATCACGCCATGGAGCGAGCCGCCCGTGCAGGATTCCTGCAAGAGATTCTCCACGTCATCCAGCAGCTTGGTCGGGCTCGTCGCTCCGGAGAGGATGTTGGTCAATCCTCCGCACCGGTCGTAACTTTCAGTTGCTTGACCGCCAGCGTATTTGGCCATCCTGCGCCCGGGTGAATCCGGCTCGGGCGAGCATCCTGGTGGGGATTCAGTTCGGCTGGATCAGGCGATAAAAAGCCTGCGGCTCGGCGGCGGTATCGCTGGCGCTGCTGGCACCCTCGCTACCCGGAACATCCTGCCAAATGGGATTGGTCAGGCTGGTGGATTTCTGGAGTTTCCTTCCCGGCGCACCCTCCCAGGAGATGGTCACGTTGGCCCCGTCGCGGACGATGCTGCTAATCTGCAGCTGAGTTGTTACCGGACTGTAGAGCCCTACGTTATCAATGCCGAAATACCAGCTATCCGTGCCGGCATGTGCGAATCGCAGACGCACTTTGGGTTGATTGTCCGCTTGCGGCAGGCGGAAAAACTCAACGCGTTTGGATTCCACGGGGTTGTCATCCGCGCGCGGACTGATGTAATTGCCAAGCGTGGACCATTGACTCGGGGCCACGCCGAGGAACGCCCCGTAGTAGCCGCCTTCGATGGTTTGGGTGTCGGGATCATAATACGTGGCCACTCCTTGAAACCCTGCAGGATGGACGGTTGAAAAGGTCGTGGCGGCATCAATCGTCCCGTCCAGATTTGTCAAAACGTCGGAGGTCTCAATCATATAAACGACCGGCAGCCAACTGGCGCCTTCGTCAATGGAATACTCCACCGTCGCGAGGCTATCCTGGTTTTGCTCCCAAACACTATGAAAAGCCAGATGAACGTTGGTCTTGCCTGTCAGGTTGAAGTCGGGCGAGAACAAATACATGACTTGGCCCAGCTCGTCATTGCGATAACCTGAGTTGGCAAACGCCATGCGACCGCTGGCCAGACTCCGAAGAAACACGCCATTGACCACGTTCGAGGGATTGACGGTCAGCACGCGCTGATAATCCTCCGCATAGCCCGGCGGTTGGGCGATCCCGTTATACACCTGGCTGTAGGTGTCAAACGTGCCAGTGAAACGCGAAACGTCCACCGTCGTCCAGTTTACGTAGGCCTCGGAGTCCAGATTGCCAAAGTTGAGGGCCGGCTCGGAAGTCACGCTCCTGAAGGTGTCCAGACTCACCGCCGTCCAGCCGGATGGCAGACTGCCTTCGGGTGTGTTGTCGAAGTCTTCAAACACAATCGGCGGCGGCAGCTGGAGGTTCACATGCGCGGCGACGATGAATTGAACTTCGTTGGTGTAACTCTTCGCCGGAACGCCGTTGTCATCGTACGTCAAGGTATAGCGGTTGGTCGAACCACCGGGCAACAGCAGGGCCGGGGCTTCATAGCTCACGGTCGTCAGGCCGTCCGCCTGGGTGATCGTCGGGGCGGGCGCCACCGGACTGCCGTTGAGTTGTAACTGGATCGTGTTGGGCGCCACCGCCGAGGTCTGGTTGGTGATGCTGGCACGGTACAAGCCATCCGGGGCCACGCTGATTTGATTATTCGCAGGGGAAACGGCGATGACCTGTGGCCCCACCGCCAGTTCTGTTTCCGGCAATTGGGCAAAGGTAATGTCATCCACGGCGATATTGGCGTTTTCGCCCTCGGTTTCCCCCTCGCCCAGTATGGAGGCCACCCGCGCCAGCCGTAGCGTTAGCGTCTGCCCTGCGTTGCCCGTGTAGTTGATGCTCACCGGCACTTTGGCGGATTCAGCCATGAAGGTGACGTTCAACGGGCCGCTCACCACCGTTTCCCCCGCCAGCACACTCACATCGTAGGTGTAGCGTTCGGTGGAAAGATAATACGGGTGGAAGTTGAAGGACTTGATCACCACCGCCGCCTGGGCGGCGTTGGGCGTGAACACCAATTCATGGCGGTCGCCCACGTGGGAACTGTCCAACTGGCCCGCCGCCCAGATGTCGTCAATGTAGAAATCCCAGCGGGCCGCGCCGCCCGCCACCGGGGTGGCCTGCCACGTCAGACCAATGTTCGGCGTCCCAAAACCCGCCACGCTGACTCCCTCGCTGGAAACCAAAGCATTGTCTCCGAACGATTGGATGATCGCGGCATTTTGATTCTGGCCGGCAGGGAGCGACTCAAAATCCAAGACGGTGTCGGCTTGGGCGACATGCCCGAGGAACACGCCCGTCGCCATCAATGCGATGGGCCGGAGACTTGCGAATTTCTTGATTTTCATATGGTTGATCGGTTGTGGGTCTGGTTGCTTTGGTTGAATTTCAGCAGCGTGGCAGGCGCGTCACGGCGAACATACAACTGGATAAGCGCCGTCCGGTCCGGCCACATTCCATTCAGTCAAAATCTTTTCACCTTGGGGCGTATTGAGGGGATGCCAGGTTTCGTCTTCGACCCGCTTCACCAAGCGGTAGCCGTTGCGGACTTTGGTTGGCAGCGGTTCCGCCTCACCAGCCCGGACTTTCTCCAGGTGTTGTTTCAACTCCGGAGCATATTTCTCCAAGTAGGCAATCCGGCGCGCCGCCTTATTATCCGGGTTGTTGCCCGACGCAATCACCACCGCGCGCACCCCGTCTTCCGCCGCGTCATTGATCCCGCGAATGGGCGGCAGCGACTCGCGCGGCGCGGCAAAAAGCTTTTGCTCACTCAGATCATAGAAGTACTCCTGCTCGCCCACGCCGCGGTCCTGCTTCAAGAAACGGGCGAAAAGGAAACCCGCGCCCCCCAGCAACACCACCGCCAGGGCGAGTTTGAGAAGCGTGGTTTTGTTCATCGGAATGACCGGGACGGACTAATGCGGATCAGCCTTGGCCGACCACCAACACTCATTCACATTACAGGGAATGCGCCCGGCATCCAGTGCCGAGGCGCTGCCATCGGCCATGGCGTAATTTGAGCGCCGGCGGTGGCGGACCGCGCCCTTGTCGCCTTGGGCGACGCGATTGAAACCCACCTGGTTTGGCGCATCATACTTCCAGATCCACCAGCGGTCATTGGGCCATTCGTTGCGGACATCGCTGTGGCCGTCGCCGAACAGAATCAGTTGGCTGGGCTTTTCTATGGCGGCGGAACGGCAAAGATTCCTCTCGTAAGAACGCCCGAATGGCGGTTGAGCGCCGCCGGATTCCCAATGCACGTTCACCGCGCCGATGCCACTGAGGAGTCGGATCTCGCCGTTAACCGGCAAACCTGCCATGTCCGGTGCGGCGGGCAACTGGTGGCGCTTGCCTTGCGCGTACACCTCTTCCTTCTCCGTGGGGCAGTCGTAAACCGCCTTGCTCTTGCCGACGAAGTTGAAGAGATAAGATCGCCAACTGGTTTCAAATCCCGCCGGCAGCAATTCCTGAATGGGTGGCAACCACTGGTTGTTGTCATCCAGGTAAAGGTGCGTGCCCAAGGCAAGTTGCTTCATGTTGTTCAGGCAATACGTTTGCTGCGCCTTGCCTTTCGCCTTGGCCAGCGCCGGCAACAGCATCGCCGCAAGCATGGCAATGATTGCAATAACCACCAACAGTTCGATGAGCGTAAAACCTGCGACTCGTGGCCGACGCCCCCCTGCTCGCCCAAGCCTGCGGGCATAAGCAACATTCATTCGCAATGCCGGCTTTTTCATGTTCTCTCTGGGTAACGACGATATAATTTAAGGTGAGGCTGAACCATGCGACAACCCCCTGCTTTGAGGGGGGACGGGCGCATCTTGATCCTGCTCCCCGGATTTCAGGCCGCGAAGCGGCTCAATACGAACAGCTGTGGGGGCAAACTTGCCGGCAACTGAACCGGCGTTCCCAGCAACCCTCGCGCACTTTCGTCTCAATGCGCGCAGTCAGCTTGGCGAACCGGCTGGCAGTTGAAAATTCCCCAAGAGGATTTAAGCGCCGCGTCACCCTCTCCGACGCCGCCACATTCCCGCGAAGGCGAGCCAACCGACTAAACCCAGGCTGACGGTGGCTGGCTCGGGGATTGGAAGGATGCCTTGAGCATTCGGGCCACCCAATACCAGTAGTTCCGCTGGCGAGAGCCTCCGGTCCACAAACGCAACACTGCTCACGTAGAGCTCGTGAGTGTATTGCCCACTGAGGTCCCCCTCGTTGAACAGGAGGAAGCTTGGCTCCACATCCTCGTTGGAATACAGCGCAAACCGTCCATCAATCAGCGAACCGCCGGTCCGGTCATGAACCGACGTTCCATTCACATAATAGGAAACCGTGCCGGCCCCAAGATCGGCTGCGAACGCGACCCGATACCAGGTATCGGGAGCGATGATTCCCGCACTGGAATAGCCCAACACACCAATTCCCAAAGAACCGTCGTCGGCAATGTACCAGTCGGCATCATTACCGTTGTTGGGGGCCGCATTGAAGAACGGCGTCCAGTTGATCGAACCCGGGCTGAGAATATCGAAAATGATCGTGTATTGATTGATGTAGTCCCCGCCGCCGTTCGGCCCACTGTCATTGAGCTTGAGGTGATACCCGTTGCCCAAGTTGGCGAGCGCCGGGACGTGCATGTATGCGGCCACTTCGCCGTTAATGTTCGGCACGCCGCCGCCGGTGTTGCCAAAGCCGGTCAACGTGCCGGTCTCCGCGTCGGCATAAGTCATCACGCCGTTGCCGAGCGTGGGGGAAAGATTTCCGGCACTGAAGTTCCATTCATAGCTGGCCGCCCGACCGGGTTGGGAACAGGCGAGGAAAGCCATAGTTGCGGCGATGCCGCGCCAGAAGCGAATTGCGGTTGTGTTCATGATTCTGATTCCAGTTGCTGCCGGGGATATAGTCTATCGGTTCGACGGCTTTTCACAACCCCTTCTTTCAGGGGCATGTCAGCGTGGCTGGCTGGCCGTCTGAAACCAGTCTGGCGCTCGTCTGTCCGAAGTTGCACAAGTCAATGGCCGGGCCATGCGAAAAGTCCACGCCTGCCAGGGTTTTTTACCCGTGGCTGCGCGCGTGGTTCAACATTGACGACCCCGCGGCAAAGACGGTTTTATACACTTATGTTCAAGCAGCGTCCAAGCAATCTTCACGCCCGGTCAAAGACCCTGGAACTCTCCGGCCAGCCTGACCCCCAGGCAATCCGCCGCTGGCAGCAACGCCTCTTCAAGAATTCCTATACCCGTGCGGGACGGCGTTTCACCCTGAAACATTGGTCGGTGAAGATTCAACACGCTGGCCGGCGTCATACTTTCTCACTGGCCGCCCGCACCAAAACGGCCGCCGCCGCCGAGGCCAAGGCCATCCACAAAACAATTCTTGCCGAGGGCTGGGAGGCGGCGTTTCGAGAGCATCCATCCCGCCGCGCCGACAACGGGGATTTTCCCAAAACGGATCCGCGCTATTGGCGGCAGCGATTGCTGCGACGACGGTACCCGTTTCCCGCGCCGCGCGCCGCCGCCGAAGACCTGACGGTGCGTGTCGAACATGCCGGGATCGCGCATTTCTTTCCGCTCGGCACCACCGATTCGCAGGCCGCCGGTGAGCGGGCCAGAGGGATTTATCAGACCGTTGTGGCCAAGGGCTGGCCGGCGGCGTGTCGCCGGTTCGCGCGGGAAGTAACCGTGGGCTTCGAGTGGTCGGTCAATCCGCTCCTCTGGACCTACACGACCCTGCACACCCTGCCCCGGGAGCCCGGGCCGTTCCGCCGGGAGCTGCCGATGGGCCAGACAAAGATTAACCATATCCTGTTGTTGGAGTCTGATCCGGGCATCAGCCGCGCGCTTATCTGGGCCATCCAGCAGCAAGCCGGGTTTGCGGTGTCCACCTGCGATTCCGCGGAGTCGTTTCCGCGCACGCTCGAGCTCCATCAACCCCGCCTCATTCTCGCCAACCGCCGCGTGGCCGAGCCGTGGGGCATCACCACTGGCTGCGAGCCGCCAGCCAGCTGTCCGAACGCGACCGTGATTGCCTACTCGGTGTATGTGGATAGCGATCAGTTGTTCCTCGCCACACCTGGCGGCATGGGTGTTTATCTGCTGAATCGCGTCGCGCCAGCCAACGTTCTCGCGCCCCTGAGCAACGCGGCTGGCGATGTGGACCTCGCCGCAGAGGCAATCCTCCGGCGCGTGCAGCACTATTTCAAGGGACTGCTGCAACCGCCTGCAACGCGCGACACGTCCGGCCTGGCCCGGCTCACCCGCCGCGAGCGCGACGTGCTTGCGCTGATCAGCAAAGGTTACATTGACAAGGAAATCGCGCCCGCGCTGGGCATCAGCACCTGGACCGTGCGCGGGCACATCAAGAGAATTTTCGAGCGGCTCAACGTCCACAAGCGCACCGAAGCCGTGGTGCAGTACCTAGAGAAATGAATTCGCGGCAATCGCGGCTGCCGTTCAGTGCCCCACCACGCGGAAGAATTGTGTCTCCGCGGACATTGGTTCGCTGAACATGCGTTCATAGGATGGCGGACTGGCATTGTCCCACTCGGAGGAAAAAAGGGACGCCGTCCGCTGCACTTGAAACGGGCCTTTGCCGCCGACCCAACTCAAAAGCAATTCGTCGCCCTCCCGCGCCACCGAAGCCTTCAATGCCCGCCCGGGGAAAATGCCGCCCGCCTTCGGTCCGCCGAGTGCCGCGATTTCCGCCGCCGTCAACGCGCGGTCCACAAACGCCCAGGCGCTGAGATAAAGTTGATGCGTGTAATTGCCGGAACCGTCCCCCTCGTTGAACAGCAGCAAATCCGCTCCGGGATCGAGGTTGGAATACAGCGCGAACCGCCCGTCAAGCAGCGGTGCTCCGGCTCGCGTATGCACCGGCGTTCCGTTGACGTAGTATGAAACCGCGCCCGCCCCAAGATCCACCGTCAGAGCAACCCGATACCAGGTATTGGCGGCGATGACGCCGGCGCTGGAGTAGCCCAGCTCGGCGATTCCCACCGAACCATCGCCCGCGATGTAGAAATCCGCGTCATTGGCGTTGCCGGGATTGGTGTTGAACAAGGCCGCCCAGTTCAGCGGTGACGGAACAAGCAAATCTTGGATGATGGTGTATTGATTGATGTAAGCTCCGCCGCCATTCGGGCCGCTGTCCGTGAACGTCACCAGATAACCATTTTGCGGTGCAGGCATCTGCGGCACGCGCATAAACTTCGCCGGCTGACCGCCGATGTGCGGCACGCTCGCGCCGTCCGTCGTGCCAAACACCGTGAGGTTCGAGGTTGTCGCATCGGCAAACGCAAGCACGCCCTGGCCCAAGGCTGCGGTGAGATTGCTCAAGGCAAACGTCCACTCATAAGTCTGCGGAACCACGGCGGCCGTGGTGAACGACCAGACCGGACCCGTGACGACTCCGCTCGCGGTCGTGGTATCCACCCGCCAGAAATACGTCGTGCCGGGCGTCAGCGCGCCGGGCGCAAAATAACTGTTGGTCGTATTCGCGCGAAATTCACCGGGGCTGTTCGTGCCCAAATAAACCGCCTGTGAAACCATGTTCGATGCCGGCAGCCAGGTCAGGAGAATGCCGCCCCGCACATTCGTCGCGCCCGTCATCGGAAACGGTTCCCCAACCGTTTCGCCCGGCGTCGGCGGCGTCAGCGTGAACGTCGTCAACACCGCGCGATGATCCGAGGGCCAGGGATTCGCGCTGTTGCGCCCGTCCAGTTCGATGGAATGGGTCGGCGTCGCGCCATCACCCGGCGAGTAATACAGAAAGTCAATCCGGTCGAAAACGCCTTCCGGCTCTTGATCCGTTCGCGGGGTCCAGGTGATGCCCGGTTCGTCGTAGGCGAATGGGCTGGGGAACTTGCGATTGCCCGGATGTAGTTCGCGGTAGGAATCGCCCAGGCCGGCTTCCACCGCCACCACGGATGTGGGCCACGGAAAATCGGCGTAATCCAAATGCGACGGCGCGTTGAAATCGCCGGTCAGGAAGCACGCATCTGGCCCGGCGAGCCAGGGTTGCATCGCGTTGAGCAACAAGTTCAACGACGGCATCCGCGTCTGATTTTCCTGATTGATGACGAACGCCTGCGACTGGCCGTTCTTCAAGTCATACGGACCGTAGGGATAGGCCGGCAAATGACAGTTAAACAAATGCAGCCGCTGGCCTGGATGCGGCTCGACGGTGATGCGCGTGGAGCCGCCGATGGTTTGTGCGTTTACAATTGGATAACGGCTGACGATGGAGCAGCCCGAAGCGGGCAACACATGAAAACCAAGCGCCGTCGCGATGGTCTGCGCCGTGGCGGCGTTGCACTCCTGCAGGCCCACCAAATCCGCGCCGCTGGTGCGAATGGCTTCCACCACGTTGCTCAAGCCGTGCGCGCCCTGCACCCAGATGTTGAAACTCATCACCTTCACCTGCGTCAACGGCTCGGCCCGCGTAGTTAGAGCAAGGGCCAGGAGGAGAACGGCAATGCCCCAGGCGCGCGCGGGCAGGGGCTTGAATTTCGCCGTTCGCTTCATGTCATTGTTCAGCTTGTTCATCAAGCCGTGAAAAGTAATCCGTGAAGCCCCAGCGCGCCATGCCCTCATTTTGGGGGTGCGCTTTGAAATCTTGAATTAAAATTTCCCGCTTCGGCCCAGACCCACACTTCGGCGGCCCGAAAAAGTTGGGTCACGTCATGGTGCGCTATTTCCAGTTCCGCCCCCGGAGCTGTTGAGCCGTGTCCGCTCTGGAGGCGCTGCTGCGCTGGAATCTATTCAGCTATCGCGATCTGGGCAATGGCTGGACCAGCCGTTGAAACGCCCGCGCTGGCGACCGTTCAACTGGAGCCTGCTTGGGACAACATCCGCGCTTGCGGATGGTCAACCTGTACTCGGAAACCCGCATTGACCGGCCCACACCTCAGCAAAATGAAGCCTTTCAACCTCCGTTTCGGCCGTTTTGGACAGCAGTGAATGTTTTGCGACTGCCTTCACGGGGACAACGGACGGAACGCGCGAATGCGGAAGAAGTTTTGGTCGTCTCCCAGATAGAAGCTTGCGATATTCGCGCCCGGCGACGCGAGGTTCAGGAGTGAAGTCCACGGGTTCGCCAGATCGAACGCGGCGCGATATTCGATGCCATACCACCGCGTCGGCCGGCTGGTCCACTGCAGCACGTTGTAATCGGGCGTCGGATTGCCCCGGCTGTAGTGCGTGATGCGCAAATTGTCGTTCGCATCCCGCGGGTTTGTGTCGGCCAGGTATTCGGCCAGATCGGACTGGCCATCGCCGTCGCTGTCGCTCGTGGCGGTGAAGGCGGTCAGTGAATTCGTGTGGGTGAGTTCCCAGGCGTCGGTGATGCCGTCGCCGTCGGTGTCCGCGCCGGGGGCGATGGTGTCGGTCTGCACGTGGGCGACGGCGTTGCTGAGGCTGATCCAGCCGCAGTTGGCGCTCCAGACGTGGCCGCTGAACTTGCCGGTGGCCAGGTTCACCCTGGGCGCGCCGGTGTTCTCGAAGTTGATCCAGCCGATGTTCGCGCCATAGGCGTAGCCGCGCAGATTGCCCAGGCCGTCCAGATTGATGCCGTAGTCCGCGCCGGAGTTGTTCTGGTATTGGATGCCGTTGGCGGGCGTGCCGTCGCC
>JAKQDQ010000027.1 GCA_029573725.1 Verrucomicrobiota bacterium
CCGGCCTCGCGCTGGCGATCCTCACCCTCAACCCTCAACTCTCAACCTGTCTCGCCCAAGGCAGTCTCACCCCGCCGGGCGCGCCCGCGCCCACGATGAAGACCCTCGCGCAGATCGAGGCGCGCACGCCCATCTCCTCCGCGCCGTTCACCATCAGCGTGCCCGGCTCGTATTACCTGACCACCAACCTCACCGTCAGTTCCGGCGACGCCATCACGATCGCCGCCAGCGGCGTGACGCTGGACCTGAACGGCTTCACCCTCTCCTCCACCGCCAACTCAGCCGCCGGTACCGGCGTCCGGTTCAACGGCAGCTTGAGCGACATCACGATTGCCAACGGGCATATCCGTGGCGGCGTGACCAACAACGCCGGCACCTACGGTGGACCGGGATTTCAATACGGCATTGCTTTTTTCAGCGGGGCACCGTTGAGCACGCGTGTCGTTGGCGTTACGGTGTCGGGCTGCCAGTACTCCGGCATTTACCTTGGCATTGGGCACTCAACCGTGGTGGAGTCCTGCACGGTGCGAACGGTGGGAGATTATGGAATTGTTGCCACGACCATCAAGAATTCGACTGCCAGCGATTGTGGTTGGACGGCAATCGGCGGCAGCCAGGTGTCCGATTGCCGTGGACAATCCAGCAGTGCAACCGGGCTTTCTGCGATCACCGCCCAGAACTGTTACGGCGAAAGCAGCGGTGACACCGGGCTTTCTGCGACCACCGCCCAGAACTGTTACGGCTACAGCAGCAGTGGCACCGGGCTTTATGCCTCCCGCACCGCCATCGGTTGCTACGGATACAGTTTCTCCGGCCCACGCGGGTTGTACGCTCTAAGCGCCAACACGTGCGTGGGCTACCGCACCGAGGGGCGGGCCATTGAAGCCACGGTGGCCAACGGTTGCTACGCCGCCTCCGGCACCAACCTCATCACGTACAAATACAACATGCCGTAGGGAATTTACGATTTCCGATTTGGGATTTACGAATTGAATGCAGCAACAACCATGAAAATCATGAAAACAACACGCCTGGCCCACCTCACCGGCCTCGCGCTGGCGCTCTCAACCCTCAACCCTCAACTCTCAACCTGTCTCGCCCAGGGCAGCCTCACCCCGCCGGGCGCGCCCGCGCCCACGATGAAGACCCTCGCGCAGATCGAGGCGCGCACGCCCATCTCATCCGCGCCGTTCACCATCAGCGTCCCTGGCTCGTATTACCTGACCACCAACCTCACCGTCAGGTCCGGCGACGCCATCGCGATCGCCACCAACGGCGTGACGCTGGACCTGAACGGCTTCACCCTCTCCTCCACCGCCAACCCAGCCGCCGGTTCCGGCGTCCGGATCAACAGTGGCCTGCGCAATCTCACCATCCTGAACGGATTCATCCAGGGCGGGGTGACCAACAACGCCGGCACCTACGGTGGGCCGGGATTTGAGTACGGCATTTCTTATCCCAGTGGGGCACCGTTGAACACGCGTGTCGTTGGCGTTGCGGTGGCGGGCTGCCAGTACTACGGCATTTACCTTGGCTTTGGGGAATCAACCGTGGTGGAATCCTGCACGGTGCGAACGGTGGGAGGTCTTGGAATTGTTGCCACGACCATCAAGAATTCGACTGCCAGCGATTGTGGTGGGACGGCAATCAGCGGCAAGCAGGTGTCCGATTGCCGTGGACAATCCAGCAGTGGCATCGGGCTTTCTGCGATCACCGCCCAGAACTGTTACGGCCAAAGCAGCAGTGACATCGGGCTTTATGCCTACACCGCCCTGAACTGTTACGGCTTCAGCAGCAGTGCCAACGGGCTTTCTGCGTCCACCGCCCAGAACTGTTACGGCTACAGCAGCAGTGGCACCGCGCTTTCTGCCTACACCGCCCAGAACTGTTACGGCTACAGCAGCAGTGGCGCCGGGCTTTATGCCGAAACCGCCCAGAACTGTTACGGCTACAGCATCGGTGCCACCGGGCTTTATGCCGACCGCACCGCCATCGGTTGCTATGGAAGCAGTCCCTCCGGCCCACGCGGGTTGTACGCTCGAAGCGCCAACACGTGCGTGGGCTACCGCTCCGGAGGCCGAGCCATTGAAGCCATAGTGGCCAACGGTTGCTTTGCCATCTCCGGCACCAACTTCATCACCTACAAATACAACATGCCCTAGCAGATTTACGATTTCCGATTTACGAATCGAACTCAGTTACAACCATGAAAACCATGAAAACAACACGCCTGATCCACCTCACCGGCCTCGCGCTGGCGATCCTCACCCTCAACCCTCAACTCTCAACCTGTCTCGCCCAAGGCAGTCTCACCCCGCCGGGCGCGCCCGCGCCCACGATGAAGACCCTCGCGCAGATCGAGGCGCGCACGCCCATCTCCTCCG
>JAKQDQ010000032.1 GCA_029573725.1 Verrucomicrobiota bacterium
CAGGAACGTGCGGCGGAACTTATGACATGGATACGCCGCATTAACAAACAGGAGATTGAGAATGAGTCCAGAAACCAGTAAGCAAATTCAATGGGCGGAACACGACCGGATGTGGGCGCCACCAAAGCAACACCAGGGTCCGTGGCAGATTTACCAGCCCAACCCCAACGCGCCGCGGCTGGTGTGGGCGTACAAGCGGGAAACGGTAAACGGGGTAGAGCATGAGAAGACGAGTTATGCGGGAGAACTGGAATGATTACCCCAAACATACCTTTCCCCAACTGGCGCGACCGCACCTGCGGCGAGTGCGCGTGGAGGTTGGTCAAAACAACGGACACGCGTGGGCGCAAGTGCGATACCGACGACCTGGAACCTGCCTGCCCCGCGTTCGTGGCTAGGGAGGAGGAGGCCGACCATGACCGCTAACCGCAACCCCGCCGCGAACAAGGAGACAACATGAAAGGAATGACTATGGAATGGCAGAACCCCGGCCCCGTCGCGCGGTATTGCACCGGCTGCGGGTGCCCGATGATATGCGGGCGGCAGGTGACAACAGCCAACACCGCCGCCGACATGACGGATGACAACACCTGGGCAATGTGCCCGGTGTGCGGCGCGACATTGATAGACATCGACGGCCTCAGCCCAGTATGGGCAGAAAGGAGCGACGAATGAACAAAAACGAAACCAACACCCTCTGGCGCGACCGCACCTGCGGCGAGTGCGCGTGGCGAGGCGACGCCCAGCGTTCGCCGGGGGTGTGGCAAACCTATTGCCGCCTCGCCGCGATATGGCCTGCGATAGCTGTAGACCTGCCCGCCTGCCCCGCGTTCGTGGCGAGGGAGGAGGCGCAGCCCCGCAAGTGTGTGTGGTGGCCGGACGAATACACCGCCGCATATCACACCGCGTGCGGCCACCTGTGGGAATTTACAGAGGGCGGGCTGGTGGACAATGACACGCGCTATTGCCCGTACTGCGGCGGGGCAATCGCAGAGGAGGACAAGAAATGAAATCACTAATTCGCATAGCCGTCGCACTTGAACGCATTGCCACCGCGTTGGAAACAAATTTGGCACTATTGCAAAACAAGCCGATAGTGATCAAAGAAACAGTGACGCAACCACCGTCGCCACTTGACCCTTCATGTTGGCCACATCAGCCTATTTACCCGACAATCACTTGCAACCTAGAGGAGCCCGACAATGCCTAACCGCAACCCCGCCGCGACCTGCGGCAACTGCCCATACTGAAAATACGATATGCATGACATGGAAAGGAGATCAAATGAATCAGGAAACGATTAACAAAATCAGACAGGCGCTGGAGCAGGCAACGCCGGGACCGTGGCGCAAGGGTACGTTTAATGTCT
>JAKQDQ010000036.1 GCA_029573725.1 Verrucomicrobiota bacterium
TTGTGGGTGTACGTTCGTTCAACCACCAGCAAGGAGAGACCGGATGAACTTCTACACGCGTCAACACCGCTATTACTGCGGCATCGACCTTCATGCCAAGACCATGTACGTCTGCGTCCAGAACCAGGCCGGGGAAGTGCTGGCCAGCAAGAATTTGCCCGCTGCCCCCGCTGAGTTCCTGGAAGTGATCGCTCCCTACCGCGAAGATATCGTGGTCGCGGTCGAATGCCTGTTCCTCTGGTACTGGCTGGCCGATCTCTGCGCCAACGAGAACATTCCGCTCGCCCTCGGGCACGCCCTCTACATGCGGGCCATCCACGGTGCCAAAGCCAAGAACGACCGCATCGATGCTCATAAGATCACCAGCCTCCTCCGCGGCGGGCTCTTGCCACTGTCTTATGTCTATCCCGCCGGGATGCGCGCCACCCGCGACTTGCTGCGGCGGCGCAACCACTTCACCCGCAAACGCGCCGAACTCATCGCTCACATCCACAACACCGTCTCCCAGTATAACCTCCCGCCGCTCGAAGGCAACCCCCGCTTCAAAAAGCACCGCGCCGCCATTCCCGCGCACTTCCCCGATCCGCAGGTCCGCGCCATCATCGAACTCGACCTCGCGCTCATCAACCACTACGACGAGCTGCTCACCAAACTCGAACTGCAGCTCGTCCAATCGGCCAAGATTCACGACCCACACATGTTCCACCTGCTGAAAACTATTCCAGGGGTGGGGCCGATCCTCTCCCTGGTTCTGCTCTACGAAATTCACGACATCAGCCGGTTTCCCTCCGTCCAGGATTTCCTCTCGTACTGCCGGCTGGTCAAATGCGCCAAAGAATCCGGCGGCAAACGCTTCGGCGTTTCCGGCGGCAAAATCGGCAACGCCCACCTCAAGTGGGCCTTCTCCGAAGCGGCCACCCTGTTCCTGCGCGGCAATCCCGCCGGCATGAGCCTTATCGAACGGCTCCGCCGCAAACACGGGAAAGCCAAAGCCAAGGGCATCCTGGCCGCCAAAATAGGCCGGGCAGTGTACTTCATGCTCCGGCGGAAGGAGGCGTTCGACATCAACAAACTCACCGTTGCCTAGGAGGCAGCTACCCCAGCAAAACGGGCGGGGAGAGCGTCTCCGCGGGTGATCCGTTCGCCTAACTGGCGCCATATGGGCCAAGCTAGAATGGGTGCCTCTTTCATCTCCTTGCGGCTGAGACCGCGATGTGGCTCCCTGGTCAGCGCCCGGCGCCCGCGCGATTGATTGGGACCCGCGGCTGGCTTTGGCTCCCCGGACCCGGAACTGTCCCGCATAACGTGTCCGTGGTCTGCCCCTCACCCGAGCCCGCTGCCTAACTGGACGCGCGCCCTTCGGGGCGCCGAGCCCTGCGTTTGAAGAGGACGGCACGAGGGCACAGGAATCGTTTCTGGGACGTCCCGCGAAAACCGGGACAGCCGCCGGCATTGCCGGGACGGCGGATCTCGCACCCGCCGCGCCCGTTGCCGCCAGCGGTGAACCCCTATATGTGTTTGTAGCAGCCACGCGGTTCGCCTGGCCAGCACGTGTCGAAATCCAAGCCAGACCCCAACGGCTCGTAGCGGTACTCTTCCGGCGATGAATAAAGCGGTCCCTCTGGACTGCAGGGGGAAAAATATCTATTGACATCGGGAGACCTTATATGTGTTCGGCATTTTATTGTCAAATATATTCTTTGTCTCATACCTCACTATTTGGGCAATATTCGATTAATAATTGCATTTATGATAACGGTTTTCTAAGCTCAAGGAGAAATTTCTCTTGCCCTTGCTCATCAATAAATGTAACTACTCAGGTAGTCCATCATAGAAACCTTCCGGTGATGCATCAACAACACCTCAACAAAATCTGCGAAAATGTTGATTTAAGTCTGGCATCAATGAACTGGATAGCCTATACTATGTTCCATGAGGAGCGCGA
>JAKQDQ010000047.1 GCA_029573725.1 Verrucomicrobiota bacterium
TTTGCTGGTCGTACGCCGGGCGCTGCTGATGATATGCGCCTGGATTGAAAACCGGTACAACCTCAAGCGGCCATCCGAATACGACAACCGCTGAAAGATTGTGCTATAATAATAACAGGCCGCCGCATCCATGCGCCCGCCCAAAACACGAGGTGTGAGCATGAATGATATCAAAACAGGCAACCGCAACAATCAAGACGACCGTAACCGCATCCGACAGGTGCGCGCCCTTGCCCGCCAGATTGACGGCTTGACGCTGGAATTAGAACCGACCGACACGGACGAAACCAGCGAGATTACGACCATCCCCATCAAGGCCGATGAAACCGTAATCGCTACCAACGCCACGGCCATCAAGGCAACCCGCACCGATGAGGGTGTGACCCTGGGCGGTTACCTGGTCACGTTTGGCGGCGCTGACGTTGACGGCGAGTATTTTGCCGATGATACGGATTTTGGGATTGATGAGACCGGCATGGTAGGCGTGTACTTCCACCACGGCATGGCCCCCAAATTCGGCAAGCGCCGCGTGTCGAAAGCCGCCCTGCGCAAGGATGATTTTGGCATTTTCGCCGAAACTGTGCTGGCAGAGCGTGACGAATACGAGCGGTTTATCGTATCCCTTGCCGAGGCTGGCAAGCTGGGCTGGTCATCCGGAACAGCCGCCCACCTGATGGAGCGTGAGACGCAGCCCGATGGACGCACGAAAATCACCCGCTGGCCGATTGCCGAAGCCAGCTTGACCCACACCCCGGCAGAGCCACGCGCCGCGGTCATGCCCCTCAAATCGCTGCAATTCGTTGAGGTTGACGGAGCCTCCGGCAAAGAGGAAAGCCAGCCCGACGTTGTAGAAACCCCTACCCAAACCAACGATGCCCCGCAAGGGGCGGAGGAAAACATAATGGACATTACTCAAGAGCAGCTCGACGAAATCGTCAACCAGGCTGCAACCAAAGCGGCTGAGGCCGCAATCAAGGCCATGCCGCCCGTGACCCCTAATCCGGGCAGCGTCACCGTCGTGAAAGACGAAGCCGACCAGCCCTTCAAGTCGGCTGGCGACTTTTTCGTCGCCGTGAAAAACGCCGCTATCCACCCGTCTGCGATTGACCCGCGCCTGTTGCCGCTGAAAGCCAGCGGCATGAGCGAGGGCGTACCGTCAGAGGGCGGCTACCTGGTTAGCCCGACCGTCGCATCCGGGATTATTGAACGGATGTACTCTACCGGGAAAATCCTGCAACGCATCAGCCTGGATCGCCTTGGC
>JAKQDQ010000055.1 GCA_029573725.1 Verrucomicrobiota bacterium
CGTCTGAATTCACCGGCCTGCGCGGCTTTTCGCGCAGGTCCGGTGGAATGACGGGTTGTGCGTCGAACGGTAAAAGTCGGCGCTGGTAGGACGGCGCCAGAAAGGGAAGAAGTGAGAGTTTTAGTGGCATGTGAATACAGCGGCAGGGTGCGCGATGCCTTCGCGGCGAAGGGGCACGACGCCTGGAGTTGCGACTTGCTGGAAACGGAGCGCCCCGGCCAGCACTACCAAGGAGATGTGCGCGACATGCTGACGCAGGAGTGGGACTTGATGATTTGCCACCCGCCATGCACTCACTTGGCCGTGAGCGGGGCGCGGCATTTCGCCCGCAAGGTAGCCAGCGGTGAACAACAGGAGGCTTTGGATTTTGTGCGGATGTTGCTCGACGCGCCCGTGCCGAAGATTTGCCTTGAGAACCCGGTAAGCATTATTTCGACGCGCATACGCAAGCCGTCGCAAGTTGTGCAGCCGTGGATGTTTGGGCACGGAGAAACCAAGGCCACATGCCTTTGGCTGAAGGGACTGCCGAAGCTGCGACCGACGAACCCAGTGGACGGGAGGAAGCCGCGAGTGCACCACATGCCGCCGGGGCCGCACGCCCCGCCGAAAAGGTGGCCGTGGCGTGCGGCCCCGGCTGGTGACGCTGCAAATGCACTGCGGCGCGGGCGATGAAGGCGGGCCGGTTATCACCATCGGACTGCCGGGCGAGGATTGAGCGGCTGGCCGGCCGGTTTCCGCCGGCCGCGTTAATGTAGTGAAGGGCAACTTTTTTCAGGAGAGAGAAATGGACGATGTGACAGAGAAAGAAATGGACGAAGTGAGTCGGAAGCTGATGGAAGTGAAGCTGCCGACCGACGTAACCCTCACCATCAACCTCAACCCTGCCCAGGTCGGGGCGCTGACGCGGCTTTGTGAGCGTCTTGGGCCGGCGCCGCTGATGGATATCGCGGACGACGAGGGCGAGGCGAAGCAGATGTTTGCTACGCTCAGCAAGCTTGCCCTCGCGCTCAGCGGCGCACGATGAACCCGCACAAGTGGAAAGGGCCGAAACGTTTTTTCGGCGTCGTGATGATCGCGCCACGGCCACCTTTTCGGCGGGGCGAGTTTGTCCGGCTGATGCAGGCCAGGCTCGGCGGGGGCGGATGATACGAAGATTTGTATGGTACGGAGTTTTGTACCGTCTGAATTCACCGGCCTGCGCGGCTTTTCGCGCAGGTCCGGTGGAATGACGGGTTGTGCGTCGAACGGTAAAAGTCGGCGCTGGTAGGACGGCGCCAGAAAGGGAAGAAGTGAGAGTTTTAGTGGCATGTGAATACAGC
>JAKQDQ010000061.1 GCA_029573725.1 Verrucomicrobiota bacterium
TCCGCCGCCCAGGCTGTAGTACTGGAGGTTGCCCAGTCGAACGCCATTCGGGTTGGCCAGGCACTAACCAGCCCGACGTTAGGGAAACCCTTCAGCAGTTTGACGCTCTCCGACCACCAGCCCGGATAAAACAGCATGTCATCATCGGTTACACCGATTATAGTTTCGGGCGAGAACATGCCCACCATAGCACGGCGGGCGGATTGCTTTCCGACATTGTGCGACAGTATGAGTATATCCGGGCGGTAGTCATCTCGCAGCCAATCCCGTAGGGCCGGGCATGAGCCGTTATCCCAAACCATAACCGGGACATTCGAGCCGTTGCGCATTGAACGCAGGCACGCCTTGATTACGTCAAGCCGCCGGTGGAAGTACCCGTCCTGATTAGGGAG
The DNA here is from genome assembly GCA_029573725.1 of Verrucomicrobiota bacterium. Classification (GTDB taxonomy): domain Bacteria; phylum Verrucomicrobiota; class Verrucomicrobiia; order Limisphaerales; family JADLHS01; genus JADLHS01. The sequence continues at coordinate 393 of JAKQDQ010000061.1, forward strand.
GTACGTGATCACAGCGGCAATTTCTGATGGTAAGTGTTTTGGCGCTTCGCCGTTGCGCAGTGGATTTGACCCTACTCTCATGGCTGACCTTTCTGGGGGCGGCTGTTGTCAACCGCCCCCATGAGTTGAACAGGATTAGGTAGCGGTGGCGTAGGTGGCCTGCTTGTATTTCACGTCAAGCACCGCCCATGCAGCCGCGAGGGTGATCGCACCGCCCGTGCCGGGGGTCACGACCACGCGAACGTAATCGTAACCGTCACCCAGCGCGGAGATGGCGGCGGGGTCGATTTTGATAGCCAGGATTTTGTTGTCGCCGTTCACGGTCAGATCGACGCCAGCGGTAGCCGAGGCGGGAGCCGTCCAGGTGTTCGAGTTAATCGCACCGCTCAAGCGGTAGGTAAACTCGTAGTTTTTCTCAGCGGCACTGGACGCGCCCGAGGTAGCCGCTTCCACGGTAATCACCGGGCCAGCCGTCTGGTCGTCGGAAGCGGTAGTGATGTTTCCAACGGCAACGAAAATCATCGCATCGTTGCAGTTGGCAAGGTTCACGTAGGCGCTGCCAGTGGCCGTACCCGCAATATCTTGCGGGGCCAGCAGCAGCATGGTATTTTCGTAAGCTAACAGGTTGTTACCAGGCATCTCTGCACCTCCTAGGCGGTAGCCGCGGCGAGAACCACAAACGGTGACTGCGTGTTGCTGCCATTGGCAGGGGTCAGGGTCGAGTGCCACAGCGGGCCGCCGTCGAACCGGTACACAAACCGGAATGCGGTTTCGTCAGTCACAAACTGGACATGGATGGAGGTAGCGGATTCGATCCCGCCGCGCTCGATGCCCTGATACTGTGACAGGCTAGCCAGCATGATGTCGCCGGTGCTGCCCATGGTAGCCGCATACTCGACCTCGACAATCGGCAGGCCCATGAGCGTGCCGGAGGGGGCGCTGGTCATGGTCGGCCCCATAAACAGGTTTTGGTACGTGTTGCCCAGCGCGTACAGCTGCGGCAGCACATCCTGATTGATGAGCCAGACGTAATCGGGAGCGCCGACCCAGCGGCGGGCGTACATGGCCCAGATATCCTGTGCACTCACAGCACTGGCAGCATAACGCAGCTGCGTAACCAGGCTTGCATGGCCCATGATACCGGTCGGTTTGCCAACGCCATCGCCGTTATAGATAGCGTCTTCAACCTTGAAACGGAGTTCGTTGGGTACGGTGCGAGACAACCAGCCTTCGAGGGCGGTAGCATCGGCAAGCAGTTCGTCCGTGGCATATGCCAAAGCCGCGACCTTTTTCAGCTTGAGTTCAACCTGCCGGAAGGTGGGCTTGCTGGCAGTCTTTGAACCAGCCTCAGCCAGCCAATAGCCCTGCAGACCACCGTAGCGGGAGCCGTCCGCGCGGGAGGTTTCGTCAATGGCGTTGTAGGTCATGGCGTTGCTGTTGGGGCCAACGCGGTCAAGCGAGATGCGGCGCAAAAGCTCGCCGGTGTTGTGCATCCGGTCAACAATCCCGCCCGCAATGGTCGGGGAGACCAGGTAACCGCCGTCAGCGGGCGTGCCTTCGCTCATGCCGCTGGCTTTCAGCGGCAACAGGCGCGGGTCAATCGCGGACGGGTGGATAGCGGCGTTTTTCACGGCGACGAAAAAGTCGCCAGCCGACTTGAAGGGCTGGTCGGCTTCGTCTTTCACGACGGTGACGCTGCCCGGATTAGGGGTCACGGGCGGCATCGCCTTGATAGCGGCCTCAGCCGCTTTAGTTGCAGCCTGGTTGACGATTTCGTCAAGCTGCTCTTGAGTAATGTCCATAGTTGTTTCCTCCGCCCCTTTCGGGGCATCGTTGGTTTGGGTAGGGGTTTCTACAACGCTGGCGGGATTTTCCTCTTTGCCGGAGGCTCCATCCATGTCAGCGAATTGCAGCGATTTAAGTGGCATGACCGCGGCGCGTGGTTCTGCGGGGGTATGCGTCAGGCTCGCCTCGGCGATAGGCCAGCGGGTGATCTTGGTGCGGCCGTCTGGCTGCGTCTCACGCTCCATGAGGTGGGCGGCTGTGCCGGATGACCACCCCAGCTTGCCAGCCTCGGCAAGCGATACGATAAACCGCTCGTATTCGTCACGCTCTGCCAGCACGGTCTCGGCAAAGATACCGAAATCGTCCTTGCGCAGGGAGGCTTTTGATACGCGCCGTTTGCCGAATTTAGGGGCGAGGCCGTGGTGGAAGTACACGCCTACCATGCCGGTCTCATCAATCCCAAAATCCGTATCATCGGCAAAATACTCGCCGTCAACGTCAGCGCCGCCGAAGGTAACCAGGTAACCACCCAGGGTTACACCCGCATCCGTGCGGGTTGCCTTGATTGCGGTTGCGTTCGTAGCGATTACGGTTTCATCCGCCTTGATGGGGATGGTCGTAATCTCTCCGGTTTCGTCCGTGTCGGTTGGCTCTAATTCCAGCGTCAAGCTGTCAATCTGGCGCGCAAGGCTGCGCACCTGGCGGATGCGGTTGCGGTCATCTTGATTGTTACGGCTGCCTGTTTTAATGTCATCCATGCGTCACCTCGTGTGTTTGGCGGGCGCATGGATGCGGCGGCCTGTTATTATTATAGCACAATCTTTCAGCGGTCATCGTATTCGGACGGCTTGCGTAGATTGTACCGGTTTTCAATCCAGGCGCAGATCATCAGCAGCGCCCGGCGAACAACAAGCAAAAAAGCTTTCATGTCGTTATCATCCATATGTCTCTCCGAGTTCTCTGGCAAGCCGCCGGATTGCGGCCCGTACCGCATTACGAGCATCCGCCATAATGCGATTTTGGTTATCGTCGATTTTTTGCGAGACGGTTTTCCACCCGACCATGGCCTCGTGCCGCGACTGCGTCCCATCACCCTGGACGTATTGAGCATACCGGGCGATGTTGCTGATTTTGTAATTGCCGTTGCCCTCGCTGCGCACCTGCCAGCCCGCTTGCAGGGTCATGGTTCGGGCGTAGGGGATTTGTATTTCACCGCGCCGAATAGCGGCCATAACGTAGCGCCGTTGCTTGTCACTAAACCAGCCGGGGCCTGCTGGGGCGTTGGGATACGCGCTTGCCCGTGAGACGTAGGCGTAGTCCTCGTACATGCGCATGTAATTGACCACCGAATTGGCGATGGTCTGACTGGCGAGGTCACGCGCGCCACTGGGCAGCTTTTCAATCCAGCGGGATATCCTGGCCAGGCTGTCAGCGGGGTTGACGTCTATTGAATAATCGATGGTCATGGCATTATCTGATTCCCATCTTTGTCTTCAATCCGGCAGTCACACCGCCAGCCGCCGCACTCCAGGGTTGTGCTCCCACGCTGTTGGGGTATGTAGCCGTTGTCCAAAAACCAGCCCAGGGTGTGCTCATTGCCATCAAGCCCGGCGCATGTCTCGCAGTGATCCTCTGTTTGGCCCAGCCGCCAGATGGCGATCCGTGACCGGTCTGCCATCATA
>JAKQDQ010000185.1 GCA_029573725.1 Verrucomicrobiota bacterium
GCATGAGCACCGTCTGCGCATCGACATTGGTGTGAACATCCGGCATCTGCCAGACGCGGTCAGGGACGGACATCCCAGGCTGGTCGCTAGGGCCGCGCAGATCGAGACAACTTCCTGGACAGAGCAAGTCAATGACAGGGACGGCAATCCCGCGCGGTAGGATAACGGCCTGGATGCCTTTACTGGCCCCGCCTAATTTTGACGGCTGGGCAATGATCGCCGCCTGGGCGCGCACACCCATAAAGACGCGTGCGCCGTCACCATTCACCGGACTCAAGTCCAAAGAGAGTTGCGCCCCCAACGTCAAGAGCAGACTGGCAATGTCCGGCGGTGCAGGGTTGCTGGCGTCGGCGCTGACATTGCTGGTCATCTGCGGCCAGCCGTTGATGTCAAAACCCCAGCGCGGGTGAAAAAAGAGTGATGTGGTTGGCAGCGCGATTCCAAGGTTACGACGCAAGGTAGCAGAACCATTGGCGCGGCCGGTCTGGGGGCTGATCGTGAAATCAACCTCGCTTAGATCGCTGGCGTCAGCCTGGGGCCACGGGTCGGCGATGATCTGCCCACTACCTACGGGGTCGGGCCGCAGCACGGATGTTGGTGGAATGCTGATGATCGTCGATCTTGCCAGCGCGCCGTCAAAGAGCAGAAAAACTTTGGTAAATTGGCCATTAGCGCTGCTCGGTGGTGGACACTGGACAAGCGCGACCGTAGGCGGTTCGCTCGGTGTCGTGGCGCTCTCCACGCTGACACTGTTAGCGTTCTGGTCATAGCTGATATGGCCGCCAAAAACCGCAACGGTGGGCGCATGATAAACCGTATCTGTCCGCGGCGGCCCAAGCAGTGGGGCGGCCCCGTCGGCGACGATCCTGGTGTTGGCCGCCGCCGCATTGCTGTCGCCATTCCAGCCGGCCTGGCTCCAGTAGGCAAAGCCACCGGCCTCGCGATAGGTGGTGGGTGTGGCGGCAAAGGTGCTCGTATTGGGGCAGATCAGCTTTTGACAGGCGCCGCCATTGGTCGGGAACGAGTCGGCGGGACAGGCCAGGACACTCACCTTCAGATAATATTTGATGTGGATCACATTGACCGGGCAAAATTCATCGCCGCAAGCTTCCACATCACGCACATCCAACTGTGGGCCGTTGTAGCGGATCGCCAGCGCGTATTGGCCGGGCTGCTGATAGATAAAGTCGCTTGAGGTGGCGTGATCGCCCGCCAATGCCCAGGGTTTGCCTTCCGTGAGGTCGTTAAAGTCCGATGTGATCACTGTGGCCTGGTTGTCGCTGCGCACCACTTTAGCCTCAAAGGTCTCGGCATAGAGGTTGCCATAGGTGCGATTCTGCGTGCGGTCAGCCACCACCTGTACTTTGACGCGACTGGTGCTGCCCGCTGGCA
>JAKQDQ010000074.1 GCA_029573725.1 Verrucomicrobiota bacterium
ACACTAATGCTAGACGGACGGCCCACACACCCCGCAACTTTCCTATCTTGCAGCTCCGGCGCGGGCCGGTGAATGGGCCAATCCCACACCCACGACGCGGGCGCGGGGCTGCGAAATTCGCGCAGGGTCCACTCCAGCCGATAGCCGAATCCACCATGGTCGTTGCCTTCCAGACTGGACAACGTGCCGATGGCGTCCGGGTCGCGCCCGAACACACCGGAGCCGCTGGCCCGGTCTATGGACGCCTTGGCACCCTGTTCGCCCTTGCTAAAGTGGTGGACAAAGCACACCGCCGCGCCGGTGAGTTCGGCAATGTCTTCAATAAAATTGCAGAACTGGATCATGTCCTTCGCGCTATTTTCGTCACCGCCCGCGTTCATTTTGTAGATGGGGTCAAGTGCAATCAGGTCAAAGGATTTGCCCTGAACAATCGCGCGCAGCCGCTCCTTAAGTTTTAGCAGGGTCATGTTATGCCCGCGCAGGTTCCAGACGCTCAGCCGCTCCGGCGTGAACGGGACGTATTTCTCCACGGCGGCCACGCGGTGCACGAATGACGCCCGGTCAATTTCCAGGTTGACATACAGCACATTACCCTGCTCGCACCTATGCCCGAACCAGTCGGTTCCGGCGCACACCGCCGCCGCCAGTTGTATTAGCGCGTAGGATTTGCCAGCCTTGGATGGCCCGCCAAGCAGCAGTTTGTGCCCGCGCCGTAAAATTCCGTGAATGATTTCGGGTGATAGTGGGGGCGGGTTCAATCGCAACTCGGCCCATGATTCAGGCAGCGGCACGCCATCGGCGGCCTCGTCAATGTGTTTAATCCATTCGGCCCAGGACGGCAGGCCAATGTTGCGGGCAACTAAATACTGTTTGCCCGTGCCGCGCGGCACGCCGGGCAACCTGGACAGCCTGGACGGGTTCTTGTTCTGCGTGTCAATCTTCAGCCCGTGCGCTTCCAGCACGCCGTATAGTTTTGCCACGCGCCGGGCGTATTCGGCGGCATCGTTCCCGGCGTCAATGCGCACGGCGGCGTGTAATGACTTCCCGCCGCTGTGTACCACGGTGGCGCA
>JAKQDQ010000088.1 GCA_029573725.1 Verrucomicrobiota bacterium
GCCGGTGTTCTCGAAGTTGATCCAGCCGATGTTCGCGCCATAGGCGTAGCCGCGCAGATTGCCCAGGCCGTCCAGATTGATGCCGTAGTCCGCGCCGGAGTTGTTCTGGTATTGGATGCCGTTGGCGGGCGTGCCGTCGCCAAGGTGAATCCAGCCCACGTTCGCGGCGTAGAGATAGCCGGAGCAGACGTACTCGCCGATGACCGCGCCGTTGGCGCCGTCGGCGTAGGCGTTGACCCAGCCGAGGTTCGCGGCGTAGGCGGATTTGTTCGACGGGTTGATGGTGGTGGCGGCTTGGAGCGAGGCTGAAGGCTGCAGGCCGAAGGCCAAAGCCAGCGCGAGGCCGGTGAGGTGGATCAGGCGTGTTGTTTTCATGGTTTTCATGGTTGTAACTGAGTTCGATTCGTAAATCGGAAATCGTAAATCTGCTAGGGCATGTTGTATTTGTAGGTGATGAAGTTGGTGCCGTTTTGGGCGTAGCACCCGTTGGCCACCGTGGCTTCAATGGCCCGGCCTCCGAGGCGGTAGCCCACGCACGTGTTGGCGCTTAGAGCGTACAACCCGCGTGGGCCGGAGAAACTGTATCCGTAGCAACCGGTGGCGGTGCGGTCGGCAAAAAGCCCGGAGTCACTGACGCTGTAGCCGTAACAGTTGTGGGCGGTGGTCGCAGAAAGCCCGGTGCCACTGCTGCTGTAGCCGTAACAGTTCTGGGCGGTGGTCGCAGAAAGCCCGGTGCCACTGCTGCTGTAGCCGTAACAGTTCTGGGCGGTTTGGGCAGAAAGCGCGGTGCCACTGCCGCTTTCGCCGTAACAGTTCAGGGCGGTTTGGGCAGAAAGCGCGGTGCCACTGCTGCTGTAGCCGTAACAGTTCTGGGCGGTTTCGGCATTAAGCCCGATGCCACTGCTGCTGCTGTAGCCGTAACAGTTCTGGGCGGTGATCGCAGAAAGCCCGGTTGCACTGCTGGATTGTCCACGGCAATCGGACACCTGGCTGCCGTAGATTGCCGTCCAATCACAATCGCTGGCAGTCGAATTCTTGATGGTCGTGGCAACAATTCCAAGACTTCCCACCGTTCGCACCGTGCAGGATTCCACCACGGTTGATTCCCCAAAGCCAAGGTGAATGCCGTAGTACAGGCAGCCCGACACCGTAACGCCAACGACACGCGTGCTCAACGGTGCCTCGCTGAAAAAAGCAATGCCGTATTGAAATCCCGGTCCACCGTAGGTGCCGGCGTTGTTGGTCACGCCGCCACGGATATG
>JAKQDQ010000102.1 GCA_029573725.1 Verrucomicrobiota bacterium
CTATGGCCACCTGGCCATCGTGGCGGGGAGCATGGGGTATCATGGCGCGGCCGTGCTGGCCAGCCGCGGGGCGCAACGGGCGCGGCCCGGCCTGATTACGCTCCATACGCTCGAATCGGTTTATTACGCGGTCGCGCCGCAACTCGACGCCGTCATGGTCGCGATCTGGTCCCCGGCCAGCAAGCTGACGAGCTCCTACAGCGCCATCCTGGCCGGCCCCGGACTGGCCGCCGCCGATATTCCCGACCCGCTGAAAACAACGACGCGGCACCTGTGGCGGGACGCGCTGCTGCCGGTGGTGGTGGATGCCAGCGCGCTGGACTGGCTGCCGCTGGACCCGGTGCCGCGGAATGCCGTGCGCGTCATCACGCCCCATCCGGGGGAAGCCGCGCGGTTGCTGCGCGGAACGCCCGCGCGGGTGCAGGCGAACCGGCTGTCCGCGCTGCGCGATGTCTCGCGCCGGTTTGGCAATTCCTGGGTGGTGCTCAAGGGACACCAGACGCTCATTGGCCGGAGCACGGGCGAGGTGTATATCAACTCCTCCGGCAACCCGTACCTGGCGCAAGGCGGGAGCGGGGATGTGCTGGCGGGCTACCTTGCCGGCCTGGTGGCGCAACCCGATTTGCAGGCCGACCCGCTGCTGGCCATTCGCTACGCGGTATGGCAGCACGGCGCGGCGGCCGACCACCTCCAGGCCCTGCGCACCAACTGGGAAATGGCCGACTTGACGGCAGTGCTTGGCACGATAAAAAGCCAGTAGGCTCCCCTGCCCCGCCCGCGGGCTTTGCCGAAGCAAGTCAGTTTGCCGGCCCCGAAAGAGCAATGCGGCGCGAATGCCCAGCTTGACACCCAACGGCTAAAAGCGCTAGTCTGATACATGATTTTTAGCCGCCATTGTTGGTTTTTCCTGTGGGGAGCCCTGACGCTAATCGGAGCGGGCAGAGGTTATCCCGGAACGATTCTGAGCATTGGGCACCGTGGCGATTCGCTGCGCGCGCCGGAGAACACCGTGGCGGCTTTTGTGGCGTGCAGCAACAAGGCCGACCTGGTTGAATGGGATGTCCGCGTTTCAGCCGATGGCACCCTGGTAATTATGCACGATGCCACGGTAAATCGCACCACGGATGGCAGCGGCAATGTGGCGGCCTTAACGCTGGCGCAATTAAAGGCGCTGGACGCCGGTTCCAAGTTCTCCCCCAGCTTCGCCGGGGAGCGCATCCCCACGCTGGAGGAAGCCATTACCAGCACGGTGCCCTTCGCCACCCCCTTGATCGAGCACAAGGCCGGGTCGGCGGCGGCCTATCTGGCGGAACTGCAGCGCCTGGGGGCGATCACCAACGTGGTCGTGCAGTCCTTCGACTGGAACTTCCTCGCCGCGCTCCATGCGCTCGAACCCGCGATTCCCCTGTGCGCGCTTGGCAACAGCATTCTCACCCCGGCGCTCCTCACCAATGCCATGAACGCCGGCGCGCGCACGGTGGCCTGGGAGCAGTCCAGGATCTCCGCGGCCGAGGTCAGCCTGGTGCATGACCTGGGCCTGAAACTGTTTGTCTGGACGGTGGACGGGCCCGCGATCAAAACTTTCATTGACCTGGGAGTGGACGGCATTATTTCGAACGACCCGGGAATGGTGCGAAACTTTCAGCAGCCCGCAACGAATGGCCCCGTCAACTTCCCCGCCGGATTGATCGCGTATTGGCGAATGGACGACGGATTGACGAATGCCATGGCGGTGCCCGTCACCGATAGCAAGGGCACCAATACCGCCACCCTGGCGCGCGGCGACGGGCTTTCGCACTGGGCCGGCGTGGAAACCGCGATGTTTGGCGGATGCCTGCAACTCGATGGCCTCAACGCCTCCGTGCTCATTCCGCGCACCGACAGTCTGGACATTGGCACCAACGGACTGACGCTTTCGCTGTGGGTGAGGTTGACCCGGCTGCCCTCGCAGCTTGGCGCCAGCTATGGAGCCATCTTCGATTCCACCAACGACGCGTATGTGGTGTATCTTGATAAGGGCAGCAAGGAACTGCGGTTCAAGGTCACCGATGTGAACAACCATGCGGCGCGGCCGGGAATCCCCGAAACCGCCTTGCAGACCAATCAATGGCTGCATGTCGTCGCCACCTACTCGGGCCAGGCCAGCCCCATCGGCGGCGAAGCGTGGATCTACCTTAATGGCGAAGCCAAAGACGCGCACTACGGCTCGGATTCGAACCCGCCACTCGGGTTGACCGGAAACGTCAAACCCGGGCAGTTTGCCGCTATGGGCCGGGAGGGCCACACCGGGGCCAGCTACTTCTCCGGACTGGTGGATGATGTCGCGATTTGGAATCGAGCTTTGAACGCTACGGAAGTGGCCACCCTTCATCAGGCCGGCCAAGCCGGCTTAAGCCTGGGGGACCTGCTGCGCCAGCCCACCGCGTTGATTCAGTATCGCTCCATCCAACTGGCGGAGGGCAACCAGGTGGCGATTACTTTCCAGAATATGGGGACGTGGAAATCGTTCCGGCTGCTGCGCGCGGCCAGCCTGTCCGGGCCGTTTCTGCCGATTTATGAGCTGGCGCCGACAAACCTTTCGCGGGGGGTCTACCGCTTTGATTGCCCGCGGGATGCCGCCCCGGCTTGTTACTTCAGAGTCGAAGCGTACTGAACGGAACCGGGAAGCCGGCGGAGTTTGTCAGTCGTCCAGATGAGCGCCAAAGTCTGGCGTCTGGCCCTCCTGAATCTGCCGGCTCCATTCGCTCAGCCGCCCATAGTTCCAGAACTTCCGGCATTGCGCGAAGTAGTTCAGAACCACCTGCCGCTCTCCTCTTTCCAACAGATCCCTGGCCAGGCTCATGCTCGGGCCATAATCCATCAGCCGCGCGCTGGGAACTCGGATGGATTCCGTTAAATAGCGCTTGGCGTCTTCGATGCGCCCTTCGCGCAGGGCAATTCGTCCCAGCGTCAGGTTGGCGTCATGCACCGCATTGCCGTATTCACTGTGCTGCCGGAAATTGGGCAACAGGGCCGCCAGTTCCTGCGCGTAGGTCCGGGCGTCTTCCACTTTGCCCGCCGCAAAACTCTGCCGGGCGGCCTGGCCCAATGCGATGAATTTCAACTCCGGCGAGTCCGCCGCAGCCAGTTTGTCCAGTGCCGGTTTCAAACGCGGGTGGGCGACGTCCATGTCCCCTTTGCCGCAACCGAGCAGGAGTCCGCCCAGAAAAAGAGCAACGAGGCATTGCCGGAGCGCGTTCAGGTTAGGTCGAAATCGTCCACTCATAGGTGTTGAGAATGGCCCGTGGGGAAGCCCCCGCCATCCGGACGGAGAAAGTTTCAAGGAATTCTGCGCGTGGAATTTTCCTGCATCCAGGCAACATCAGGGTTATTCGGGGTGGGCTTGAACGAGTAATCTATATTCCGCCCTTTCAACAGCGGCGGCGTGGTTCGGCTATCCCGCCATTTCTTTAATTCCGAATGGCCATCCGCAAAAGAAAACCCGCCAGCGCCGCTGTGATACGCCGCCGGGTAGTCATGGATGCCGTAAGCGCTGGGCGTCGGAGCCGCGCCGGGGCGGGAAGGCGCGCCTTCCATGGCGATGACAAACATACCGTCGTTGATACTGTCCTCGCGTTCGTCGAGGAAGACCGCGGTCTTGGACGGTCCGGGATCGATCATGTCGGAGGATTTTCGATAGATGCGGGCTTCCCCGGATGTGTTGCCCATGGTTGTCTGCGACCAGCTCATCGCGGCGAGGCCGCCGGCGCCGTTGCCCCGCCCGCCGACCCAGTTAACCATGGACATGCTGCGCACGCGCGGATAGACAATCCCCCGGAAATTGACCGAGCTCTGGTCCGCCGGACACTTGAAGATGGCGGCATTCTTGCCGCAATAAGGCCAGAGGATGCTTTGCGTGATGTCATGGTTGATATCCCAATTGTCGGCCGCGCCCGAGTAATCCAGCCAGCCGTTTATCCAGGCCGCCGGGTCCGACTTGACGAATGGCAAAATCTCCCGGCTGTCGTCCACATACATTTTCCAGGCCAGGAGCAGTTGGCGGTGGTTGTTGAGGCACATAATCCCCTGCGCTTTGGTCTTGGCCCGGGCCAGGGCCGGCAGGAGCAGTGCCGCCAGGATGGCGATGATCGCGATGACCACCAGCAACTCAATCAGGGTGAACCCCCGCAACGGGCGCGCGCCATGTTTCATCAACTTCATAGTAGGAGCGGGGCCTGGGTCAAACGACGCAGGCCCCGCGATTAGACTGTTAGGTTAGCGAACCGCTTTCCGCCGCTAATGCCCGCCTTTACTGAACCGGTGCCGGCGTGGCCACGATCCGATAAAAGGCGGCGGCGGCGGGCGCGTTAGTGTCAATGAATTCCAGTGTTGTCAGGTTGGTGGCAATATTCTGGAAACTGCCCGCATTGGCCACATCCAGGCTCCGCTGGACATTATACCTCGCCGCCCCGGCCGAGCCCCACTTCAATTGGCAGCCGAGCGCAGTTGGGGCCACCGAGGTGATAGCAAAGTTCGGGACGCTGAACGCCTCATTGTGCAGGATGATCAACCGTCCACCGGTAGCGAGGCTGCCATCGCTCACCACCAGGAAGCTGCCATTGGGGGCAAAGGCCATCCCCGGGTCATGGAAACGAATCTGGCGGTCCGGGCGCTGCGGATCGAACAAGGGGAATCCCACCTCGCGCACATCGTCGCCCGTGGTGCTGTCTATGGACCAGAGTTCGTCCTTGAGATCGTCCGCCGCCCAAATCCGGCCCGTGATGGGATCCTGGGCAATCGCCTGGCCGGCGTTCGGGCCGGACGCAGGCCACAGATTCCAGGCGTTAATGTAGCGTTTATTGCCATCGGCATCAATGGCCACCAGGTAGCCATCCACGCTGAGGGTTGCCACCTCGGACGTTCCCACCGCGGTGATCGCGGTCAGATCGCCGCCCAGATCGCTGGCGGTGGGGCTGACGAGCCAGTTGTTGTAATTGGTCTGGCTAAGCAGCGTCGTGGCCGGGTCAATGACGTAAACACCATTATAGGCATTGCCGTCCACGCCGCGGTCGGCCACTACAATCCATCCCGGCTGGCCAATGGACCCGTTGAAGCCTGAGGGCGCAACGACAAGGTCAATCGCGTCGTCGTCGGTCTCGGTGATGTCATCACCGACGTCGGCAATAATCGTTTCCACGCTGTTGTTGGCCCACGGCCATTTCAGGCGGGCAACAGAGCGGGTGTAATTATTGTTATAGTCGTGCGTCCACCACAAGGTGCCGTTGGCTTCAATCGCCAAGCCCGACGGGCGGTCCAACCCGCTGACAATCGGGGTCGGGTCCAGAACCCAGTTGCCCGCTGCCACTTTCTGTGCCCGGTAAATGCCGCCGCCCGACAGGGGATCGGCATCCACCGCATAAAGGATGGTGGTATTGTCTCGCGGATCCACAATCGGGCGGCCGACCGGGGCGTTCACATTCAGAACGGTCCAGTTAGTGAATCGCGTCCCATAATTGGTCACCGTGTACGGTATTCCCAAAGGCTCGGCATCGGCAACCAGCGATTTAACCTGGATGTCGTCCACATACACCGGTGGATGGTTGGTGCCGTTGGAGGAGCTCCAACCGGCCATAAAGATCGGCCCCACCGCGAGCGTGCTGCTGATGAAAGGCTCGCGGTCCACCACAACTTCCGGATTGGCGCTGCTGGGGCTTTTGATAATCGTGTATTTGCCCACGCCCGTATGAGTAATCAGCCGATATTCCTCCCAGACATCCGGCGTATAACTCACCGGAGTCTCCTGCCAGGCGCTGTTGTTGTAATAGAGCAGTTTGAGGCCATCGCCCACATTGGTGTTGTTCTGACGGCGAATGCCATATCCCAACAAGGCGCAATCACCCGCAAAACTATTGGCGCCTTCCACGCCATAAAGCGACATTCGCAGATAAACGGCGTCGGCAGTTGGGCTGCTCTGCACCGCCTGCGGCACCCGCGCCCACCAAGTGATCTGCACGTCTCTTTGGGGAGTTTCTCCCCAAGCCAGACTGACGCCCGCCCGCTGGCCGCCTTCCAGCTTCAATGATTTGCTGCCCGAGTGAGGCGCCACTACGCTTGAATCCACCACCTGTACTTTCCCGGGCGCCGCCGGCCTTCCACCGCCATCCGCAACGCCATCCGTCTCCGTGGTGATCCAGGGGCCGGCCGGGTCGGCATCATCGGCCGCGTTGACCCGGGCCGAGTAACTCTCAAACCCCTCCGTAAAGGTGGTCGCCAGGCTCGGCGCGTCCTCGACGGTCAGACTGAAGTCGTCCAACGCCCACCAGTTGTCATCGGCACTGTTGGCTTCGTTAATGATGCGCACCAGCGTGGGCACGGCGGCTTCACTGCGAGCGACCCGGCCAACGGTGGTCACGGGCGTAACCATGTCATCCACATACACGCTGACCCATTGCGTATTGGGATCAATGACTAATCGGTGATGCTGCCAAACGTAGTTCAGATGGCTGGCGCCAATATTCAGCCAGGCCGGCGGCGATTTGACGCCGTCATAAAGGAACAGCTTGGTCGAATTAGCCGCCCGGTCAGTGCGGTAGGCGATGTAATCGTGGCCATTGTAATCATTCCCTTCGCCACGCAATACTATGTAGAAACCGCGATCACTGGCGGCCCCACGGGCGCTGTAAACCCAGAAATCCAGTTGGTAGCGCGTGCCGCTCTTGGCGTTGCGCAAATAGATCTGCGCTTCGGAGTTGGGGCGCAGCAAAAGGCTCTTGGTGGGCTGGCCCGCCGCATTCGTCAGCCAGTTGATGACCTGCACTCCCGCGCCTTCCGGCGTTGAGTCAAGCGCCGCATCATCCACGATGTTCCACTCCACCCCGGTGGGATCCGCATCGCTCGTATCCGCCAGGCTGGTGGCCACGTTGGTATAACTCTCAAAATCATTGGAGTAGATCGTTGTCGTAGCGGCCCCTAGCTGGGTCGCCAGTCCGCAAGCCAGCGTTGCTACCCAAAGCCGCCAGAGCCGAATGGAACCCGCGGTTAGAGTACTTAGGTTGGTTGTTTTTATTTTCATAGTATGTTAAGTCGTTCTGGTGGCTAATTATCACGAAGCGACCCCGTCTGTCCAGAAAAAAACAGTATATTCCGACCGCTTCCACAGGGCCTTTGGTTTGGGGGGTAGAATCGTTGCTCCTGAGCGTAGCACAAAGGCAGCGGCAGCGGCGGCGTATTGGGCTGGGCGGGCAGCCCCTCAAGAGACTCACGAGAAACCCGTCCCTGGGCACCCGGGCGTGAACCTGGGCCGCCCGCGTAGAAATGGAGTTGATTGCTTATGACCGGAGAGGCTGTGATCGGACTCGATTTGGGTGGCACCAAGCTCGCCGGGGCGATCTATCGTCCCAATGGCCGGATTGCCGGCAAGAACGTCGTTCCCCTGGCCGGACGCCAGGGTCGCGCCGTGGGCGAACTCATCGGTTCGGAACTGGCAAATCTTTTCGCCGGAGCACGCCGCCAGGGGCTCCAGGTGGCGGCCCTCGGCGTCTCGGTCCCGGGTATCAGCCATTCCGATACCGGCACGGTTTGGGCGCCCAATATCCCGGGATGGGAGGATTACCCGCTGCGCCGCGAACTGCGGGCCGCCGTCCCGAACAAACGCATTCGCATCGCCATAGACAGCGATCGCGCCTGCTACATTCTGGGGGAGACCTGGCAGGGCGCGGCCAAAGGCTGCCGCAACGCGATCTTTCTGGCTGTCGGCACGGGCATTGGCGCCGGCATCTTGATAGACGGCCGGATTTTACGCGGAGCGCACGACATC
>JAKQDQ010000111.1 GCA_029573725.1 Verrucomicrobiota bacterium
GAGCCGGATAACCAACCCAGCAGGGCAACTGATACGGTCGGGAACAGGCCGTATAAAACAGCCCCGGCGGCAATTAGTGGGGTGCTGGTATCAGCCGCCAGCCAGGTATCGGCAAAATTGAAATAGCTGTCAACGGCCACAAAAAATACCAGGGCTACCCCTGCAGCCCGGCGGGTAGTAGCCGTGCGCGTCCAGTAACTGGCGGTGTACACAGCCACGCCCAGCCCGGCGGCAAAGAGCCACCCCAGCGCCCCGGCGCGCATGTGCAGGGCGGTGAATTGCGCCACCCTCGCCAAAGTGATGGCGAGGAAGGCGGCGACCAACAGGATAGGGAGACGGCGCATCATGGGTTAGTGTGTTCCTCTCTACCGATTATTGTATATCAACGGTTCGCTGTTTGCATTAATGCCGGATTAGAGTTTATACCCCAGCGCCGTCATCGCCTTGCGGTAAGCCTGCTCGGATTTCCACCGGGCGGGCTGGTTACCTGCGGCAGGTTCTGCCAGACCTGCAACAATCAGCCACTGCGTAATAATTCGGGTGTGTTCTCGTGACTGCGTACCCTCGCCGCCGCTGTCGCGGACGGATGGCAGATACCCATCGTTCCAGTCGGTAAACGGGGTAAATGCGCCGCGGGGGATTTCGTCAAACCCGCCGGACCCGTTGCGCAGCCGGACAAGCTCAACCGGCTTGTAGCTGCTATCGGCTGCTATGATGGTCTCAAGGCTGCCAACGCTTTTGACGTAGGCTAATTGCGCCTCGTTAAGGCGGCTGATGGCATTTACCCATTGCACTTCACGGGACTGGCTATCTGCTAAATTCCACTCGTACTTGCGCCATGCTAATTTGTAGCTAACAAGATCACCCGCCGCAAACGCCCCAAACACGACAAATACAACCATCGTGACCGTCAGGACAATGCGCCATGACGGGGCGACGGTCTCGTGATTGCCGATGGCGTAGCAGGCCGCGGCCAAAATAAACAGCAGCATCGGCGCGGCCATGGTAGGTTTATCGGACTTCATTTTGCGTCACTTTCTCGCACTTTTGCGTGCGTGTCTGCCGGGTTTACCCCTTTTTGGGGGTGTTAGTCGGGGTGGGGGAGGGGTAGCCAGCCGTAAAAACCTTGCC
>JAKQDQ010000129.1 GCA_029573725.1 Verrucomicrobiota bacterium
TCGATAACGCGACGGTGACGGCCAGGGAAACCGGCAAAGTTTATTCGTTCAAACAACTGGGCGACGTGCGCCCAGTCGTCGATGCCGGCGGCCTCTTCAACTACGCCCGTAACACCGGAATGATCGAAAAGTAGCCACGCGGCGTTCGGACATGGCAAAAGCTTCCGCAGGCTTCTAGCCTGCGAGGCGGAATGCTGGGAAGATTTTGGTGGAGTACCCTCGTTTTTGGAGGTGCAAGGGCGTGACCACCGCACGGAAACCATGCATGCGTGCGCGGCGCTCCATGCCGCCTCATGTGTTCAGGTCATTCCGGAGTTGCACGGAACACTCTGACGCGCCCCCTGATCCGGCGCGGGAACGCAGCCCAGCCCCGCCCGGCGCTCCGCACTGCGCGATCACTACTTCGTCTGCGCAAAAAGCAGAAACAACCGCGGCCCGCGCGCGGTGGTGATCGCATAACGGGATTCAATCTCACCGTGCGGCGCCACGTAGCCATCACACATCTTGTCCACATGGGGCTTGCCGTCCACCAGCAGCATGTAGTGGTGCGTCTTGTTGCCTTCGATGCTGTCCACGCTGACCTGCCAGGTGCGGTCCTGTGGATTGCGCACCAGGGGAATGGGTTGCCAGTTGGTAAACGAGCCCACAACCTCCACCTGCGTGGGCTGCTTTTCGTGACTGGCCACCGGATTGTAGCGGAAGACTTTGGAATACGTGCCTTTGCGGTCCCCGTTGCGTTTGACCATGGCCGCGGCGATGGCGGAAGCTCCGTTTGTTCCAACGGTGGATTTGGCTCCGCTCAATGATGCTTTCAACATGTGTTTTACAACTTCGACTTGGTTTGGTTACGGTTACGAGCGGCGAACCATAGTCTTAGAACTGCTGCTTGGCAATTATTTTCACAAAAAACTTGCCGTGCTCATTGCCGTCCCAGGCAAAAATCCGGAGGATGCATTTTCGTGGTCGTTGTCGAATACGCCGGGGTAGTCAAGCCCATCGGCGCCACTTCGAGAATCCGGGGAATCACGTGAACCCGCCCGGAAAGAATCCCCCATCCATTTCTCCGGACGGCGCGGACTGACGACACCCGCCCGGCGTGCAAATAAACTTTTTTCATGGACCCGTCGGGGCTGATCAAAAATTTTGAATCCATCCTCTGCCGCGCAACAGCGCCTGCCCCGGCCGCCCTGCTGCGCGTCATCCGCGCTCAGGAACCGAACAATCGCAGAAAATTTTTCTCCACCTGTTGACTCAGTTCCGCCAGCGTCACCCCGCGCAGCTGCGCCGCAAATGCATAAACGTGGTGCAGGTTGGCGGGGTGATTGAGTGGGCGTCCGCCCGCCGCCTCCGCGCACTCCCGCCCTGCCCCGGCCGGCAGGGGCTGGTCTGGCGCGTCGCTTTCAATCAGCAACCGGTCTGCTGGAACCTGTTGGAAGGTGTTCCAGTGTTTTTTTTTCCGTTCGTGGAGAAAATAGCCCGACAATGAAAAATAGGCGCCCAAGCCGGTCAACCGGGGCAACAACTCCACCGGCCCACCGTAACTGTGCAACAGGAAACCGCAGGCGGGACGACGTTCCGCCGCCAAAATTTCCAGCAAACGCCCCCAGGCGCGCAGGCAATGGATGCTGACCGGCAGATTGCGGGCAGCGGCAATTTGGAGTTGCGCGATGAACACCTCTTCTTGACCTGCATAAGGCAGGTCCGGCTTCCATCGGTCCAGGCCGATTTCGCCCACGGCCGCTTGCGGCGCCTGTTCCAACCATCCGATCAACTGCTGCCGCCAGGTGGAAGTGCGCCGGGATAAAAACCACGGATGCCATCCGAAACTGGGCACCACCTCGGGATGCCTTTTGGCCAGCGCCAGCACCCGGGGCCAGTCTGTTTCGCACGTGCCATTGACCACCATGCGCACCACGCCAGTGGCGCGGCAGGCTGCGAGCAATTCCTCCTGCCGGCCGCCAAACCGGTCATCTTGCAAATGGTTGTGAGCGTCATAAAGCCGCGGCCGCATACCGCGCATGATTTTCCAAACGTTTCCGCCCCGACGCAAGATTGCAAACCGAACCCGCCGGGCCGCCCAGCCTCGACAACGCCCGCTAATGCCTTGACCCCAAAGCGGAATGTACGCACTTTGCGCGGGTGTTACGGATCATCCCCATGGTGGCGGCCCTGCTGGTGGGAATGGCGCAAGGCTTCGCCATCGCCCCCGAGCGGTCGGTGGTGCAGATTTACATCTTCATGCAAAAACCGGATTGGACGGCGCCGTGGCGCTATGATCCGGTGCAAAGCGCGAGCGGGTCGGGCTTTGTCATCAAAGGCAAACGCATCATGACCAATGCGCACGTGGTGAGTTGGAGCCGGCAGATCATTGTGCGCAAATACCAGGACCCCAAACCCTACCTCGCCCGGGTTGAATTTATTGGTCACGATTGTGATCTGGCCGTGCTCAAGGTGGAAGACGAGAGTTTTTTTGCGGACGTGCCGGCCCTGGACTTCGGGGCACTGCCTCAAGTCCGGTCCACGGTGGTCACCTACGGCTACCCCGCCGGCGGGCGGGAAATTTCCTATACCCGCGGGGTGGTTTCGCGCATTGAAATGAACACGTATTCGCATATTGGCAACCGGCGCCTGCTCAGTGTGCAAACCGACGCGGCCATCAACCCCGGCAACAGCGGCGGCCCCGTCGTTCAGGACGAGCGTGTCGTCGGGGTCGCCTTCCAGGGCATTCAGGGTTTGGAAAACACCGGGTTTTTCATCCCCCCTCCCATCGTGGAGCGCTTCCTCAAGGACATTGCGGACGGTCAATACGACAGCGTGCCGTTGGCGGGCATCAATCTGGTGGCCCTGCAAAATCCCGACTACCGCGCGAAATTGCAGTTGCCGGACAACAACAGCGGCGCCCGGGTGGATCTGATCCGCCCGCAATCCCCCGCCAGCGCGGTGCTCCAGTTTGACGATGTGATCCTGCGCGCCGGCCCATATCCCGTCGCCAACGATGGAACGATTCTGTATGAAGGCAACCGCGTGTCCAGTGCCGTGGCATTTCAACTCCATCAGAGCGGCGACACGCTGCCGGTGGAGATCTGGCGCGACGGCGCGGCGCAGACTGTGACCTTGCAGGTGGCCGCCCCCAAGGATGATCAAGCCCAGGGCAACCAGTTCGACGTGCGGCCGCGATATTACATTTTCGGCGGGCTCGTCTTCACACCGTTGACGCTTGACTACCTGCGGGATGCAGATCGCAGCGGCACGCGCGGCGGGCTGGCCGATCTCAATTACGAACTGTTCTACCATGCCCGGGAAGATCCGGAAACGGCACCAAAAGAACCGGTCGTGCTGAGCAACATTCTCAACGCCCCCGTCAACGCCACGTTCCTGGTTCGCGAGGCCACCCTCGTCACCCGCATCAACGGGGTTGTCATCGAACGCCTGACCGACGTGGTCCGCGCGTTTGAATCCAGCACCCAAACCTACGACGTGATTGGCCTGGGCAAGCATGGCACTTTTGAAACGCTGAACCACGCCGAGGCCGTGCGGGCCAATGCCCAAATCTTGAAAACCTACGGCGTTCCGCAAGACCGCAACCTATGAAACTGCTGTTGTCGCTCGCGCTGCTGCCCTGGCTGCTCCTGCCCACCTCCGGCCTGGCCGCCGGGCCACGCTCCGGCTGGGAAAAATCCGTGGTCCGGATCGAGGTGTCTCACAACGTCTATGACTACTATCAGCCATGGAATCGGCGCAGTGAAACCGTCAGTAAAACGGGGGTGGTCGTCGGCAAAACCCAAATCCTCACCACCGCCGAGAATTTGTCAGATCGCACCCTGATTCGCGTCCAGGCGGGCGGCCGCGGCGCCTGGGCCAATGCCACCGTGGTCTGGGTGGATTATTACGCCAATCTCGCCGTCCTGACCACCCCGGCGCCGGATTTCTGGTCCGGGCTGAAACCGGTAACAATCCCCGCCAAACCGTCGTTCAAAAAGGACGGCCTGCAGATCCTCCGTTGGCGCGAAGGCAAATTGGAATCGCGGCAGGCCGAATTCAGCCAGTTCGCCGTGCGCAAAGGGCGATTAAGCGACATCAACCAGGTATTCCTCGAGGCCAGCTCGGAAATCCAGGCCGCCGGGGACAGCGAACCTGTGGTTTCCGGATCGCAGCTTGTGGGACTCGTCATTGAACAGTCGGGGCGGAATTGCAAAATTCTTCCGGGGGCTTTCCTGCACATGATCCTTTCCGCCCATGCCCGCGCCCACGCGCAGGCGCCGCGCCTCGGGTATTTCCATTTCTACTGGCAGCCCGCCGAGAACACCGACTCGCTGGCCTATCTGGGCCTGCCGGGGAAACCGCGCGGCGTGCTGGTGATTGAAGTCTCCCCGCGTTTGGACGGCCAGCCCAACGTGCTGCAGCCACAGGACATCATCCTGCAAATCGACAACTTCGACATTGACATGCAGGGCGACTATGCGGACCCCGACTACGGCTTGTTGATGTTGGAAAATCTCGCCACGCGCAATCGCTGGGCGGGGGACGCGGTGCATATGAAAATCTGGCGGACCGGCCAGGTCCATGATGTCATCTACCGCCTGCCGCAATACGATTTTACCAACTCGCTGGTCCCCGCCGGAGTCTTTGATCAGCCCGCCGACTATTTGATTGTGGGCGGACTGGTGTTTCAACCGCTGACCGTTCCCTACCTGCAGCGCTGGGGCGGAGACCGTGGCCGCAATGCCCTCTTTCGATTGAATTATTATCGTGAAGACGAGGCCACCAAGGCGCGCCCCTCCCTGGTCATCCTTTCGCAGGTGCTGCCGGACCGCTTCAACATTGGCTATCAGGAATATCGCGGGCTGGTGGTCGAAAAAATCAACGGTCAGACCGTACACCATCTCAGCCAGATCCAGGCGGCGCTGGAAAAGCCAACCGGCCCGTTCCACGTCATTGATTTCGTGCCCAACGAAACCGTGCAGCGCGTGGTCATTGCCGCCGGCGAACGCGAGCAGACCGCCACGGCGCGAGTCCTGGAAAACTTTGGCATCTCCGCAGCGGCGCAAATCACTCCCCAGCCCGCCACCGCCAATTGAAACTTCCGAGCCGCCCAAAAATGGCGGCCGGCAGGGTCCACCGGCCCCGCCGCCGCGGGCCCGCTTCCGCACCAATCCATCCGTCCCCATCTCCGGACGTTGCCGCGCCGGTCACAACCCCTCGCGCCACGGCATTCGTTCGACGTGACAGACAACCGATTTTTCCGGTAAACTCCGTCCATGCGAAATCTTCTCATCGGCGTGGATAGCGGGACGCAATCCACCAAGGCCGTGGTGGTTGATGCCAAAACCGGCGACGTGCTGGGGACCGGCTCGCAAACTTATGACTTGATTTCCGGTCTGCCTCCTGGCGCCAAGGAGCAGCACCCCCACACCTGGCGTGACGCGGCAGCAACTGCCATCCGTCAGGCTCTGCGCAGTGCCAGGGCGGTCGCCGCGGAAGTCAAAGCCATCGGCGTCAGCGGCCAGCAGCACGGCTTTGTTCCCCTGGACGCTCGCGGGGAGGTCATTCGCCCGGCCAAACTCTGGTGCGACACATCCACCGCCGCGGAATGTGCCGAGCTGACCCAGACACTCGGCGGGGGGAAAAAAGTGCTGCGCACCCTCGGAAACGCCATTTTGACCGGATACACTGCCGGCAAAATTCTTTGGTTGAAAAAGCACGAGCCGAAAAATTTTGCCCGCCTGGCCACGGTGCTGTTGCCACACGACTATTTGAACTTCTGGCTCACCGGCGCGCGCGTGACCGAATACGGAGAAGCCAGCGGCACCGCCTATTTCAACGTTAAAACCCGCCGTTGGTCCCCTGCGGCCATCCGCGCCATTGACGCGGAACTGGAGGACAAGCTGCCGCGCGTCATTTCCAGCGATCAACCCGCCGGACAGTTGCGCCCGGAAGTGGCCCAACTCCTCGGCCTGCAACCGCGCACGCTGGTCAGCTCCGGCGGCGGCGACAACATGATGAGCGCCATTGGCACCGGCAACACGCGGCCCGGCATCGTTACGGCCAGTTTCGGCACGAGTGGCACCATCTTCGCCTGCGCGGACCAACCGGTCCTGGATCCCCAGGGCGAAATTGCGGCGTTTTGCGATTCCACGAACCACTGGCTGCCGTTGCTTTGCACCATGAACGCCACCGTCGCCACGGAAATGATGCGCCTGGATTTTGGCTTCACGCACGAGCAGTTCGAGAACAAGGCAAGGCAGGCGCCGCCCGGAGCGGCGGGCTTGTTGTTGCTGCCCTACCTCGAAGGTGAACGCACCCCGAACGTTCCTGATGGCACGGGGGTTTTGTTGGGCGTTTCGCCGAAAACATTTCGCGCCGGCAACTTCTGCCGCGCGGCGATGGAGGGAGTCACCCTCAGCATGAATTACGGTCTGCGCCGCCTGGCCGAACTGGGCGTGGCCGCCCGGCAAATTCGCGCGACCGGCGGCGGCGCAAAATCCAAACTGTGGCGGCAGATCATGGCGGACGTGTTTAATGCCGAGGTGGTGACCCTCAAAGTGAGCGAAGGCGCCGCGTACGGCGCCGCCCTGCAGGCGCTCTGGTGCTGGCGGTTGCAACAGGGCGAGCGGATCAAAATTTCCGAAATCACCGATGCCTTTGTCGCGCTGAACAAACCTGAAACCACCACCCCACAAAAAACCAGCGTGGCGGTTTACCGGGAACTGCAGGCGCTGCAGGATGAGTTGTCCCGCTCCCTGCGCGGGGTGTTCGCCCACCACCGCCAATTCGCGACGACCATGGCCGTGTGAATCACCCGATGCCCCCGTCAACCCACCAGCGTTTTGAGCGACTCGAAACTCTCGTCGCCCATTTGGAGCGACAAATGGATGCCTTGAACGAGGTGGTCATCGAGCAGGGCCGGTTGCTGCACCATTTGCAAAAGGAGCTGCACCGGACCAGCACCGCCATGCAGTCGCTGGAGTGGGAGCGCATCAAGGCTCACAATCCCAAACCACCGCATTATTCGTAGCTTTTGACTCGCGACCACCACGCTCTCCATTCCGTGCCCGCTCGACTTCACGGGCGGCTTTGCTAAAGTGTCACCGTGAGTTTTGTCGCTGAGTTCAATGCCCTGCCCCTCTCCACCTGGCTGAAGCGCGCGCGGGAAGCCTCCACCGCAACCGCCCGCGCGACGCTGGCCAAGCCGGAGCTGTCCCTTGCCGATTTTCCGCAGTTGATCTCGCCGGCCGCCGGGGAATTATTGGAAACACTGGGCCGCCGGTCGCAACAGCTCACCCGGCAACGGTTCGGCAAGGTGATCCGGCTGTTCGCGCCGCTCTACCTTTCCAACGAGTGCATCAACAATTGCAAATACTGCGGTTTTTCGCGCGACAATCCGATTCTGCGCGTCACCCTTTCCGTGGACGAAGTGCGGCAGGAAGCGGCGGCGCTGGCGCGCCAGGGTTTCCGCAACATTCTGCTGGTTTCCGGCGAACACCCCAAATTTGTGTCCGACGGGTACCTGGCCGGGTGCGTGGCGGCGCTGCACGAAACCATCCCCAGCGTCTCGCTCGAAGTCGGACCGATGGACACCGCGGAATACCGCGCGATGGTGGCGGCGGGCGCGGATGGTCTGGTGGTTTACCAGGAAACCTATGACCGGGCGGTTTATGCGGAAATGCACACCGCCGGCCCCAAGAAGGATTTTGATTGGCGGCTCGAAACGCCCGAGCGCGCCTATGCCGCCGGCTTCCGGCGCCTCGGCATCGGCGCGCTGTACGGCCTGGCCGACTGGCGTTACGAAGCCCTGTGTCTGGCGGCGCACACGGGTTACTTGCTGCGCAATTGCTGGAAGGCGCAACTGACCCTCTCGTTGCCACGTCTGCGTCCCAGCGCAGGCGACTTTGAACCCCTCACGCACCTCGGCGATCGCGACCTGGTGCAGCTGGTCTGCGCCTACCGCCTGGCGTTTCCCGATGTGGGCATTGTGCTGTCCACCCGCGAATCCCCCCGGCTGCGCGACGGATTGATCCCGCTCGGCATCACGCTGATGAGCGCGGGCAGTCACACCGAACCGGGCGGGTACACGGGCGCGGGACGCAAGAACGTGCATCACACCGTGCAGGGACGCATCGTGGATGCCGGCGCAAGCGAATGGACCGCCCCCGTCAACGGGCACGCCACAAACGCCACGGGTCAATTCAACATTGCCGATGAACGCTCCAGCAACGCTGTCGCGCAAGCCATTCAACGTCTGGGCTACGAGCCGGTGTGGAAGGACTGGGACGTGGCGTTGACCAACTGATCCGCTCATGACCCGCAAGAAAACCATCCGGAGTCTTGGATTGAGCCTGGTGGTCATCGCCATTTTGACTGGCTTCGTTCTCCCGCAACTGTCGCGAACCAACTGCGGCGGCAACAGCGCGGCGCTTGCCAACTGCAAACAAATCCTGGCCACGGCTCAACTATCCGGGGCAGCCAGCCCGCTTTTTCTCATGGCGACCCAGATGCGTTTGGCCGAGCGCGAACAATTTCTAAAACTTGGCGCAAATTCTTGGACCGGCAATGCGCGGTTTTGGGTGCGCACCAACGGTCTGGATTTGACCGTGGCCACGCAAGTGGTGGTTTTTTGCGACCAGACATTCGACAACGTTCCGCAGCCGGCACTGAGGAACTTTTTCAAACGCCATCCGGCTCACGCGGCTGGCTTTGCTGACGGCACGACCGGCTTGATGCCCCCCGAAGCCGACACACAACTCGACAGAACGGACTTCGCTCCGATTGCCTACTTGCAGGAGATTCATCAACCGTGAACCGCATCATCGCCAACGGTCAACCTATTGCGACCCGGCTCCCCTGCACCCTCGAGGAATTCCTGGTCGCACAAAAATTGTTACCGCGCAGCGTGGTGGTGGAACACAACGGCGAAGCGGTCGCACCCTCGGAATTTTCCAAACGCCGGCTGCACGCCAACGACCGGCTGGAGATCGTCAAAATTGTCGCGGGCGGCTGAGAGGCATCCGCGGACTTGTCACTCCTTTCCAATTTCCGTTTAATGACATCATGCGGATGTCATTTGGCAAATTATATGGAGTTCTCCTCGCCGCCCTGCTGGCCCTGGCCTTGTGGTCCGTCTGGGACCTCGCCGCGCAGGGAGAAGCCACCGGTGCGGCCACCAACGCCCTCGGAACAGCGACGAATTCCGTGAATGCCGGTGAGACCCAGGGGGCGGGCAAAATCCACCGCACCCCCGACTGGGTGCAGCAGCTCTCCGGGCAGTTCCCGTTCTTGCAACAAACGCTCTGGGGCAACGAGCTGTGGAAGTATCTATTTTCGCTCCTCTACATCTTTCTGGCCTTCTACATTTCCAAGTTCCTGGATTACCTCACGCGCGTCTGGTTGAAGCGCTGGGCGGCGAGGACCCAGACCCAGTTTGACGACCTGCTTTTGGAGGTCCTGAACGGG
Organism: Verrucomicrobiota bacterium; assembly: GCA_029573725.1. GTDB lineage: Bacteria > Verrucomicrobiota > Verrucomicrobiia > Limisphaerales > JADLHS01 > JADLHS01. Next base: position 9,451 of record JAKQDQ010000129.1, read on the forward strand.
CCAATCAAAATCGTTTCCTTCATCATCCTGCTGAAAATCGGGCTGGATGTGTTTGAATGGCCGGACGTCGTCGAGAAGATCCTCGACAAGGGATTCACCATCGTGGTGGCCGTTTCGCTCACCTACATGGTGATGAAGTTCGTGGATCTCTTCATCAATTTTTGGCGGAAACGAAAGGCCGGCGACGACAACGACGCGTTCAACCAGCAGCTCTTTCCCATCATCCGCCGCAGCCTGAAGGCCTTCGTCATCATCGTGGCGGCGCTGGTCACACTGGACAACCTGGGCGTCAACATCACCGCCGCCATCGCTTCGCTGTCCATCGGCGGTCTGGCGGTCGGTTTGGCGGCACAAGACACCCTGGCCAACCTGTTCGGCGGCATCACCATTTTCCTCGACAAGCCGTTCCGCATCGGCGACCGGATCGTACTCGACAAAATTGACGGCCCGGTCGAGAGCATCGGCCTGCGCAGCACGCGCGTGCGCAGTCTGGATGGCTTCCTGGTCACCATTCCCAACAAAACCATGGGCAACGCCACCATCATCAATATCAGCGCGCGCCCCACCATCCAAACGGTGATGAACATCGGCATCACCTACGACACGCCCACCGAACAGGTGAAGCACGCCTTAAAAATCATCGAGGACGTTTACAAGGGACATCCCGGTTCGTCCAATTGTCTCATCAGCTTCAACAAGTTTGCCGATTCCGCCCTGAACATTCTCGTCATCCACTGGTGGCACTCGACCAATTACGCCGAGTATTTGAACGGCATGCAGGAGATGAATCTCGCCTTGAAGGAGCGGTTTGACGCCGCCGGCATCGGTTTTGCCTTCCCCACGCAAACCCTTTACGTGAAACAGGATTCAGACTGGCGCCTGAGCCAGCCCCGCTGAGCGCAATCGCGAATCGGCTCCGCCGGTTTCACCCGCAACTCCGCGGCGGGAATCCGCAGCCGGCGGCAACCTGCCGGGACAATAGGCGGAACTTTTGATTGCCTCGAACGGGCACTTTGGAAAGACTGTGGTCATGACCCAGCGCCACCAGAAAAATCGCTATCACCGACGCGGGCGTAGCCATAACCGCAGGTTAAAACAGGTGGTGTTGGGTCTGTTGGTGGTGCTGATTCTGATCTCCGTGGCCGCAATGATCTGGTTGATCAACAGCCGGGCCCTGATTGCGCCAAATTGAAACGCCCCCTCCCGCCGCCCCGCCCTGCCCCTGCGCGCCCCCCCGGCGGGTACGCTTAAATCACAGCTCGAAAATGGCTGGTCTCACGGCGACGTGGGCGGCCGCAATTCGGCGGGCGTCGGCACAAAATAGCGGAAAGTGATGCCGCTGGCGCTTGCCTGACCGGTGGCAACGGTGAACCCGTAGTACTTGGCAATCTGATTAAAATCCGGCAGCAGGGAGAGATCAACCCACTCCTTCAACTCCGCCTCCGGCGGCGCAAACGGGATCAAGCTGGCAAATACCGCGTCGAACTCACTGCGGTTCGTCGCCGCCACCGCGTGCGTCAGCGCGTCAATGGTCAAGCGCATCGTCCCGCGCTGGTCTTCGTAACTCAACCAACCGGTCCCCATGCCGCCGACCGCTTCGGTGGCGGCGGCAAATCCAGCGGTGGCCCGCAGCGCCAGCCCCTGATTGTCGGTGCTGCGCAAATAATCCTCCAACGCCGCCGCCTGGGAGCTGAAGGCCACGTAACCGCCGTTGGCCACGTAGTGCAGGGCATTGGCCGCGTCACCACCGACGACACCCGACAATTTCACGGTGTAGATTTTGCGGCCAAGGTATTCCCGCACTTGCGGCGATCCGCCTTGCGGCAGGGCAACGATGAACAGCCCCTTGAGGGACGCCGCCAGCTTGTCCGCGTTGGGGGACGCAATCAACACCACCGTGGGCGCGGCCTCCAAGTCCGCCAGCGCTTTGCCCTGGGGCGGCTTCTGAAAGGTGATGACGTCATCGCCCAGGTTTTCAAAGATGTTTTTCCGCAGATCATAATCGGGTTCATCAAGGCGCACCGCCTCGTTCGCGTTCTTCAGGAGGAAATTAAACGTCCCGGGCGACAGTTCATTCAACGCCGCCTCCAGGGTGGCGATGACCTGCTGTCCCGCGATGCGGTACCTGGCAAACTTCAACACGTCGGCGGGAATAAAGGCGGGAGGCGCAGCGTCCTTCGCCTCCACAGCCAGCAATTTAAGCAGGCCATTCCGCGTGGCTTCCGGGGCGTTCAGGAACAATCCCAGCAACGGCCCCGCACCGGCATCGCGATAATCGAATGCCAGTGATTTCAATCCGCCCAACCCGGTGATCGTCATCAACTTGTCCAGATTGGGCCGCGGGATCGGGCTGGGCGCCGCCGTATTTTGACCGGCGCCGAAACTCTGCACCGCCAGCTCCAGCAACTGTTTGGCGTTGAGCCAGCCGAACAAGGGCGACTCGCGGAAGAGCGCCTGACGGCCGGCCTCAAATTCGGCGGACTCCGCCAGCGTCGGACTGCCCGCGCCACTCAAGCGGGCGACCACTTTCTCTGCGGCTGCGGTGGTCGTGCTCAAAATCAACAGTGATCCTTGCTGGCCCAACACCAGTTGCGTGGCGCTGGGTTTGCCCGCGGGATTCGCGCCCAACTCATGCACCTCCTGTTTCTGCGGCAGCAGCCGGCGCACGGTGGCCGGAATGTCATTGGTGGTCAGATGCACGACGGCAAACTCCACATCACGAATCTTCTCCGTGCGAATGGGCTTGCCCGCGGCGGCCAGACGCTGACGCAGCGTCGCCAGGTTTTTCGCCAGCAACTCGCCCTGATCGCGGACGTCCAGCAGCAACACCAAGCCGGGCGCTCCGTCGCCTCCGGCCTTTGTCAACCAATCCTCCGGCAGGATGGCCAGCGTCAACTGTCCCTGCAGCAACGCGCGGTAATCGGCAAAACGGATGCCCAAATCACGCTCCAACGGACGGACGACTTCCTCCGTCCACTTGGACTCCAGCCGGGTGCGAAACGGCTTCATGGCGGGATCATTCCAGAGCCGCGCCTGGGGCGCTTGCCGGAGGGTCGCCATCAGCCTGGTCCAATCCGGCGCCGACAAGACGAACAGGGTTTCGGGCGGCAACAATTTCTCTGCCGGCGGCACCGCCGCACCGATCAGCGGGCTCGCAATCCCCAACCATCCGATCAACCCGTACCCCGCCCCGGCCCGCCACATTCGGCGCCAAAATTTTTCACTCATAGAGATCAGTTTAATCAGTCCATCGGCAAGCCGGATCATTCCGTCGCCCGGATCGGACTGGATGCCGACCGGCTTGGCGGCGCCAAATACCGGTACGGGTTGCCCGGGTTGTCATTGCCATAAGCAAAGGCGTCGCGATGATCCAGAAAGTAACGCAGCCGCTCCGCGGGAATGGCGAATCCCAGTCCCTCGCCATACGCGGCCTTCATATTGGTCACGCCCACCACCTCGCCGCGCAGATTGAACAGCGGCCCGCCGCTGTTGCCCGGATTGATCTGCGCCGTGGTTTGCAGGTACAAATCACCGTTCATTTGCCGGGTTTTGGTACTGAGAATGCCTTCGGTCACCGTGCGTTCCAATCCCAACGGACTGCCAATGGCAAACACCCGTTCCCCCACCGCCAGGGCGTCCGCGTTGCCAATCCGCACGTGCTTGAACTTGGGCGCGTCCTTGTCTTCCACCTGCAACAACGCCAGGTCGGCGAATTTGTTTATCGCCACAATGCGCACCTGCTTGTAAGCCTTTCGCTCCAGTTGTCCGCCCTGCTGGTGGTACACCTCCACCGAAATCTGGGTCTCGCCTTCAATGACGTGAAAGTTCGTAATTAAAAAGCCGTCCTCGTTGAGGAAAAATCCGGATCCCAGTCCCGCCGGCGTGCGAACCTGCACCACCGCCTCCCCCAAATCTTTCACCAGTTCGCGCACGCTGCGCTCCCCGCCCGCACCGTTGCCAGTCTGATAAAACCCCGCCGAAGCCATCGTCGGGGCCGATCCCGTGGGCGCCGCAGCCTGACGGGGACCGGAATCGACCTGGGTCGCAGCTGCAGGCGCATCGCCGATGACCACCCTGGTCACGGCGGAGCGGGGAACGACCAAAATAGTGTAGCCGACATCCACGACGACGGCATCGCTCTTTTCGGTCAGCACCTTTCCGGAAATGGTTGCGGCATCCTTGAGCTCCACCACGTCAGCGGACGCGACTGAACCCGCCGCGATCCAGACGGCCACCCACCAGCTCGGTTTGCTCCATGCCACGCGGGGACAATAGCGGAGCACCAAAAACGAAGCAAGCCGGCGGGAACGCCCGCAAAATCGCGCGACTGCAAGTCTCCGCCGCTCCCCTGCCCCCGTCCCGGAAATAGCCCCGATGCGGTCCGCCGTTCCGTCTCGGCGCCGGTTCCCGGCGGTTGGAGCGCGCCCCCCGCTCAGCGCAGGCGCAGCAATACCAGGCTGTCCGGCGCAAGAGTGAGCGGCACGCCTGGACCGACCAACGCGGTCGCGTCCAGCTCCCGTGGCCCGGATTCCAGATCACCAGAAGCGGCGCGCGCGGCATCACGAATGATGGCGGCATGGGTGATGCCAGGCAACGGATGCGGCAGATGCTGCGGTCGCACCACGCAGCGCACTTCCAGGGAATGATCCTGGAGGTTGCTGAGCAACGCGTACGCCTCGCCGGGGCGGCTGTAGATCGCCGTGGCACAACGATCGCCGGCGAGCGAGACAGCCTGGTTGCGCCAGTCCGCAAACCGATACGCCGGGAAGTCACCCACCGGTTGCAATTGCTTCACCAGCTCGAAAGTCACCGGGCTCGCGGGCCACGGCGTGACGCCGCTGAGCAAGGCTTGCAGGGCAAACAGGCGATGGAGGCGCGCGGGGGATTCCGCATTCAGCTGGCCATAGCTGATGACCCCGCGCGAGCGCGCGCCCACGAGGGACCATTCCAACGGGAGGTCTTCCAGTCGCGGACCGGTGTCCTTCCACCTGCCATAACCCCATTCGTTGGCCACCACGTGATTGGCAAAGTTCTCAAGGCTGAACATCGGCGTGGTGGTGTTGTGCACAATGACCAGACCCTGCGGACCTACGCGCCGGCGCGTCCACTCCATTAGGTCGAGCAACTCGTCAATGTCCCAATGTCCCGCAGCCACTTCCCCGGGCTTTTTGCCTTCATGCACCGGATTGGCACAATACAGGGCCACATTCCAATCATAATAAACGCCATCGAGCGGATGCCGCTTGAGGACGCGGTCAATGGAGGATTTCAAGAACTCCAGCCAGCCCGAGCGCAGGCACATTTGTGCGCCAAATTCATTGGTGCCAGCGTAAAAATTATGCCGGAGGTTGCCCGCGCGGTCCATCCGTCCCCAAACCCGGCCCTGCTCCTGAAATTCCCGGGTGTCCGGATGCAGCTCCTTGTTGGAGAAATAGGTGGCGGTGCGAATACCGGCCTGGCGACAATGCGTGAGCACCTGATCAAATCCGGCCATGTCCGGGTAGGGCGGATATGCACCATCCCGCCAGAACAGGCCGTCGCCGTAGTAATCGCCGTCGTTGTGGCAGTGGACGGTCTGGATGCCCGATGCCGCCCAATGCTGAATCTGCGCGGGCGTCACCCACGCGCCACGATTGCGATTGAACGAGGTGTGCAACCATGGTGGTTGGGCCGATTCTTCTTTGAGTGGAATGCCGAGATAAAAGTCGAACCGGCACTGATTGGACAAAACCACGGTGGCGTTGGTGCTGAAGAACGGAGCAACGGCGAGCGCCAGTCCGGTCGGCTGCTCCTGCAGGGACCACTGGCAGCGCGCCTGGCCGCGGCGACCGGCCAGTTGCAGATCCCACTGGGCCAGGTCCGAGCCGACAAACCATTCCACGCCCTCGACCCCGGCGTCGGCAAACAGCATCGAGCGCGGCACCTGCAACAACGTCACTGGTGGCGTCCCTGAATTCCCGGGGCGCAACTTGCCCCAGCGATTGCTGCCGAAGGAAAACGCCGGCGCGCCTTCCGCTTCGGTGGTGCCTTCACGATAGCCGTAATCAGACAGGCTGGGCGCCAGCACGACCGTGACCGGACACACCTCGCGCACCCGGGCGCCGGCGGGCGGACCAAGAAATTCCTTGCGAATCTTGATGTAGCCCCAGTGATAGACAAACGTGGTCCGGAGTTTGACATCCGAGGCATTCCCCTGATCGTCCATGAGCCGGGCCTCCACGATGACGCGCTCGGTCAGCCCCTCCCGGTGGTGGGTGACACCGGCGCGGGTATCGGGCAAATCCGTAAAGCTCGTTCCGTTTTCATTTTGGATGCGGGTGGCCAGGGGCTGAACGAGCAGGTTGGTGGCGCGCCCGTGGGTCAGCCGGATTGCACTAATGGCCCCGCCCTGTTGCAAATCATGCACCACCGTGTAATACGGGGTGCTGAGGCGCAAGCGACCGACAGATTCATCCTTTTGAACGGTGTACTGCTGCGGCCAGACGCCGGCGGCGGAACCCTCGGATTCACCCGCCACAGACGGACGGACGCTCCCGAACAACAGCACAAAACCGATGCCGGCCCAGCCCGGCAGGCCACGCCGGCAACCAGGCGGAACGGCCCGCTTCCCCATTTGATTTTCCGCGCGCGGCCGCGGCGCAACGCCCCGTTTCCTCACGAAGATCCAACGCATGCCTGTTTCTAACGCATCTGCAACCCGGCAACAATCCCAATCCGCCCCTGCGCACGGTGCAGGCAATCCGCTATCGGACAATGCCAGAGGCGGGCCGTCAATGGTTTTCCACGGACAAACTTTTGATTTCTCAAACTGCGATGCGTCACGCAGAATTTCGTCCCATCATGCACGCGCAGCGACTGGTTCAATCGTGCGGAGTCCGCGAACCACCCGGGCCGACGCCATCGCATGCTGGCACCAACCGGCGCGCACGGAAATCGCTTCCGCACCTGCGGATCGCATCCCTGCTCAGCGGGCTGCTCGTCCTCTGGCCCGGCGGCGGACATGCCGGGGGACCGGAAATTCGCACGCTGGACACTCCGCGCTTTTTCACTCCACCCACGTCGCGCGCCGACTGGGAGGCGCGCGCTGCCGACATCCGCGCCCAGGTGTTGGTGAGCTGCGGCCTGTGGCTGCCGCCGGAAAAAACTCCGCTCCACGCGCAGATCCTGGGCCGCATCGAACATGAAGATTACACGGTCGAACGGGTGACATTTCAAAGCTGGCCCGGCTGCTACGTGGGCGGGAATCTTTATCGTCCGCGCGCTCAAGGTCCCGGGCCGTTCCCGGCGGTGCTCAATCCCCATGGTCATTGGCCGGACGGCCGGTTGACCGATGTGCCGGCGGTCAGCGTGCCCGGACGCTGCATCAATCTGGCCAAGCAGGGCATCATTGCCTTTGCCTATGACATGGTGGGTTATAACGACACGAGCTTTGCCAACTATCCCCGGGCCGGCCAGCCGGGCGCCGCCTTTGACGACCGGCACCGCTTCTTCGGAACGAACGCGCTGTGTCAGCTTTGGAACATCAGCCTGATGGGATTGCAAACCTGGAACTCAATCCGCGCCCTGGACTTTTTGGAATCCCTGCCCGATGTGGACCAGTCCCGCCTGGGCTGCACAGGCGCTTCGGCCGGCGGCACGCAGACGTTCATTCTGGGGGCGATCGAGGAGCGATTGACAGTGCAAGCCCCCGTCTGCATGGTTTCGCATTTCATGCAGGGGAGCTGCCTCTGCGAAAATGCACCGGGACTGCGGGTAAAGTATTCCAACCTGGACATCGCCGCCGCCGCTGCCCCCCGGCCGCAGATCCTGATTGCCGCCACCGGCGACTGGACCAAGGACCTGCTTGCGGTGGAGGGGCCGGCGATCGCCAGTGTGTATGACCTGTTGGGCGCCGGCGAACGCCTGCGTTATCTGCAATTTGATTCCGGGCATAATTACAACCAGTCCAGCCGCGAAGCCGTGTACGCCTGGCTGAACCGGTGGTTGTGGGACGGACCAGACACAAACGCGCCGGCCGAAAAACCCTATGTCCGCGAGCCGGATCGCCAATTGCGCGTGTGGCCGGATGACCAGCTGCCCGCCGATGCCATCACCGATCAACAACTGATGGTGTATCTGAAGACCCGTCAGCAAAACCGGCTGGCCGCCCTCCGGCCCAAACAGAGCCGGGACTTCGACGCCTACCGGTCCCGGATGCAACCGTTGTGGCGCCATACCTTGCAGGTGGAATGGCCCATCCCGGAAATGCAGCTGCACCTCGCACCGGTGCGCGCGGGAAACGGTTGGTCGGCCATGGAATTTCGCATCCGCGCCGGGAACGAGGCCGGCACCGTGACCGCCATCCGGTTTCAACCCGCGGAAACCCGGCGGCGCTCCGCCCGGGCGAACCGGATAATCGTGCTGGCGCACGAAGACGGGGCACAACGGTATTGTAACGCGGCGCAAGAGCCGCAAGGTCTCGCCGCCGCCTTGCTGCAGGCAGGCTGCGCTGTCGTGGTGCCCACCCAATTCTCGCCCGTTCCCACCGCCAACCCCTTCAAAAACTTTTACACCACCTACAACCGCACCCGCCTGCAGCAACGGGTCGGCGATTTGCTGGCGGTCTGTGACAGCGTCCGCAAACTGTTCCCGTCAGGCCAATCCGCGCCACGGGTGATTCTGTGTGGCGCAGGGCGGGCGGGCTGGTGGTCGTTGCTCGCAGCCCCGGGGGCGCAGGCCGTGGTCGCGGACCTGGGCGGGCTGTCCACCGAAGAGGAGTCCGCCTGGTTGGACGACGATTTATTCTGTCCGGGACTGCTGAGCCTGGGAGGATTCGAGACGGCCGCGCTGCTGGCGGCCCCGCACCCGCTGGTCATTCACAACGCCGGCACACAATTCGACGCGAGCCACCTGCAACGCGGATACAAAGTGTTGCGGGCGACGCGCCACTTGCTAGTTCGAAAGGCGGCCGCCACCGACGAGGCCATTCAGGAGTGGCTGACCCACTTGTAAGCGGGAGTGCCGGCCCACGTTTCCGTCGGCGCGCCGCATCACTGGAAACCCGGGACCTGCGGAGGCCGGTCCAAAACCGGCTTTACAATCCGGAAGAAACCGGCAAGGCTGGCGGCGAATTATGGATGCGTTTTGGAGTATCATGAGCGTGCCGCTCGGCATCACGATCTGTTTTGGTCCGGCGCTGGTGGTTTGGTGGCTCACCAAGGACGGTGAGACAAAGCCGGATGATTCCTCCCGGCACTAGCACTTTCACACCTTGGCTCGCGCGTCCGGAGCTGCCCGGGCCTGCGCGGAATTTCCGGCGGTGCGCCAACACCGGAAGTCCTGGACACCTGCGTGGAAGGATCGCAGTGCTTCATTAACGCCGGTGTCTTGGAAAAGTCTTAAAGCTTGCGGCGGAAGACTTCACTGGGGTCCGCCAGATTCAACACGGACAAATCCACCCCCCGGCCCGGATCCCGTTGCTGGGCGATCTTCAACTGGTTGGCGATTTGCTGCCGCGCCTCCGCGGCATGGTATTTCACCACCCCGACACCGGTTTTGGACGGAAAGATCACCATCAACAAACAATGTTCATCAATGCTCGCGCAGAACATGCTGTATTTGCCTCCCTGCTGATACACGCTCTCGAAATTGTCCTCATGCACCAGGTTGGCGATGGTCTGGTTGGCCATGAAGGCGCCGGAAGCCAGCGCGCCAATGGTGGTCAGATCAAAGTGCCGGTTGTCGCCCTGGTGCGCGATGAGAAATCCGCCTTTGTCAATGACCAGCGCGGTCACGGCATCGCTCCGATCCAGGTAATCCATCATCACCCGGTCGATCCGTTGAATGTCCTCTTCCAATAGTTGCGGTAACGTAGTCATGTCAGGCATAGTGCGGTTGACCTTGATTAACGTATTTGTGTAACAACATGCGCGTGATCATGTTCAAGGTCTCGAACACGCCCTCGCATTTGTGCGCGGCCGCCGGAAAGGACGGCACCTGCACCTCTCGATTGTTCAGCAGGAACTCCATGTATTCGATCGGCGCGGCATTGGGCAGATCCCGTTTGTTGTATTGCAACACGTAAGGGATCTCGTCCAGGTTCAGCCGCAGGTTGCGCAAGTTTTCCTGCAAGTTCTGGAAGCTCTCCACATTCTCCTGCATCTTCTCGTACTGCGAGTCCGCGCAAAACACGATTCCGTCCACCCCGCGCAACACGAGCTGGCGCGTCGTGTTGTAAATCACCTGGCCGGGCACCGTGTAGAGTTGAAACTTCGTTTTGAATCCCTTGATGGACATCGCTTCGATGGGCAGGAAGTCGAAAAACAGCGTCCGATCCGAACTTGTCGCCAGCGAGACCAGCTTGCCCTTGTTTCCGGCCTGCGTCTGCACGTGGTCATGCACCTGGACAAGGTTCGTCGTTTTCCCGCACATGCCGGGCCCGTAATAGACGACCTTGACCTGGAGTTCCTTGGTTGCCTGATTGATGATAGCCATAACTTACTTGTTTTTTCGGTCCAACTCCGCGGCCAGGCCGGCCAGCTGCGCGGTCGGCATCGGTTGCGCGTCCCGACCAAAGGCGGCGAAGAAAATTGCGTTCACACGAAAGATTTTCCAGGGGGTGGTCCCCACCGTGAAGCTGACATTGTTCAACTCGCCCATGCGCAGTTCCTTGGCCGTGGAGTTGACTTTCACAAAAATCTGGGGGAGAAACGCCGCCAGCGTGTCGCCGTTGAATTCCGCCGGAATCCGGCTGGCCACCATCAATCCGTCCGGCAGCGCGACCAGCGCACCCGCCACTCCGGGCATCTGAATGGCCCGTTCCACAATCTCATTGGGCGAAGAGTAACGCTTGGCGAACTCGGTGCCTTTCGCCCCCGTCTTCTTCAGACTTTCGAGATGCAGCCGGGTCGTTTCTGACGCGTCGCTCCAGAGATAGAAATTCGTGTCCTCAATCCGGTCGCCCGGGGTCTCTGCCATCTTCAAGGTACGCTCCTCGGGCGCGGCGGCGGCATTTTCCCTTGGTGGAATCAATCCCGTCACGATCGGCGCGACCGATTTGGCCGGACTTGGGGCCGGTGGCGCAACCGGTTGCGGCGGCAAGGCCGGCGCAGGAGCGATCGGCGACACGGGCGCGGCGGGAACTGGCTTTGCCGCAGGCGCCGGCGGGGTGGGTTCCGCCTTGGGGGCCCCGTTGAAAAACAGATCGGGAATATCCTGGCCGACTGCAGCTTTGCCCGCCGTACCCTGGCCGACATGTTTGCGACTCAGGAATAACGGAGCCACCACCTTCAGGGGCAGTTCCAATTCCGCCGCATCATGGGCGGAGATGGTGGCGGGGGCGGCCGGCGTGATCCAGGAGCGAACCAGTTTCCAAGGGTACACAATCCGCCCGCGTTTGAGCGCCGTCTCCACTTGATCCACCGGCAAGGCCACCTTCGCATCCCCCAGGCCGGCCTGCGTGATTTCCCGCAGCACCGCCTCCGGCCAGCTTTCCGACAATGCGCGCAGCGTGGCGTAAATGACCGAACTCGCCGCGGCAGGCGGGTTGGCCGGCAGCGCCGCCGCCGCCGCCGGCATCGGGATCGCCGGCGCCGGCGGGAGGACTGGCGCGGCGGTGGGCGCCGCCGGACGCGGCGGCGGGACCGTCATGCGCACCGAAGTCTTCTCCGGAGCTGGCGGGGTGCTGGGATGGCTTGGCGCGACAGGAGCAGCGGCCTTCGGACCGAACAGCGCCGGAATCGCTTCCATTTCGGGCGGCAGGACAACCTTGGCCTTGGGTTTGGGCGTGGGAACGGGGGGAACGGATGAAATCGGACCGCGCTCCGGCAGGACGTGCTCGGGCGCGGTTTTGCGTGGCGCAGCGGGCTGCACCGGTGTTGCGTTCCCCACCGAAAGACCTGCGCCCCGCCCATCAAACGGGCTGGTGATTTCCTCGGGAATTTCCACCCGATGGCGTTGCTGCGAACGGCGAAGCAACACTCCGGGATTCAAACGGGAGAGCACTTCGTTCAACGGCAGAGCGACCGAGATCCGGTCGTAATCAACTCCCGGCGAGAAGACTTGGGGCGCGGACTTGCGAATTTCCCCAAAGGGCAAACGCACCTGGCCTTGCGGCAGCTGGGATAAAATTTTGTCGGCCGGCACGTTGATGCTCAGATCCCCGACAGTCTGCACGCGGACGCGACCGCGTAATTCATTGGGGAAGCCGTTTAAAATCGCCTGCAAGGGAATGGCCACACTGGGGGCGACCCCGGCGTCTTGCACATCCACATTAAGATTCTGCGATGCGGCCGCCGGAGCAGGTTTGCCTGCCGCCGCCGCGGGTGGAGCGACTTCAATTGGAGGCGGGGCCAATTCCGCTCCGGCTTCCGTCGAGACCTCATCGTCACTGAGTAACAAATCCGAGTCATCCGCCCGATGAAACAGCCCTTTGAAAAAACCCCAAATGCCAAAACGGACGCCTTTGGAAGAGGATGCGCTCATATTTTTATACAATCGTCTAGTATCAGCCATTTCTGCGGTTTTGCTGCGCGGCGTAACCTTGCGGTGAAGCACCGGACATCAGTAGTGTGATTTCCCGATTGACCACTAAAACCCGTTTACGACTTGTCCGCCCTCCTGCAGATGACATGCCATGCAGATCGTTGCGCGGCAATTGATCCATTCTGCGTCACAAAAGCGGGATTTCCCGGCCCGGAGCGAGTCGCGGGACGCATGGCCGGGCGGGATGGGCGGGGCACAAGTTGTCTCGTTGATGGACTGCTTGTCCTCGTCCGTGCCCCGCCCAATCATGCAAACAAAGCCGGCGAGCGTCAGTGTCCGGGGCGGCGTTCGACCACTTGCCGTGACTTTCCGCTCAAGATTCCGCCCCCTCAATGATCTGGGAACGTCTCTTGCTGGGATGGCTCAGCGTCTCTCTGATCGCAGCCGGCAGTCAGAAGCCGCAACACTGCACGCACGTGAATCATGGAGATCCGACGCAAAGTTCTACTGGTGGATGACGATCCAGAATTGCTGGACATCTACCGCGACACCTTCACGGAGCTGCCCAGCAAGCCGGAGGTGGAAACCGCCACCACGGGTACCAAGGCACTGGCCATGTTGGAAAGCGGGGAGTACCGCCTGCTTGTCACCGATCTGCGCATGCCGCGCATGGACGGCTTGCAACTGCTGGCCATCGTGCGGCGCAAATGGCCCGAGCTGCGCACCGTCGTGCTGACCTCAAATGCCGATGAGCGCTTCCGCTCGCGTGTTTACGCCCTCGGCGTGGACCTTTACTGGTCGAAGCCTTCCTCGGAAGCGGAGATGGCGCAGTTCGTCGAGTGCATGGAATCCTTGCTCGCGCGCGAGGAGGAGCCCGGGTTCCGCGGGGTGCAAAGCAAGAGTTTGGTGGACCTGGTGCAACTGGAATGCATCTCCCAGGGTTCCACCGTGCTGCGGATCACCAACGGCCCGTTTACCGGCCACATCTGGGTCAGCAACGGCGAGGTGGTTGACGCCGAAACCGAGGAGGTGCGGGGCGAGGCCGCCTTCCAACGCATCTTGCGCTGGAAAGCCGGAAACTTCGAATTTCTCCCGGCGGAACCGGCCCGGCCACGGACCATTTTCAAACCTTACAACGCGCTACTGCTTGAAACCGCCCAGGCCATTGATGAAAGCAACCACGCCCCCGAGGCCGTCGAGACGATCGCGCCGGCCGGCCCTCCGGATTCACCGTTGACCCCGGCCAGCGGGTTGACGGCATTGATGGAGACCGACGGCGTGGAGTTTGCCTTGAAGATGGTGGCGGACACCCGGATTGATTCACGCGGTCTGAACCAGCCTGAACTCCTGGCCACTTGGGTGCGACAAAGCGTCAACCGCTTCCGCGAGCTGGGCGAATCCCTGCAAGCGGGCAACCTCGATCTCATCACCGGAATGGGCGCACAGCAAAATCTCACGATTGCCAACAAGGGAGGAACGGATCTGTGCGTTGGCTGGAAGCCGGACCTGACCGCCGAAGACCTGCGGGAACGCATGAAAAAAATCGTCACTTTATGGGCTTCATAACCAGCTGGTTCCGATCCACCAAACCCCTGTTGCAGCTCTATACGGGCAGCTTCAGCATTGACCGCACCGGTCAGATTTTGGCCACCACAATCCCCTCCTCGTTCCCCAATGATTTGCTGCGATCCATCGGCCAGGCCGTCATGCGCACCTTCAATGAAGCACAAGCCGCGCGGCTCTCGCTGGGGGAACTGGTCATCCATTTTCCGGGCCTGAAAATCACCGCCCGGGAAATGCGCGGAGGCGCTTTCATTTTTCTCACCACACCGCAAAGTCAAACCACCTACAAACGCAAGCAGTCCCTATTATGAGCAACACCAAAGTCAATCCCCTGATCCAACAAACCGAGAACTATCTCGAATGTTGGAAGCAATTCAACAGCTTCATCAATCTGGCGCGTTCCAAAAAATTCAACGCCGACGATGAAACCCACTTCCTGGAAATCAAAAGCGTCCTCGTGCAGGAACTCGAGCTGATCCTCGCGGGCATGGAGGTCGCCTCCCCGACCAAGGAGGAAATCCACGGCCTGATCGGCAACTCCCCTTCCTTGCGCTATCTCAGCGAAATGAGTGAAGGGGCGCTGCGCAGCCTGGAAAATCAATGGCACAAAATCTACATCGGCTGGCACGCCATCCTCGGCCAGCTCAAGGTGCGTCAGACCGTGGTGGAACCCAAATCCACGTTCGCCGGCATTTTTGAGCGCCTGGCCAAGGCCTGAGATTTCAGCCCGGCTTCGGCACCACAAACCGCGCCCCGTGCGGGACTGCCCGGGCGCGGTTTGTTCGTTTGCAGGTGCTTGATCAGCCGGGGGGCGTCGGCGGCGCATCCGCCGCCGGCAACGAAGCCTCCGCCGCCGGCGAATTCTCCTTTGCCGGCAGTGGGGCTCCGGGAGACGCTCCGCTTTGACCGGGTGCCGCGGCTTGATGGGTCGTCACACTTTCGACGCTCACAACCGGCGGTTCGGGATTCCCGGAGATCAGGACCGGACCCGTTGCCGCCTCGACGGGCGGCGTCCCCACTTCGGTCGCGGCCGGGGTTGCCGCGGCCCTGGCCGGGGACGGTTTTGGCGCCGGTTTTTTGGCCGTTTCCAATCGGCCATCGGCAAACTCCAGCACATGCCCCTGGTGGATGAGCCAGTGCAGGTCGGAAATCAATGCCGTTTGCTCGGGCGTCGGCTCCGATTTTGCCCGCTCGCCCACGGGCGCACCTCCAGCGGGGGCTTCCCCCTCCGTTGAGGCTGGAACGGGGGCCGCCAGCGGCGGCGTCGGCGCCAATGTTTCGATCAAGGTGCGCCGGTTGGATTTGGGATTGGCGTTGATGGATTCGACGATGCGTTTTACTCCCGCGGATACCGGAGTGCTTTCCAAATCCAGATAATGCGGGCGGGCCACAGCGACGTGGGTCACGGTCTTGTTTACCTTGAAGAACTGCAATCCTTGCCGGGCGAACGCCTGGCTCAAGGCCGTGGCAATTTGCATGGGAAAACGGCGCTGCTCCGCCAACAGCTGGCCCACCAGCCGCCCCAATCCTCCCCGCAGTGCGCGTGCCGCCACGCCGCTCACCTGGTGCGCTTCCGTCGGTTTGATGATGGCTTCCTGATGGGTCGCCCGGAAATGCTCTTCCACGGCTTCACGTGTCAGCAACTTCAACGGCTCCGGCACATTCAGGCAGGTGTATTCGGTCTTCCAGCTTTGTTCCTCGATCCATTGCCGCACCACGGTTTCGTCGCGCACGATTTTCACCCGCGCCTTGAAGGCTTCAAATGGCATCCGCGCGAAGCGCTCAGCGTGCAGTTTGCGCAGTTTGTTCTGGTAATCGTGATAATTGGGCGGGCCGAGGATCACCCCGCTCAAACCGCACTGTGCCACGAACGTGTAAACGCCCTTCGGCGCTTCCGCCTGCACTTTCTCCGTTTGATAAAAGGTCGCAAAATGCTTCTGCAGCACATGCGCCACCGCCTCGGCCTCGTTCAACCAGATGGTGTCATCCAGCCCGCAGCGAAACAACGGTTGCAATACCTGTCCCTGCGGGTCCTTGCGCACGGTGAATTTGATGCTGTACCGCTCGGGTTTTTGAATGATGAGGAAGGCGATGTCAAACAGCGGGAAGGCCCGGCCCGTCATTTTGACCTGGCGCGCCATGGATTCCACGCCCCGCTCGTCAGGGACGATCGCCACGGCGATCTCCGGCAACGGCGGCAGTTCGGCCGGCTTCGCCATGGGACGGGCGTCGCGCCGCTCGCCACGTGGAAAGTCCCGGCGCCGTCCGCCGTCCCGGGGGGCAAAGGCGTCACGCCGCGGTCCCCGCGGCGATTGAGCGTCCCGCCGGTCTTTCTTGAATCCTCCGGGCCCACGCCGGTTGCGGCCGAAGTCCTCGCCCGATGGGCGGGAGCGTCCGTCGCGCCGTGCGTCGCGTTCCGTCCGGACGGCTCCTTCGTCTCCCGTGTACTTGGCGTAGCGGTCGGCCGCGTTGGCGTCCTGCTGGGCCCACGCGGGCAGAAACAATTTTTCCAGGTCAAGGTCCGTTTCCGGATTGATATTCATATACAACGTCCGCCTTCAACTGAAAGGCTCGATTATTTTTAACCCGGCCAGTCTGACGGGATGCGCCGACGATTGCAACGTCAGAAAACCCCTTGATTGACTCGCTCCGGCTTCTATCCGAGCATTTCCCGGCTTTATGAACGCGCACGCGCTTCCGGAATACGTCGAGAACCTTCCCAACATCTGCGGTCAGGAAGCCCTGATCACCGACACTGTCCAGCAGCGGAACCGGACCGCCGCACACGAGTCCGCCGTGAACTGGCCGGCGGTCACCAGCGCCTGTGCGATCGCGCTGCACATGCACCAGCCCCTGATTCCCGCCGGCGGACCGGAGCTGCGCACGGCCCAAGTCATCAGCAATTT
The DNA here is from genome assembly GCA_029573725.1 of Verrucomicrobiota bacterium. GTDB lineage: Bacteria > Verrucomicrobiota > Verrucomicrobiia > Limisphaerales > JADLHS01 > JADLHS01. The sequence goes on from JAKQDQ010000129.1 coordinate 26,382, forward strand.
AAAGTTCATGATGGACCATCCCGACGTCGGGGACAACCACAACGCCGCGGTTTTCCATTGGTGTTACAAGCGCATGGGCGAGTTCATTCCCCAGCTGATTGCCGAGGGGAAACAGCCGCGGGTGATGCTTGAGTACTCCGGCACACTGTTACACGGTCTCCGGCAAATGGGCCTGCATGACGTATTCGATCAACTCAAACGCATCACCTGTGAACCCGAATTTCAGGACGCGGTGGAGTGGCTGGGCATGGCCTGGGGACACGCGGTGGCGCCTTCAACCCCGGTGCAGGATTTTCGTCTGCACGTGAAGGCGTTCCAGCATCATTTCGCCGCCATTTTTGGTCTGGAGGCGCTGCGGCGCATCCGCGGCTTTTCGCCGCCCGAGATGGCCCTGCCCAACCATCCCGATACGGCCTACGAATTTGTCAAAACCCTGAAGGATTGCGGCTACGAATGGGTGCTGGTGCAGGAACACACCGTGGAGCAGCCCGACACCGGCAACGGCCCGGAGCAGAAACATTTACCCCATCGGTTGATTTGCCGGAACGCAAATGGCGACGAAGCCAGCATCATCGCCATCATCAAAACCCAGGGCAGCGATACGAAGCTCGTGGCCCAAATGCAGCCCTATTACGAAGCCAAAGGTCTGTCGCGCTGGCAACTGGCCGGAAAATCCGTGCCCCCGCTGGTGACGCAAATTGCCGACGGCGAAAACGGCGGCGTGATGATGAATGAATTTCCGCCAAAGTTCATGGAAGTGGTGCGTGAAGCGAGTGGCTCGACCACGCCACTGTTGAACGTGTCGGAATATCTGGATCACCTTTACACGCTCGGCCTGAAAACCACGGATTTTCCCCCGCTGCAACCGATTCACCAAAAACGAATCTGGGAGCGTTTTTCGCCCGGAGCGGGAGCCCAAAAACTCGCGGCGGTCATCACGCAATTGAAACAGGAAGATCACCGTTTCAATATGGAAGGCGGTAGTTGGACCAATGACATTTCCTGGGTGCGCGGCTATGAAAATGTGCTCGGCCCGATGGAGAAGGTCAGTTCGCTGTTCAACGAGAAAGTTTTGCAGGCAAAGATTTCCCCCCGTGAGCATCGCTATCGCAACGCGCTGTTCTATCTGCTCTGCTCGCAGACCAGTTGCTACCGCTACTGGGGTCAGGGTCTCTGGACGGATTACGGACGCGAACTCTGTCGTCGCGCGGAGGCCATTCTGACCCACGATTTTTAATCGGCGGATAAAAACTGGGGGCTGGTGCGAGCCAGCCCCCAGAAACCAAACCCAGTAGAGAAGAATATCAGGCTTCCGCCCAATACGTAACTAGCGGAGTTATGATGGGACTTTCGTTGACGCGCTGAGGCGGCAACGGAAAGAAATGCGCCACCAGCTCGGGCCGAGTTGCGTCGCGCATTTTCATGCCGCTCAAAAAGCAATCCATATACCAGCACCAGCACTCGCGGAAAATGCGGTTTGACCGCGGTTTGCTTGTCCCGTTCGCGGACAAAAATTTGTCTTTGCTGTCTCCGCGGCAAAAAAATTTCCCCGGGAAAATCTCGGTCACGGCCCGGGGGCAGGAGGCGAATCCCGCCGCCCGCCCGGGTGTGGATTCACCGCCGCCTTCACTCCCTGCCACCCCACGATGCATTTCGTTTATCCGGGTCGGATCTCCAGTTTCCCGCCCGCAAGGATGCGCCGGCGGCTCGTGGCGTGCGTTCGCGTGATGGCGTCATGCGCCTTCGCCCATGACGCGCAGGGCCGGCGGGGCGGGAAAAGTGAGCCGGAGTGGGGGCGGGTGGGCGAGCGCCACGACCGGCGCAACGCATCGGGAAGCCGGGCTCACCGCAGCAAGTGCTCCTGCAAAAACTGGATCGTGCTTAGGAATTGGAAATCCGCGTTCTGCTTTTTGGCGAACCCGTGACCTTCATCTTTGGCCAGCAAATACCACGTGACCCCGCCCCGCTCCCGCAATGCTTTGACCATCTGTTCGGCCTCGGTGACCGGCACCCGCGGATCATTCTGACCTTGCACAACAAACAGCGGCTTGCGGATTTTATCCACATTGGTCAGCGGCGAAATGCGTTGGAAAAATTCGGCCATGGCGGGATCGCGCTCGTCGCCATATTCGACCCGGCGCAAATCGCGCCGGTAATCCTGGGTGTTTTTCAAAAACGTGATGAAACTGGAAATGCCCACCACGTCCACGCCGCAACGCAAGCGATCACTAAAATGCGTCAAACTCGCCAGCGCCATGTAACCGCCGTAGCTGCTCCCCATCACCGCGATCCGGTCGGCGTCCAGCAACTTGTCCATGGCGATCCAGTCCAGGAACGTGCCGATGTCCTTGACCGAATCCTCGCGCTTGAAACCGTTGTCCAAGGTCAGGAAGGTTTTGCCGTAACCGCTCGACCCGCGCACATTCGGAAACAGAATCGCCACGCCCAACTCGCTCAGATAGTAATTATTCCGCGCCTGAAAGATCGGACGCGACTGGCTTTCGGGGCCGCCGTGGATGCTCACAATGATCGGGCGTTTGCCGGGAAACTTCTTCGCGTCGGGCCGATACAAAAAGCCTGAGACTGGCAATCCATCAAAGCTCTTCACGCGAACCAACTCTGGCTCAATGAAGTTGGCCGGGTTCAAGCCGCCCGTCTCGCTTTCCGTCCAGCGCTCAAGTTTGCGCGTCTTCACGTTGTACGAACAGGCATCGGTCGGAGATTGCGCTGAATTGAAGTTGAACGCCAGGTCCCGTCCATTCTCATGCCACTTCACGCCGGACGGAATGCCCAGTGGCAATTCCGGCCCGCGCAGCTTCCTGCCCGACCTGGCTTCGATTAAATGAATCTTCCCAACCCCATCCTCGTTCGTAATGAACGCAATGGTCTTCCCATCCGGAGAGAGATCGAACTCCGTGACGTTCCAGGAAATCCCGCCGCTCAACACAGTGATCTCCCTCGTCCGCAAATCCAGCCGCGCCAGCCGCTCAAATTCCGAATCCTTGTCCGTCGTGCAGAAAAGGGATTTGCCGTCCCTCGCGAACTGCGCCTCGCCGTAGGAAACCGGCGTCGCTTCATCCGGTGTCAGCAATTCCTTCGCGCCCGTCCTCGCATCAACGATGTAAAGCCGGCTCTGGTTAATGGAAAGGTACTCGCGCAACAACAACTTCGCTCCTTCGGGCGACCAGCCACTCACGCTCCAGCCGCCGCCGGCCAACTCGCACAGCAGCCGATCCGATTTCGGGTCGGCGGGATCCATCAGCCAGACGTCCGTATCGCGACCGGTCCGCCGCGTTGAGGTATAGGCAAACATTTTGCCGTCCTCGGAGAATCGTCCGCTGCCGTTGCGTGACCTGCCGTCCGTTAACAACGTGATGCGGCCCGTATCGGGATCGAGCCGGTAGTATTGATAAAATTCCCCGCCGCCCTTGTCCTGCGCAAAGACGATGTAGTTCCCCTGCTTCGGCTGCCAACTGCCGCCACGCACCGGTTCGGGCGTGAAGGTCAATTGCCGCCGCGCGCCGCCGGGAAATTTCACCTCGTGCAACTGCGGCGTGTCCGCAAAGCGGGTGGTGATCAACAGCTCGCGGCGCGTGGGATGCCAACCGGTGAAGCCCGCGGCGCGGAATTCCAGGTAGGGCCGCACGGACGCCATCAAGCCGGGCGGGACCGGGGGAATGCCTTCGACCACCAGATTTTCCGGGATTTGCGCGGAAGCCACCGCCATGATGTTGAGCCAAGGCACCAGACGCCAGTGCCAGGAAGATCGCCGCTTCATATTGAGCCGGGTCAATGGGGAAGTGCGGGCTGCATGTGCAAGGATCGCACCAGGAACGCCCAGCGGTCGGCGGCCTCCGCTATAAGTTTCGTGGTCGGTTTGCCCGCGCCATGGCCGGCTTTCGTTTCAATCCGGATCAGAACCGGCGCGGGCCCGGCCTGCGCCGCCTGCAAGGCGGCGGCGAATTTGAAGCTGTGCGCCGGCACGACGCGGTCGTCATGATCCGCAGTGGTGATCAGCGTGGCGGGATAGCGCGTGCCGGGTTTGATGTTGTGCAGCGGCGAGTAGGCGTAAAGCGCCCGGAACTGCTCGGGATCATCTGAAGATCCATAGTCGCTCGTCCACGCCCAGCCGATGGTGAATTTTTGGAAGCGCAACATGTCCATGACCCCCACCGCGGGCAGGGCCGCGCCAAACAGCTCGGGTCGCTGGGTCAAACAAGCCCCCACCAGCAACCCCCCATTGCTGCCGCCGGCAATCGCCAGCTGCTTCGGATTGGTATAATGATTCGCGATCAACCACTCGGCCGCCGCAAGGAAATCATCAAACACATTCTGCTTCCGCAACTTCGTCCCCGCTTGATGCCATTCCTCTCCATACTCTCCGCCACCACGCAGGTTCGGCATCGCGTACACCCCGCCCATTTCCATCCACGCGAGATTGGCCACCGAAAAGCCCGGGGTGAGACTGATGTTGAAACCGCCGTACCCATACAGCAGCGTCGGATTCCTCCCATCCAGCCGCAGCCCTTTCTTATGGGTGATGAACATCGGCACTTTCGTTCCGTCCCGGCTCGCGTAGAACACCTGTCGCGTCTCGTAATCCGCCGGGTTGAATTTCAACCTGGGCGCGCGGAATAATTCGCTCTGGCCTGTGTTCAGGTCCAGCCGGTAAATCACGCCTGGCGTCGTGAAGCTCGTGAACGAATAGAAAGTCTCCGTGTCCTCGCGCTTGCCGGCCAGGCCACCGACAGTGCCGAGTCCCGGCAACTGCACTTCGCGAATGAACCGGCCCGCGAGATCATAAATCTTCACCTGGCTGTGCGCATCTTGCAGGTAGGTACAGACGAACTGGTGGTTGATCACGCTGACGCCCGTCAAGGTTTCTGCCGCCTGCGGCACCAGTTCCCGCCAGTGCGCGCGCGCCGGCCGGCGAATATCCACTCCGATGATGCGGTGCCGCGGCGCGTCCAAATCCGTCTTGAACCAGAAAATTGGACCGTCATTGTCAATAAACGAGTAGTCGGCGTCAAAATCCATCAGCAGTTCCACCACGGGGGCGTCCGGCGTTTGCAGGTCCTGATACAACACCCGGGTCCGCGGATCCGTCCCCTCGCCCGAGGTGATGATCAGATAACGACCATCCTCGGTGACCGTTCCGCCGAAACTCCACTCCTTGTGATCGGGCCGATGATAAATCAGCCGGTCCTCGCTCTGCGGTGTGCCGAGCCGGTGGAAATACAATTTATGAAAGTAATTCACCTTCGTCAGCAGGGCGGCAGCGGATGGTTCGTCATATCGCGAATAGTAGAAACCACTCCCGTCCTTCGCCCAGGCGGCGCCGGAAAATTTCACCCACTTGATGACCTCCGGCCGGTCGGTCTGGCTCGCCACATCGCGCACGCGCCACTCCTGCCAGTCCGAACCCGCCGTGGACAACCCATACGCCAGGAGCTGGCCATCCCGGCTGATCGCGATGCCGCTCAACGCCACCGTGCCGTCGGCAGAAAGTTGATTCGGGTCCAGCAGCACGGTCGGTTCCGCCGTCAGCGTGGGCAGCGTGTACAGCACGCTCTGATTTTGCAACCCGTCGTTCTTGTAATAAAAGTAACGCGAACCCTCCCTGAACGGCACGCCGTAACGCTCGTAGTTCCACAATTCGGTCAACCGCCGCCGGATCGCCTCCCGTTGCGGAATGGTCGCCAGATAGGCAAACGTGACCCGGTTCTCCGCCGCCACCCAGGCCTTGGTCGCCGCAGCATGGTCATCCTCCAACCAGCGATACGGATCCGGCACGGCGACGCCATGATACACGTCCACTTGGTTCGTGGTCGCGGTGACCGGATAGCGCCATCTCGATTCCGTGGTGATACAACCGGCGAGCAACACGCCGAGCAACACCGCGCCCAGCACGAGACAAAATTTCATGAACCAAAAACTAGGTGAAAACCCTGTGCGCCGAAATGAAAAAGCGGTCCCTGTTCTCTGACCGCCCTCCGGCCCGCGCGGACGACCGCCGCACGACCGGAAAGTTGTCGGGCGGATTTGATCGCGCCGGCGCGCCCGGGCGGGGCAATCCGGACGCGTTTTTCCGGGCCGCGGGGCGTGGTCTCAGTACCGCGGCACCTTGGCGTCAATTTCTTCGCACCAGGCGTCGAGCCCGCCTTTGACGCTTTTCACATATTTGAAACCCTGTTCGCGGAGAAACTCCACCGCAGCCAGCGAGCGGTTCCCAATTTTGCAAAACAGATAGTACTGCTGGTTCGGGTCCAGTTCGGTGAACCGCTGGCGCAATTGGCTGTGCGGAAACAGCGGCAGGCCGTTCACTTTGGAAATCTCGTATTCGAACTCCTCGCGAATATCGAGCACTTTGATGTTCCGCTGGGGATCATCCAGCGCCTGCTTCATCTCCTGCACCGTCACTTCGTCGGGGTTGTCCCCGGGCTGGGCCGGGGCAGCAGGCAGTCCGCAGAATTGATGGTAATCAATCAACCCGGTGACGGTGGGATGCTCCCCGCAGAGCGGACATTGCGGATCCCGCCGCAACTTGAGCTCCCGAAACTTCATGTCGAGGGCGTTGAAGAGCAGCAACCGGCCGATGAGCGACGCGCCTTTTCCGAGAATCAGCTTGAAAATTTCGGTGGTTTGAATGCAGCCGATAATGCCCGGCAAGACGCCCAACACGCCGCCTTCGGCACAACTGGGCACCAGGCCCGGAGGAGGCGGTTCGGGATACAGACAGCGATAGCACGGCCCGCCGAGGTGGGGGGCAAACACGCTGGCCTGCCCCTCGAAACGGAAAATCGAGCCGTACACGTTCGGCTTCTTGAGCAACACACAGGCATCATTGGTCAGGTAACGCGTCGGAAAATTGTCCGTGCCGTCCACCACGATGTCGTAGGGGGCGATGATCTCCAGCGCGTTGCCCGAGTTGATGGTGGTTTCGTGCAACACCACCTCGGTGTGGGGATTCAGCGCCTGGATGGTTTCCCTGGCGGACTTTGCCTTGGAACGGCCCACGTCGGCGTCGGTGTGCAGTATCTGGCGCTGCAGATTCGAGTAATCCACCGTGTCAAAGTCCACAATGCCGAGCTTGCCGATGCCCGCCGCCGCGAGATACATCGCAATCGGCGAACCCAGTCCACCGGCGCCCACGCACAACACACTGGCCGCTTTGATCTTCTTTTGCCCCGCCAGACCGACCTCGGGCAGAATCAGGTGCCGCGAGTAACGGCGGATTTCGTCATTGTTCAAACTCATAAATCAATCCCGCTGCGAACCGGATAAGATTCGAGCGTATCAGACTAGGAGAGCGGGCGCAGAAATCAAGCCGCGGCGCACTTGTAACGCGTTTTGGCGGGCCGCCCCAGGGGGCGCGCCCGCAGGCGTTCCGGCCGCCGCCACGGAAGGCTCACGGCCAGGACCACGCAAAGGGAAACCGTAACCGATAGAAGCGAACGGGCTGATCGGCCGGACAGCTTACGGTCTCGGTGGCGTTCGTTGCGGCCACGGTGACGCCGGGACTCCAGTTCAACAGGTCGGCCGAAGCATCCACCCAACCACCCAGCCCGATCGGCAGGCTGCTGAGAGTCAACTGATGGTTCGAGCCGGACGTCTCCAGCGCCGTTATCCGCGCCGGCGACAGTAACTGCAATGTCACATCAGCCACCACGGCATGCGCCCGGGCCGAGGGATCCAGATAATCCCAAAAAAGGTAATTGGCGCCCGGCCCGGCCAGTGATTTGTCCAGCAACGCCGGGTCGCTCAACGCGTCCACGCTTTGCCCGTTGCTGAGCGCGTGGACCAGCCCGTAGTCCGCCGCCCGCGCCACCAGGTCCTCGAGCAGTTGAAAAATATCCGGCGCCACGATCCTCAAATCCGGCCACGCCTGTCGCGCGCGCTCCAGCAACGCCGCCAACTGTAGATTGAAATCCACAATGCGCTGCCGGATGAAAGTTTTGCTGGCCACCGCCAGACCGGCATAAAACGGCACCCGGGTCAAATCCACGGCATTGGGCATGATGAGCGTGCGCGCGCCCTTTTGATACAGCACCTCCAGCGCCGCCCAGTGATTGGAGAGCGAAAGATTGATCGCATTGGTCCAGGTCGCCAGGTTGTTGGTGGTGTAGGGACCATACTGGGTGATGGCGTACACAAAATCCGCGTCTGCCACCCAGATGAGAAAAAGCGCGGTGGCGGCGTCGGCGGGGGGCGTGAAGTTCTGCAAATTGGTCACGAGATTCGGACTGTAGTGCCCGAAGAAAGACCAGTTCTTGTTCGCGTCGTAGGTGATGCCCAGACGCGTGCACAACACTTCGATCCAGACGCGCCCATTGCAAAAACGGTTCCCGTGGTAAAACGGACCGCCCGGTCCATTGGTCGTGGTGCAGACGCCATCCCCGAATGCGTAGAGCGACGTGAATGCACCGCCGAACGCCGCCGGACCGGAGGCAAGCAGCCAGACACTTAGTCCCCACTGAACGAACCGGCTCATGCCGCCAAACTATCCGCCGACGGCATAAAGTAAAGCCGCGAAGCCGGACCGGACCGGACCGACGCGAAACAATCTTGCCCCCCACCGATGCCCCGTGTAATTACCGGACCAATTTGAGCGGTTTTCCGGAATGAAATTCAAGCCCACGGCCAAGCTGTCTTGGACAGCCATCGGACTGCTCACGCCATGCTGGTTGTGCGCCAATGGCATGCGTTTGGTGAGCCAGGATGGTTTCGCTGCCGCGCGGGGTGAAGCATTTGTCGCCACGGCCGACAACGCCTCCGCCGTTTACTACAATCCGGCGGGCCTCACCCAATCCGGCCCGCACGATTTACGCCTCGGCATTTACGGATTGTACCTGGATCCCGCCTACGAACCGCCGCCGGGCGCGCCAAATTACGGCCGGACCTACCATTTGAAAAACAACGCGGCCGCAGCGCCGCAATTCTTCTACACGCACAACCTGGAATCCGCGCCGCTGAGCTGGGGCGTCGGGCTCTATGCCCCCTACGGGGCCAGCGTGAACTGGCCGGACGACACCGGTTTCCGCTCGGTCGGCACAAAAGCCAGACTGACTTATCTCCGCTTCAGCCCGGCGGCGGCGATCAAGCTGCCGTTGGGGTTGTCGCTCGGCGCCGGGTTGTTGCTCGACTATGCCGACCTTCAGCTCGAACAGGGTCTGCTGCGCACCGCGACCCCGTTTGCCAACAATTTTCGCTTCCGCGGCGACGCCTTCAGCCTCGGCTGCAATGGGGGTGTGCTCTGGCGGGCGCACGAAAGCGTTTCCCTCGGCGTCACCTTCCGCAGCCCGACCCGCTTCACACTGGGCGGTCACACGCAGTTCGAACAGCAACCGATCATCCAGCCCACGCGGCTGGATGCCGAAGCCGGCTTCAAATTCCCGCTGACCGTGGCGTTCGGTATCTCGTTCCGCCCGACCCCGAAATGGAATCTGGAAGTCAACGCGGACTACACGGACTGGAGTTGTCTCGGAACAATTTTGCTCCGCCAAAAAACGCCGCCGCCTTTTCCCGTGCAGCAGAATATTCCGATTGCTCTGGAATGGCGGGGCAGTTGGAACTATTGCGTGGGCGCGACGCATTATCTGGCCGGAGGCTGGCGCGTCAGTGCCGGTTATCTGTTCAACGAGAGTTCCGTCCCGGACACGTATTACTCGCCGCTCGCCGCCGATCTCGACCGCCACTTTTTCAGTGTGGGCACGGGGCGCACAGGACGCCGCCTCGATTTTGATCTGACCTACCAGCTGGGCTATGGACCGGAACACCGCGTCACCGGCAGCACGCCCTCGTCGCAACCCGGCCTGTTCACCGGCCAAACCGCCGATGGCACTTACCAGTTCATCAGCCATGCCGTGCTGCTGACCCTGGGGGTGCATTTCTGAGCGCGCCACGCGGCTTGCATACACGATCGTTGGCGACTCCAGCCCCCCGGTGCCCGTTTCCGGTGCCGCCCACCCCCCCGCTTAATCAAACCAGGAATCGAACAGGGCACCCAAGGCAAGATGGATGGCGTTTTCCCGCGCGCCGGGAGCAAAGGAGCCGTAACCCGTCGGCCGGTCACGCCCGACGGCGGCCATCCGGACCGCACTGGCTTCCCGCCGTTGTTGTTCGAGCGCCTCCATTTCCCTCTGGCGGGCCACGTCCAGCCCCCCCGCATTGATAAACCGCACGATGCGGTGTAACTCCTCCTTGTCGAACCACGTGCCATGCGGTTTGCAGACGTCCACGATGACGTTCGAGCACTTGGCGAAGTTGACGCGGTGCATGAGCTGTTTGCAGGATGGGCAGGGCACATAACGCACCTGCTCGATTGACCGGGACGCCGCAGGGACGAGGTCGGCTGCGTTGCCAAGAATGGACGCCTGACGCTCGCGATCGGTGCAAATCTGGTGCAGCGCCACGGTATCCACCCAGACGCCTTCGCACACGGAACACTCGCGCATCGTGCTTTTGCCCAGGGTGACCTCCCGCATGTTCACGCGGCATCGCGGACAATTGCAGATTTCACTGGCGCGCCTTTCGACGCGCTGCACTTCCATGCCGCAATGCGAACAGAACTTCGCGCCGCGAAAGATCATCCCAAAGCAGGAGGGGCAGGCGACCGTGGCCAGGCGGGAGTTGCAATGTTCACAGCGCGTGGCTTCCGAGGAGGCGGCCGCGCCACAGTTGGGACAGTTCAACGATTGTGCTGCCATGCGCTAGACATTTCCCGGTCGAGCAACATTGCGCAAGTTCAGAGTCGCGTCAGGTGATTACACAATTCCCCGGAAATTATGCTTCACAGATTTCCGATTTGTCCGATGATACGCCCAACGAAAGGAAAACTATGGGTCTGATGGATTATCTGAAAACACAGTTCCTGGAGATCATCCAGTGGCAGGACGATTCGCGCGACACGATCTCGTGGCGCTTCCCGGATGAGGACAAGGAAATCAAGCGCGGCGCGCAACTTATCGTGCGCGAATCGCAGACGGCGCAGTTCATTTACCTGGGCCAGTTTGGCGACACCTTCGGCCCGGGCAAATACTCGCTCACCACCGACAACATCCCGATCCTCTCCACGCTCAAGGGCTGGAAGTACGGCTTCGAATCGCCGTTCAAGGCGGACATCTACTACGTCAACACGCGCCTGTTCACCGGCAACAAGTGGGGCACGGCCAATCCCATCATGCTGCGCGACCAGGATTTTGGCATCGTGCGCGCCCGCGCCTACGGCACGTTCGATTTCAAGGTCGTGGACGTGAAAACCTTCCTCAAGGAAGTCGCCGGAACAGACCATCAATTCCGACTGGATGAATTCGCGGATACCATGCGCTCGCGCATTGTCAGTGTGTTCACCGATGCGCTCGCGTCGTCCAAGGTGCCGGTGCTGGATGTGGCCTCGCGATACTCCGAGCTGGGCGATGCGTTGTTGCCGGCCATCAATCCCGCCGTCACGAGCAAGTACGGCATCGAGATCGCCAGCTTCATTGTCGAGAACGTCTCCGTGCCGCCGGAAGTGGAACAGGCGATTGACAAGCGCAGCAGCATGCAGGCGATTGGCAATCTGAACGACTACGTGAAATTTCAGATGGCCGAGGCGATGGGCAAAGGCGGTGAAGGCGGCGGCATGGCCAATACTGCCGCGCAACTTGGCGCGGGCCTCGCCATGGGCCAGCAAATGATGGCCGCGATGGGCGCGCAACAAACCACGCCCGCCGCGGCGGGGGCCGTGCCGCCGGTGATTTCAAGTGCGGGTGGAATCCCCGAACTGCTCGGCACGAGTGAGGTGGCCAAGGTGCTTGGCGTGAGCGAAGCCGACGTGCTGGCGACGCTGGAGAAAGGCGATCTCAAAGGAAAGAAGATCGGCTCGACCTGGCGCGTGACGCGTACGGCGTTGGATGAGTTTCTGAAGTCCTGAAATCGAAGGCAGGGGAATGAACGGCAGCGGAATGATTTCCAAGGAAATTTCTTAAATTCATTCCCCTGCCGAACATTCCTCTGCCTTTTTCCTCATGCCGATTCACTGCCCAGTCCAGATCAAGCCCTTGGATGGCGCCGCTTTCGAGGGATTGGATTACCGCATAATGGGGCACGCCTACGCCAGCCAGAACGAACTGGGTCGGCTTTGCAACGAGTCCGCTTATCAAGCGGATCTCAAGGCACGACTGGTGAGTGACGGATTCTGCTCGGTTTGGACCGAAGTCCCCTTAACAGTTACACATCGAGAATTTTCCAAGCGGTATTATCTGGATTTGGTGGCTGATGACGCAGTTTACGAATTGAAAACCGATGCCGCCTTGGGCAGTGAACATGAAGCCCAGTTGCTCAATTACCTGTTTCTACTCGGAATCCCGCGCGGCAAACTGCTCAACCTTCGCCCCGCCAAAGTTCAAGGCAAAATCCTGGCCACCAGCCTGACGCCGGAAGCGCGTCGCAGCTTTACCAACATCGCCGGGCGTTGGCAGGATTTGACGCCCGCCTGTGTCATCCTGCGGAAAACTCTGTGTGACCTGCTGCAGGATTGGGGGGCATTCCTTGCGGTCGAATTGTATCAAGAAGCGTTGATTCACTTTATGGGAGGTGCTGCCAAAATTGAGCAGCACGTCAATCTCAGCCGTAGCGGGATTGATTTGGGCGGGCAGCGGATGATGGTTCACTCGCCCGGAACCGCCTTTCGACTCACGGCAGTCACCGAGGGCCAGCAGCATGTGGAATCCCATTTGCGCAGGCTGCTCGCGCTCACCAGCCTAAAGGCGATCCAGTGGATCAACTTGAACCACGCGAAAATCGAGTTTGTCACCATTCAGTTAAAGGCACGGGAATGAACGGCAAAGGAATAATCCCAAGAAGTCTTTCCTCGATTCCCCTGCCGCTCATTCCCCTGCCTTGATTCCCATGTCTGAAGCAACAGCCCAAAAGAAATTCTCCTGCCCGGCGTGCGGGGCGGCGGCGGAATGGAATCCCGCCAAACAGGCGCTCATCTGCCCGTTCTGCGGCACGACGTCGCCGGCGCAGGTGGAACTGAACGCCGCGGGCGAGCAGGCCATCAAGGAGCACGACCTGGTCGCGGCTATTCGGAACATTCCCGATGACAAGCGCGGCTGGCAGGCGAAGAAAACGTCCGTCAAATGCCAGAGTTGCCAGGCGATCTCGGTGTTCGATCCCGAGCGCGTCGGGCAACGCTGCAATTTCTGCGGCTCGGCGGCGCTGGTGACGTACGAGGAAATCAAGGAGGCGTTCAGCCCGGAGAGCTTGCTGCCGTTCAAAATCAGCGAGACCCAGGTGCGGGAGAACATTCGCCGGTGGTACGGCAGCCGGTGGTTCGCGCCGAGCAAACTCAAGCGCGCGGCGCTGACGGACACGGTGAAGGGCCTTTACATCCCGTACTGGACGTTCGACGCGCAGGTCCACGCGGACTGGACGGCCGAGGCGGGTTATTACTACTACGAGACGGAAACGTATCGTGACGCGAATGGCCGGACCCAGACGCGACAGGTGCAAAAGGTGCGCTGGCAATGGTGTTCGGGTTCGCTCGATCATTTTTTTGACGACGAACTGGTGTCGGCATCGCGGGGGGTGCAGCCGGATTTGCTGGGCAGGGTCGAGCCGTTTCCCACCAGGGAACTCACCCCCTACAATGCGGGATTTGTGTCGGGCTGGGTGGTGGAACGTTATCAAATTGACCTGGTGAGCGCGGCGCGACACGCGCGCGAGGTCATGGAAGGCAAGGTGTATTCCCTCTGCGCCTCGCAGGTGCCGGGGGACACGCATCGCAACCTGAATGTGAACTCCGACTATTCGCGGCAGACGTTCAAGCACATCCTCGTGCCGGTGTGGCTGCTGGCCTACAACTACGGGGCGCGGGCATTTCAAGTGGTGATCAACGGCTACACCGGCGCCATTGCCGGGCGATATCCCAAGAGCTGGGTGAAAATTTTCTTCGCCGTGCTCGCGGGCCTGTTGCTGTTGGGTGTTATCGCCCTGATCGCCTCCCGGCCGTAGGCACTTTCAATTTGACTGGTTTTCGGCGCAGCCATCAAAGCGCGCAACATGAGAGAAAAGGGAGGTGGCCGGGTCAACGCCCGCGTCCGGCCCGGCATGCAGCGGAGCCGGAAAAACCGGCGGGCTCCATTGCCGGCCTCCTTCCCCAACCGCACCGGCGGGAAACGGGCGCTAAACCGCGCGTTGCTCGACCGCTTCAACGCAGCGCCGGCAAAGCGTCGGGTGTTGGGGATGCGCGCCGATATCGGTTTTCCAATGCCAGCAACGTTCGCACTTTTGTCCCGCGGCCCGCGTCACGGCAACAGTGGGGGGATCTTCGGCGCGGTCCACCAATTCAAGGGCCGAGACGTTGAGCAGTTCACGCAACGCCTCCCCATCGTCCGCCGCCGCCGCCATCAACGCGCCCCGGCCCGAGATCGTCAACCGGGCCTCCAGGGATTTGCCAATCTGCTTGGCCTGCCGCGCTTGCTCCAATGCGGGCAAAGCCAGCTGCCGAAGCGCGAATAGATTTTGCCATGTGGCGATTTCCGCCGTCTCACACTGCAGACCGCGCGCCTGCCAGTGCGACAGATGCACACAGGCGGTGGGTTTGCCGGGAATAAACTCCCACGCTTCGTCCGCCGTGAAGACGAGGATCGGCGACCACAACTGGCACAGACCGGCCACCAGCCGGTGCAAAGTGGTCTGGGTGGAACGCCGCCGCCGCGAAGCCGCTGGATCGGTATAGAGCCGGTCCTTGATGACGTCGTGATAAACCGCCGAAAGTTCGACCGCAACAAACTGGCTGAGCTTTTGATACACCACGTGAAATTCACTGGCCTCGTAGGCGGCCACCACCTCCGCCTCGAGTCTGGCGAACTCCCCCAAAATCCAGCGATCCAGTCCGGTGAGCTGATCCGCCGCCACCGCGTGGCGCTCCGGATCAAAATCGTAGAGGTTGGAAAGCTGGTAACGCAAGGCATTGCGGATGCCGCGATACGTTTCCCCGACCTTGTTGATGCGTTCTTCACTGACGATGATGTCGTTACGAAAATCCTGCGACGCCACCCACAGGCGCACCACATCCGCACCATATTTCTTTACATACGCTTCGGCGGTCTGCGGTTTTTCATAACCACCTGATTTGCTTTTGGAAATTTTCTCCCGGTCTGCATCCACCATGAATCCGTGGGTCAAGACGGTTTTGAACGGCGCGGCACCGTTGCCCGCCAGCGACAGCAACAGCGAGGACTGGAACCAGCCGCGATGCTGGTCGCTGCCTTCAAGATAAAGGTCCGCGGGCCATGAAAAAGTCTTCTCATCCGACCTCAGAACGGCAAAATGGCTCGACCCGGATTCCAGCCAGACATCCATGATATCTGTTTCTTTTTCAAATTCGGCGCCTCCGCATTTTTCGCATTTCAGCCCTTTTGGAAGGATATCCGAAGCTTCTTTGACGAACCAGGCGTCCGTCCCCTCTTTTGAGGCCATATCAACTACTGCCTTATTGAACTTGCCCTTATAATTTGGTATTCCGCATTTTTTGCAGTAAAATGCCGGTATCGGTATCCCCCACGATCTCTGCCGTGAAATGCACCAGTCTGGCCTGCCTTCGACCATAGAACCGATCCTGTTCTGGCCCCACGCGGGGAACCATTTGGTCTTTTCGATCTCTTTAAGAGCTTTTGACCTCAAGCCGTCATGGTCCACAGATACAAACCACTGCTCGGTCGCCCTGAAAATAACGGGTCTCTTGCACCTCCAGCAGTGCGGATACTGGTGCTTCATCTTTTCCGACGAAAGCAGCGCGCCTTTTTCCTTCAGCTTTTCAAGGACTATCGGATTTGCCTTCCACACGTGCGTGCCCTCAAGAAAAGGGACTTCGGATGTAAAGCACCCCTTTGGATCTACCGGCATGACTATCGGCAGCTTGTACTTCAGCCCAACTTTAAAATCCTCTTCGCCGTGGCCCGGGGCGATATGCACGCAGCCGGTCCCGGTCTCAAGCGTCACGAACTCGTCCATGACCACGATGCTGTCCCTGTCGATGAAAGGATGGGAGCAGACGATCCCCTCAAGCTCGGCGCCTTTGGCGGAGCCGGTGATCTTGGAGTCCGTCCAGCCCATGCTTTTGGCGGATGGCTCCACAAGTTCCTTTGCGATGACATACGTATGCCCGTTATTTTCGACAAAGGCGTATTCAAATTCCGGATGTACTGCTATAGCCACGTTCGACGGCAGCGTCCAGGGCGTAGTGGTCCAGATGATGAAGGATGCATGCCGCAGATGTTCCGCATGCGGAACATCTGCGGCTGATTTCACATCAAATCTTACAAATATCGAAGGCGACTCGTCATCCTCGTATTCTATCTCGGCCTCCGCCAGTGCTGTTTCGCAGCTGGGGCACCAGTGGATCGGCTTGAGCGATTTGAATATATATCCTTTGTCGGCCATGATGCCGAACAATTCTATGACCCCGGCTTCATATTCCGGATTGAGCGTAAGATAAGGAGCGTCCCACCTGCCGAAAATCCCCAGCCTTTTGAACTCCTCCTTTTGCGTCTCGACATATTTGAGAGCATACTCGCGGCATTTCTGCCTGAATTCGTAAACGGAAAGAGAAGATCTTCTTACCGAAAGCTCCTTCAGCAGCTGGGTCTCAATGGGCAGCCCGTGGCAGTCCCATCCGGGCACAAAAGGCACGCTATAGCCTTCCATCGACCTGAATTTGACCACAATGTCCTTGAGGATCTTGTTGAGCGCATGTCCCAGGTGGATATCGCCGTTCGGGTAAGGAGGCCCGTCATGAAGGACATATTTATCATGTCCTTTTTTTTGTATCAGCCCGTAGATGTTTTCTCCGCTCCAATGCTCCAAAAGCTGCGGTTCCCTGTCCCTGAAATTGAACTTTATAGGAAAGGAAGTCTGGGGTAGATTGAGGGTATCCTTGTACTCCATATGTAAAAATTATAGCACAGCGTGCACGGAAGGTTTTTAAGCGAAAATCTGGTCCCCGGAAGAGTGCGGCGCCCTTGGCTTGCGGTTCTTGGTCTCTTCAGCATCGGACATTTCTGCTATTGGCATGATCTTTTCTTTGGCCTTTTCCTTTTCTGATCTCTGATCAAGCAGGCTTTTGGGGACGTCTATCAGAGCTTCTTTAAGGACGTCATCCATGGTCTTAGCAAGCACAAATTCCAGTTTCAGGTCCTGTTTTACCTGCTCTTTCACCTCGATCAGGTCTTTTTTGTTCTCTTCCGGGATTATGACCTTTTTCATGCCCGCCCTTTTCGCGGCAAGCAGTTTTTCTTTCAGCCCGCCTATCGGAAGCACCCTTCCCCTGAGCGTTATTTCCCCTGTCATGGCGACATCTTTCCTTACGGCAACTCCCGACAGCGCGGAAGTTAATGCTGTGGCGATTGTGATCCCGGCGGATGGCCCGTCTTTTGGAACGGCCCCTTCCGGCACATGCAGATGAACATCTATCTTTCTGTAAAAAGTCTCGTCAAGCCCCAGTGCCTGCGCTTTTGAACGTACAAAGCTCATGGCCGCCTTTGCGCTTTCCTGCATCACGTCCCCGAGCATCCCGGTAAGTATAAGATTGCCCCTGCCCTTCATTACCGTGACCTCTACCGGGACCGTATCGCCGCCCACCTCCGTCCAGACAAGCCCTGTAGCCGCGCCGACCTGGTCTTCTTCTTCGGCGATGCCGTATCTGAATTTTATCGGGCCAAGGTATTTTTGAAGGTCTTTTTTCTTGACCACGACTTTCTCGTCTTTTTTGTTCTTGACAGCTTCGGTAGCTATCTTTCTGCACACTGTCTCTATGGTGCGCTCCAGGTTCCTCACCCCGGCTTCTTTGGTATACTCCCTGATGATGGACTGGACCGCTTCGTTGTCGAACACGATCATGTCCTTGGAAAGCCCGTGTTTTTCCAGCTCCCGGGAGATAAGGTGCTCCTTTGCGATGCCGAGCTTTTCTTCCTCCGTATAACCGGACATCTCGATCAGCTCCATCCTGTCCCTCAAAGGGCGCGGGATGGGGTCCGTGGTGTTGGCCGTGGTTATGAAGAAGACATCGGACAGATCGAAAGGTATCTCCATGTAATGGTCGGAAAACTCCTTGTTCATCTCCGGATCCAGCACCTCCAAAAGCGCGGCGGCCGGGTCCCCTCTAAAATCGTTGCCGAGCTTGTCTATCTCGTCCAAAAGGAATACCGGATTGTTCACCTTGCCCTTTGCTATAGACTGGATGACCCTGCCCGGCAGGGATCCCACGTAGGTGCGCCTGTGCCCGCGTATTTCTGCTTCGTCCCTGATGCCCCCGAGCGCCACTCTCACGAATTTCCGGCCCATTGCCCGGGCTATGGACTTGCCCACGGAGGTCTTCCCGACCCCGGGAGGCCCTACCAGGCATAATATAGTTCCTCCTATCTTGCCCGTCCTCTGCAGCACGGCAAAATACTCTATTATCCTTTCCTTGACCTTCTCGAGCCCGAAATGGTCCTCGTTGAGGATCTTTTCCACTTCCGCGATATCTATCCTGCTTTTGGTCTTCTTTTTCCAGGGGATATCGAGTATCCAGTCAAGATAAGTGCGGATGACCGTGGATTCCGCCACCATGGAAGGCATCTTTGAGAGCCGCTCGAGCTCTTTCATCGCTTTTTCTTTTGCTTCTTCGGGAAGCTTGGCCGCTTCGATCTTCTTCCTGTATTCGGCTACTTCCGGAGCCGCATCTTCGTCCTCTACCGCCTCTCCCAGTTCTTCCTGGATGGCTCTCAGCTTTTCCTTGAGGTAGTATTCTTTCTGCACTCCCTCTATCTGCTTCCGGACCCTTTTCTGGAGTTTTTTCTCCACCTCAAGCACTTCAAGTTCCTTGTCCAATACATCCGATATCTTTTTGAGCCTCTTGGGTATCGATACAGCCTCAAGGATGGACTGCTTTTCCTCAATCTTAAGAGTCAAATACGAGGCGATCAGGTCCGCCAGCCGCCCGGGATTCTCTACGTTCACGATGGACATAAGGGTCTCTGAGGGTATCCTCTTGTTCAGTTTTACAAAAGACTCGAACTTTTTTATGACCGTGCGCAGAAGGGCCTCCACCTCAACTGTAATTTCTGATGATTCGGGGATCTTAGAGATCTTGACCTTGTAATAAGGGTCGTCCTGCATGAATTTTTCTATCTTTACCCTGGCCACTCCCTCCACCAGGATCTTTGTGGTCCCGTCAGGGAGAGCCAGCATCTGGACGACTTCTGCAAGAGTGCCGGTTGTGCACACGTCCGCGGGAGAGGGTTCTTCGATATCTTCGGTCTTTTGCGAGGCAAATACTACAAGACGCTCCTTTTCAAGGATGTCCTCGAGCGCCTTTATGGACTTGCTGCGCCCGATGAAAAGAGGGACTATCATCTGCGGAAAAACCACCATGTTCCGCAGAGGTATCAGCGGCAGTTCATCCTTCCACTGCGCCTGGACCGGTATCTGCTTATCCGGCTTGTCCGGCTTTTCCATCTATTTTTTGCCTTTTAAAGCGTCATTGAGCTTCTTGATCTTTGTGGACTCCATCACTTTGTCGATAAGCCCGTACTTGACAGCTTCTGCGGGAGACAGGAAAAAGTCCCTGTCCGTGTCTTTTTCGATCTTTTCAAGCGGCTGTCCGGTATGCAGGGAAAGAATATCGTTGATCAGCCTTTTTATGCGGAGTATTTCCTGCGTCTGTATCTCTATATCGGTCGCCTGCCCCTGGGCTCCGCCGAGAGGCTGGTGTATCATGATCCTTGAATTTGAAAGCGCGAACCTCTGCCCTTTTGTGCCGGCCGCCAAAAGCAGGGCTCCCATGCTGGAAGCCTGGCCCAGGCAGATCGTGGAGATCGGCATGTTGACGTACTGCATGGTATCGTATATCGCGAGTCCGGCTGTCACTACCCCGCCCGGAGAGTTGATATAGATAGAGGCCTCTTTTTCCTTGTCTTCCGCGTGAAGGAACAGGATCTGGGCGATGATCATGTTGGCGATATCGTCATCCACTCCCCCGCCGATGAAGATGATCCTTTCTTTGAGAAGCCGGGAATAGATATCGTAGGCGCGCTCTCCTTTTGGGCTCTGTTCGACCACCATCGGGATCACGTTCATAAAAACGCCTCCTATCACTTTTCTTTTATCTTGGCATTTTCTACGACAAAATCAAGCGCTTTCCTGCGCAGCACATAATCCTTGATATACTCCCGGACCCCTTCCCGGTTCATCAGCTCGGCTTCTGAGGAGCCCGAATCCTTTGCCAGCAGCTTGAGTTCCGCCGCAAAATCGTCTTCTGTGAACTCTATCTTTTCCTTGTCTGCCACCGCCTTGAGCACCAGCTTTGCCTTCACCCTGGAGGCCGCGGGACCGGACAGCTCCCTGCGCAGCGCGTCCATTTCAATACGGCGGCTTTTCAGATAGCTCTCTACGGTAAGCCCCTGCCGCTTAAGGTTGTTCTCAAGCTCTCCGAGCATTGCATCCGTTTCCCTCCGGAGCATGGCGGAGGGGATATCGATCTTCGATGACGCCGACACCTGCTCAAGCAGCGAGTCCTTAAGCTCGTCCTCGTTCTTTCTTTTCTTGAATTCCTCTATCCGGTTCCTTACATCCTGCCTGTAAGCGTCCACGCTCTCAAAAGAGCTGATCTTTTTTACGAACTCGTCGTTGAATTCCGGAAGCAGCCTTTCGATCACCTTAAGGACAGTGACTTTGAATAACGCTTCCTTGCCTGCAAACTCTTTAATGTAGTAGTCTTTGGGAAGCATGATCGAAAATTCCGCGGAAGCTCCTTCTTCAAGGTTCTCAATGTTTGAATCAAACCCCGGAGCTATCCTATTGTCGCCCACCAGTATCGGCAGCCTCTCCTGGGAAAGCCTCGGTTCCGGCTTGCCGCCGACGCTGCCGTACACGTTAAGTTCGGCGATGTCGCCCGAGCGCACAGGCCTTGCCACCGCGCTCATCTTGGCTCCCTCTTCCTGGACAGACCTGATATAGTCGTCTATTTCCTTGTCTTCCACCTCGGAGCTCTTTTTCTCCGCCTTCAATCCGGAATATTTTCCCAGCGTCACTTCCGGCATGACCTCCACCTCAAAGGAAAATACGCATTTCACGCCCTCTTCCTCTGAGATCATCTTCCAGGCAGGATAATCAACCGGATCGATCGAGGCCTCTTTTAGTATGGACGGATAAAGGACGTTAACGACCTTGTCCAGGGCTTTTTCTTTTGCAAACTCCATGTTAAGGTTTTGCCTGACCACGGACTCCGGCGCCTTGCCGGGCCTGAAACCGGGGATCTTCATGGTGGAAGCGGCCTCTTTTATTACTTTTTCGAGCGCTCCGGAGTAGTCTGAATACGGGACTTCTATCTCCAAAGATACCTTGTTGCCGTCCTTGGTCTGATTAAGTATTTTCAACAGTAGATCCTTTCTTTCATCCTGCTATAAGCCATATGCCACAAGCTATATGCTACAAAAGCGGGCGATGAGATTCGAACTCACGACCTTCTCCTTGGCAAGGAGACATTCTACCACTGAACTACGCCCGCATATCTTATAACAGAAAAATTATAGCATATATGCCGCGGAGAGGACTTGAACCTCCAAGAGTGTTACCTCACATGGTCCTAAGCCATGCGCGTATGCCAATTCCGCCACCGCGGCATGATAGCTAATTCTACATTGTAGCAGGAGTGCGGGTCAAACGAGAAAAATAAGAATTGCACGTTAGGGCCGTCAATCGGACTGCCTCGGCTATTAGGCGGCAGGTATCTCTGATTATACCAAATACTGTCCACGGCTGCAGAAAGAGAGATCTCGGCAAAATCAGGGGCTGATCAACCAGCCCTTTTTTGCTCCCCCCATACCCTCCGCAAAAAAGGGCTAAGAATTGCTCTTCACCTCTTTTTACTCAGATAGCTCATCAGCAAAGCGCCAGTCATATCCATAAGCTTTTTTACGATAGCCATAACCTGTTGTGCATGGTTTGCGTAAACAAACAGAACTAATTGATGAAACACAATTCATATTTTTTGCTTTGCCATTATCAACAAGCCACTTTGCTGCTGTGTGCTGACTTGGAAATGTTTGCAAAACACTCCCCGATTGCAAATCAATCATAGAGACTGCTTTGCTTGTTTTTGCTGCTGCAGCCCTGGCTCTCTTTTTTGCATACTCCAGCGCTTGTTTGGGGTTCTTATTCTTCCATTCTTTAAGTGATGCCTTGCGTTTTTCATTAACTTTTTGACTTGCACGAGAATTAACGAACTTTTCTTGCCAAGCCTTATATTCTTCCGGGTGATTTGCAGCCCACATTTCAAAGCCTGCTTTTCGTTTTGCTTGGGATTCAGCAGTTTTTATCTTTTCATGATTATTTCTT
>JAKQDQ010000142.1 GCA_029573725.1 Verrucomicrobiota bacterium
TTCACCCCCCGGTTGGCCCAGCTACCGTCATACATGTCGCGGATCGCGTCTATCGTGTTGTTATGAATGGCTAAAGCCAGGTTGTAGCTGGCCGTCACATGCGCCGGATGCTCCATTGCCGTATCCCGGTAGGTCTCCGTGCCGGTGCCGCCTCCGGCGTTGGTATGGTGGGCGATATAGATGTCTGAACCGAGGTGATCGGCAAAGAGCGGCCGCGCCCGGATGTCGTCGCTGACCCTGTCAACCGCATTTTCCGCGCCACAGTTGCCGGAGTAACTGCACCAGACAGAACACGGGAGGCCGTTGGCCCGCAGCCACGAATAGGCAGCCATCTTCCACCACGGCAACGACTCGTAGCCGTTGCAGCAGTTGCTTTCGTTCAACTCGCGGGCGACATGGACGGTGGCCCCGTCCTGCGTAAGATATTGATAAAGGAACTGCGTGAGCCTTATGGAGTTGCAGTCTTCCAGCACGGCCTCCCCATATCCGCAGGGATCGGTTCGCTGCCAATACCACCCGCTTCCATTCCAAAACCGGCCGTGGCTGGGCCCAAGGCAAATTTTCCTTCCTCCCAGATTATTTGCCTTCGTTGTCGGGGGGGGCGCTTTCGGTGTCGGCCCGGGTTCAACCGGTTTAACCGGCGGCAAATAACTGCTCAGGAGTTTCCCCCCGGTTTGCAGCCGGATGCTGTTTTCAAAACCACACTGTCGCAGCGCGATTCTGACTTGGTTAAAAATCATGGTCAGGCGGGCTTCATCCAGTTTCGTGCCGAGCTCTTCGCGGCCGAGGATGTCCGGTGAGAACTCCACAGTCGTGGTGTCCCCCGCGGTTTCCAGCGTCAGGACTTTGGTTCCCGGCAGCACGCCCAATATAAATGGCTGGCCGCTCTCGTTGGCGGGCCCAGAGGTTGCCAACGATTCCAGCAGCGCGATTGGATCATTGATTTTTGGTTGAACGGGGCTGGACAGGGCGGTTGGCGGAAGGCTTTCAACGTCAGAGCTGTCTCCGTTCGCAACGCCATCGGCTATCGGGGATACGCTTGCTTCCCCAGCCGGTTGGCTGGCTGGCGGTATTTCCGGATTTGCTTTCGGGCTCGGGGCCGGAAGGGAGGCCGCGTCAAAAGCCCCTGGGGCGGGCTTGACAACGACGCCGG
>JAKQDQ010000007.1 GCA_029573725.1 Verrucomicrobiota bacterium
GAACTCTGCACCGGGGCCAAAGCCTATTACATCGGCAAACCCAACCCCCTGATCATGCGCCACGCCCTGAAAGTCCTCGGCTGCCAGCGCGAGGAAACCGCCATCATCGGCGACCGCATGGACACCGACATCATCGCCGGCCTCGAATCCGAAATCGAGACCGTGCTGGTCTTGAGCGGAGTCACCGCCCGGGAAGACCTCGGCAAATACGCCTACCGGCCACATCACGTCCTGCCCGAAGTCGGCGCCATCGTGCCCGGCTGAGCCGGAACAATTCCGGCTCCGCCCCCATTCCCTCCTGGCCCGCATAGCTTCCAGGGTTTTACCGGCGAAAGCCGCTCGGCATTCAATAGCCATGCCGCTGACTTCATCCCCCCGGAAATTCGAGGAAACAGCGGCCCAGGCAGTCGAGCTTACCCAAGCCGTAGCTCCAGCAGACCCTTTATTTAGCAATTTCAACGGCATAGCCGCCGAATCCCGCCCCTTTCGCCATTAAAATCAATGGTTTAAGTATAGAGCGGGATAGAATAGAAGCAGAACCCTGCCGACTTCGGCATACCCCGGACATACCTCGCATTCACCCTGCCCCTGCGCCGTGTACAAGGGGTGTACAAGGGATGCTCACCAGAATAACATAGGATTTTAGCTGGTACACCCGATGGGCATCCCTTGTACACCCCTTGTACACGGCGTAGGAGCAGGGAAAAACCAAGGCACCTGGATGAAGGCGCACCCAGGCCGGAATAATTTGGGTTCCACCCCGATTCCACCCCTCCTCGCAATCGTAAATCGCTGATTTTACAGCAGAAAGGCAACGTAGATTCGACGGTTATATCGTGGAAATCGCCAACCAAAAGGCCTAAGAAGGCTACGGCCTGGACGGCCATACCCCCCCAGATTCCGGTGAAATGACGCCAAACCGTTGGATTTTCCAACTAAACCGCTCCAGTTTAGAGCACCATTAACGTTAACGCCACATCAAACTTCGCGCCGGAAGTTAAAAATTAACCAAAATATGTCATTTCCGCCCCGGCGCGCGGGCCTCCGGCCCGCTTTCAATGTTCTACAATCAGCAACGGGACTACAGTCTGTAGTCCAGCGAATTGCCCTTCCCCACAACCTCCCAATCCCGCCCGGATGCAAAAACAGTCAGGACTGCTCGTGCTGAGGGGCCAATCCAACCCGCTTTGTTGATAGGACGCTGAAAGCGGGCCAGAGGCCCGCGCGCCGGCGGGTTGCTCTTGCAGTGCTTGCTTCCGGCGGGCGCTGTCAATCAGGATACGGCGCATCGCTTCGGTGACGGCAGCGAAAAAATGGGCGCGGTTCTGGTAGTTTGTATGCCCCGGGCCACTCACGCGCAGCCACGCCTCATGCACCAGTGCGGTCGGCTGGAGGGTCTGGCCGGGCAGTTCGCGTACCATCTTCGCTGCCGCGAGCTTGCGCAGCTCCGTATAGACCCGCGGCAGCAGTTGCGTGGCCGCTTGCGGATCGCCCCGTTGGGCCGCCTCCAGCACCCGGGCAATGTCACCCTTGCCCGGTTCCTCACAGCAAGTACTTGGGATCGTAATTCACACCGTGCCTGGCCAGGAGTGCTTTCAACTCCTCCTTAAAGTTCCGCTTCCGATGATGCTCCTCCTGGCGCTCGATGTACCGGCTCACCGTCTCGCGCAAACTCGCGCTCACCGTGAAAAGCGAATACCCCTCCTGCCATTCAAATGCACGCTCGTGCTGCGCTGCCGCCCAGACCGAAGTCGCCTTCTTGAGTTCGCGCACGAAGTCGGAAAAACAATGTGTGGGCTTCAGTCCGATCAGCGCGTGGACATGGTCCTGGACGCCGCCGATCTTCAACGGCACGCCCTCCAGTCCGCGCACGGTGCCGCCCAGATATTCGTGAAGGCGCGGGCGCCACTCCGGCCGAATGAACGGCCGGCGTTCCTTGGTGGAGCAGACCCAGTGATAATGCAGGCTATGATAAGTGGAACCCATATCCGGACACTACTCACCCCGCGTTCCCAGGCAAGCGGTTTCAGCCCGCAGGGCTGACAGACGGTAGCCGGTGGTCGGTTCGGGATACAGGGACCGACCACCGGACCCCGGGTGCACGAAATCCGCGCACCCCAAAGGGGTGCCAGAACTCTTCAAACAAACCCACATTAAGCAAAACCATCGCCCGGCCCATTGGAGGCTCCGTCATTACCGGCCGCGGACTCATCCGCACCCGGCACGCTGGCACCCCTCTGGGGTGCATCCCTCCTCGCCCGCCGCTTCCCGGAGGTCGCCCCCCCTCCCTCGCGACCTCCGGCTATCGTCTATCAACCCTCCGGGTTGAACTCCAATCGCCTGCTTCTTCTCCGATGCCTCGCGCCTCAATCGCCTCACCCCGCGTTTCCAAGCAAGCGGTTTCAGCCCGCAGGGCTGACAGACGGTAGCCGGTGGTCGGTTCGGGCAACAGGGACCGACCACCGGGCCCCGGGCGCACGCAATCCGCGCACCCCAAAGGGGTGCCAGAACTCTTCAACCAGGCCCACATTGAGCAAAATCATCGCCCGGCCCATTGGAGCTCCGTCATTACCGGACGCGGGCTCATTCGCACCCGGCACGCTGGCACCCCTCTGGGGTGCATCCCACCTCGCGCCGCCGCTTCCCGGAGGTCGCCCCCCCTCCCCGCGACCTCCGGCTATCGTCTGCCAACCCTCCGGGTTGAACTCCCATATTATCCCGCTGAAAGGGTTGTTAAGGGTGAAGGGGATGTCCCTGCCCGCGCCGTTGGGCACCCATCCTGTTCTGTGGCGGCCTCTCGGCGCTCGGGATAGACCGGGAAACTTACGGGGGTAATGTGTGCATAA
>JAKQDQ010000025.1 GCA_029573725.1 Verrucomicrobiota bacterium
GGTTGACGCCACGCCAGCGGCAACGGGTATCACCCGGCTCGAGACATTTGTGGATGCGCGCAACTGCGTTGATGATACCGATGTTGACAGCGAGGCACTTGCCGAGTTTGCCGCCCGCCAGCCGCGCTACAAATTCACCGCCCAACTAGGCGAGACCACCACCCGCCGCTATGGGTATGATGTCCACTACGGCGATTTAGTGAGCGTGTCTTTTGGTGGGTATGAGTTTGACGCCCACCTAGACGCGGTGAGCATCACGCTCGCAGATGACGGGACGGAAACCCTATCAATAGGATTACGCAATGAATAACAGCCTCGTTAATGACCTGTGGCGCAAGATCGCCGGGATTGACAAGCGGCTCCAACGGCAGGAGGCGCAGGAACAAATGCCGGGCGGCAATCGGCTGACTTTACGCCCGCAGTTATACGCCGGGCGCGTGGCTGGCGTGGCAAAACCTACGTTTGTCGTGCTGGGGGCTTATGGCGGTTACTCATTCCCGATTTACTCATCCGACGACGAGGAACTATTTTTTCGAGAGAGCATACCGGGCCGCTGGGATGGGGCGAGTAATATCAACGCTTACGCCGTTGTGATGCTGTCTGCTGCCGAGGACGTTGGCGATAAATTCCAGTTTCGGCTATCTTGGGCGTCACATGTTACCGGGTCGGGTGCGCTTGCCAGCGCGGTTACAAATGTCGGGACAAGCCAGACTGTTGCCGCGGGCCGCTCGGCGCAATACTCAATTTACGTCTTGACATTCGCGGTAAATTACACCGTCCCCACACCAGACCTTGCCGCAGGCGACCACTTCGGCGGGCGCATTCGGCGTGTTGCAGCCGCTGCCCCGCAGGTGTCAAACGAGATTATCCTACTGGATTTTTATATGACGTATAACGTCAATAAGATTTACAAGGCGGCATGAGGTAGGTGAAACATGACCAACCGCTGGGGTGTTGATGTCTCACTGTGGCAGGATGAAAGTGAACTTTCAGCCGCGCAGGTCAACGCGCTTGCCGCGGCGGGCTGCTCGTTTGCAATCATCCGGGCCGGGCAGCCGTGGCGGGCTGATGGCCAGATGGCCCGCCACATGGCAAATTTCGGAAACGCCGGCATCCCGGTCGGGGTGTACATCTGGGGCGATCCGACCGTAAACGCAGCCGACCAAATCGATTGGGCGGTTTCGCTGTGCGATCCGTGGCGGTCTCAGATATCCTGCTACTGCCTGGATGCGGAACAAAACTGGAGCGACTGGGCGGCCTATTATCGATACCTACGGGGAGAAATCCCATGGTCATCCGTACCGCTCCTGCCTCCGGCGACCGTATCGGCAAGGTATTTTTCGATGGCGGGTCGGCTTTCAGCGAACGCTGAAAAACCAGTCGTGGTATACAGCGGCGGGTACTTTGTCCGGGATGCAGCTGCCGGCATGGCTGCGTGGCTCAACGCAGGAGCGTACCCGTTTTGGTGTGCACACTATAAGCGGGGGCCGTCGAACATGACCGGGGACGAAATGAGCGCATACCTGACAACGTTGACAAATCCGTACCTTGGCGGCGTTGATGGTTGGGAGGTCTGGCAGTTTTCGAGCGGGGCAACCGGGTTCCCCAGCCTGGCCGGGCAAAACTCACTGGACCTCAACTACATCCGGGATGATGCAGTTTTTAACCACCTGTTTGGTAGCGGGACAATCCCACCACCACCACCACCAAAACCGGCAACCGTTGCCGGTCGGACGTTGTACAGTATGCGGGTGCGGTCTGGACCCGGTACGGGTTACTCGACGGTTGATATCATCCCAACCGGCACGCTTATCGACGGTGTAAACCTGGGCGGTGACTGCTGGTTG
>JAKQDQ010000046.1 GCA_029573725.1 Verrucomicrobiota bacterium
TGTTGCCCAGGCCGCGGCGTCCCTCGATGTGGTCCAGGTAGTAGGCGTGGGCACAGAATTCAAACTGGCTCAAGGCGCTTTGATGATAGACGGGTTTCTCGGCGGTCATTCGGCCTCCCCTTGTGCAACCCTTATCATAACGACTCACCGGTAGTGGTTTTGACATCGATTTCCGCTTCAGAGCCGTTAAATCCGTCTGGCAGAGACAGACGCGCCCAGGCAATCATCTTCCCGATCAACACAACGGTTTGACAGCCATTGAGACACCACCCACTATCCCATTCAGGAGCATCGTTGTTGTCGGCGTCTCCTCCGGTCTCCCATTCGGCCCAAAAAGCGATGACGGGTAGACGCTCGGCGGTCAGCAATATGATTGCCTCTCCGTCCTTCGGAGCGGTTTTCATAGGTTGCCATTCAAGCGCAGCAGCCTTAACCACACTCTCATCCACTGCCATGTGAAGCAGCTTTACCGCATCCCTCTGCGCCGCTCGGTCATCCGACGACAATAACGATGCAGCATGGTTGATCATGCCTACGGCTCTAAGAAGCTCATCTGTGTGTTTTCCAACCCAACCATAATCGCTCATTTGTACCTCCAAAATCGCGCTGAATACGTTTTTGCCAGGTCGTGGTTTTGAAGCTCTATTGTCTGCGCTTGTTCGCGCAACCAATCCGCGAGTGCCTTCCGGGTTTTCGGGTGAAGATCGCATGCGCCCCTAACAATTAACGTGGCTATCTGTTTGTCTTCAGTGTTTTTGCTCAAGCCGCACCTCCTACTGCTTTTTTGATTACAGCTCGAAACGCAGCCGCAAGCTCCGTTTCCTGTTGATCGGATTCAATAAAATCATGAAAATAATCCGCAGCGTCTCTTACCGCGTTAAGCAGATCCGGAGCTGCGGCGATCAAGCGGGCGTTGGCTGCATCTTCAACGCTTCCGGGAGATGCAGCGTAATTGATAGCTGCGTCGTGCGACATCTTGCATATCGCTTGATGTCCTGCGGTAACAAAACCTTGCCCTGCGGACCATGGGCCTTTTGTGAAATAATCGGTAAATTCACAAACCAACATTGTGGGATCGGTTCGGATCATGTAACACCTCCTGTTTCTTGAAAAGGTTTTTGAGCGGTTTTGCTTGCTGTTCGTGTAACCAGTCAAGCATTGCGAAGACATTTCGCTTACTTACGTGTTGGATTGCTCCGTTGTAAATACCCCACCCTTTAGGGTAGAGTCGGAGGACAAAGCCGGTTTTCGCGTGCGGACCTTTGAGGCAATCAATCGGATGGTCGGCGTAGTCGTAGATATTCGTGATTCGCCAATGAAAATACGAGAGCTTTGGTTTTGATGTACGAATCGTACTCTTTGCTACCCGGCAAGGAAGCTGCTCAATAAGAGAGTCAACCCCGGCGTCAGGCATAACATCGAAAAGGGAAAGTTGGCGGTATTGGATCATCGGAAAATCCTCTCCCACTCCTCTAGCTGCCATTTCTCCCATTTCGCGAACCAAATAGCGTCTGCCATCTGGCTATACTCGGCCTCGGCTCTGGAAAACATATCGGCGACCGAACCATCTGCCGGTCTGCCAGCGGCAGCAAAAGCTTCTCCGCACCGAGCGTACTCGGCGGCTATATCAGTAGCCCTTAACCAGACCTTGGGAGGTATTGGGTTCCTCCCGCGGATCAGCTTAAACATTGCAACCTCCTTTCTCCGCGACGGGTCTTGTCGCGCCCGCGATACCTGCTATCGCACCACCATTCAGGCTTCTTCCGAGAACGAAAGCAAGGCCGATGATGCCGTTTGGAGAAGATTCTTTACCTGTTAAAAACCTCACGCCCATAGGTGACAACCTTCGCCAATCTTGAGTGTATGGACCAAATCAGCTTTCTCTTGCGCTTTTGCAGAAAGGACAAGACCACACCAATACTTACCTGAGGACCTCACAAGTGCACGGCAACGACCGCCATAAGTGCTTGTCATACCGTGTTTTTCGGCCATTCCGCATGGCGATCCCTGGCAACACTTTCCGCAGTTTTCACATAGTTTCATCGGTCATGCTCTCCGGCTGTTAAATTCGTTCTGCCGTTTTCTGGCTCCCCGGCAATGCGCCGCAGGTCCGCCAGCAGCGTGATGGCGTCCCGCAACTCCGGGCCGTAATTCCCATCGTCGCCGTACATGGCCCCATCGGGCCGGTCCACCCAGTTGCGCCAGGTGCAATCGGCCACGAGCCAATCGAGCACCCGGATGATGCGATTCAAGTCCACGCCGCCCGTGTTGGCCAGCACCGCGTCCATGACGCCCGCGGCCTCGGCCGCCGTGCACCCCACATCGGCCGACAGCCGCTCGATGGCCCGGGCGCGTTTTGCGGGCTCGTCCGCGTCGCCAGCACGCCGCAGCACGACCGCGCGGGCCATGCTTTCGTTGCAGGACAGCGGGCAACGGTGGCCATCGCCGTCGACCCATTCCCCGTGGTCGCGCAGGCCCAATGCCCGGTCGTTTTGCAGGTTGTCCCGTTCGCGTTGGTCGTTCATGTCGTTTGTGCCTCCAAATAATAGGTCATGCACTCGTTGCGGCACGCGGCACACTGCCGCCGGCCGCCGGTGCGGATTCGATACCGCACGCCGTCCACGCGGAACTCGCGGACCATCATCTCGCTCATCCGCCGGGCCGGGACATGACGCTCCAGGCCCATCGCATAGGCCATTTCGGCCGTGGTCATGGCGTGCGCCGCGTCCATAATGTTATGGCGACACAGAAACTCGGCGATCTGTTGCCGGTGCGCCCGGGCTGTGCGCCCCGCGTGCTCCGCCGCCTTGTACGACGTGATGGGGTCGTTGCGGTGTGCGCGGGGCGTGTCGAACAGGCTCATCTGTGCGCAGGTTGTCCCCATCGTCATGCTCCAGGAATGTCCCCGTAATCCTCTTGAGTCGATGGCTGCCATGCGTCCGGGTCGTTCGGGCTCGGCGGGCTGCTACAGCCGACGTGATCGCGGTTGCCGCAGTCGCGGCAATACTGGCGGAGGCGATGGCCGTGCTCGTCGTAGAGCGAGGCCGCCGTGACGCGCATGGGCTCGCCGCAATGGGAGCAGAATGCGCGGTACAGGCAACTGCCGCGGATTCGGCTGCCGTAGGCCTCCATCAGTCGCGCACTCCCATCGCGGCCTTCTCCCTCGATGTCAGGCCGCGCACGAACACGATGTATGCCGCCCACGCCAGTGCGTAGGCGACGGCCAGGCCGGTGAGGACATGGCGATTAATTCCATTCATAATACGCATCTGAGTCCCTTCAACGATGCTTCAGAAAACAGTCGGCGACACGTCCTGTGTTCCCTGCCGGGCTCCTGCCGGGCCCGCCGACTGGTTAATGGTCGCGGCGGCGGCCATATGCTCTTGCTGTGGATGGATGCACCAGCGGGAATCGGCTATCACTGATTCACGCTGCCGCCGCCGTAATGTTGTTTGCCTCCTACATTTCGTCACCCCCTTTCTGGTGTAATGGTGTCCGGTTTCGTGCCAGACCACAATGGCCTGCCGCAGCACAATCGATAATGACGTGGGCAGTTTTGCGCCATACCCAGGGCGACCATGAGGAGAACCACTGGCCCCGGCCGGGCTCGGACCGGCCCGCCTGCTCGCGGCGACGCAGGCGCACGTCGTGCACGTGTCGGGGCCAAAAAGCCGGCGCCTGTGTGCGGTACGCCGGCTTCGGAGGAGGGTCGTCCACCTGGCGGTGGACGTGATGAATGCGGCAGGCGGAGCGGCGGTTCTCGGGCGCTACCCGGTCCTCGCCGCCAATCCCACGTAGCCTCCATGCTGCGGGCTCGCGCCTGCTGTATGGTATTGCCCGCCCAGTGCCCGCGCACCTCGACGGGCCCCGGACAGGACAGAGATGACGGCCCGGCAGGACGGGGAGCTGACGCTGGCGGTGTCGGCGGGGGTCCTGCCGGGTGTATTCCAGTTTGATTCGCGCCAGCGTCATGGTCGGTATATTTGCCAGTCCGTCCGCTTTGTGTCAAGCGGATTTTGAAAATTCTTTTTCACGGCGGACGATAGACTTGTAAACGTACCGTAACTGTAGTTCTGCCGTGAGTTTATAGGGCGGACAGTCCATTTGGTGGCGAAATGCGGTCCTTGTGTTGCCGGTGTAAAGACGGTCCAGCCACGCCAACGCGCCGCGAGCGGTCTTACCATATCGCATAGCGCGTCTGTGCAGGGCGGCCTTGTACTTTTCACCTGGCGTTCGATAGTCTTTCTGCATGGTATTTCCTTCTAGGCGGTCGGGGCCGGCGTGAGCCGGGGGCGGGTGGGGTTATTGTACGGTGTGGCCGCGACGAATCACAATCACACCCGGCCCACCACTTTCGCGGTAGTCTCGCCCCATCTCGATCAGTTGTTCGGCGAGGGTTGCGAGGG
>JAKQDQ010000051.1 GCA_029573725.1 Verrucomicrobiota bacterium
CGGATCGCGGCGTTGCTGCGGCGGGAAGGCTGGCGGGTGGGCAAGCGGCACATCCAACGCCTGCGACGAGACGCGGGCCTGCGGGTGCCACCGACGAAGCGCAAAGTGGTTCGGCGCGGTGTTTCCACGGGTTGGCCCACGCCGGCGACGCCTCGGAATCATGTGTGGACGTGGGACTTCATTGCGGATGCGACGGTGCGCGGCGGGGCTTTGAAGATGCGGGCCATTCTGGAGGAATACCCCCGGGAGTGCCATGTGCTGTGGGCCGAACGGGGGTTGAAGGCGGCGGATGTGCGGCACTGGCTGGAGAAGGCTGTTGCGCAACACGGCGCGCCGGCATATCTGCGGAGCGACAACGGCTCGGAGTTCATCGCGAAGATCGTGCAGCGGTGGCTGAAAGAGAACCGGATCAAGACGATCTACGTCGAGCCGGGGAGCCCCTGGCAGAATGGCTTTGTGGAAAGCTTTCATGGGCGGTTCCGGGACGAAGGCTTGAACCGGGAACAACTGTGGACGTTGACGGAAGCGCGGGTGGTGGTGGGCGACTTCCGGCAGAGATACAACGAGATCCGGCCGCACAGCCGGCTGGGTGATGAGAGCCCGGCAAGGTTTACGGCGCAAATTTGTCCATACCCCGCTCCGGTCGGGCTACGCCCTCCCTCCGCAGGGCACGGACAAGGAAAGCAGGAAAACATAAACTCAAACCAAGGCTTGGACTAACACATCAGTGGTCCAGAAAGTTGAGCCCGGTCAAGTTTGATCCTGTTTTTGAGGCTGCGGTCATTTTGATTTTTTTCGTGACGATCTACGTCTGCGTGCCTGGGTTTTCGAATGGTGGGAATTAGGCGAGACTGCGGTTCCAAGTTTTTTCAACTTGCCTTCGACGAAATCATTAATTTGGTTTTGTAGCGTCACCCGATTGCGCGTCCACACAAAGGTGTAATTGCCGCTCAAGCCAGGCACGACTCCTCCCCAACCACAGGAATCAATTTTGACCAGTCGCTTAAAGTGCCGCTCCAAGAAGTCCACGGCGAACTCAGGCAGCGCACGCGCGTTTGATGCTGAGACCTTCAACCAGACTTCGGCGCCACAGCTATCCTCCACAATTGTCTCTGTCCTCAGATCGTCACCGTGGATAAAGAGGTGCTTGCATTCCTCCCCCTCCATCGGCAATGCACTGCAATACGGACACCGCACTTCAGGCTCGTTTTCCTCAGGCTCAGGGCTGTAGAAGGGATTTTTCATTTCCGATAGCCGGGCGCGACCGGGCCAGCCGGCAACGCCTCGGTGACTTGCTGGGTTTGTTCCACCGTCAGTCTGGCCTTGGGCCCCGCCGGTCCTTTGCTCGCCAATGCCTGACTTCCCCCTTGATCCCAAGCGCGCTTCCCGCGGTGCCCACTTGGCGCGCGACGCCAAACCGGCGGGCAACCTCGGGGGCGGGATACGCTTTGGCAAACAGCCTGCCAGCCTTTTTACGACACGTTTCCATCATAACATGATCTCGCGTCTTCGCCATGCCGAAGCCATACTAACAGTTCATTGAAAAAGTCCAAGGTGGATTGAACACGTGTGAAGCTGGTACGTCTGAGCGAACATGCGTGGACCACTCGACCCCAGGCCGACATGCTCTGTTTGGTTTCGCCGGAAAGTTTCGTGCCGGCCGATCATCCCCTGCGCCAGATCAAACCGCTGGCCGACCAAGCCCTCCAACGCCTCTCGCCCAAACTCGACGCGATGTATGCCCAACTGGGCCGGCCCTCGATTCCGCCTGAACGCCTGCTCAAAGCCAAACTGCTCCAGGCCTTCTTCACCCTTCGCTCGGAAACCCTGCTGGTCGAAGCCATCCTCTACAACCTCCTCTTCCGCTGGTTTCTGGATCTGAACCTGACCGACGCCGTGTGGGATCATTCCAGTTTCAGCACCAATCAGGAACGACTGATCACCCACGCCGCCGCGCAGGAGTTCTTCGGCGAGCTCGCCGACCTGGCGCGCGAACAGGGCTGGCTCTCCGACGCGCACTTCACGGTGGACGGCACGCTCATCCAGGTCTGGGCCAGCCTCAAAAGTTTCGCGCCCAAATGGTGATGACACACACACCACATCGAGAGCTGCTACGTTACGTTCGCATCCACTGGCTACGCTTGCAGTGCAGCATTGCCAGCTTCTATTTCCAGCGCGTCACCTAGCCCGTCCAGTTCTGGGTCGCGTGCGGGCGTCCACCCCCGTTCACCCCGCGTCTCCCGTGGTGGCAGCCGTTGGTCTGGCACTACCTGCACCTCACTGGTTGGGTGCGCGCATCGCGTCAGCGCGAGTGGCCAGTGTGAGCCGCACCGTGGCCTTGCGCCACTTGACCAATAACTTCACTTGCAATTGACTCATCCGGCGCGCTTGACGGAGGGGCCGCAATCCGCGCCGCCTTGGTTCCTGTCGCGTGCCGCCAGCACCTTTTCAGAAGCCATCAAGGACGCCGAAATCCTCCTCGCCCAATTTGATTTGATCAACACGAAGCCGCCACCGCCGCATGCCGAGGTTTTGAAACGCGCCGGACTCATCATGGCCATCACGGCCTGGGAAACCTATGTTGAAGATCGGGTGGCCGAGGCCCTGGAGGAACGCCTCAAGTCGGTGGACGGAAGTTCGTTTGGCGACTTGGTGCGCAAGCAATTCCAGGAAGACTTGAAGAAACTCAACAATCCCAATTCCACCAAGACGTGCAATTTGTTTTCAGATTATCTGGGATTGGATGCCGCCAAGCATTGGACGTGGACCAACATGGATGTGAAGACGGTTAAGCAACGGCTCGACAATCTGCTGGCCTAGCGCGGGGATGCGGTGCATCGCTCCCGGGCTGCCGCGGCCAGTCCGCACAACGGTCACCTGGTCAAACGGGAGGAATTGGACAAGGGCATCAAGTTCCTGAAAACGCTGGTGGAGAAAACTGAAAAGGCCTTTCATGCTGCCTGAGCGCGCTCAGGCCCGCGCCGGCCGCAACTGCGCCGGTCCTTCCAGGATTTCCAGCAACGCTTCTGCGCAATAAACGCGCCCACGCTTCGCGTCACCGACCTGTTTCACGATCTTCAACCGCTCCAATCGCTCGATCGCACGTTGCGCCGTCGTGAACGCCACGTCCAACTTGTCCGCCGCGCCTTTCACGGTGATGAACGGATTCGCCGCCAGCAATTCCACCACCCGCAACGGCGCATTCGTGGAATCGCCCGCCACCTTCTTCTGCCACTCGGCCAGCTTGTCATTCATGTGCGCCGCGCGACTCAAGGCGTCTTCCGACATCCGCGCCACTCCCAGCAAAAAGTATTCGATCCACTCATTCCATGCGCCGCGCTCACTCACCCCGCGCAACCCATCGTAGTAGTCGCGACGCGCGGCCTCAAAGAAGGCGGACAGGTAAAGCAGCGGCGTCGGCAGTACGCCCCGCTCGATCAGAAACAGCGTGATGAGCAGACGACCGACCCGACCGTTGCCATCCAGGAATGGATGGATGGCCTCGAATTGATAGTGTGCCAGCGCAACGGTCACCAGCGGCGGCAGATCGGATTCGTGAACGAACTTTTCCCACGCGGCCAGGCAGGGCTCAACTTCGTCCGGCGGCGGTGGCACGAACGACGCCGTGGCCGGCGTGCTGCCGGGTTTCCCAATCCAGTTCTGGATTTTCCGGAATCGTCCGGGGGTCGCCTGTTCGCCGCGAACACCGGTCATCAGCTTTTCGTGCAACTCGCGGATGATGCGCACGCACAACGGCAATTCTTTCAACCGCGCGATGCCATGCTCCAGGGCGATGACGTAATTTCCCACCTCACGCAAATCCTCGGGGCGGCGATCCACGGTGGCGCCGGCTTCGGCGGCGAGCAGTTCGCCGAGCGTGGCCTGCGTGCCTTCGATTTTGCTGGAGAGCACGGCCTCGCGTTTCACAAACGGGCGCATCAATACGTGAGGGTTTGGAAGTCTTCCACCCTCCCCGGCTAATTTTCCGATCAAACGATCCGCCTCCGAAAGCACCCGGATCAATCGGGGCGTCCATTCCAACTGGGGCGGCAGCGGGGCGGGAACAAACGCCTCGTATTTGCCCAACGGCGCTTTCCGGCCCGGAATGGTCGCTTTGCTCGCCATGTCGTTACTTTCGACCGTGAAAATACCACAACCCGTTATTTTCACAAAAGCACAAAAACGATAATAAGCCAATTCCTTGTTTTCACGCCCGCAAATTGAGGTTTTGGGCCTTTTCCAGCCCCATTCGTCGTTTTTGTCCTGTTTGTCCCATGCGTTCGACAGTCCCTTGGCGTTCGGATCACTCGCAACCACGTGAAGTCGGTTGTCGTTGATAATTTCAATGCGCTGTGTATTCGGTCGCTCTCGAAAGACAAAATTGGCCCGCTGCGCTCGAAGGGAAATTAGTTCGCGCTACATGGCTCGCCGGCGCGGCTCGCCCCGCCCCGCCTGCCCGTCCCCTTTGCCCCTTCCGCCCTATCCTTCAAAAAATTTTTCGCGGCTGACGCCTTGCGGCCGTCAGCCGCCATTGCTTTTTTCTCGCCAAACACTGCACTTCCGGGTATCGCCTTCGCATCGGGTGGTGCTTTGTGCCCACCTGTGCAGCACCACGAACCATACCACCGCGCAAATCCTATGGCAGCCAAAGCCCGTCGCACCACGCATCGCAGCTCCACCGGCAAGAAACTCTACGCCGTCCGGGACAAATCCGGAAAGTTCAAGGACATCCAGACCTGCGAGCGCGCCCACCGCGCTGACCTGGCCAAAAAGAGCAAGGCCGAAAAGAAGGCCTGAGCACCCCGCAAAATGTCTTGCGCGGCTGACGCCTTGAGATCGTCAGCCGCGCCCCCATTTTTGTACTGGGCCTCACGCCGACCCAGATCTGCGCCAAAGGGTGGCAACCCTCTGGACACCGTGTTCACAGCCCCCGCAACTTCCGCTGCGTAATCGTCCGGGTCTTCGTCGCCACCAGATACCGCAAACAATCCGCAGCGTCATCGCCCCCAACGCCATCCTCGTCCGCATCAACTTTCAGCACGTCTTCGGGCCGGTTCGGATCGTGTTGCAGCGCCGGCAACGTCTCAATCAACCGCCCGCACCGCTGGTGAATGAACAGCGTCGGCCGGACGATTACCCCTCCCTCTGGCTCGTCGCCCCCATATTTGGCGGGTGGCCCGGCCACCTCACCTAACCCTTGCATAACTTCTGCCCAACCGTTCACCTGGTCGGTGTTCGCCGCACGCAGCGTGATGCCCTGCTTCGCGTATTGCGCCGCAATCGTCGTCCCGTCGCTCTGCCGGCTGAAAACGTCCGCCCCGGCCACGAACCGTTTCAAATCTGAAATCTCCAATAGCCGCGTTTCCACTTGCTCCGCACTCCGCAATCCGCGTTCCGCATTGATTCTATGCCGGGCGAGCATGGCCTTGATCGCCGTTTCCCAGCGCTGCTTCGTCTCATCCGTTTTCTTGGCGACGAGGTGTTCCATGACCTCCTGCCAGGTGCGTGTGGCCAGTTTGGGATCAGTGGCGTTGAGATACACCTTTGCCAGCCCGAGGTTGATGGACGGCTGGCGTTCCGTTTCGTTCATGGCGGCAACTTTGGTTTCCGCCTCCGCCTTCACGCGGGTTTTCAGGCTCACCGAATTGCCCGTCACATTGTCGAAGGCATACCACATGCCCCACGAGCGTTTGAACTTGCGATACCGTTGCGTCATATCCTGCGCTTTCATTTTTGTAGGATATGAGGACTGATTGGCTCTCGCATCCGGGCACGCGGCGTGTGTGTGCCGTGTTCGTGCCGGATAGTGAGCGGGAGCTAAAACCGTTGAAGATATCGTTGAAGATTTTCCCTCCGACCCCAACAAAACCCCTATAAACAAAGGGATTTAGCTGGAGGCGAGGGTCGGAATCGAACCGACGAATGAGGCTTTTGCAGAGCCCTGCCTTACCACTTGGCTACCCCGCCCACCGCCGCCATCCTATGGCGGCTCCGGTCCGGTCTCAAGTGAATTGCTCACGCTGTCCCATTTATTTTCGGTCCGACAACATTCAATTGACGCTGGACGTTCGCGGCACGACACGGCGCCCGATCCGGGTAATTTCATCGCGCGCCAGTGCCGCAAGGCAGCGCGGATACAATTCGTGTTCCGCGGCCTGGATGCGGGCGTGCAGGGTGGCGGCGGTGTCAGTGTCCAGCACCGCCACGGACTGCTGTCCGATGATCGCGCCGGTGTCCACGCCGGCGGTCACGAAATGGACGGTGCAGCCGGTGATCTTGACGCCGTAGTCGAGCGCCTGCTGCCACGCGGCCAGGCCCGGAAATGCGGGCAGCAGCGAAGGGTGGATGTTCACGATGCGGTCGGGGAATGCGCGCAGAAAGGGGTCTTTGAGTACGCGCATGAAGCCGGCCAGCACGATGAAATTCGCGCCGGCGTCGCGCAGGGTGGCGACGTATTCCTGCTCAATGCCGTCTTCCAACCGGGTGCGGAATTTCCCCGGCGCGATGTAGCGGGCCGCAAGCTGGCGCGATCGGGCTTCCACTAAAATTCCCGCCGTCTCGACATCGCTCAAGACCAGACTGATCTCGGCCGGAATTTTTCCAGCCGCGATGGCGTCGGCGATAGCGACAAAGTTCGACCCGCGCCCCGAGCCGAGGACGCCCAATCGGAATGGGGTGACTGCGCTCATGCGGCGGAATTGGTGGCGCGCGGTGGGCGCGACGCCGTTTGCTGCGTGAGAAGGTGTCGCGCTTCTGCCCAATATTCTTCGGCCAGGATGAACCCGGGGCATTCCGGTGCGCCGCAGCGGCAAACGTGATTTTGAAAATCTTCCAGGTCGTAGCCGTAATTGAAGGTCAGTTCCTCGCCCGTGGTGATCGCGCGCAGGGTGTTGATGAAAATCCGTCCTTCGTCCCATTCCGCCTCGCAATTTGGCGCGCAACTGTGGTTGATGAACCGGGCTGGATTCCAAGTGACGTTGCCGTCCAGATCCTTCTCGGCATCAATGGTGAAGATGTAGGCGTTATCCGCTTCGCAACGCCGCTCCGATTCCGCCTTGCTGATATAATTGCCGACATATTCGATGATACGCGTCCCGGCGGGGATGTCCTGACGCGCATAGCCGCCCGTGCCATGGATGTGCGACTGCCGGATTTCAAGGAATTGGTTTCCTTGCTCGATCGGAATAGAATAATTGGCGTGGCTGGATGCTCCTGATGCCATAAGCGGCGGAGAGTATGCCTCAAGACGCGGGAATGTCGAATCCGTATTCCCGGCAAAACGCCTGAATCGGCGCGGCAATTTCGACCGGTCGGCGGGTGAACGGATCGCGATAGGCGAGGCGGATCGCGCGCAGCCCAAGCTCCACGCCGATCTGCGGTCGCCCGTAAAGTTTGTCGCCAACACATGGCGTACCCGCTGTTGCCAGATGAATCCGGATCTGGTGCGTGCGACCGGTGACGGGGCGAGCTTCGACCAGGGTTTGCCGCAACGTGGGGGATTGTCCGGGACGCAAATTTTTTGCGGGCGAGAATTTGCCGGGCCGGGTTGCAGCGTCCGCGGCTTGGCGGAATTGAGGTGGCGCGATGGTTTGCAACACCCGGAAATGGGTTTCAGCGGTTTTGCCGTGTCGCTCATCCACGCGCTGACGACCTGCGCGCCCAGGGTCCGGGCCGAGTTTTTTGGAGCAGGTCCATTCCACTTGAGCGGGCACACCGGTCACCACCGCAAGATAGGTTTTTTCAATCCGACGATTTTCAAAGAGGACCGCAAAGGTTTTCACGGCGCCCGGGCTCTTGGCGAAGAGCAACAAACCCGTGGTTTCGGCATCCAGCCGATGCACGTAGCGCAGAAATTTCAGTCCGCGGGCGCGCGCCCAAAAATCTCCCGCCGCGATGGAAGATACGAGGGCGGCTTGCAAATTGCGGTTGGTGCGTTGCCAGGAGAACGGCACAAGCATCCAGTGACGCGGTTTGTCAATGACCAGAACGGAACGGTCTTCGTAGAGAATCGGGATGGGCGGTTCTCCGGGGAGTTCGATGAAATCTGGCCTGGCCACGCGCCAAGACTAACGCCAGCGGCCGGTGGCAAAAGCAAGCGCAATCTCGCGGGGCGCGATCATCCGGATGCGTAGTTCTGGACGGGAATGACCTCGCTGACGGTGATGGCCCGAATCAGCACCAAGTTGACGTGCTTCAAGCTTTTTTGCGCCGCGTACTCGACCGCTGCTGAGCCGGAACGAAACGTCAGCGCCGTCTCCGGCTGCGTGGTCCAGAGACCGGTCGCCGTCAAATAACGCCGGGTGGCGTTGTCCTGGAGGATGACCTTGGTGGCGTGGCGACTCAAAAACTCCGTGTCGCAGCTCGCCGCCGTCTGCGTTGCCAGGGATGTGCAGGTGCCGGGTTTCATGATGCGTTAAGGTGGCGGGATTCGCGGGTTTGCGCCATTCGGTGGCTTCCCGCAAAATCGGCTCCGTTCCCGGCTCACCGCGGGCCGGGGGTTTCACCGGGGCGTGTCGGCAATGCTCGCCATCCCGGCACACCACGTAGTCTGGAGAAGGGGGAGCTCCGCCGTCGTCCGCTGGCCAGTGTGGCGCGCAGGTGGAAACGTCCAAGGTTCCGCTGGAAAACCGGCCGGGGTTTTCTTATTCTTGCGGAGAGGAAATGATATGAACCGGAAACTTTCGCGTCGTTCCGCGTTGGGCCGGGTGGCGGCCGGCGCGGTGGTGGCGACCACGGCAAATCTGGCGGTCGCCGAGCCGCAGGCGGATCCCGCTGCAGTCCCCCGGCGGAAAGGCAATATTCGCCACTCCGCCTGCAAGTGGTGTTACGGCAAATTGTCCACGGCGCAACTGGCGCGCGCCGGTCGGGAGCTGGGTTTGGTGGCGCTGGACCTGATTGATCCGCCCGACTTTCCCGTCCTCAAAGAACACGGGCTGGTCTGCTCGATGGTCAACGGGCCGTCGGTGGAGGGTCTGGGCGGGATCACCCGGGCGTTTAACCGTCTGGAGCATCACGACAAATTGGTGCCGGCGTATGCGCAGCGCATCAAGGAGGCTGCGGACCACGGCTACGAACGGGTGATTTGCTTTTCGGGCAACCGCGACGGCTTGCCGGACGAGCAGGGACTGGAAAATTGCGCCATCGGGTTGCGGCGGTTGGTGGGAGTTGCGGAACGGCACCGCGTGACCCTGTGCATGGAATTGTTGAACAGCAAGCGGGATCATCACGATTATCAATGCGACCACTCCGCCTGGGGCGTGGAACTGGTGAAGCGCGTGGGGTCCGAGCGGTTCAAATTGCTCTACGACATTTATCACATGCAAATCATGGAAGGCGACGTGTGCGCCACCATCCGGGAGCATCACGCGTACTTTGATCATTACCATACGGGCGGGGTGCCGGGACGGGCCGAGATTGATGACTCGCAGGAATTGTATTACCCGCGCATCATGCAGGCGATTCTCGCCACCGGGTTCAAGGGTTACGTGGCGCAGGAGTTCATCCCGCGTCGCGACCCGTTGACGTCGCTGCGCCAGGCCATTCAGCTTTGTGACGTGTGATCCGGGAGGCGCCGGAGATGACCTGGCGGCCCGTTGAAAAATTCGATGGGCCTCGAATCCGTTTGTGATTAAGCTGCCGGTTACTGAATGAAGGACTTTCCAGCCCCCCTAGACCTGACCCGGGTCAGAGTATTCCCCCTGGCCGAACGGCAAAGCTTGAATTCGATTGACCGGGCTTTCGTGGCGCCCGACTTCGTGGGTGAGCCGCCGACGCCCGAACTGGCGGCGGCCATCACGGCTTGCGGCGATCACCTGCGCGCGGCGCGCGCGCGCGGCGCCAGCGTGATGCTGATTTATGGCGCGCATTTGGTGAAGAATGGATTGGCCCGGGTGGTCAACGCACTGATCCAGCAGGGCTGGCTGACGCATCTGGCCACCAATGGGGCGGGGACGATTCATGATTGGGAGATGGCGTTTTTGGGGCGTTCCGAAGAGAGTGTGCGAAAGAATGTGGCCACGGGAACTTTCGGCACCTGGGATGAGACCAGTCGCTACATCCATCTGGCGTTGCTGGCCGGGGCGCTGCGCGGAGAGGGGTTCGGCCGGAGTTTGGGCCGGTTCATGCAGGAAGACGGCACGACCCTGCCGACCACGGACGAGTTGGCAGACGCGCTGCGTCGTGCGCCCGGCCATCCGTTGGCCCCGGCGCGGGCGGATTTGTTGCAGACCATGATCCGGCTGCAACTGCCGGCGGGCCGCCTGGAGGTGAAGCATCCGCACAAGGATGTTTCCATCGTCGCGCAAGCTTTTCAACACCGGGTGCCCCTCACCGTTCATCCGGGGATTGGTTACGACATCATCTCCAACCACCCCATCTTCAATGGCGCGGCGCTCGGGCGGGCGGGGCAGTGGGATTTTGCGCAGTTCGCGGCGGCGGTTGAGGGGCTGGATGGCGGAGTGGTGCTGAGTGTGGGTTCGGCGATCATGGGGCCGCAGGTATTTGAAAAGAGCCTGAGTTGCGTCAACAATCTGCGGCTTCAGGCCGGGCGGCCGATTGTGAAAAACCTGGGCATTTACGTGGTGGATCTGCAGCCCGGCGGCGCCTGGGATTGGTCGCAGGGCGAGCCCACCAAGGCCAACCCCGCCTATTACTTGCGGTTCTGCAAGAGCTACGCGCGCATGGGCGGCACGATGAAATATCTCGAATGTGACAACGTCATTTTCCTCACCCGGTTGAAACAGGCGCTCGGGGTCAATTAGATTTTTTCGCGTCCGCCGTAACCGGCGTCCAGGTCGTGCCAGAATTCCACAGTTTCTTCATCCTCTTCCCAGCAGAGGAAAACCTCCTTGCCGCCGATGAGCGCGGGAAAATCCACCAGACCACGCTCCAAGTCCTTGATGAGGATTCCCCGCCGCGCAAATTCGCCCAGGGTGGTCTGCAGGCCCGCCACCGCGCGGACCCATTGATTGACCAAATCCCCACCCAGATCATGACCCGGGCCTTGCAGCGAGGTCAGACGTTTGTCGTCGCGCTCGATTTGTTCCCGGAACCCCTTGAGTTGCGCCAGCCAGCCGCGCAGTTCCGGCAACATGGCGGTCGCTTCTTCCGGGGTGAAATGTTTTTGGAAGCGATAGTTCATGGTGGGGAAACGGATTTTAACTTGTCCAAAATGCTCTCGTTTGGCGCCAGTTCCACCGATCTGGACCAGGCTTCGCGCGCCGATTGCATTTCTCCCAGGGCGGCATAAATGTCACCGAGGTGATCGTACAGGATCGGGTCCGGCGGCTCTGATTTGGCGATGGCGGCCTGCAGAAAAGGCAGCGCGCCCCTGGCATCGCCCTGTTTGAACAGCACCCAGCCCATGCTGTCGAGAAACGCGCCGTTGTCGGGTTCCAGCCGGAGGGCGCGTTCAATCAGGGTCCGCGCGCGCTTCAGGTTTTCGCCGTGCTCTGCCCACATGTAGCCGAGGTAGTTCAAGACTTCGGCATTGTCGGGAGCGAGCGCCAGGGACTTTTCCAGCGAGCGGGCGGCGGCGCGGCGGTTGCCGGTGCGTTCTTGGGCCGCGCCGAGCTGGAAATAAAAGCTGGCGGTGAGCCGGTTCGTTTCGTCCGCCTGGCCCAGGGTCGCCGCGCGTTCAAAGTGTTCGAGCGCCTGTGCATATTTCTGCTGCTCGTGATAGGCCAGTCCGGTGAGGTATTCGAGCGTGAAACTGTCCGGGTTGCGCTGGCGCTGCGCCTGCAAGGCCTGCAGCGCGATCTCCGTCTGACCGGCGGCGAGCCGGGCCAGCACCAGGTCAAACTGCGCCGTCTCAAATTCCGGATTGATCTGCAAGGCGAGTTGGAACTGCCGGATGGCATCCGTCCAGCGCTTTTGTTCCATCGCCAGGCGGCCCAGCAGATATTGTGCGCCGGCGTTGGCCGGATTGTCCCGGATGAGGGCGTTCAATTGCTCCAGGGCCGGCTCGTAATCCCGGTTGCGCAGGTAAATTTCCGTGAGCTTGGTGCGCAAGAGATCACGCAGGGGCGCGGTGGGAGTGGTGTGATCCAGCGCGGCCTGGTACAAACGCGCGGCAGCGGCGGAATCACCCAGTTGATTGAACCCGTCCGCCAGTTGGATCTGCTGCAACGCGGACAGGGTGCCGGCGGTGTTCACCTGTTGCAACAGGGTCAGTGCCTGCGCGCGCGCCGCGTCGCGCCGTTGGGGGGAACGTTCACCATAGTCCAGATACAAGGTCGCCAGGCTCAACTGGTACTCGGGAGC
Source organism: Verrucomicrobiota bacterium (assembly GCA_029573725.1). Classification (GTDB taxonomy): domain Bacteria; phylum Verrucomicrobiota; class Verrucomicrobiia; order Limisphaerales; family JADLHS01; genus JADLHS01. The sequence goes on from JAKQDQ010000051.1 coordinate 12,262, forward strand.
GGGTTCAGGTTGGGCTCCGGCTTCACCCAGCACGCGCCACGCCTTTCCCAGCTGCCCGATTTGCACATAATTCAAATACAGATTATTCCAGGCAGGAAAGAACCGGGGCTGGCGGCGCACCGCCGCGCGGTTGGCGGCGATGGCTTTTCCGGATTCGCCGAGCTGGGAGCAGACGAAACCCAGTTGCAGGTAAAGCTCGGTTGCGGCATCGGGCAATTGTGTCGCCCAGCCCAGCACCTCCTGTGCTTGTTGAAACCGGCGCTGTTCGATCAACCGTTTGGCCACCTCGGCCAGCAGTCCGGCATCGGTGCGATCCAGTTTGGCGGCCCGATAAAACTCATCACTGGCCGCCGCGGGATCGTCATTCAACGCCAGGAGGATGCCCGAGGAATAATGGGCGAAGGCGGCGGCGCGGTCGTTTAGTCCGGTTTCGGAGTCTGGGCGTGATTCAGCGGCTGGATGCGGGGTGCGACAGCCGAGCGGACCAAGCAGCAGACCCAGCCCGGCTCCGGCAATGAGGACGATGGAATGCTTCATGCCCGGTACACAAAAGCACGCGCGGCGACGCGGAATTTTCCGGCCGCCGGCGTGGTGGTAAAGAATCGAACCGCGCGGCTATTTCTGCCAAGTGCGCTTCTTATGACGATTCAAGCGCAGCTTCTTGCGCCGTTTATGTTTGTTGATCTTCGCCTTACGGCGTTTTTTCAGAGAACCCATAGGGTGCGGCAGTAATACTGCAATCCGGACGCCAAGCCAATCTGAAACTTTGACCGGGCCTGACGCAGCCGGTTGGTTCACTCGGTCGTGATCCAGGTAAAATGGCTGCGTCCGGCCGGGAACGGCAGTTTGCTCCCCGGCACTTTCACCGGCGCTTTCCCGGCAGGTGCGGGTGCAGGGCAATCCGGCAACAGCGGCAGTGCCTGCCGTTGTTTGAATGCGGGATTGATTTTCTTCGTGTTGTGCTTCATGAATTCGACGTCCCAACCAGAGCAACCTCCTGGCGCACAGGCCACAGGTTGGGACGGCGGCAGTCGCGGAAAATTCAAAACCAGCCGCTGCTGTCCGTTGTTTTAAGTTCTCCTGTTGAATTTCATGTCCCAACTTTATGCAAACTCCGGAGTTCCCGGGAGCATCGGTTTGGGGCCGCGGTCGCGCATGGCGGGAAGGCTGTTCAAGCAAAGGACAATCGCCTGAAGATCCGTACCCGCAGGCGTGCCGAGTCGGCCCGGGTTTGGGGCGGCACCCCGTTCAGCTGGCCGGGGGTCTGGCGCCATAGACGTTGCGTTGCGGCCGGATTCAGTGATAGATTCCGTGTCATTTCAGGCCAGCATGAGGAATAACCGCAGCGCCCCCGATGATTGGCACGTACGGCCCGATGCCGCCACTCCCGGCAACAGTGAGTCCACGGTGAAAAATCATCTGCTCGAAATCTTCCCGCAACTCGGTGTGGAAACCCGCGGCGCGGCCGGCATGCGGGTGCTGGAAGCGCCCGGCGCATCCCCCGCCGCACCCCGGTGATGCAGTTGAATTATCAAGTTCTGGGACAGGGGCCGCCCCTGTTGGTTCTGCACGGTTTGCTCGGCTCCCTGGATAATTGGAAACCTTACGCCCGGGCGGTTGCGGACCGTTTTCAAGTATTCCTTTTGGACATGCGCAACCACGGTCGTTCGCCCCACGCCGACGCCTGCAACTACGACGTCATGGCCGGGGACATTTCGGAGTTTGTCAATGACCACGGCTTGGGCAGGGTGCATTTGCTGGGGCATTCGATGGGCGGAAAGGTCGCCATGCGTTTTGCCCAATGCCATCCTTCGCAACTGTGGAAACTGGTCGTGGCTGACATGGGGATACGGGAAAATCCGCCGCGTCAGGCGGAGCTTTTGTCCGCCATGCGCGCCCTGGATTTGCGAGGGCTGCAGCAGCGCACCGAAGCCGAAGCCGCCTTGTTGCCGGCGGCGCCGGACCAAAGGTTGCGACAGTTTTTGATGAAAAACATCGGGCGTGATTCTCACGGGCGCATGTATTGGAAGTGCAATCTTGAGAGTCTTTGGGCGAATTACCGGCACCTTTTGGCCGCATTGCCGGCAGCACCGCCGGTGGTCCGCCCCACGCTGTTTGTCCGCGGGGAGCGTTCGGATTACGTCCGGGATGTGGATCTGCCCGCATTGCGCCAGGCGTTTCCGCTCGCCACCGTCGAAACGATTGCGGGTGCGGGGCACTGGCTGCACGTGGAGGCGCCGGCGGAATTTCTGCGGCGCACCTTGAAGTTTCTCGGTGAGGATTGAAGCGACGCGCCCAAGGCCGGGGACGCGAACGAAACGCTCCAAAAATTTCCGCGGGGCGAATAAAAAGCTTTGCTTTTTCCGGACCCGCCCGGCCACACTGACGGCCGTTGTTTTTGTTTGTTGCAGCCCGGTGCTTGCACGGTGGTCGGTTCCTCACGACGAGTTAAAGCACGCGGACTTTTTATGACTGTACCAATATTGTTAGCGGCGGTGGGAACGCCCCGCCCCCCGACGGTTCCTGGAGGATTCAGCATTTGGAAGCAGGCCACGCCGGAAGCGCAGGTCATCATCGTCATTTTGATTTTTTTCTCGATTGCGGCCTGGACGGTGATGGCGTTCAAGACCGTGCAAATGCGGCGCGCCCGCAAGTTGAACCTGTATTTTCAGGCGGAATTCAAACAGCAGAAATCCGTGCTGGAAATGTTTGACCGGCGGATCCAGGCGGAGGGTTGCCCGCTCTTCGCCGTCTATCAAGCGGGCAGCATTGCCCTGGACACGCGCCTGAAGGGGAGCGCCGAGGCGGCGCGCAAAAGCTCGGTTTCGTTGAAAAGCATGGAACACGTCAAACGCCTGATTGAAAACGCGGTGGCCCAGGAATCGTTGAAGCTCGAGTCCGGTTTGATCTTGCTGGCGATTGCGGTGAGCGGCGCCCCGTTCCTGGGATTGCTGGGCACGGTCTGGGGCGTGATGGACACGTTCGCCGGCATTGCGCGCGCGGGCAGCGCTTCGATGTCGGCCATGGCCCCCGGTGTGGCCGCCGCCCTGGTCACCACCGTGGCGGGACTGTTGGTGGCCATTCCCTCCATGTTCGGCTATAACTGGCTGGTTCACAACCTGCGCGTGCGCAGCGTGGAATTGGATAATTTTGCACAGGAACTGGTTTCCAAAATGGAGACCGAATATCTGCAGGATGAATGAACGGAATTTTCCTGAATCGATGGCCGAGACCGGTCGTCCGTGCCTGGGGGCACGGCGGGGTGGAGACGACGGGAAGCGCGGGCGCAGCCCGGCGCGGGCCCGGAATGCAATGGATGCCCGGATAATGAGATGAGACGGTTTTCCCAACGCAGTCATTTGGTGACGCTCAGCGAGATCAACATCACGCCGCTGTTGGACCTGGCGTTTGTGTTGTTGATCATTTTCGTCATCACGACGCCGTTGCTGGAAAAGGGCATGGACCTCAATCTGCCGACCAGCCGCAACGCCGTGGATCGTCCGCCCGATCGCAACAACGTGCGCGTGGTGGAAATTAACGCGGCCGGTCAGTACGCCCTGGAAAAGCGCCCGCAAGCCCTGGGCCAAATCGTCGCGAGTCTGGCGCAGGAATTTCGCGCGAATCCCAATCTGATCATCTACGTCCGCCCGGATGAGAACAGCCGGATGAAGGATTTTGTCGCGCTGACGGACGCCTGCACGGGCGTGGGGATTTCACGGTTCTCCATTCGAACGCAATCGCCGGCAAGACGATGAGCCAGTTGCAAAAAAAATGCCTGGTCGGTTCGATGACCATGCACGTTCTGCTCCTGCTGACGTTGCTGGCGGGCGCGGCGTTTTTGAGCAAGAGCCGGAAACCGCTGGACGTGCCGGAAATCACCTTCGAGCCGGCGTTTCTCATTGACGAAAAATTGTCCAATCCCGGCGGGGCGGCGCCGGGCGGGCCAGCACCGGCGCCATCACCAGTGCAATCCGAACCGCCTCCGGCGACGCCGCCATCAACACCCCGGCCCGCGCCGCGTCAACCGCCCGTCCAGGCGGTTGAACCCGAGCCCGCTCCGGCAGTCGTCAAGCCCCTCGCGAAGAACGCCAATGATCGCGACGCGGAGAAACTGCCGAAGGCCAAGCCTGTGCATCAGGTTCTGGTCAGCAGGACCAAAGTGCCACTGAACCAGACCGCCCCGGTTCGCAATCCGAAGGCGGCAAACCGCGACGATTCGGCGTCGTCGCAACACGCATCGTTGGCGGGCGCACTCCGGGATGCCCGGAAGAATTTGAGCCGAAACCTCTCCGCCGGCACGGACGTGCGGATGCCCGCCGGCCAGGGCGGTGGCAGCGGGGCGGCGTACGCCAATTACGCCCAGGAAATCCAGCGGCGTTACAAACTGGTGTACGACCGGGAACTCCACCTCGCCGGCGACATCGCCGACGGCCAGGTCCAGGTGGAGACGGCCATTGTCATTTTACGGGATGGCTCGGTGAGCCGCGCCAGCATTGTGAAGCGCTCCGGCAATGCGGCGCTCGACCGGCTGGCCCAGCGGGTTTTGGATTCGGTTCGCCAGCTGCCGGCATTCCCGGCCGGCGCCACGGACGCGAGCCGGACATTTAACATCATTTTTGATCTCAAACCTAGAATTGGCACCGGATGAATCATCAACATTATCCCCGCACACTTGCAGTCATCGTCGCCTGCCTGGCCTTGGGCCATTTGCCGCTGTCAGCCCAGCAAACCATCACGATCCCCGGCACCTCCGGTCTGAGCGAAAGCCCGATTCCCGTCAATCTCTCAGGGTTCAGTGGCGAAGCGTTGGAGGTGATTCAGTTCGACCTCCTCGTGCAAGGATTCAGCCTGGCGGGCGCGGACACCGCGCAATACCTGTTGAGCGGCAGCAATGCCGGCAACGTCGTGGGCCGCGCCCAGGATCGCATCAACAAAAACATGCTGGTCAACAAAAGCTATACCGGAGCGAACCTCCGGCGGCAGGCGCATCAGTTTGTGGATGATTTTCTGGCGACGCTTGGACGCCGGGGAATCGGCGGCACCCGGATCGCCTTCGTGCATACCGAGGGGCGCAACAGCGAAATTTATGTCGGCAACTTTGATGGAACGGATGCGGCCCCGGTGACCCAGGATGATTCCACCGCCATTTCGCCCGCGTGGACGCCGGACAACCAGGCCTTGTGTTACACCTCCTACCGCAGCGGCGGCGCCTGGATCTATCTGCAAAATCTTGCGGCCCGCCAACGGACGATCATCGCCAGGTATCCCGGTTCAAATTTCAGCCCGGCCGTTGCCCCCGATGGCCAGCGGGTGGCCATGATCCTCAGCAAGTCCGGCACCGTGGACCTGTATGCGGCCAACCTGACCGGCAACGTCCTCACCCGGCTGACCCAGTCGCGCGAAGATGAATCCTCTCCCTGTTGGTCGCCCGATGGACAATGGATTTGCTACGCAGGCAAGATCAACGGCCGGCGCGCCCTTTACCGCATCGCCTCCGGCGGCGGCAAGCCCGAGCGCATTGCGACCAGCGGGGTTTTGAATCCGACCGAGCCCGACTGGTCGCCAGACGGCAAGTGGATCGTGTTCACCCAACAGCGGCGGGGTGGTTTTGATATTTGTGTCGTGCCGGCGGCCGGCGGTTCGGCAACGGTGCTGGTGGAGGGCGAGGATCCCTCCTGGGCTCCGAACTCGCGGACCGTGGTTTATACGCGCCGAAATGCCCGTGGCGGCGACCAGCTCTCTTTGCTTGACGTGCCTACCAAACAAACCAAAACTATCACCCGAATTTCGGGTAGCAACTCCCAACCCAGTTGGGCGAAATAACTGAAACCTGTCCCAAATCTTAAAACACATGAAAGCAATTCAACTGAGCTCCCTGCTGGCCGTCGTGCTGGCGCTCTCCCTGCTTGGCACTGGTTGCCAAAAGCGCGTCATTGGCCCCACGCCGATTAACAAGTCCGAAAGCCGGATTCGCCCGGGGGAAATTAGCGACAACCTGCCTTCCTACAATGCGAACAATTCCGGTTCGGGGGTTTCGGGCGCCGACCTGGATACCGCCACGGGAGCTCACGCGCAGTCTGGACAGTTCAGCCTCGACAACAGCACGCAGGATCGTGCGGCCCTGGCTGGTCATACCGTGCATTTTGACTTCGACAGCTCGGTGGTACGCAGTGACGAACGCGGCAATGTGGATGCCGTGGCGGGTTACATGCAGGGCAATCCCGCGGTGGGCCTGCTGATTGAGGGACACTGTGACGAGCGCGGCACGGACGGTTACAATGACGCCCTGGGCGAACGCCGCGCGTCGGCCCTGCGCGAGGTGCTGATCTCCCAAGGCGTGGCGGCGGAGCGCATCATCACCCAAAGCTGGGGGAAACGCCGGCCGGTGGATCTGGGCCACAACGAGGCGGCCTGGGCGAAAAACCGGCGCGGTGAGTTTGTGGTGCTCCACGCGAAATAGGCGGTGCGTTCGTCGGGTGAATCGGAGCGTGTTTTGGCGCTTTACTCACCCTGCATTCCGGCCTAGGTTCCGGGGACAGGTGATTTTATGAATATCATGTTTGCAGCAATGCTTGGCGGCTGGGAGATCGTACTGATTCTCGCTATTGCGTTGTTGTTGTTCGGTGCAAAGCGACTGCCAGAGCTGGCCAAGGGTTTGGGGTCGGGCATCCGGGAGTTCAAAAAAGCCACGCGCGAAGTCACCGAAGAAATCCACAACGCCGCACAGGAACCTCCTCCCGCACCTCGAAAGTTGCCTCCCTCCGGCGCAACCGCCCAAACGGAACCTCCATCCTCTGATACGCCGCAAACGTAACAGGTACGCTCCGGCGCATGGCGGATGATTCCGAGTCGGCACACTCCCCGCCCGAAGACGAGGGCGGGCCGGTAAAGTCGTTCCTCGAGCATCTCGAAGACCTGCGGTGGGTGCTGATCAAAAGCCTCGTGGCGCTGGGCGTCGCGATGCTGCTCTGCCTCATTGCCGGCGACCATGTCGTGCATGTTCTCAAGTGGCCTTTGGAGCATGCCAAAGTGCACTACCCCGGCACGAACCAGGTCGTCACCTTCACCTATGGCACCAACAAATTAGGGACGTTCACGCTGACCGACGCCCAGCAACAAGCGCTGGAGCTGGGGTCGAACCGGTTCGTGGCGGTGGAGATCGTGCCACAGAAGATCGGGACGAACCATGTCCTGGGCTGGCAGGTGAATCCGGATGCGGCGCTCGCCGTGGCGGCGCAAAAACTGGAAGTGGAATTAATCAACCTCAGCCCGGCCGGAGGGTTCATCGTTGCTTTTCAGGTGGCACTCTACGGAGGCGCGGTGCTGGCCGCCCCGTTCATCCTGTACTTCGTGCTCGCCTTCGTTTTTCCCGCCCTCCGGATTCGCGAGCAGAAATATGTCCGCCGCGGGCTGTATTTCGGGGGCGGACTGTTTCTGGCCGGGGTGGCCTTTTGTTATTTCCTGTTGATGCCGGTTGCGTTAGGGGCGTCGCAGTTGTATTCCCACTGGCTGGGATTTGGCGCGTTGCAATGGCGCGCCGAGGATTACATTAGTTTCGTCTGCAAATTCATGCTGGGCATGGGACTGGGCTTTGAGCTGCCCGTGGTGCTGTTGGTGCTGGTCAAAATCGGCGTGCTCAGTTACCGCGCCCTGCGCGGCATGTGGCGCTACATGATTGTGATCGTCCTGATTTTGGGCGGCTTGCTCACCACTCCGGAAGTGCTCACCCAGGTGATGATGGCGGTGCCGTTATATGGGCTTTACGAACTGAGCGTATGGATTGCCTGGTATTGGGAGGAGCCGGATCGGGCCAAGGTGCGGCGCCGGGTGGTCCTGGTGACGGTGTTGCTTGGTGGGGGCGCGGCGTTGCTGATTTGGAAATTTATCTGGCCGGCATTGCTCCATTTCTACCGCTGAATCCTTGTGTCCGGCAGGCCGGCCCCGGCGTGGCGTTGACCGACAAATTTTATTTTCATCATTCCCTCATTTGACTAGATTGGTCGAGGCTTGGGAGGCAGTCCCTGGCGCAGACAAATCTGGAAACATTATGCCACTGACACATACCAAAGACCTGTTCGCAAAAGCTCTCCAGGGCAAGTACGCCATCGGTGCTTTCAACGTCAACAACATGGAATTGATCCAGGGAATCGTGGAGGCCTGCGAGGAGGAAAAGGCGCCGCTGATCCTGCAGATCTCCAAGGGGGCCCGCCAGTACGCCAACCCGGTCTATCTCAAGAAACTCATCGAAGCCGCGGTCAGTCTGAGCAACATCCCCATCGCGGTGCATCTGGACCATGGCGACACCTTTGAACTGTGCAAGGAGTGCATTGATGAGGGATTCACCAGCGTGATGATTGACGCTTCCCACGAGCCCTTTGAGAAAAACGTCGAGATCACCCGCAAGGTCGTCGAATACGCCCATAAACATAATTGTTCGGTGGAATCGGAACTGGGACATCTGGTGGGGGCACAGTTTGACGAAGGCGAGGAAGGCGGCGCCCATTCCTCCAGCGGCCACTATACCAATCCGGACGAAGCGGTTGCGTTCGTGCGTGCAACGGGCTGCGATTCACTGGCGGTGGCGATTGGCAACAGCCACGGCGCCTATAAGTTCAAAGGAGAACAACACCTGGATCTTGAGCGCCTCAAACTCATCAAGAAGGCGCTTTCCGCAGCCGGCTTGGGCGATTACCCGTTGGTATTGCACGGCGCCTCCAGCGTCCCCCAGTATCTGGCGGACGAAATCAACCAGTACGGCGGCCACATGCCCGATACAAAGGGCGTTCCGGAGGAGGACATTGAGATTGCGCGCCGGGTTGGCTGCACCAAAGTGAACATTGACACCGACCTGCGCATGGCCATGACCGCTGCGATCCGGAAGGTCTTTGTGGAAAACCCGAAGGAGTTTGATCCCCGCAAATACCTCGGACCGGCTCGTAAAATGGTGAAGGACCTCGTGCGTCACAAAGTAAAGAACGTCCTCTGCTGCGCCGGCCGCGCCTTTGATTGAAGCCCCGCTGCGTTGGAGCGTGGGCAGTTTGCGGTGTTGCCAATTGATCCTCGCGTCCCCCCGCTGCCAGTCGCCACCCCGCGTTGAAAGCTGCTCGGAAATTCAGCGGGATGCAGATGCAGAATTGAATTCATGCGGCTCGCCCCTCGGGCTTTTCAGCGGGCCAATTTCCGTCCTTTTAGTGGAATATTAACTTGGGCTGCGCCAGGGGGTCGGGATCTTCAACGCGGCAGATTCGATCAGTCGTTACGGCCGAGTTCCGGCGAAAGTGAACTGCGATCCCGTGCCGCCGTTGCCATCTGCAACAACCAGTCACGGGTGACTGGTTTTGCTGTGAGTTGACGTCCTCGATAATGTTCCGCATCGGTCCACCTGGATTGCCGCATTCCATGTGCGCACCGCTGAGCTAAACATCAGCTGGTTTGTGATCACCAGCTCCCGGCAATCCTTCCCATTGGATGTCCCGTATTCTGAATGCTTGCTGAAGTTGCTGCATAACAATAGCGCAAAAATGACACACCATGGTTTTATTTAAATCGCGGAACAATGTCATTATGGCTCGCTTTTTATATTCGTAATTTCTGGAATATCGCGATTTATTGGGCTTTTTGCCGATTCTTAGATTGGTATTGAAAGAGCTTTAGATGTCTCGTTGAGAGTAAAAATCGAACTAAAAATAAGAGAAAGGAAAAGATTATGAACATTGTGAAATGGCAAACTCCTACATTGGCGAATTGGCCGAGTCTGGGCAGGCTGTCCGACCTGCGTGATGAGATTGATCGTTTCTTTGATTCACCATTCCCCGGACTGACGCGGACGTCAGATTTGCTGGCGGGTTGGACCCCGGCATTGGATGTCTATGAGGATAAGGATAGTTACACGGTCAAGGCGGAATTGCCCGGCATGAAGAAGGAGGACATTGAAGTCTCCCTGCACGAAGGCCTGTTGAGCATTTCCGGAGAACGCAAGAGCGAGGCGAAAAAAGAAGACGCCGAGGTTTACCGGTCGGAGCGCTTCGTGGGGCGTTTCCAGCGCACGGTGACCTTGCCGGCGCCAGTAACGGCCGACAAGGTCAAAGCGGCGTACAAGGATGGTATCCTGACCATCACACTGCCGAAGTCCGAAGAGGCGAAACCGAAGCAGATCAATGTCTCGGTCAACTGATTGAATCATCCTTCCGGCGGGTCTTCGCGGCCCGCCGGAGGCAAACAACCATCACCAATTCAAGGAGAATTATGACAGCTCTGATTAAGAAGGATCAAACCACTGCCGAGGCCGCGCGCGCGGCGGCGGTTCGCTACGTAATGCCGGATGTGAACATCTACGAAAGCAAGGACGGCTATACGATTGAAGCCGACATGCCCGGGGTAAACAAGGAAGGGCTTGAGGTGACGTTGGAAAACAATGAGATCACCGTGACGGGACACCCGGTCAGCGAAGGGGTGGCCGGTGAGGTGCTGTTCCGGCAACGTCATGGGTTGAGTTACCGGCGTGTGTTTGAATTGGATCCCGCAGTGGACACCAACCGAATCACCGCCAAAATGCACCAAGGGGTGTTGTTTCTCAACCTGCCAAAATCTGAAGCGGTCAAACCGCGGAAGATTGTCGTCAGCGAGTGAGGAACGACGAAAAGGCCACGGTCTTGCGCCGGGATTGAACGGGCCCGCGAATGGATGGTTCGCGGGCCCGTCAACATGTTCGCGTCCGCCGACAGCGCCCGACGCCGGGGCGCGCGCGGATCGCCGTCGGGGTGCGGGCATTTCCCGCACTGTAAAGTACGCGGTGGTGCTGTTTGGACACAGGCTGGCAATCACTGGCGGGTCGCACCGATGGAAGGAGCCATCCCGTCGCAAGTTTTGCGTGGGCCGGTCGGGATCCGGGGAAGGCGGTGTGAAACATGCCCCGGGAGAGCCCGGGAAAAAGCACGGCGTAAGTTGTCCGCTGCGGATTGTGGAGGGCGGCGGGTTGGTGTGCACCCGAAGTGAACCTCTTACAACTCCGATTCGTCTTCGGCGGCCAGGCTGGAGGCGCGGGTGACGCCACCCAAGCTTTTCAGTTCCGCCATCAATTCATGGCTGCGCGCCGGATTCCGCAGGAGCAACCGGTATGAAAGATCCACGCCCTGCAGATTTTCACTGGAGCGCTGACTGGCGCAGAGCACGGAGCGCGCGTGGCGCCGGAGCAGCTGTTGCAATTCCGGCAGCTCCGCGGCCGGGCGGCTCCAATGCAGGTTCAGGATCAAATCGTAGCGGTGGCGCGTGCCGAATCCCGAAATCCAGAAGTAGAGCATGATGGCCAGGATCGTCAGACAGCCAATGATGGCCGTGGTGAACTTCAGCGTGCCACAGGCGAGTCCGATGACGATTGTCGCCAGCACATACGTTGTATCCAGCGTGTCCCGCAGCACGCTCCGGAATCGGACCATTGCAAAAATTGCCATCAAACCAAACGCCACGATGAGGTTGTTGGACAGCACCATCATGACCAGCGCCACCAGCACGGGCAGCACGGTGAGCGAATTCACATAGGAACGCGAATAGGAGAGGCCGGTGTGGGTGAACATGTAGGTCCACGCCACGGCATGGCCGCACACGAATGCCAGCAGCAGGGCCAGCAGCAACACGCTGTAATCCGTCGGTACCGCCCCGTAGTCGCCTCGCAAAAACCAGTCACTCATTTTTCAAACCATTTGCTCCCGGTCTAATTCATCCGGAAAGCTGCCTGCATCTCCCATTCCGGCTCGTGCCGTTGGAAAAACTGTTCCCCGATGCTGGACACCCCGCCGCTGTATTTCATGGCCGCCCCCCGCATCAGGTTGAACCGGCTGACCAATGTATTAAACCAATTCGGATAGCGTCCTGTAAATTTCAATTCCAGCACCACAAATTCACGATAAATCCGGACCGGATTGGTCATGGTGGTTATCGCCAGATTGCCAAAGTAGGGTTCGACCTCAATATTCCGGTCCAGGGTGACCCGGATGGAATTATCGTGTGGACTCACCCACGCTTCGCGCAGGTAATGGTTGTGCAGCCGCGGCTGTGCGTTGAGCCGCTGTGACAATTCGATGAACCGTTGTAGCGCAGCGTAATGCCGCGGCTCGCGGGAAAGCAACTGTTCCGGGGGCGGTAATTGTCCCGCGATGACCATGGGCACGATGTCCCGCGGCACCGGGGCGCGCTTTTTCAAAATGGAATTGTCTATGCGTTGCTTGATTTCACAAAACACGGGGGAGCCCGCCGCGCCGTCGTAATAACGCAGTCGCAGTTTATAACGGTTCTTGTCGCCGTTCACCGTGGCGTGGTGCGTGTCCAATCCGAAGGAGTCCAGGTACACACTGTGGATTTCATAGGAGTTGTTGGGTTTCCCAACCGAAAAGTCGTCCAGTTCCAGGTAAGCGCTGACAAAATCCCGCAATGGGGTGACGATCCGATTCTTGATCAGGTATTTCAATTCGAACCGTTGTGGTTGCAAGCGATGATCCTGTGCCATTCGTCAACTCTGGTTGTGCATTACGCGTCCGGCCGTACTGTCCCGCGGAAGCTGCGGCTGCGGCTGCGGCTTCCCGGACGGCGACGTCCTGCTTCGCTTGTTTATACCACATTTTGGGCCGGTCCGGCATAAAAAACTGCGGACCTTCACCCGGTCCATGCAGTCACGATCCCGGCCGCGCCAGCGGCCGAGACGCCCCGGGGCGCCCCGGGAAAAATGCTTCAACCCCGCTGGCGCGGTCGCTAATCTGCAGGCATGGCAGCGGTTCGCGTTGGCATCATCGGCATGGGAAACATTGGCAGACACCATGCCGGTTATTTGTTGGCTGGCAAGGTGGCGCATTGCCAGCTTACCGCCGTTTGCAGCACCTCCCCGCACAAGCTCGCCGACTACGCGGCGCAGGGGGTGAACGTTTTTGACAACGCCGAAGCCCTCATCCGGTCGCGGGCCGTGGACGCGGTCATCATTGCCACGCCGCATTACCAACACGTCGCACTGGGAATCGCCGCCTTTGCCGCCGGATTGCACGTGATGGTCGAAAAACCCATCGCCGCCCACAAGGCTGATGCCGAGCGGTTGATCGCCGCGCACCGGCAGCACCCCGGCTTGCAGTTCGCCGGCATGTTCCAGCTCCGGCTCGAACCGCGTTACGCAAAAATCCGGGCGCTGCTGCAGCAGGGGGAGCTGGGGGAAATCGTGCGCGTCAACTGGATCAACACCGACTGGTTTCGCAGCGAGGCGTATTACACCAGCAGCGCCTGGCGAGCCACCTGGAAGGGCGAAGGCGGCGGGGTGCTGCTGAATCAATGCCTCCACAATCTGGACGTGCTGCAATGGCTGCTGGGCCCGCCCGCCCGCGTGCAAGGATTCTGCCAGTTGGGCCGGTTTCATCACATCGAAGTGGAGGATCACGTCACCGCCTATCTCGAATGGCCCAATCGCGCCACCGGGGTTTTCGTCAGCTCCACCGGCGAAGTGCCCGGCGCCAACCGCCTCGAAATTGTCGGCGCGCGCGGCACGCTGATCCTCGAACCGGAGCGGCTGCGGTTTCTCCACAACGCCGTGGACATGCTGGAATTCAGCCGGACCGCCAAGACCGGTTTTAGCAAACCCGAGACCGTGGTCACTGAAATCCCGTTTGATAACGCGCCCGCGCCTCACGCGGCCTTGATGCAAAATTTCATCAACGCCATCCGCACCGGCGAACCGCTGCTGGCTCCGGGGGAGGAAGGGCTCGCCTCCGTGGAACTGGCCAACGCCATGGTTTATTCCTCCCTGCGCCACGAGGCGCTCACGCTGCCGCTGAGCGGGGCGGCGTGGGAAGCCGAACTGCAACGACTCATTGCCGGCTCCAAACTGGAAAAAAAGGTCGTACCGACCGAAGCCACCGATTTCGCCAGTTCCTTTCGCCGCTGAGCCGCCCCGCTGCCAGGGGTGGTCGAGCGCGGGAACTCTCCTGCCGGCTTTGGCTGTGGCTGGAAATCGCCGGGCCGCCAAACCGTCAGGCACACCGCCTCCTGTTGCTTTCGTTCTTCGGGGCCGGCGCAAGCGCGCTGATTATTTTCGGCGGCGCAGTGAGGTCGTTGCTGGGCGGCATCCCGGTTTGATGTTCTCCCTGGTCGCAACCACTGCCGATCTTCATCATTTTCATCCCGCCGCGCAGGGCTCCGGGCGGGGCGAGAGGTTTCCCGGGGACTGTCGCCACTGGCTCGCCAGGCTGCCGAGCCGATGTTGATCCGGCCATTTTGGGTGTGGATTGTTAGCCGGCCCGCTGGGGACGCGCCCCGCGGCACGCTGGGTTTGGGGTCGGCGCTATTGAGCCGATTGGCTGCGGCGCAGCCTGTGTCATGTTTCGAAACCGGCAAAAGCTGCCGTGTGTGATGACAACCCCTCGGATTGGGAGGTGAAAACCGGCGTGCGGCGGTTGCGACCGGGCCGCGATTCAGACGGATACGGGCGCCGTGTATCAGTGGGTGGCCACGGATCGAGGTGAAGGTGCGCCCCGTGCATAGGCCGCGGATCACGGGCCCGGCAGGGATGGCGAGACTGCGGCGTACCGGAGCATCGGGCGGTTCTGAAGGATGCGTTTCTCCAGCGCGCAAAGTCCCGCGCGGAGCGAATTACGGTGGGATTTCGGCAAGGGACTGGGTGGTGTCCCAGCCGCCGCCCAGCGCGCGGATCAGCCCCACGACCGTGATGTTCTGCGCGCCCTCGAGTTGTGCCACGGATCGCTCGCGTTGCAGCGCGGCGCTTTGTGCGGTGGCCACTTCCAGGAAGGTCACCAGTCCGGCCGCGTAACGGTTGTTGGCAATTGCCAGCGCGCGTTTGGCGGCCGCCAGCGCGGCACGTTCGGCATCAAGCTGTGCGGCGAGGTATTGCCGGGCGGCGAGTTGATCTTCGACATCGGCAAACGCGTTCAATACCGTCTGGCGGTAATCCGCCACCGTGGCCTGATAGGTGGCGTGGGCGGCTGCCAGCTGCGCCCGGTTGTGTCCACCGGTGAACAGCGGCAGATCGAGGGCTGGGCCGACCGACCACATGCGGCTGGACCAGTTGAATGCGCTGCCGGCCTCAATTGATTGAAAGCCAGCCAGTCCGTTGAGGCGGAGGCGTGGGAAAAATGCCGCTTGGGCCACCCCCACCTGTGCGTTGGCGAGGGCCATCCGGCGTTCGGCGGCGGCGATGTCGGGTCGGCGCTCCAGCAGCTCGCTGGGCAGACTGGCCGGCACCAACGGCAGGCCTGGTTGCGCCTGGGGCGGGGGGGCGACGGAAAAGAGGGTGGCGGGCTGCCCGCACAAAATGGCGAGCGCATGCATCAACCGGGCGTGTTGGCGATCCAGTGCGGGGAGCTGGGCCTCGGCAGTGCGCAGTTGCGTTTCGGCCTGTGCGACGTCGAGGTCGGAAACGATGCCGCCTTTCCGCCGGTCGCGCGTCAGTTCAAGCGAGCGTCGGAATGTGTCAATGGTATCGGTCACCAGTGCCCGCTCGATGTTCAGGGCGCGCAAGGTGAAGTAATCAGTTGCCAATTCGGCCTGCAGGGCCAGTTGAACGGCGGCCAGATCATCCGCGGCCGCGGCGTAGGCGGCCTGTGCGGATTCGGCTTCGCGCCGCACCCGGCCCCACAAATCGGCCTCCCAGCCCAAGGTCAACGCGGTGGTGAAGGTGTTGTAGGTGTGGGCGGCGCCGGCGGCTTTGCCCGCTTGCGGTGCCTGGGCGCTCGTGCGCTGCCGCGTCGCCGCACCCGTGGCGTTCAGGTGTGGAAACAGATCCGCCCGGGTCAGATTGAATTCGGCGCGCGCGCGGTCGAACCGGGCCACCGCGCCGGCCAGCGTTTGATTTCCGTTGACGAGCAGGGTTTCGAGGCGGTGCAGTTCGGGGTCCTGGAAGACCAGCCACCATGTGCCGCGGGGCAGGTGGGCGGCGGGCGTGGCGATTTTCCACTCGTTGGTGGAGGAACCAAACCGGGCTGGCAACGGTTGTGAATCGAGCGCCTCCGGTCGCTGGTAATCTGGTCCGACGACGCAACCGGCGAGCAACGTCAGGCTGACAAGGCTGATGGCCGAACCCGGTTTCATTGGGCGGCCACCTCCGAGTGGTTGGCCGGCGCGACCTGCACGACCATGCCGTCGGTGATGAAGTCGGGCGGGTTTTCAATCACGCGATCGCGCAAGCTTAATCCGGACAGCACTTCCACGGTTTTGCCGAAATCGCGTCCGAGCGTGACGGCCCGTAAACTGACCTTGTTGTCGCCCGCCAACACCGCCACTTGCAGGCCCTCGGCGCGGAAGAGCAGCGCGTTGCCGGAAAGCTGGAGCACCTCGGGCGCGGCAGCTTCGTTGAAACGCACCTGCGCGTAACTTCCCGCCAGGATTTCGCCGTTGGGATTATCGACCTGCAGTTCCACTTGCAACGTGCGCGATGCCGGCTCCATTGCGCCGGCGGTGCGGGTCAACTTCCCCGTGAACGTGCGCCCCGGTAATTGCACAAAGGTCAGCTCGGCATTCTGACCGGGGACCAGACCCCGGACGTATTGCTGGGGGACACGCACGTAAACCCGCAGGGGATCCGTCTGTGCCATGCGGAACAACTCCGGGCCGTTGCCGGCGGTGATGAGCTGGCCGACGTCTGTGTTGCGTGCGGTGATGGTGCCGGTGAAGGGGGCCACGACACGGGCAAAGTCCTGCAGTTGCTGCAGGCGGTTGTAATTGGCCTGCGCGGCTTCGAGATGGGCCGTTTTCAAGGCGAGGTCAGATTGTTTTTCCGCCGTTTCCTGTTCGCTGACACTGGCGGTTGTCAGCAGGGCCGCCCAGCGATCGGCCGTGATTTTGGCCAGATCGCGGCCGGCTTGGGCTTGATGCACTTCCGCCTGCGCCTGGGCGAGCTGCTGGTCCAGTTCGGGGGTGTCAATTTCGGCCAGAACCTGTCCGTTGGTGACGCGATCGCCGATGTCCACAAACCATGCCTTCAAGTAACCGCTGGCGCGGGCATGGATGGAGGCCTGGATGAAGGCCTGCACATCGGCGGGCAGCGGGGTGCCCCAATCGGCCTTGGCGGAGGTGGGGCTGATCACGCTGACGATCGGGACGGATTCGGCGCGGGTGGCGGTGCTTAATTTGCGGCTGGCCACGGAGCGCGGCACGAGACCGATGGCCAGGCCGAGCAGAACCAGAATCGCGACGACCAGCGCCATGCGGCGCAGGCGGACGGGCGTGGGCGTTGCGGGGGAGGGAGAGGCATGGGTGTTCATGATGCTGCGGAGGGAGATGCCGTTTGCGACGGGCGTGGGTGGTGCAGGAAACTGAAAACAATCGGCACAAAGAACAGCGTGGCCACGGTGGCGAAGGCCAGTCCGCCGATGACGGCGCGGCCGAGCGGCGCATTCTGTTCGCCGCCCTGACCCAGCGCCAGACTCATGGGGGCCATGCCGATCATCATGGCCAGCGCGGTCATCAACACGGGGCGGATCCGTTGCACCCCCGCATCCAGGGCGGCGGCCACCGGCGCCATGCCGCGGGCGAGGTTGTCGCGCGCAAACGCGACGACCAGCACCGAGTTGGCCGTGGCCACGCCCAGACTCATGATCGCGCCCATCAGGGCGGGCACACTCAGGGTGGTTTGCGTCAGGAACAACCCCCAGACCACGCCGGCCAGTGCGCCCGGCAGCGCGGTGATGATGATGAACGGATCCTTCCAGCTTTGGAAGTTCACCACCAGCAGGAAGTAGATCAGCACGATGGCCATGAGCAATCCGCCTCCCAGACCGAGGTAGCTGGAGCGCATGGTTTCCGCCTGTCCGCGCAGCACCACGGTGCTGCCGCGCGGCAGTTCCGGTTTGATCTTTTCCACGAGCGGCTGCAGGTCCCGCAACACGCCGCCCAGGTCGCGCCCATCCACACCGCCATAAATGTCAATGACCGGCATGACGTTGTAATGGGAAACCACGGGCGGGGCATGGACCCGTTTCAAGCTGGCCACGTTGGCCAGGATTTGCCCGCCCGGCGATCCGGCAAGCCCGGTGCTGACGGGCATCGCGTTGAGTTGTTGCACCGAATTGATGGTGTATTCCGGGGCCCGGACATTGATGAGGTACTGCACGCCCACCCGCGGATTGAGCCAATACGCGGGTTGCACCTGGCTGCTGCCGCTCAAACCGAGCAACACCGAACGCGCCACGTCCTGCTCGGTCAGGCCGAGTTCGGCGGCTTTCACGCGGTCCACCTCCACGCTGAATTGCGGCAGGTTGTCGGGCTGTTGCACGCGCACGTCCACGGCGCCGGGAATTTTTTTGATGGCCTCGGCCAGCCGTACGGCCAGGGCGCGGTTGCGTACCTGGTCGTGGCCCACGATTTGCACGTCGAACGGCGCGGGCAGGCTGAAATTGAGGGTCTGACTGACGATGTCCGCTGGCAGGAAATAGAAGAGTGTGCCGGGGAACTCGCGCGGCAACCGGGCCCGCAACTGACGCACGTATTGCTGCGTGGGGGCGTGTCCGGGTTGCAGCGAGACCAGCACGTCCGCATCGCCCGGCCCAATCACGCCGCTGGTGTTGTAGCTCAGGTTGATGGAGGAATTCGGGATGCCGATGTTGTTGAGAATGCCGCCGAGCTCGGCGGCGGGAATGATTTGACGGATCGTTTCGTTCACCGCACCCGCCAGGCGCTGGGTTTCCTCAATGCGGGTGCCGGTCGGGGCGCGGAGATGCAGCAGGAATTGTCCGGTGTCCACGCTGGGAAAGAAGTTGCGGCCCAGAAACGGGGTCAACAACCACGAGCCCACGCACAGGACGAGGAAGCCGGCCGCGAAACCTTTGCGGAACACGAAGCAACTCGCGAGCAGGTGGCGATAGCCCTGGCGGAAGCGGTCAAAACCGCGCTCGAAGCCGTGTTGCAGGCGGAGGAACGGACGCAGCCAGCGCGGGGCCCGGGACAGCCCGGCGTGTTCGCCGCCGGTTTCCACATGGCGGTAAAACCACATCACGAGGGTGGGCAGCAGGGTGCGTGAGATGAGGAAACTGGAAAGGATGGCGAAGACCACCGCTTCGGCGAGCGGCACAAACAAGTAGCGCGCCACGCCCGCCAAAAAGAACATGGGCACGAACACGATGCTGATGCACAGCGCCGAGACAAACGCCGGCATGATGATTTCCTCCTGGCCGGCGAGGATGGCTTGCTCCAGCGGCTGGCCGGCCGCCATGTGCCGGTGGATGTTTTCAATCGTCACGGTCGCATCGTCCACCAAAATCCCCACCGCCAGGGCCAGGCCGCCCAGCGTCATCAAGTTGATGGTTTCTCCCAGTGCGCTCAAGGCGGCGATGGAGCAGAGCACCGCCAGCGGAATGGAGAGGGCAATGATGAACGTGCTGCGCCAGGAGCCGAGAAACAACAGGATCATGCAGGCCGTCAACGCGGCGGCGATCAGGCCTTCATGCACCACGCCGGAGATCGCCGCGCTGACGAAGAGGGATTGATCCGCAAACTCCCGCACATGCAAGTCCGGGGATTGCGCGGCCATCACCCGTGGCAAGGCGGCCTTGATGCCTTTAACCACCTCCAGGGTGGAGGCATTGCCGGCTTTCATGATGGTCAGCAGCGCCCCCCGCACCCCATCCTGGCGCACGGCGTTTTGCTGCGGCGTGTAGCCGTCATGCACCTGGGCCACGTCCCGGAGATGGATGGTCGCGCCCTGCACGACCTTGACGGGCAGATGGTTCAAATCGTCAATCAGACGCGCGTTGGAATCCACAGCCACACTGAATTCGGTGGTGCCGATTTTGGTCGTGCCGCTGGGCAGGATCAGGTTTTGGGCGTTGATGGCGCTGACGACTTCCTGCGGCAGAATGTGCTTGGATTTCAACGCTTCGAGGTTCAGGTCCACCGAGACCACCCGCGTTTTGCCCCCGTAGGGCCAGGGGATCATGGCGCCACGCACCGTGGAAAGCCCGATGCGCACCTGGTTGGCTGTGGCGTCAAAGAGTTCCTGTTCCGACATCTTCGGACTGCTGAAGCTGTATTGCGAGATGGGAACGGTTGACGCGCTGTATTGAATGACCAGGGGCGGCTGCATGCCCGGGGGCATCTGGCGCAGCATGGTCTGCGCGCCGGCGGTAATTTGCGCCACGGCGGAATCCACCGAGGCGCCCGGCTGGAGGAACACTTTCACCACGCTGATGCCGTTGTAGGAGGTGGATTCGATGTGTTCAATGTTGTTGACCGTGACGCTCAGGATGCGTTCATGGGCATAGGTGATGCGCTGTTCGACCTGTTTGGCGTCCAGCCCGGTGTATTGCCAGATGATGCTGACCACCGGAATGTTCACCGCGGGGAAGATGTCGGTCGGCATCCGCAGCAGAATGAGCGGCGTCAGCAACACCAGCAGCAGCGCTGCCACTACAAAGGTGTAGGGCCGGCGCAAGGCTAAACGAACCATCCACATAAATCTTCCCTACGCAGGTGAGTTGACTGACCGGTCAATTTCCGGCGGCCGCGCTTGAGGTTTTTGTTTGGCAGCCATGCGTGCAAGTCATCCAAGGGTGGCGGCGGGGGCGCCCATCAGGCTCAGGACGGCCGGACGCAGCTCCCGTAGCACTGCCAGATTGTTCCGAATCTTGGCGTGCAGCGTAAAGCCCAGGGTCGTGGAATAAATCCAGGTCGCCAGCGAACGCGGGTCCACCCCGACGAGCAAACCCTCGCGTTGCGCATCGGCGATGGTGCTGGTCAGATAACGCAGGTTGCGCTCGACAAGCTCTTGAATCTTCGCGCGAATCTTTTCGTCCTGGGTGGCGAGTTCGGCGCCCAGGCTGCCATACGGACAGCCGCACACGTGGCCATGCTTTTCGGCCCGGATTTTCTGACGCCTCTGAACATAGTCGCACCAGCGCCCGATGCGTTCCAGGGGGGGCGCTTGGGGGGAAAAAATCCGGTCCAGCTCGGGTTGCTTTTCGCGCCAGTCTTCCTCATAGGCGGCAACCACCAGGTCGGCCTTGGAGGGGAAGTAATGGTAAAAGCTGCCTTTGTTGACGCCCGCCTGCGCGCAAATTTGATCCACGCTGACCGCCCCGTAGCTCTGGTTCCAAATCAGGTCAAAGCCCACCTGGAGCAATTTCTCTTTGGCGTCGCTGTTGCGTCCCATGGTCTTGAACCGGAAAATTCGCGCGCCCGTTTGGTGCTGCGAACGGCACCCACGATAGGCGGGTTGACTGTTCAGTCAATTAAAACTTCCGGTGCCGGGATGAGCGGTGGCGGGCGGCGGCGGCGGCCGATCCTAATGGCGCCAATTACGATTCCATCCGCCGTGTGAACAGGGTGGAGACGGCACCGGCGCGATCCCGGTATCCGGTGGGCGTCAGCGCAGGTGACTCCGAGTGCAGCGGGAGCGGCAGTCGGAGCGGGATTCCGGGGGGAGGTCTGCAGGCGCCGGACCGGCGCGCCGGTCAAGGGATCGGTACGGTTTCCGGAATCACCTCGAAAAAGCGGCTCAAATCGCGATCGGTGTTGGCGACGGCGGGCTGCGCAACGATCCACTCATTGAGTTGGGCGATGTGCCGGGTGTTGGCTTCGCGCCAGGTCCATTTCTCGACGTGACCATCGGCGAAACTGAGCAGGCCGGAATCGGCGTGGCGCGTGGCGGGAAAGCTGATCCACGTCCACAACGAATAGCCGAACAGGGTCAGCGAGTTTGGCGCGTTAATGCCAAAGGCGCTTTGTTGGATGCTCTTTTCGTGTTCCTCGATGAACACCGCCGCCCGGCTGGGGCCGGGGCGCTGAATCTGATTCAGGCGGTGCCAGCAGAGCTGGTAGGCGGGGTCTTCCGGCTGATTGCGGAAGTTCATGTACATGCTCATGGAAACACTGCGGTTGCGGGGAAGACGTCCCAGGTCGCGCACCGTGGAGCGATCGGCCGGGCACCGATAGATGCCGAGCGCCTGGTTGTAGGGGTAAAGCACGCCCCGTTGCAGATATTCCGGGGTGGTGTCGGTCCAGGCATTGCCTTGCAGCCAGGAGAAGGGGTCGGACGTCCACGCCTCCCGGTTGCTGATGTCGGCGTCGTTCAAGGCGGTGTTGGCCGGCAACTGGTCCCCATTGTCGTCAACATACAGCTGCCAGCAAAGCTGGAGTTGTTTGAAATTGCCCATGCAGGCGGCGGCCTGGGCCTTGCCCTTGGCCCTGCCCAGCACGGGCAGCAGCAAGGCGGCGAGGATCGCGATGATGGCCAGAACCACCAGCAATTCAATCAGGGTGAAGCCCGACCAGCACAGAGTGTGGGTCCGTTGGCTCCGGTGAAAAGGAGAGTTCACGGAAAGTCCGACGAAAATTCCGGTCCGGTGTTCATCCGTTCTCATACATTGCTCCTAACGCCGCGCCGGGCGCGCCGGTTACGGCCGCACCTGGCCTCGTGAATCCGGACTCGCGCGCCGCCGTCAGCGCGTTTGGTCTTTGGGCGGTTTGACCTTCAGCACGTCCAGTGTCAAATCCCCGGGCCTGGGTTTCATGGCGGCAAAGGCCTGTCGCTGCTCGGGAGTCAACTCCGCCTCGACCTGGGCGACCAGGCGCGCGATGACGTTGGTGCTGCGCGTGATGGTATCGTTGCGGATGGCCTGCAGTTCGCGCACTGCCTGATCCAGGTGCGCCTGAATTTTGACGCCCTGTTCCGGCGTGGGCCGGACCATCCGGTCGAAGACCTCCGCCACGTGTTCGTTCCAGCTTTCTGGATCATAGCGTCTCTCCCATTGCTGGCGGGCGGCGCGATGTCCGGCCAGCCAGCCGGCCGTCGTGCTGGCCATCACCAGCGCGACGAGGCACAGCATGATTTTCCATGGACGCACGAGGTTCATAAGCGCCAGATCAGTTGGGCCACGGTGTTTTCCACGCCGGGATCCAGCGGGGGCGTCTCCCGCAAGTGCGGCAATTCGAGGAGGGCACAGATGGCGAGCGCCGCCAGGGCACCCGCGAGCCAGCCCAGGGAGAGGCGGCACCACACCGGTTCCCACGCCGGTGAGGCGGGCGCGCCGGCTGCGGCCAGCACCCGCGCCGTGAACCCGTGCGGCATGGTCGTGTCGCGCGGCGCGGCCTCCCGCGCGCGGGCCGCGCCGCGTTGCCATTTGGCATCAAAGTGATTCATCATGATCCCGATTTTTCAGGGTGGTTGCCAGTTTCCTCAGTTTGCGCCGGGCGCGGAATGCCCGGATCTTGACCCGGGCGCGGCTCCAGCCGGTGAGCTGGGCGATTTCCTTCACGGAACGCTGTTCCAGGTCCAGCAGCAGCAGCACCCAGCGATCGTCGGGCGGCAGTTGCCCGAGCAGTTTTTCCACGAGTTCCCGCGCGGCCGCCGCAGTGGTGTCCGGCGGAGTCGCGGCGTCGGTCAGCATGAAATCCAACCAGGCCGCTTCGTCTTCGGCAAGATCGCTCCAGCGCCACTCGGGACGCCGTCGTTCGGCGCGGAGCGCATCCAGACAGGTGCGGACCGCCAGTCTGGAGACCCAGTGGGTGAACGGAATGCCGGCCCGTGCCGTGTATTGATCCAGCCGGGTGAACAGTTTCACAAAAATTTCCTGAGCGAGATCCTCCTCCTGGGTGCGCCGTGGCAAATGCCGGCGCACCGTGCGCAGGACCAGTGGAAACAGGCGCTCGACCAGTTCGCGGGCCGCGTGGTCGTCGTGCGCCCGCACCCGGGTCAGGAGCTCCGTCAAGTCGCATTCTTCGGTCCACATGAAACATGGTATGACAAGGTCCGCGCAATTATTAACGCCGCGCTGCCGGCGCCGGTTGCACGGAAGTGGGGGGAGCAAATTCGTCCGGCCAGTGGGCCCACGGCCTTTGGCGGCCCGGGCTCGTGCGCCGTTCCCTGTCCTCTGGTCGGGCTGGCCGGCTGGCGTGAGGCCGGGCGGATGGACTACCGGGCGGCGGGTAAGGCGTCCGCCACGGGTGGGGCCGCTGAGGGCACGGCCTGGTGATAGTCCTCGCCCAAAAAAGCCGCCAGGGTCGCGGCCAACTGGCTCTGCGTCAGTGGCGGGCAGTTGCTGCGCTCCCCCAGGGCCGGCGTGTCCGGCCCGAGAAACGCCATCCAGATATATTGTGCGCCTTCGATTTTGCGCCCGTGATGTTTCCAGTTTTCCGGGGCCAGGCCGCGGCCGTGGTCCGTGAGCAGCAGCAGCGTGGTTTTGTTGCGGTAACGCTCCGAGGCCTGCACCGTCTCCCAGAGGCGCCGCACGTAAGCATCGAACTGGTGCGCGGCGTGGAGTACCGCGCCATATTGACCGGCATGCGCCCAGTGGTCGGTTTCCAGAAAATCCACAAACAGCACGCGCGGCTGTTTGACCACCAGGTGTTCCAGTGCCGCTTGAAAGATGAACGAATCGTACACCTCGGCCGGGTTGGCCGGAGTGGTGTCGCGGATCAAATCATTCAGCAACGCCATCCGCGGACTGGGCGTCGGTTCCGGGACGGGCTCCCAGCCCCCCATCACGGGAAAGCCGCACCGTTCGCGATTGATGATGAACGGGACGACATCCCAGGCGCTGTAGGCCGCCACGGCATTTTTGAACGCGGGTTTCTGGTGCAGCCATTCCAGGACGGTCACGTTGACGTTGGGGATTTTGGCGTTGCTGTTGATGCGCGGGTCCGCCGAGCCGGTGAGGAATTCGTTGCGTCCGGGATAGGAAAACCACTCGTTGTTGGTCACGCGCACCACGCTGCCTTTATTTTGGTTGCCGTAGAGTTGTCCCTCCTTTGCAATCACCTGCCAGAAGAATGGCAGCAACAGCTCCCGCCGCGCTTCGGGCGTCTCGCGCCAATACTGTTTGATCAACGGGTGCCGGCTGTCGGGTTTGGGGAGCAGCGCGGGATCCGCTCCGGTGAAGACCTCCTGCCAGCGCAAGCCGTCGGTGTGGATGAGGATGACATTCTCGGTTTTTAATCTGGGCGCCGCCTGTGCCGGCGCGAAGCTGGTGAAAATCAGCCCCATCAGCAGCGGGGTCATCTTCACCAGACGGCGGGGGCGGGGGCGGGGGCGAAGCAGCCAGTTCATCACGAAAGACATGGTTCGATTGATCTGCATTCGGTTCGTTGGGATGTCGGTCAAAATCCGACCTTCCGTGGGAGGTTCACGCCGGGCAGCTTAACTATTGTCCGGCCAACGTCAAGATCCGATCGCTTCAAGCTTGGGGCCGGGCCGGATCCGTCGCCCCAGGCGACAAAGGGGGCCCGCCGATCGGACGTGCGTGGGACTTGTGACGGACTGCACCCGCCGCGGGGGGTACAGGCGCTCGAGCCAATGGTGTTGTCCACGCTGAAGCGGGTGGCTCAAGGCCGGATCAACTGCTCCATGCCGCCGTGGTGCCGGGTGGGAGGCTCCGTTCCAACTGCGAGGCCTGACGCCGCGCCGACGCGGCGAGTTTGCCGGTCCTTGTCACCAACCCACGTCCGCCGTGTCCATGCGCGCCACCCAGCGCACCGTCGTGCTTAAGCCTGAACTGCTGGTAGTTCCGCTCACATTGATGGTCAGGGCGTTGCCGGCCAGGCCGAGAGAGGCGGACCAGGGCACGGGATCCGCACCCAGTGTGGTCGTGGTCGGACTGCCGACGAATGTGGCTGTTCCATTCATGTCTTTGACGACGCCAGTATAGCGGATTCCAAACGAATCCGTACCGGGCAAAACACTTGGATCGGCCCGGCCCACCAGCAGAATATCGAAGGCGAGCGTGCGATTCGGTTCGATCGCGAGCAGGGTGACCCCGCCGTCCAGGGCCATTTTCGTCGTGGGCTTGATGGCATCCGTCACTGCGCGAAGGATAAAGATTGAATGTTGCGCATCACCGGGATTTGCAAACATGCCGGCGGCGTGGGCCAGTTGTCCGTATTGCGAAGGTTTCGCCTCCCGTCCGCCGGGCACGGTCGCGTAATCGCCGTCGTTCTGGTTGTTCGCGCCGCCCCCGATGGTGGCGGCCTGCCCGTGGGCGTAATTACCCACTCCGCCCCCCACCGTGGCGTGCTGGTTCAAGGCGGCATTCTCGGCGCCACCGCTGACGGTGGCCGCCGGGAAATCCGCCGTATTGAAAAAGCCACCGCCCACGGTCGCTGATTCGCCGAGTGCTTGATTGCCATTACCGCCGCTGGCAGTGGCCCAATTTCTGAGGGCGGTGTTTTGCTCGCCCCCTCCCACGGTGGCGGATTGCCCCAGGGCGGCGTTTTCCCGCCCGCCACTGACCACGCTCCAGTCGCCTGACGCGCGATTGGTGAGCAGGGTGCCCAGGTTCGGATCCACGCCGCCTCCGCCCGCGATGGTCGCCGCATAACCGCCCGCATGGTTGTAACCTCCTCCCGATGCGGTGGCGAACGCGTTGGTGGCCAGATTCACCCGGCCGCCTCCGACGACACTCCAATCCCCCAGCGCCTGGTTGCCGTAAGTGTCTCCGAGCGAGGGATCCAGGCCGCCTCCACCGCCGACAACTGCGGCATAACCCGTAATCTGGTTGTAGCCGCCGCCGGCAATCGTGCCCAACTCGCCGGTCACCCCATTGAACTGGCCGCCGCCCACGGTGGAATGATCTCCCTGGGCAATGCTGAATTCGCCGCCGCCAATCGTGGACCCCTGGCCAACGGCAAAGTGGCCGGTGCCGCCGCCGATCACGGATCGTGGGCCCACGGTATTGCCGGAGCCGCCGTTAATCACACCGAAATCGCCGGTTGCCTGATTGGGGGCGATGCTTTCGCCGCCGCCGCCGATCACGTTCCCCTGGCCGCTGGCACCATTGCCAGCATGGCCGCCAATCCAGTTGGGGGCGCCACCGGGCGGCACGCTCGGTTCGATCAGCAGCGCGCGTTCGTTGTTGACGCGCAGTTCCAAGGGGGTGGGATCCGCGGTGCCGAGGTAACTGCCCGGGATCATTCCAAAGTTGCCGCCGGTCTGCCAGAATTGGTCGGCGGACAGGCCATTCAACGCCAGTGCATCTACGCCGGTCAGGTTTGCCCCGTCCCCGTGGAAGGTGCCGTGGAACTGATTGCCTGGATCGGTGAATTGCACGCTCCCCGGGTAGCCCCCCAGCAATGACGAAGGCGGCAATGTCCCCACCACGCCCGCGGCGTTCACTTGAGCGGCGAAGCGGGCATAGGGCGTGGGAGTGATGGCCTGGCGCGGCGTCAGCGGCGTGAAGGCGCCCCCGCCGTTGGTGCGTGCCGCGATTTCCAACCAGCGCGGCGAGCCGGTAAACACGCCCGCGCCCGGATCGAGCGTGACGGTGAACAGGCCGTTGCTGACGGCGACGGGTGAATTCGTCATTGGACCTGCGATCACGGTTGGCCCACCGCTGGAGTCGTAGATCGTGAATCGCAAATCGTAAATCCCGCTGGCTGGGCTCGCGCCGTCGTGCAGCCGCCCCTGATAGGTGAACGCCGTGCCTTGGGCCGGCAAGGAGGCGGACGGCAGGAGGACGGCCAAGCCCGCCAGGAGGCCGGGTGGTCGGAGAATGGAGAGGGTTTTCATGGTTTGTGGTCGGGTGATTGATTTTGGTGTGTAGGTGACGTTGGGTAACTTTACGGTTTGAAGAGGCGATAGAACCGGTTGCCGGTGGGAGGATGGATGAGGACGGTTTTGTTGGTACCGTCATCGGTGGGGGTGGCGGTGACGTTGCTCCAGTTCAGGGAGCTGACGCTGTTGGTGTTTTGTTGCAGGATCCAGCCGGGCGAGGGGGATGGCCACCACACCGCCACCGTGTTGGTGGAGGTGCGGGCGATGGACAGCGTGGGTGCGCCGGGCATCTGCACGGCTTGCAGGGCCCAGAAGCCGCCTTGCAGGGTGTAATTGCCGCCGGTCAGGAGCGCGCCGGCGTCCGACTGGCCGATGGTGCCGCTGACGGAATATACGCCGCCGGTGCTGGTCCCGCCGCCGCCGTCAATGGTGTACCAGTCAATGCGGTAACTTTGGGCGCGACTGGTGGAGGGTGGCGTGAGGATGACGATGAGCAACGCCAGAAGTCCGAGAGCCGGTCTCCTAAATTTCCAGCCGGACCCCAGTTCGGAATTCAGGGTGTCAGCATGCGCGCCTCCGGACATTCCGGCCAGGAGGCGATGGATTGCGGATTTTGCATTTATCAAGTTTGTTTTCATTGGGCGGCGTGTGGGTTGAGGATTGAGCGGGTTCAAGAGGGCAGCGGTTTCATGGCGGCGACGAGGTAAAAGCGCATGGAGGGGGTAGCGGCAAGCCGTGGGCCATTCGTGCCGGTGTTGTCCTGGCATGGGATGTCGTTGGCGGGCGCGCCCGGCGAAAACTGCCCCGGCAAACCGCACCCGATGGGATGTGGAGGGTCACGCCAAGCGTGCAGGGGGCGGCGAGGAATTGCTGGGGCGGGATCTTCATATTACTGGAGTCTCGTCCTGTCTGGCTGGCGCTGGGGAATGCCGGCGCTGTGCGGGTTTACACCCGGACGCCGGGTTGGGGGCAACCCCGCCTCTGGCGCTGATGCGTCCCCACTCTGTAGCGTACCAGACCAGCAAGTGCCCGGTGTATTTTACCGGCGCGATGGGTTGCGTGGATCGTATGATTCACTGGCATGAATTTCATGGTCTTGACCGGGTTCAGTTCGAAATTCACAAATCGTCGCTGGAACGGGGAGCAACGTAGCAGAAACCCGAAGTCCGCTCAATCTGAAATTAGGGAAAAATTTGGGGCAATTCGCCGCGCCACCAATGCCGGGAGTGACGCCTGCGGCCTCCCCGCGCCCATGCCCGGCCTGCGGAGCGTTCCCGGCGAACCCGGCGTCACGGCTTGAACAACCGGTAGAATTTTGTCGGGGTTGTGGCTGGGACCACGATGGGATTGGTGGAACCGCTGGGGGAATTGGTCCAGTTGGCGGGCGAGAGCACCCAGGTCTCCTGCAAAATCCAGCCCGGCGTGTTCGGCGTCCACGAGATGGTGGCATTGCCCGGTGTCGCCGGAACAATGGTCAGGGTGGGCGCACCCCCGGTTTGGATTACCGTGGGCAGAACCCAGAAACCGCCGGTGACGGAGTACTGTCCATTGGTCATCGGCCCGCCCGCATCCGGCTGACCGATGGTGCCGCTGACGGAGTACACGCCACCCGTGCTGGTGCCGCCGCCGCCGTCAATGGTGTACCAGTCAATCGAATAGGTTTGGGCTGGAACGGAAATGCCAGCCGCAGCCCAGAGCAGCCCGCCGGCGGCGATCGCTTTCAGCAGTGAATGATTCATGTGCCCCTCCTTTCTTAACGCAAGTTGGCCGGCTTTGAAACCAATTTTTCCAAATGGACGAGCCGCGTTTCGAGGTCGGCTATTCTCGCGTCCTTCTCCTTTAGTTCGGCCTCCAGCTTCTGGTTCAATCCCTGAATCGCTGCGAGAGCCACGCCGTCGGCGTCCACGGTGGCGATGTGTTTGTCGTCGTGGCCCAGGCCGAAGGCGGCATGAAAATCCTGGGCCATCGGGCCAACGTGCTTGACGTGATCCTCCTTGAAGTTCCAGCGGCTGATGGGCAGGGCGGCAACTTTTTCCAGGACTTCGCTCGGATTGACTGGCGCGATGTTCTCCTTGCGATTCCGGTCGGAGATGGGGGCGAAACTCTTGGCGAAGACGTCGCCGTCATTATCCACGATGAAGACTTCGTTGCCGGGGGCATTGAAGGCGACAATCTGTTGACCGCTACCGCGATTCTCGAAAACTACTGCGGCGTCCGAACTGGTCTGAAAGACATAGAGGCCAATGGCGCTGGCGCTGGCGGGCGTGATTCGCAATGCGGCGCCGGCCAATCCGGACGAGGTGTTGGTGATGATCTGCTGGCTCGTGAAGGTATTCGCTTGGTCCCGGCGCGCGACGTTTGAAGTCAGCCTGACATCGGGGACAGTGCCACTGGTCAGTTGGGAGGCATTCAGGGCGGTCAGGGCTGAGCCGTTTCCGCTGAGGTTGTTCGCCGGGTTGTTGAAGGTCAACGCGCTGGAATACGTGCCGGCAAGACGGGCCGAAGGTAGTGTGCCGCTGACCAATGCCGAGGCATTGAGTCCCGTCAAGTCCCCGCCTGTTCCACTGAATGACGTGGCGGTTACAATGCCGTTGACATCCAACGCGGTGGCAGGGGTGTTCTTATTGATGCCAACAAAACCGCTCGCGCGGATGAGGAATTGGTTGTCACCGGTTGTAGCAAAATCTCCACCGCTGGAATCGGCCCAGACAAAACTCCCGGTGTGGTTGGCTTTGGCGTCAGCTCCCGCGGCGAACGTGTAATTTGCGGCCACGGTGTTGCTGCGTCCGCCAGGAATGGTTGCGAAAGCGGAGTCGTTCAAGATCCGGTTGCCCGAGCCGCCGCCGATGGTGCTGGAAGAAGAGTACGTGCCGATGTGGTTCTTCCCGCCGCCGGCGATGGTGCTGTAGTAGGAGTCTGTGCCGATGTCGTTGCGGTAGCCGCCGCCGATCGTGCTGGCAAGGGAGTTCGTGCCGA
>JAKQDQ010000084.1 GCA_029573725.1 Verrucomicrobiota bacterium
GGGTCAGCGTGGGTCTGGATCATGACACGGGGGCATTCGCCGCAGGCACCATCGACCGTTGGTGGGAAAGATTGGGAAGTAAGAGCTATCCAGAAGCTCGGGAACTGCTGATCACCGCGGATTGCGGCGGGAGCAACAATCTCCGCTCCCGCTTGTGGCTGACCGAACTGCAACAGCCGGACGCCGTTACGGCGCCAGCTTCGCGCAACCCGGCGAAAGCGTCCGGTACCAGATCATCCACGCAAGCCGCAGTAAGCGCCGGACGCCGTTACGTCGCCAGCTTCGCGCAACCCGGCGAATGCGTCTAACCAACCCTTTGCGCAACGACGATAGGCACCGGACGCCGTTACTCGGTATCTCATTGCAGTCGCCCAGATGACGTTGATAAAAAAGTTGGGTTAAGCGGATTCGACGGAACGCGCGAAGTTGGCGCCGGAACGGCGTCCGGCGCCTACTGTCGTTGCGCGAAGGAATTGATGAGGCGGATTCGCCGGCATGCGGGAAGCTGGCACCGTAACGGCGTCCGGCGCTTGCTCCTGCATTAGGGGGATTTGTTCCAGGAACCATAAGGCCAATCGAGATAATTAGCGGCTAAACCCGCGCGCTCCACATTCCGCCGGATATACCGTTTGGTGGATATGTACTGCTCAGGAGTCCGAATCCAATGATCGAACCATTCCGTCTGCCAAAATCCTTTTTTGCTATCGTTCAGGAGCGCAGCAGCTTGTACGCCAGTCCATCGTTTGAACTGTTCCATCACCTGTTTCAGCCTGCCATCGAGCAGTTTCATCAGCATGTGCAGATGATTGGGCATGATCACATATTCCGGGACTGTCCAGATGCCCTGGCGCTCGCGGAAGTGTATCGCGCCGGCTACTATGCGCGCGACTTCCGGAACGGCAAGGCGTTCTGTCCGCGGCGCTTTATCTAGCCAACGTTCCATTTCGCGGAAGATGAACCGCTGCAGCTGATCGTGTTGAGGCAGATCGGGATTGGAGAGTTTGGCAGATGTCTCCCTAATGCGTTTCACAGCGTCAAGGGGAAGAGCTTCAGCCAAGTGCAGCGTAATGAAATAATAAGCTCCAGCCACTTCCCAATGGGGGAGCTGCCCCCGCCAAAAGGCCAAAGTCTGAAATGTGTTGGACATGATAACCTCATAAGTAAAAATGCCTACTCGCAAGGTCTGAACAGTGCGAGTGCCGAAGTCATGCCAATTGTACTAGGTAGGCCCAGTGAATGGAACGTCATCGTCGCGCCGGACGCCGTTACGGCGCCAGCCTCGCGCAACCCGGCGAATGCGTCCGGTTCCAGATCATCAACGCAAGCCGCAGTAGGCGCCGGACGCCGTTCCGGCGCCAGCCTCGCGCAACCCGGCGAAAGCGTCCGGTTCCAGATCATCAACGCAAGCCGCAGTAGGCGCCGGACGCCGTTACGGCGCCAGC
>JAKQDQ010000113.1 GCA_029573725.1 Verrucomicrobiota bacterium
GGGCAACGATTGGCGTGGG
This sequence comes from Verrucomicrobiota bacterium, assembly GCA_029573725.1. Taxonomy (GTDB): domain Bacteria; phylum Verrucomicrobiota; class Verrucomicrobiia; order Limisphaerales; family JADLHS01; genus JADLHS01. The sequence continues at coordinate 20 of JAKQDQ010000113.1, forward strand.
ATTCCTCCTATCGCGGGCGAACTGGGGGGACGGCTGGGACATGATTCACCTGGCGGAAGACCTGGGCGTGGATTATGTCCAGTTTCGACCCGAAGTCGAATATGACCCGGCGCACCCGGACAGGGCAATTCACGACAACACCTGGCTGAAGCCCTGCATACAGTGGCTGGATGGCATCAAAGACCGGCGCGGCGTCCAGGTGGACACCAGCCGTTTTGAAATGTATCGAAATTGGGGCGGGCATCCCTACCGCACCTGCTACTGGTCGCAATTGCAGACCGTCATCACACCCGATGGACGGGTGTGGGTGTGCTGCAACCGACGCGGGTACAAAGACTCGGCATGGGGTGACCTGAAACTGGAATCATTCGCCGACATTGTAGACCGCATCCGCGCCTGGAAAGTGGACAACCAGTGCCGGGTGATGTGCAGAGGGCATATCCCGAATTTGACCCTCAATAAAATCATGGAGCCGCGCGGCGGTCATGACGATTTTGTGTAAGGAGCAACTATGACAACTGGAATCATTAGCGATGCACTAGAAAACGCCTGGCTGAACCATGTATTGAGGAACACCGCCTATACCAGCCCTGGCACGGCGGTCTATGCAGCCCTGTTCACCAGCAACCCGGCGGACGACTTTTCCGGCACGGAATGCACGGGTGACGGGTATGCCCGCGTCCAATTACAGGGAACGGCGGAATGGAACGCCCCCGGCACCACCCGCGTGACGGCAAACACCAACGCCGTGACCTTCCCGACAGCCACAGGCGACTGGGGAACCATCACCCACCTTGCCATCTGTCACGGCGCAACCAGCGGAACACTGCTGTATTACTGCGAACTGACCGCCTCGAAAATAATTGGCAGCGGGGACACGTTCAGCATTGCCGCCGGAGAGATTGACATCACCATCGGCGGGGCGTGCGGCAACTACCTGGCGGGCAAACTGATTGACCACACCCTGCGCAACTCGGCATTCACCACGCCAGGGACGGCAATTTATGTATCCCTCCACCAGGCAGACCCAACCAGTGCCGGAGACGGCACTGAGTGCAGCGGCACCGGGTATGAACGGGAACAATGCACCGGCTGGGACGCAGCATCGGGCGGGGCAACCCAAAACACCGGAGCGATTGACTTCGGCACGTGTACCGCCACATGGGGAACGGTGGTCGGTGTTGGTGTTTGGGATGCCCTATCTGCCGGCAACTACCTCATGGGAGGCACCGTATCCGCCAACAAAGTCACGGCGGCGGGCGACACCTTCCAGATCGCAGCCGGAGCATTGGACGTAACCCTGGGATAAACAATGGCAATCAGCAACCCCACCCTGCTGGACACAAAAACGCTGCAGACGGCGGACCAGCTAAACAGCGCGTCCATCTCGCCGTCCGCCAATGCGCTGCTAGTCATCGTTCATACTGTCCTGGCGTCCAGCGGCAGCGGGTGGACAGATGCCGTCAGTGACAGTTTCGGCGCGAACCTGGGCGACTGGACCAGCATAGGGGTGGAAATTGACGGCGCGGCAACCGTCCACATGTGGCTTCACTATGCCCAGTGCGGGGCAACGCCGGGCAGCGGGACAGTATCGGTTGATCCGTCCGGCGGGACCAGGCAGATCATGTTCGTTTTGGAGTTGAGCGGACACAACACGACCAGCCCGGTGACGCAGTATAAGACCTATTCATCGGACGCCACGCCAACCAGCCCGGAAATTACACTAGACAGCAGCCCGGCGAGTGGATCGCTGGTGCTGGGCGCGATTGGCGGCGGCGTGGGTACGACTTCTTCCGGGGCAACATCCGGAACTGGATTCACGGAACTGGCGGACACGCGGGTGGGAACCCCTGGGGGGATCGGAAGTGCTGACCATGACCGCGGATTCACGGAACTGGCGGACACGCGGGTGGCAACAGCAGGCGTCACGTCCTGCGCCGTACAGTATGACAACGGCGGGGCGGACACGACCTGCGACTGGTCGCTATCCAATTATGGACAGACCATCACCGGGATTGCCCTGGAAATTGCCGCCGCCGATAGCGGAGGCACAGCCCATTCAGCCGCCGCAACAAACGGTGCCGCAGTATCCGGGTCCGGTGATGATCCGGAGTTACCACCATCCGGCACAGCCCATTCAGCCGCCGCAACCCTGGCAAACACCAG
>JAKQDQ010000132.1 GCA_029573725.1 Verrucomicrobiota bacterium
CACCGTCGTCTCGATGGACTCATGCCCGAGATATTTGCTGATCTGCAACAGTGAGACGCCTTCCTCCAGCAGATGCGTGGCATAGCTGTGCCGCAGGCTGTGCGTGGTCGAAGCGGAGTTGACGCCACTGGCCGCGCGCGCGAAAGGCGACTTGAGCAAGGCGGCAATAGCGGCGCCAGTGCGGGCGGAGACGGTGGTGACGGTGGCGTGGCTGGCGAACCGATTGCAGATGGGCACGGCAGGCTATGTGAATAACCGTTTGTACCGGTGGCGGCAAGGAGCCCTCAGGTGAATGATGTAAGTGAACAATACCAAGAACTGACCCCTTTCCGGCTTTGGGAATCAACGTCAGGCGTTGCGCGATCACCGTCTGACTGCGGCTGCCGTGCAAGTAATAGAACTGTTTGACGGTTGCCGGTTTGGCTTTCTGCACCGCGCCCAGGCTGGGCCACGGGAGCAAAAACGCCGTCGCCAACGGTCGCCACAGGTCTTCGCCGCAGAGCGTGAGGGCCTGCGGATAATACGGCTTTAACAGGGCGATCAGGCGGTTGCACAACGCGGTGCGTTCGTCCACCACCGCGCGGCGATGGGCCACCCGTTGTTGCACCGCGCGGGTGGGGCTGTCCTGCGGCGACCAGACCGGCAACTGCGCGTGATGGTTCCACAACAGGTCGGCCAGGAACTCGGCGTCCTTGGTGTCATCCTTGGCGCGGCTGGTCACGAAGGCTTCGCGATATTTCTGGAGGGTGATGGGATTGATGGGATGGAGCGTGATCCAGGCGTAAGCTTCCAGGAACGCAATCAAGTGGACGGCGGGTTGTTCGAGACAGAGGCCGACGCGGGCGGCGGGCTGTTGCTGGCGCAACTCGGCCAGCCCTTCGCACAGTGCTTCGGGCGCGGTGTCAATGGTGACGCACCGGCGCTGGCCGGTGGCGGGGTCGAGGAGGCACAGATCGGCTTTTTTTGTCGGCGCGATCCAGGCCAATGATCCGGTCGTAGGGAGCGGGAGTCATAGATGCGTTGCCTTTCGTTGGGGTTACGGTTTGCGCTTCCCGCAGGCTTGACCCGGCGACGGCAATATAGAAGAGTCGCCATGGCAATACAGCGACGCCCTCTCGAGGAGTCGTTGAGGGCCCAGCCCCGCCCGACGGGCCGGTCGGTAAGCTCAAAGTCGTTAAAGCGACTGGTCGTTAGCAGACCTGGCCCGCCGGGGCGGGAAACCGAAGGACACGGATAGTGAAAACGGACGCCCTGCACCATCCGAATCGGGCCGCAAAGTTTTTTGCGGCGACGAAGTTATTCACGGTCGAGGCGCCGGGGGCAATCCTCCGGCCCGCCGCCCCGCCCATGAATAACTTCGGATAACCTATATCTGTCGTTAGGCCACTCGACGCCATGACGAGATTTGTCGCTTTGATTCTCTCGGTTGCGTTCATCACTCTCGCTGGGTGCGAGCGCCAGCAAACCACGACACACAAAAAGAAGACCATGATGACGCTTCAGCAGATGGAGGAGATGTTCGCCAACATGCGCGCCAAGACCAAATGGGACGTTGATGGCGAGATGTTGTGGGGTTATTTCTTCACCGACCCCGACACCAATAAGTTGGAGCGTGCCTCTCAGAGACTGACCGCGTCCGGTTATCGCTTGGTTCAGATTTATCCCACCGACGACAAGAGCACCTGTGTTCTCCACGTCGAGCGCGTTGAGAAGCACACGCCCCAGACGCTTCAGACACGGAACGGCGAGTTCGAGAAGCTTGCCGCAGAGTTTGGTTTGGAGTCTTATGATGGCATGGACGTAGGACCAGTTTTGAAGCCGTGAGTATGACTCCGTGGCCTCCTGAGAAACTAGCCGTGCAAGTCATTGGTTGGGAACGATTCGGCAGTTGAGGGACGCGGCCATGTTTTCGAGGCGTTGGAGTTTCTGGCGGCGCATTTTGGCTTCCTCCCGGGCGAAGATTTCCGGGTTGAAGGGCTGTTGGTATTTGAGCCGGTGCCAGAGGATGCGCGCCAGGTGGACTCGCTCGCTCCCGCTCGCTCGGCCCTGCGGGCCTTCGGCTCGGCCGAATTCCTTTCGCGGCTTCCCAAGCCGCTCAAGTATGCGCCATGG
>JAKQDQ010000012.1 GCA_029573725.1 Verrucomicrobiota bacterium
GGGGAGTCTGCAATTCCGGCCGGTGGCCGACGGGCACGGGACGGCGGTGGTGACGGTGACGGTGGATGACGGGCAGGCGGTGAGCAACACGGTGACGCGGAGCTTCACGGTGAGGGTGAATGCGGTGAACGACGCGCCGACGATTTCAACCATTGCGGGTTTGACCGTGGTTTCCGACACCAACAGCGGTCCCGTGGCGTTTACCATCAATGACAAGGACACTCCGCTTAACAGCCTGAGCCTGACTGCCGCTTCAACGCAGCCCGCCATCATTTCCCCGGCGGGCATCATGTTCGGCGGCAGTGGGACGAACCGCACCGTGCGGATCACCCCGACGCCGGGTTCGTCCGGGGTTGTGGGTATTACCGTAACCGTGAGCGATGGTGCGGCGTCGGCCAGCACCATGTTCAATGTGACGGTGCAAAAGCCGCAACCGGCGGTGGGTCAGTTGTCGGTGGTGAAAAATGGCGAGGGCACGGTGATTCCCGATCTGGAAAACATGACGTTGATTGTAGGACAAACTTACACCGTCACGGCGGTGCCGGCGGCAGGATATCTCTTTTCGAGTTGGAGTGGCAGCGTTGCGTCAACTTCGCCAACGCTGACCTTTACGATGAGTTCCAACACGGTGATTCAAGTTAACTTTATCGCCGACCCCTACGTGGCGGCCGCCGGAACGTATAATGGGTTGTTTAATGAAACGGATGAAGTGCGGCTGGAAAGCTCCGGAAACTTCAACGTCTATGTGAATGCCCAGGGCCAGTACTCGGCCTGGGTGCAGATGGGTTATATTCGTTATCCGTTTAGCGGCGTCTTGAGCCAGGAGCTGCGCGCGACCAATACCCTCGCTCGATGGGAGCAAAGCCCGGTGGTCGTGGAGTTGCTGGTGGGGCAGGGCGGCAGCGCGGGACAGATTTTTGGGCGCATAACGGACGGGCGCTGGACGGCGCAGCTCTCAGGAGGACGTCCAGCGTCCCGTTCCGCCCTGGCGGGCGAATACACGGCGGTCTTTCCGGGAATTGCCGGCGACCTCTCGCGCCCGGCCGGGGACGGTTTCGCCACCATTCATGTGGCGTCGGATGGGTTGGCGACCATGAACGGCACGCTGGCGGACGGACGGAGTTTCATGCAATCCGCCTATATCACCGTGGATGGCGATTGGCCGCTCGGAGTTTCGCTGTATGCGGGGAAGGGACTGATTCTGAGCTGGGTCAGTTTCACCAACCAGCCCGCGAGCGACCTGAGCGGAGACATGGTTTGGCTCAAGCAGGCCGGGGATGGCACCTCGAGTTATCCGCTCGGGTTCGCCTTCGGCACCAAAGTGGTCGGGTCGGCCTACGTCGCGCCGGCGCCGGCGGGGAAGGCGGTGGACCTTTCCGGCGGTGTGGTCAGCTTCAGTGGCGGGGATCTGGTGATTCCGTTCCATAACGTGGTCAGCGTCAATGCCGGCAGCCAGGTGGTCAACTTGAGTCCGAACCTGCTGAATTTCCGGATAACCCCCGGTTCTGGATTGTTTACAGGGGAGGTGCAGTCTCCCGATGGCGGTCCAACGCGGACATTCAACGGGGTGCTCTTGCAAAAACTCAATGCGGGGTACGGCACATTGAGCGGGACGTCCCTGTCCAGCCGCGTGGTCTTGCAGGCTCCGTAACACCGGCAGATTTTCACTGTCGCCGGGCGGCTCATGGGCTCAAGCGGATCGTGTTGAACTGCTCCGGCCCAAAGCATAGGACATCAATGACACGCGCTTGCCCGATAAACGGCGAAAGACGTATCGGAAGCCGGCTGGGATTGTTGGCAATCCTGGTCGCGCTGCGTTTTGGGGTTGCGAGCGGGCTCGCTGCGCCGGAAAACGTGCGCGTGAGTGATCCAGTCCTGGCGGAGCAGTTGGTTGAGCGCGGCGGCAAGGTGCTTGCCGACTACGGCAGTTTCAAAATCATGCGCACCGGGAGTGACACCACTGCGGCCTTGCGCGGCGGGCGTGTTCAACCGGCGGCCGGCGCGGTGCATTTGAACGCGCGGAAAATCCTCACGCGCCACATCGCCAAGCAACGTCCACGGTCCGTCCGGGAACGGCAGAGCGGGCCGGAATTCCACCTGGTTCAATTTGTCGGTCCGATCAAGCCCGAATGGCGCGGGCAGTTGCAGCAGCTGGGCGTGACCATCGTGAGTTATGTTCCGGCCAATGCCTATCTGATCCGCGGTGACGCGAACGCCTTGGCGCGCGTACAAGCCTGGGCGGCGGGCGCCGAGCACGTGCAATGGGACGATGCATATCTGGCGGCAGACAAATTGGCCCCCGGCATCCGTCGGCGGCCGGAGGGCGGCGGGCGCGCGGCGGAAACCAACCGGCTGTTTGCCGTGCAATTGATTGAAGCGGCGGAAGCCACACCGCAGACCCTGGCCCTGATTGATGCGATCAAACTTCATCCGATCGAACGTGATTTCCGGGTCTTGCATTACCGGAATCTCCTCGTGCGCCTGCCGCTGGAGCGGTTGGAGGATTTGAGCGAGCGACCTGATGTGGTTTCGATTCAACCTTATCAGGAACCGTTGCCCCGGGATGAGCGCCAGACGCAAATCCTCGCCGGCAACCTGTCCGGTTCGCAACCGGCCGGCCCCGGTTATCTGGCCTGGCTGGCGCAGAAAGGGTTCACCCAGGCGCAGTTTGATGCGTCGGGATTCATTGTGGATGTCACTGACAGCGGCATTGACAACGGCACGACCGCGCCCGGGCATCCGGCGTTGTATCGTCAGTCCAACCCGGCGTTGGGGAGTCGGGTGGTGTATCACCGGTTGTTCGGGCAGCCCCATGCCGGCAGCACCTTGGCGGGACTGGACGGCCACGGGAATCTCAACGCGCATATTCTGGCGGGCTACGCGGCCCATCCCCCCGGATTTCCGCATACCGACAGTGCGGGATTCCAATACGATCTGGGCGTTTGTCCGTTTGTGCGCATCGGCGCGTCGGTCGTGTTCGATCCGGAGCAATTCACGCATCCGGATTACGTGGAGTTACAAGCCAGCGCTTATCACGAGGGGGCACGCATTAGCGTGAACAGCTGGGGAGCGGCGGATAATTCGTATTCGATTGATGCCCAGGCGTATGATGCCCTGGTGCGCGACGCCCAGCCCGCCGGAGCGGCGTATGCCGCCGCGGGAAATCAGGAGATGGTGATCTTGTTCGCGGCCGGCAATGGGGGGCCGGCGGCGAATTCCGTCGGCGCGCCGGGCACCGCCAAGAACGTGATCACTGTGGGCGCTTCGGAAAACGTGCGCTCCTTGAACACGGCCAATGGCGGGCTGAGCGCGTTTGGCAGCGATGGCGGTGGGTACACGGACTGGAATGCCGACCAGGCGGATGACGTTGCCCTGTTTTCCAGTCGCGGACCGTGCCGCGACGGGCGGCAGAAACCGGATTTGGTGGCGCCGGGAACCCATGTGGTTGGCGGAGTCCCACAGAACCTCTTGACGTTGGACGGTCTGGGCGTCGCGTTGTCGGGCTTCAAGGCTTCCTCAATCCTGGCGTTGAGCGGCAGCGGCACCGCCGGCAGTCCCGCCAATTTCTTTCCGCAAGGCCAGGAGTTTTACACCGTCTCCTCGGGAACGAGTCATGCCACACCCGCCGTCGCCGGCGCCTGTGCCCTGCTGCGACAATATTTTCTGAATCACAACTGGCCGGCGCCCAGTCCGGCAATGACCAAGGCGTATTTGATGAATGCCGCCCGCTACCTGACCGGTGCCGGCGCCAATGACGACCTTTGGTCGGCCGGGCAGGGCCTTGGCGCGGTTTGGTTGGATCGCGCGTTCGATGCCGTGCCGCGGATGTTGCGGGATCAGGAGGAGAACGATGTTTTCACCGCTTCGGGACAAACCCGGGTGTTTACCGGCCGGATTGCGCGCGCCGACAAGCCCGTGCGCGTGACGCTGGCCTGGACGGACGCGCCAGGCAGCACCGTGGGCGATGCGTTCAATAACGATCTGGATTTGCTGGTGCAACTGGGTTCGAACCAATATCACGGCAACGTTTTCAGTGGTCCGCATTCCGTGCCGGGCGGCGCCGCGGATCCGCGGAACAATGTCGAGAGCGTTTGGCTGCCTGCCGGTTTCTCGGGCGACATCGTGGTGACGGTCATTGCGGCCAACATCAATTCGGATGGGGTGCCGAATAACGGCGGTCCGCTGGACCAGGATTTTGCCCTGGTCATTTACAATGCCACCAACACCCCAATCCCGCTCCTTCGGGCCACCGCCGCCCCGCTCGTTGCCGAAGGCTTCACGCCGGCCAACCAGGCGGCAGACCCGGGGGAACGGGTCACGTTGCAACTCGTCCTGGAAAATTACGGTACCCGGGGCGCATCCAATCTGTGGGTGACGTTGCTGGCCACCAACGGTGTGGTCGAGCCAGGCGGCGCGGTGCCCTATGGCGAATTGACTCCCGGTTCCGCCCCGGTGGAACGGAGCTTCACCTTTGTGGCGGACGGTCAATGCGGCGGAGTCATTTCCCCGACGTTTCATCTGCAGGACGCCCATGGCGATTTGGGGTTGTTGAGTGTGGATCTGCCAGTGGGCGAACGAATCATCACCGCACAGCAGTTCACCAATGTCACGGAGTTGATCATCCCCGACAGCGGCCCGGCCTCGGTGTATCCCAGTCCGATCACGGTGACGGGGATGCCGGGCCGGATCGTTGCCGTGACCGCGACGCTGCATGGGGTGACGCACGCCTGGCCGGAAGACCTGGACGTTTTGCTGGTCGGGCCGGACGGGCAAAAAGCCGTGCTGCTGTCGGACGGCGGCGGCGGCAACTCCTGTTCCAACGTCACCTTGAGTTTTTCCGATGCCGCCGCCCACGGCCTTGCGCAAGGCGGACCGGTGGCCAGCGGGACGTACAAGCCGACGAATTATGGTTTGATCGGGGACTACTTTTCCAGTCCGGCCCCGGACGGTCCGTATGCCGTCCAGTTGAGCGCGTTTCACGGGGGCGACCCCAATGGAAACTGGCTGCTCTTTGTTCAGGATGACAGTGCCATGTCCAGCGGCCGGCTGCTGGGGGGGTGGAGTCTGGCCCTCACCACGTCGAATCTGGTTTGTGCTGCGGCTGGGGCGACCGTTGCCGATCTTGAAATTCTCACCCAGTTGGCGACCAATTCCCTCCTGACCTGGAGCAATTTCATCATGACGATGGTCGTGACCAATCACGGCCCCGCTCCGGCGACGTTTGTCACGGTGAGCAATCAATTCCCGGCGAGCTATCTGTTGGATGACGTGATCGCGAGCCGCGGGGCGTGGGCGGTGGCGAATTCCACGGGACATTGGGACATTGGTGCGCTCAACCCCGGGGAAGCCGTCAATCTGGAGTTGTCCGGAAGGTGTTTGTTGCCGGGGCAGTTTGTCAATGTGAGCACGGTGCGGAGTTTCACCGCCGATGCTGCGCTGGCCAACAACAGTGCGACCTTGACCCTGTCCGTGGTCAAGGGGGACGGCAGCGGATTGGGGATCGGGTCAAATCGTCCTCCGTCATTGGCGGTGCTGCCGGACCGGGTGGTGCATGCCGGCAGCCAGGTCCATTTTGTGGCCACGGCAACGGATCCCGATTCCCCCGCCACTGAACTGACCTTTGCGTTGTTAAGCGGCGCACCGCCCACCGCCACGCTGAATCCCGTTTCTGGAGAATTCCTCTGGCAAACGCTGGATGCGGATGCTCATACGACCAATGCCATCACCATCCAGGTGGCGGATGCGGGCGACCCGCCCCAACTGGACACGCGGACATTCCATGTTGCGGTGCAATCCCGTCCCCTGATGGCGCAGATCCTGCGCCGGCCGGACGCGGTCGTGATCAGCTGGTCCGCAATCCCCGGCCAGCAGTACCAGCTGGAGGGCACCACCAATTTGCTGGGCAACCTTTGGGAGCCCTTGGGGCCGGCGGTGTCTGCCATGAGTTCCGAGATTTTCTGCACCAATCCCCTGCCAACTGCCTGGCAACAATTCTATCGCGTGCGCGTTGTGCCCTGATCGGGCCGGCGCGGCCGGAGCGGTTTGGTTGCGACGGCGGCCAAGAAATTCTTTTGCAATTCGTCGTTTTCCGAAACAATATCCTTCCGTGACCGCGCCCCTGGCCCTGCTGTGTTACGAAGAGATTCTTCCTGGTTCCCAACTGGTGAACCGTCTTCAAGATCAAGGTTATCGGGTGCAGACCATTGCCCGGGCGTCCGAGCTGGCGGCGGTGGCGACCGGCAGTGGCGCGATGCTGCTCCTGCTGGATCTGGCCTCCCAGCAGCGGAATGCTTGCGACGCCATCCGCCAGGTGCGCAACGTGGCGGAAACCGCCCATCTCCCCATCATTGCGTTTGCCGATGAGGCGGAGGTTGAACTGCAAGCCTCCGCCAAGGCTGCCGGGGCCAGCCTGGTGACGACGGACGCCGCCATCCTGATTCACCTGGAGCAATTGATCGAACAAGCCTTGCGGGTGGACTAACCATGTCCGTCAAACCGCGGCCGGCGGGGGCCTCCCGAACCGCAACTGAATCGTTGCGGACTTTCCGGTTTGCGGGGGGCCGGCAGCAACCCGGCGGGGAGAAAACAAAGTCTTGACGTCCGTTTAATTGGTTTTATTGTCGCCACTGTTGCCACGTTCGGACACCCGCCGATCGACGGGTTCAGAATACCCCGGGCTTGGCGCACCTAAAACTCAGGTAATGCTTAGGAGAGACATGTATGGCAAGTGGCAAAGTTAAGTGGTTCGACAACAAAAAGGGGTTTGGCTTTATTGCCCAGGAAACCGGCCAGGATGTTTTCGTGCATCACACGTCCATCATGGGCGGTGGATTCAAGACCTTGGACGAAGGCGAAGTCGTCACGTTCGAGGTCATTACCAGTGACAAAGGTCTCAAGGCTCAGAACGTTCAACGCAACCAGCCGCAGGCTTAATCTCCCCCCTCACCCGCTTGGTAACATCCGTGTCGCGGCTCACCCCCGGAGCGGCTAGATTTTCTCCATGCCGGTTACGACCGCAGTCGAGAGTTTGTACGTGCATGTCCCGTTTTGCGCGCGGAAGTGTGAGTACTGTGCATTTTACTCCGAGGCCTCCACCGGGGCGGTGATCCATCGTTACGTGCGCGCGCTGGCACGGGAATTCGAGCTCGTCGCGCCGGATTTGCGACCGCGCACCATTTTCTTTGGCGGTGGCACGCCTTCCCTGCTCAATCTCCAACAGTGGGAGACCGTTCTGCGCGCCCTGCAGCGGCTCAACCTGCTCGGGGCCGCGGAGTTTACCGTGGAGTGCAATCCCGCCACCATCTCGCTCGACAAGGCGCGGTTGTTGCGCGCGTTTGGTGTCAACCGCATCTCAATGGGCGTGCAATCGTTTGATGAAGACCTGCTGCAGCGCCTCGGCCGGGTGCATTCCCGCGCGATGGTTTTCAAGTCTTTCAATGTCCTGCGCCAGGCCGGGTTTGAAAACATCAACCTGGATCTCATGTTCGCCCTTCCCGGGCAGACCATGGAGGTCTGGCGTGCCACACTGGATGAAGCCCTCGCGCTCGGCAGTGAGCATCTTTCCTGTTACGAAGTAATCTACGAGGAAGACACGCCGTTGTATGCCCAGATGCAGGCCGGGCGCTTCGAGGTAAATGAGGAACTGGCCGCCGGGATGTTCGAAGAGCTGGTCGCCCGTACCGCTGCCGCTGGATTCCAGCAGTACGAGATCGCCAATTTTGCGCGCACCAAACCTTCCGGACGGGGACCGGGCGCGCCGCCGCATCCGGATCCGCTGCTGCCGGCACTGGCTTGCCGGCATAATGTCAATTATTGGCGGGGTGGCGACTTTTATGGTCTGGGGCCGAGCGCAACCAGTTACGTCCGCGGTCGGCGCACGAAAAATTGGGCCAGCACCCGGCTCTATTGCGAACAACTGGAAGCCGGCCGCCGCGCCATTGAATCGCAGGAAACGCTGCCGCCGTTGCAACGCGCCGGGGAAACCGCCGCCTTTGGACTGCGCATGAATGCCGGCTGGCCGTTTGACGATTTCGAGCACGTCACCGGCATGGATTTGCGGCGCGATTGGGCCGCGGACATGGCGAAGTTGGTGCGTCAGGGCTGGGCGCAGCTCTCCGCCGAGCGCTTCCGGCTCACTCCCCAGGGCCTGCGTTTTGCCGATGCCGCCGCGGCGATGTTTCTGCGTTGAACCATGGAGCCCCGACCGCTGCCTCCGCTGACCTCCGCGACCCTCTATCTCGTGGCCACGCCGATCGGCAATCTGGAAGACATCACCCTGCGCGCCATCCGGGTGCTGCGCGAATGCGATGTGGTGGCCGCCGAGGATACGCGCCGCACCGGGCAGCTGCTGCAGCATCTGGGGCTGCGCACGCCGCTGTTGAGTTATTTCCAGTTTAACGAGGCCCGGCGCAGCGGGGAAATCCTCCAGCGGCTGGCGCGGGGGGAAAAAATTGCGCTGGTCACCGATGCCGGCACGCCCGGTATCAGCGACCCTGGGGAGCGCGTGGTGCAGGCGGCGCTGGCGCACGGTTTTCGGGTCGAGTCCGTGCCCGGAGCGTGCGCGTTGGTGGCCGCCCTGACCGCGAGTGGTTTGCCCACCGCGGAGTTTCACTTTGCCGGTTTTCTGCCGCATAAATCCGGCGCGCGCCGGCAGCGATTGGAAGCCCTTGCCGCCGTGCCCGGCACGCTCGTGCTCTACGAGTCACCGTATCGCATCGAACGACTGTTGGGCGAATTGCGCGAGGTGTTTCCCGGACGCCGGCTCGTGCTGGCTCGTGAGTTGACGAAAAAATTCGAGGAGTTTCGTCGCGGCACGGCTGAGGAGCTGTTGAACTCGTCGTCGCCACGATCGTGGAAAGGTGAGTTTGTGGTGTTGATTGCGCCCGCAGGATTCGACGCTCCCCTGTCCGCGCAGCCCGACCCGACCGCGTAAGATCCGCCAACCGGCCACCGGCCGTGGGTCAGGGGACGTTCAGCCAGGAAACCCGCGCCGTGGCGCTTTTGCTTTGCTCCAACGGCATCGGTTGCTCCCGGGCTGACACCGGACCCGGGAATGTTTCGGTTGCAAACCCGCTTGATCCTCCGGCCCGGCCCGACGATGGTCGAGGCGGATTCCGCCTGTTTGCACCGGACCGTCTTTGGAAATGCCATTGCGCACGGATGAATGAGGCGCGGTCTGACGTTGGGCACGTGCAACCGACGGGTGGGGGTTCGCGCCCTGTCCGCTGCGGGCGGCGATGCGCCCGCTTCGCTATCGTTGGGCCGGGGGCGTTCCGTGAGCGGCGACCTGCTTGAGCAGAGCCACGATTCCCTCCCGGATCTTCGGTTCCGCCTCCACTTCCAGATAACTGGTGCGGGCGCGCCACGTGGTGTAGCCGCCCAACGCGAACTGGTCCGGCGGCGGCAGGTAACCGTTGCAGCCATTGGCCAGCTCCATCACCATGGTCAACGGAAACGGGCTCGCCTCTTTGATGGCCAGACCGGTGCTGCCGTAAGTTTCGCAGGGGGAGGTGCCGATGGCGAAATCACCGAGGCGCAGGGCTTGGAGCTTGATTTCCTTCCTGGCCGGCCAGTCGGCCATTTTCACGGTTTCGGTGGCGTAGGCTTCGTCCCAGTTCCGCGGCGGCCGGTCGCCGACGTTTTCCGCCAGGTACTTCTGCGCGGCCCGCACGTCCGCCGAACTGGGGCGGCGCACCTTCAACCGTAATTTCCGCTCCCGCATCGTCACCGGCACCCAGTCCCGATATTGAATGGCTTCCAGCGTCTTCAGCGTGGCATTTGCGACGGCGCGGGCCACCATGAAACGATCGTTCTTCCAGTTGGGTTTGGTGAAATCAATGCAATTGGCGTCGCCGCTGGTTCCGTTGCTCATCAGGGCCACGAACGGTTGACCTTCCTCGACCCCCAACTCGTGCGCCATGAGGCGGCAAAATTCCCCAAAATAATCCGCTGAAACTCCGGCCTCCGAGACGCCGGCATAATGAGTCGGGTAGTTGGCGAGCAATCCCAGCGGCCGCCCGTCCACCGTCTGCACGGAAAGCACGGTGACCGCCGGGTCCACCGGCCCGGTTTGGCGGATCTTGTTGGTGTTGGCATAGCCGGGATTCATCATGACGATGTTCGTGGGCTGGCCAGTGAACGTCGCGGGCGGTCCCGCCGCCGTGCCGGGCTGCATGATCCAGCGGCGACAATGGACGAACTCCGGACAATCTGTTTTGCCCCAGCCCAGGCGTGCCGGCACGCGGCGCTCCCAGGCGGTGACGATGGCGGCGGCGATGCGGGGGATTAGAAATGCCACGTATTCCGGCTCGACTTCGTTGCCGAGGCAGCTGTACGCGGCCGGGGCCGTGTGTGTATGGGTGCTGGCGATGATCATCCGCCCGGTCGGAATGCCGGTGCGGCGCGCCGCGGCGGTTTTGGCGGCGTCCAGCGTCTCGCGATCCACCATGCAACTGTCAATGACCGCGATCGCGGCTGCCGTGCGGCCATCGTCCAACACGAGCGCACGCACGTGCAGTGGATCAATCGCCCGGTGGGCGGTGGCCAACACCAGGCTTCCGGCCATCCGGATCGGATAGTTCGTCGGCGTAATCTCCACCAGGGCGGCACCGGCGCGAAAGACTTTGGCGGCGGCCGGGGCCGTGGTCGGCATGACCAGCCCGGCGGTTAATGCCCAGAGCAGACCGAACACCGGCAGGGTGCGCCGGACACGACGAAACGGCGCAAACCGTTTGCGGGTGATTTCCGGATGCCAAAGCTGGCGGGTGAAAACCGCCCGGGAGGAGCGCTGCTGGGATTGCATGGGTTGACTTGAATTGTGGGACAATGCTTTCATAAGTTCACTCGCCTTTCAAGCAAGCAAGCAAATCTGCCAGTTCCTGCGGGCTCATGGCGGTTTCCAGTCCTTCCGGCATGAGCGACAACGGGCTGACCGTCAAGCGGCGGATGCCCGCGCGCGGCAGGGTTTCTTCGAGGCCCTGGGCCTGGCGCAAAGTGACGCTCGTCGGGGTTTCGCCGATGATCAAACCTGTCAGCTCGCGCCCATCTTGACACTCAACGGTGCAGGCGTTGAAGCCGGCCACAACTTCATAATTCGGATGCACGATGTGCAATAGAATGCTTTCCTTGGGCTGATTGCGGATGCCCAACAAATCCGGACCGACGTTGTAGCCCTCCCGATCGAGCCGGTGGCACGCGGCACAATGTGTGGCAAACACCTTGCGCCCGTTGGCGGCGGTGCCCGTCAGTTGCAACACCGCCCGGGCTTGAGCGTACGCCGTCATCCGATCGCCAGTTTCCGCCGCGGCGAACAGTTTGCGGGCCGTCTCGCGAATGTCCGCCTCCCGATGGTTGCGCAACGCTTCGCGCTGGGCGCGGCTCAAAATGTTTTCTGGCAGCGCATGGGCGGTCACGGCCGCCAGCAGTTCGCGGGTGTGTCGCGGTTGGCTGAGCAGCGCCGTCAATGTTACAACGCGGGTGCTGGGGGGCAGGCGATTCCAATGTTCCGGACGCAGTAATTGCCGCACCGCGGCTTCACCGGGCAGGCCGGTAAGCGAGCGAACTGCCGCGGTTTGCAGTTCGGCGGGTTCGCTGGCCGTCAGGAGCGGCAGCAATGCCGCCGTGGCGACTGTGGGTTCGGCCTCCACCAGGAAACCGATGGCCGCCTTGCGGGCCGCCGGTGACTCCGGTTGGGATGACACCAGGCGGGTGGCGGCGTCGGTGAAGCGGCTTCGCACCCCGTCAGGCAATCCGGCCCGCACACCCAGATGCCGGGCAGACGTCAATATCCCTTCCAGGGCGGCAATGCGCCAAGGCGCAGGTGGCGCCGATTCCGCAGCCAGCAGATGCCACAACCCGGTGGCCGCCGGGTTGGTCACGGCAGAGTTGGATTCGGCTGCGGACGGGGGTGGGGTGAGTTGTTCCGCACCCAGGATCGGACCGAAATCCGACCAAAATTCCACCGCCGCGGACCTTTCTGTCCGGCGCGCGAGTTCCTGCGCCAGTCGCAGCGCTTGATGCGTGTGGGGGTCGAGCCGGCTCAAAATCGCGGCGCGCATCCACTGATCCCGGCCCTCGCGGATCGCCAGTTGAGCCAGCACGGCGATCGGATCCGCCTCCGGGCCGTCGAAAGCGGAGGTGACTCCCAAGGCCAGCCAGAAGCGGACGCGCGGATTTGGATCCGCCGCGAACTGCGGCAGCAGACCGGCAGGAATGCGCGCGCCGCTCCACGGATGCTCGGCGACGATGCGCCAGGCGTTTTCGCGCAGCAGCGGATCAGCTGCCAGCACGGCTGCCGCCACCGCGTTGGCGAGCGCCGTCTGCGCTCCATCCTGCGCTTCGGCCGTGTCGTAGCGCGTGAAGGAAGGGCCCGTCTTCTGCACGGTCAGAATGGCCAGAGTCCGAAGCGTGTTGAGGGCCAGGAGGTTGACGGTGGCGGGTGCGGTCGCGGCAGGTGCGGTCCAACTGTCGGTTGTTACGCGGTCCATGCGCCGCGCCAGCTCCGACGTGTCCGGCCTCAGGTACGGGGCTTCCAAGGTGCGCAGCGCGTCCGCGTTCCGCCGTTCGATCAACAATCGTTGTGCGGTTGCGCGATGCCAGACGTTGGGATGTCCGAGCATTTGCACCAGCTCGGAAACGGAGGCGTGCGCCGGTGACGGCTCAGTCGTCGAACGGGATGGCGCTTTCAATCCAGTGATGCGCCAGATGCGCCCCAGGTCGCGGCCGGAGACGAAATCCGTGCGCTTGCGCACTTCCACCGGCAGATAATCCGGATGCTCAATGGTCTTGCGGTACATGTCGCACACATAGAGCGCGCCGTCCGGTCCGTCGGCGAGGAAGACGGGACGAAACCAATCGTCTGGGGAAGCCAGAAACTCGCGCCCTTCGTCCACCATGCGGGCGGCAAACGTTGGCCCGACTGCGGTGAGCCGGTCGCGGTGCACCAGGTTGGCGGTTGGATCGCACGCCAGGACATCCCCGCGATACTCCGCAGGCAGCGCGTCGCCGCGATACACATGCACGGCGCAGGCGGCCGTGAATGTGCCCGCATGCGAATCCGCCGTGGTCAGGTTGTCACTGATCGGGTACAGGCGCGCCGCGAAGTTCTGGTTCGCCCCGCCGAGCAGATCGGTCACCATGGTCTCCGGCACGTTCTGCACCAGGTCGGCCGGCGCGAAGTTCGGATTGCGCGTCAGATGGCGCGGAGCGATGACCGTTTGCTGAATATGCACGCGGTTCATGCAATGGAACCGGTTGCCGGCCTCGTCAAACGTCTGCCCGAACTGCCCCCGGCCACCGACCGGCTCGATTTCCAGCGTGAACGGATTGAACCGCGCGTCGGTGCTGATTTTCACGGCGGGTCGTCCGGGATGCTCCGGCGCGGAAATCATCCCCGCCTGGGTCAGGCCGCTGGTGACATAAATCCATCCATCCGGGCCGAGCATGGGATGACTGACACGCAGCTGGGTGCTGCCGTTGGTCGAGAAACCCGTGAGCAATACCCGTCGTTCATCCGCCTGCCCGTCGCCGTCCGTGTCCCGCAGGAACAAGAGATCCGGCGCGCAGGTGATGATGAGTCCATCATTCCAGGGCATGAGTCCGTTGGGATAGGTGAGGTGGGTGGCGAAAACCGTGCGCCGATCCATTCGCCCATCGCCATTGGTGTCCTCCAGGCGGACGATTGCGGCCGCAGGCGGCTGCCCGGGCGCGGGGCCGGTGGGGTAGTCCCGATTTTCGACTACAAATAACCGGCCGGCGGCGTCCCAGGTCAGGGCGCACGGCTGGAAGACCAACGGTTCCGCCGCCACCAACTCCACCCGCACCGCCGGATCATGCTGAAAGGCGGTCCTGGCCTGTTCCGGTGTGACCGGGCTGGCGATGGTCCGGCTGGAAACGCCGGTGAACAGCATGAGGAAAAACAGTGTGACGGTCCGGAAGCCCCGGCATGATTGCGGGCGCGGCAATGCGCCGGGCGTGGCATGCCGCCACGCCGCAGCCCGGCGCGGCACCGGGACCGGCCGGAGGTCTGTTGCGTTGTCGGTTATGGCTCTGTGCTGCATCACCAATTGTGGAGCGGCGGCACGCTACACGATCCGGTGGGGCGCAGCAAGCCAGTTGGCCGCAGCCATGGAATGCCGTCGCGCGGGCGGGCCTCCGCCGAACGCATCGTTCTCGCAGGATTATGAACCATCTTGCGCCCGGCGGTTCCCCTCCACCGGCATTTCCCGTGCTGCGCGGTCCGTGCGCACAAGGGAACGGTTGCCGGGAACTGCGGGGCCCGATGAAGGCAACGCGAGCCGCCGGCGAAATGCGCAGCAGGCGCCGGCCGGCGTTGCCGGGCCGGGCTGGGTCTCTCATGACGCGGGCCGACTCGTCCGGAACCATCGGGTGGGCTGGGGCGAAATGTGCCATCACATCCCTGTTGCCAGTCCGGCGAGCGCTCAATATAGTCGCGGTCATGAAAGCCGCTGGCCGCATCTGTCCGGTTCAGAAGGCGTTTACCTTGATCGAATTGCTGGTGGTCATCGCGATCATTGCGATTCTCGCGGCGCTGCTCCTGCCGGCGTTGGGCAAGGCCAGGGCGCGGGCGGTCCGCATTCAGTGTTTGAGCAACCTCAAGCAGTGGGGGCTGGCGCTCAATGCGTACGCCGCTGACAATAAGAATGCCTTTCCCGACAATCGTGGCGGGCATGATCTGAGCTGGATGGCGCCCGGTATGAACCGCTTTTACCGGGACTATTTGTTGCCCAACCATCGTGGAACCGTCCTCAATCAGCGCACCCGCAATGATGTCTTATACTGCCCGACAGATGACTGGCATCGGATTGCGGAAACCGGGATTGCTTCGGACAACGAGCAACAATTGATCGGCTATTTCTACCTGCCCGGCCGCGAGAACAATGCGGGCAACAACTGGCCGTATCATGTCGCGGGCCTGGCGGAGTGGCATTTCAAGAAGCAATTTGGCGGCCCGCAACGGCACGCGCCGATCATGAGCGACCGGTTGCAGGCGGTGGGCGCATGGAATTGGACGGCCAATCGCGGCGCGTTGACCTGGTCTTCAACCTATAGTGGCCGGACCTATCAGACCGCCAGCCATCGCGGCAACCGGGGCGTTCCCGATGGAGGCAATTTTCTGTTCGAGGATGGGCACGTTCATTGGCGCCGGTTCGACGTGAATAATCCCCGGGCCACAATCGACTACGGCTCCGGGGGGTTGGGCTGGTCGCTCTTTTACCGGCCCTCGGAAATTTCCACGAACGGCTGAAAGCCGGCGCAGCCCCGGTTTCGCGCAGTTTCCGGGCGCAAAGGAGGCAGGGCGGAATGTTCCGCTCCAGACCCCACTTGGGGGGAGGGGGTGCGGCTGGCGCGGGCTTCGCGGTTACCCAGGGGGCGGGGTGCAAAGTTCGATCATGTGTCCGTCCGGGTCGGACAAGAAGATTTGCCACGCCCCGTCGGGCCGTTGCTTGGGCGGCAGAAAATCGGCGCCCACCCGTATCAGATGCTGTCGCCAGGCGGGGACGTCGTCAATGCGCAGCGCGAAGTGATTGCTGCGCTTGCCCGAGATGGTGGGTTCACGGCGGCCACCGATCAGGTGCAGTTGTTGCGTCGTGCCGAGCCGGAACCATGCGCCGGGAAAGTCAAAGGCGGGGCGGGGCAACGGGCTGAGTTTCAAGACCCGGAGGTAGAATTCACAACTCCGTTCGACGTCCAGGACGAACAGGGCGACATGATTCAATTCGACGATTTGCATACAGCGCACGGGCCGGTCCCGCGTTCCAATGGTTGTTGTGTTTCCCCGCCGGGCGTGGTCACGCCCGCGCCGGCGCGGGCATGGCGACGCCGCCCTGGCGGCTGCGGCTTGCGTGCCGGCGCCGCGCGTCGCGATGCAGGCAACCTAGTTTCAGAAGGGAGTGAGGTAAATTCGTTTTTCCGTGCGGCGAAATCCCCGCTCGCCAGCCGGAGACCGGTTTTCTATGCTGGTGCGCATGATTGCGCTGCCGTATCCCGAAGTCATTCTCACCCATGAAAGCGATTTGGATGGATTGGTGGCGGGGATTCTATTGCAGCGCCTGGCCCGGCGTCTGTTCAACGCCGAGGTGCCGCTGGAGGCGTATCACTATAATTTCTGGATCAAGCGCGACCTGCGGGAAGCCGCGGCCTGGGTGGCGGATCACACCTTTGAACCACGCCTGGACAAGCCGAACTGGCTCATCGTGGACCACCATCTCACCGACACGCCGGTGCAGCGGGCGATTCTGGTGCATGATACCGGCAAGTCCGCGGGACGCCTGGCCTATGAGCTGTGCTGCCAGCACGGACTCCAATCCGCGGAGTTGGACCGGCTGGTGCATCTGAGTGATGTGGCGGACCTGTTCCTCGAGACGGATCCGGACTTTGTCGTGGCGGGCGACTACGCCAGTCTCGTCAAGGTTTATGGGTTTTGGAACCTGCACGCGCTGATTGATGGGCAGATCGAGCGCTTGTTGGATCATCCCCTGTTGGAGGTGATGGCCGTGAAACGGCGCATTGAAGATCCCATCGGTTTGGAATGGAGCAAACGGCACCTCACCGGGCTGAGCGCCACGGTGGGTTACCTGGACACGGTCGTGGGCAGCAGCAACAAAATTGCGCATCAACTGCTGGAAAGCGGCGCGGTGAAATACCCCGTGTTGGTCACTTTGTTTCGGCGCGGCATGAATGTCATTGCCAGCTTTCGCAGTCGGAACGGGGAGGCCATCAAGGTGGCGGAGAAACTGCAGGGCGGCGGTCACGCCAACGCCAGCGGCGCGTTGTTGCCGCGGTCCATTCGCAACATTCCCGAAGCCGTGGATTACCTGCGGCACATCCTGAATCCCCAAACCGAAACGCCCGCGGGATTGAACAGTCTGGAAAGCGCGTTCGCCGCCCTCGAGAAGAAATAGCTTTCAATCGGGCGCCATCCAGGCGGCGTAGGCCCGTTCGCCCAGATACGTGTATCCGTGGTTTTCCCCGGGCGTGCCGCTCAGCAGCGCGTGAATGAATCCATTCCGTTCCACCTGAACGGTGTGCCAGATTTTGCGTTCCGGATTTTCCAGCAGGAGAAATTCGATCTGACCGTTGGCGCTGGCGTAGACGGCCAGGTCGGGGCGGGGGGTGTGCTGCGCCAACGCGAATCCCGCTGCTTGCAGGTCGCGCCGCATGGCCTGACTGCGTCCCCACGTGCCGCCGCGCTCACTCACGAAGGTTTTCCCATGGAGCAACGCCACCGAATCGTGATAGGCGAGGACGCAGAGCTTGTGGGCGTCGGACGCTTGGAGCCATCTTGCGAGCTTCGCGAAGTGATTGGTGGTTTCGTAGGCATAGTTGCTGTCCAGAAAGGCCAGCCGCTGCACCGCGTCGGGAATGTCCGCCAGCGCCTCAAGGTAGCCGAAGGTCAGGCTGCCACCGCCGCTATGCCCGGTCAGCACCAGGCGTTGCGGATAGGCGGCAAACAGATCCCGCACGGTTTGGATCAGCGCCGGGATGGCGGCGTTCCCGTGACGCCGCCGCCAGGCGGGCCAGCTTTTCAAGGAGTTTTCCAGATAGGCGACGACGAGGGTCTGATTGGTTTTAACGTGGCGGAGGAAGCGGGTCTGCGCGCCAATGTGCTGCAGATCGAAATGCTCGTCGTCACCGGGGCGCGACTGCCGTCCGATGGTCCATTCAATCGTGTTCCCGTTGGGCAACGCAAAGAAGATCAGTTCGACGGGCCGATTGGGGGCGAAGGTTTCCGGGGCCGGGGTATTGATGACGATGCGCACGCCATCGGGCAGGTGCAGTTCGCAGCTGCACTCGTCGAACGCTCCGCCGGGGGTGAAGCCTGCGGGCCAGCGCGGCGGCGGGACGCCGGCGGCGGGCGGGCTGCCCTCCTGGACGGGATAGCGTGGAGAGGAGAGGACGCCTTCATCGCTGAGCAACGGCGCGAGCTGGGGGTCCGCCAGGATGGCGGGGAGGTTGGTGGGGTGTCCGTTGAGCTCGCCCTGCCGGGATACCAGGCGGATGCCGTGACTGTAATCCACCCAGGTGAGGGCGTGCCTCACGAACAGCGGCTGAATGTTGCTGCCATCCAGCTTCGGCCAGCCGTAAATGGCCACCCGGTTCGTAACCGACGCGAGCCGGGCGGTGACGACGACATCCTTTTTGTCCCCGGCAGTCAGGGCGCCAAGTGGCTGCGAGGCCAAATGCTTTGCGCGCTGAATGCGCACCAGATCGTTGTGCTGCTGGAAAACCGGGACGGTGGTCATGAGCGGGCTGGGTGGAAGCGGCTGCGGGGCCAGCCGCACGCTCGACTGGGCGGAGATGGCCGCCACCATTTTCGGAGTGGGCAGCATACATCCGGTCTGGTCGGCAAGGATTTGAGCCGTCACCGGGGTCATGGGCATGAGCAGGTAATCCTCATCGCTGCCCAGCGCCAGGTAGTCCGGTGTGACGTAAAAGGTCAGCCTATTGGTCTCTCCGGCCGCGACCTGGTCCACGGTAACGGGACAAAGCCGGCGCAGGAAACCGGGCACATTGCCGCCCAGGATCTGGTCGCGGACGAAGGCCTCCCGCGTTTCGAGGTTGGTCGAGAGCAAGGCGGCGTTGGTGGCCAGCTGGCTTGCGGGTAACGCCGTGGCGGGGCGGGGCGGGAGCGCCAGCGTTGACGCGGACAACGCCGAGTGCCACAGGCTGCTGATGAGGCACAGGGCGCGAAGCCGCCGGCGCACGGGCGGGAGGATGGCGGCCCGGATGTGGCGTGGCGTTGGAGGGGCGAAATTCCTCCGGGACAGCGGACCGCGGGTTGTTGGCCAGGGTTTCACAAATCAGGTGGTCTCAAGGTGGCGGGACTGGCGTTTTGGTCCGACGCGCCGCGCGGTCGGGCCACGCTTGGGCGGGTCAGGAATGAGTGCGGCAAGAAAACCGGGTTTGTTTTGCCGCCCGCCGCGTTGATAGTCGCGCCACAAGGATTGCGCCACCAGCGGGGCGTCGAGTCCGGTTACCGTCGTGAGGTGCTCCAGCAGCAATTCCATCAAATGCGCCAGCGCGATGCTGTCGGTGCGCCGGGTGCGGGCAAAGAGCCAGTCGCTCCAGTTGAGGAAGGCGGTGAAGGGTGATGCCTGGCCGGACCAAAGCAGCGGAGCGGTTTCGACAAAGTTGCCGCTGTTGCCCACCAGGTCCCAGTATTTGGCGAAACGGCGCAGGCGTTGCATCGTGGCAAAATCAATCAGTCTGGTTTGGAGAATTTCGTACGGAGGCTGGGGATGATAAATCATCTGCCACCTGGCGTCGTGCCGGGCGATGGGCGTGCCCCGCAGCCGTTTGAGAATTCCCACCTGGATTTCCTGGGGGCGCAGGGCGATCAGTTTGTCGAACCCCGCCCCAAAACTGGCCAGGTCTTCCCCGGGCAGACCGGCGATCAGATCGGCGTGGATGTGGACACCCGAATGGTTTCGCAGCCAGCTCAGGTTGTCCTCCAGTTTCGCGTAGTTTTGCCGGCGGCTGATCAATTGGGCGACCTCTGGATTAAAGGTTTGGATGCCGACTTCAAATTGCATGGCGCCCGGCGGGAATTTCGCGATCGTCCCGCGCAATCCTTCCGGCAGACGATCCGGAATCATTTCAAAGTGATAAAAGTGGCCGGGCCGGTGGCGGGTCAGGAAAAATTCCAGAATGGCGCGGCTGACCTTCAGGTTCAGGCTGAAGGTGCGGTCCACGAACTTGAACTGCCTCGCGCCGCGGTCAAGAAGTTGCTGCATGGCGCCGAGAAAACGCGGCAGATCCACGGCGCGCACGGGGATGTCCAGCGAGGACAGGCAAAACTCGCACGAAAATGGGCAGCCGCGCCAGGCCTCGACGTACAGCACACGGTGCGCGATGTCCTGCGCGGTATAGAATTCGTAGGGGAGGGTGAGCTCGGCGAAATCAGGGGGGGGCGCGGGAATGATCCTGGGCAGCGGCGCCGAGCTGCCTCCCGCGCGATTGCCGCCGTCGGGCCCCGGACGCAGAGCCGCCGCCGGCGCATCCAGCAACTGCCGGCAGACCTCCGCGAATTTCAGGTCGGCTTCGCCAGTAATGACATAATCAGCCAGCCGCACAACGTCCTGCTGGTCGGTTTCATAGCTCACTTCCGGACCGCCGAGCACGATGAGAATGTCCGGCCGCACGCGTTTGATGACCGTGAGGACTTTGGCGGTTTCCGTGGCGTTCCACACATACACGCCGCAGCCGATGATTTTCGGGTTCTGGGCGAGCAGCACCTCCGCCACGTCCAACAGGCGCTGGTTGATGTCGAACTCGAGCAGCGCCGTGCGCGCCTGCAGTTCGCCCAGGTTGGCGAACAGGTAGCGCAGACCAAAGGAGGCGTGAATGAACTTGGCGTTGAGCGTCGTGAGAATGATGTCCGGCATCGCGCGCAACTTAGCAAACGCGCCCCGCGCCGGAAAGGGGGGAGAGGCCTCCCGGGCCACCGCCCGCCCCGGCGCCGCGCAACACTGACTTTTCGGCGCGCGGCGTGGGTGGGTGGGCGCCGTTCCCGGAGGATCAACCCCAGCCGAGGAGTTTGCCGCCTTGATAAGTGAGGAAAGCCAGGGTCCACGCCAGCGCGCCCATGTAGGCCCATTGGAAGAGCGGCCATTTCCAGGAGTTGGTTTCGCGGCGCACAATCGCGACGGTGCTGGCGCACTGCAACGCAAACACGTAAAAGACCATGAGCGTTACGGCGACCAGGGTGGTGTAAACCGGTTGTCCGTCGGGCCGCTTCTGTTCGCGCAATGTTTGCTCCAGGGTTTTCATGCCTTCGTCCGCGTCGCCGGCATCGCTCAGGTTGTAAACGGTGGACATGGTGCTGACAAACACTTCGCGCGCGGCAAAGGAGGAGATGATGCCGATGCCGATCTTCCAGTCGAATCCCAGCGGGATCAGGATCGGTTCAATGGCGCGGCCCATCCGGCCGGCAAAGCTGTGCCGTAAATTTTCGCCAAATTCCGCCTGGTCAATGGCGGCCAGTTGTTCCTCCAGGGCGGCCGCCTGGTGGGCGGCACTGCCCGGCCCCGTGGCCAGCGTCACCGGGTTGAACGAGCGGGTGATGGCGTTGCGCCGGGCTTCGAACTGCGCCTCGCGCTGGCTGCTCCGGGGGTAGGTCGCCAGAAACCACAGCACAATGCTCACGCCCAGAATGACGGTGCCCGCGCGGGTTAGAAACAATTTTGAACGTTCCCAGATGTGCTGCAGCACCACCCGGAAGAGCGGGCGTTTGTAAGGGGGCAGTTCCATGATGAGCAGCGGTGCTTCGCCCTTGAGCAGCGTTTTCTTGAACACCCACGCCATGAGCAGCGCCACGATGATGCCCAACAAATACATGGCCAGCATCGTCAGGCCACGCAGCCCCAGAAAACCGAAGAGATTGAACCGGGTGAAGCCCAGGTCCAGGTGATAGTTCAGACCGCCCAGGACACGATCCGGAATGGTGGCGCCAATCAACAGGGTGTAAATGGGCAGCCGCGCCGAACAACTCATCAAGGGCGCGACCAGAATGGTGACGAGCCGGTCTTTCGGGCTTTCAATGGTCCGCGTCGCCATGATGCCGGGGATGGCGCAGGCGAAGGAACTGAGCATGGGAATGAAGCTCTTGCCGTGCAGTCCGACCCGGCTCATCAACCGATCCATCAGAAACGCCGCGCGCGCCATGTATCCGGTGTCCTCCAGCAGGCCAATGAAGGTGAACAACATCAAAATCTGCGGCAGAAAAACCACCACGCTGCCCACGCCCGCGATCACCCCGTTCACCAGCAAATCGCGCAAATCGCCCGGCGGCAGAAAACCGCCCACCTGATCTCCGGCCCAGGTCACGCCATTTTCCAGCCAGCGCATCGGATAGTCCGCAAACGTGAAAATGCACTGGAAGATGATGAACATCAGGGCGAGAAAAATCAGCGTGCCCCAGATTTTATGGGTGACGATGCGATCCACCTTGTCACTGAAGGTTTCCCCGGGGGCCGCCAGTTCCGTGGTGGCGGCCTGCTGGATTTCTGCCACGCGGGCGTAGCGCCATTCGATGGGGGCGCCGCGCCAGTCCACCTTGGCGGCATCGAGACGTTTCCGGGCGGCCGCCACGGCGGATTGAATCGCCGGGGGATAATGCGTCCGGCTCGAGGCCAGGGCATTTTCATTGCTGAGAATCAACAGCGCTTCGGCCGTGGCCTGCCAGGGGCGGTTCTGAAACGTGTTTGCCAGCAGATCCGCCAGCCCCGTGGCTTCAATGCGAAATAAGCCGGGCAGTTGACAAAACAGCCGCGGCTTGATGAGCGGCGGATTCAGGGCGAGGGACACCAATTTTTCCCGCAACTCGGGCACGCCCTGACCCGTGCTCGCCACGATGGGTTGCACCGGAACGTCAAGCAGCCGGGCCAGCTTGTCGGCCGCAATCACATGGCCCAGGCTTTCGGCCACATCCGTCATGTTCAACGCGATGAGGGTGGGATACCCCAGCTCGATGACCTGGGTGGCGTAATACAGGTTGCGTTGGAGGTTCGAGGCGTCCACCACCACGACCACCACGTGCAATTGGGGCACCTCCGGCAGGCGCCCGAACAGCACGTCCCGCGAGACCTGCTCATCCAGGGAGTTGGGGCTTAGACTGTAGGTGCCGGGCAGGTCCAGGATCCGGATTTCCCGGCGGGCCGGTCCATTTTTCAACCGTCCCTCCTTCCGTTCCACGGTTACGCCCGCGTAATTCCCCACCTTGGCGCGCAGGCCGGTGAGCAAATTGAACAGCGTCGTCTTGCCGGAATTGGGATTGCCGGTCAGCGCCACGTAGCGGAGCGGTGCGGCCGCGCCGGCGGCTGGATCAACCGGGTCGGGATTGGATGGTGGCGGTGGTTCGATCACGTAATCTCTCGGGGGCAGCTTAGCGATTATGCCCGGCGGCTGGATTGCCGGAACTTGTCATTCTTTGTCGGCCGTTTGCCGCGCTGGAAACGTGCCGGAGCGTTCCGGGGATGCCGGGTCGGGATGCGTTACGCGGCGCACGTGACCAGGATTTGTTCCGCTTCCTGCCGGCGGAGCGTCAGGTTGTAGCCGCGGACCTTGATTTCGACGGGATCCCCAAGTGGCGCAAAACGGATCAGTTCGACTTTCGTTCCCACCAGCAATCCCATTTCCATCAACCGCGGCCGGTGGGCGGCGGGCAGCTGGATGTCGGCGACGGTGCCCGTGGCGCCCAGCGCGAGGGAGGTCAGGGGTTGCAGGGCAGCAGGCATGAACCGGAGCGGCAGGGGTCAGACAGGTTCGACCAAAATCGCCGCCGCCAGTTCCGGGCTGAGCGCGATCCGGGTGTTGCAAACCTGACAGATCAGGCTCGGATGCTGGCTCACCAGCCGGATCCGCTGCTGTTCCCCCAGGCCCAGTTCCCGCAACCGGTCAATCACCGAAGGTTGCGCCAGGTGTTGCTTGATGCAGACCACCGTTCCCGCGTTCACCGCCGAAAGCGGACACATGCCGGTGATCTCACAACAGTCCAGCGGAGCCTCTGGGCGGGCGGGCGGCACGTTCTTTTTCAAGCGCGCACAGCATAGAGTTGCGCCTGCGTTTCGGCAAGTTGGATTTGCGTTGCCGGCGCGTGCCCGGCAAGCTGCGCGGCATCATGTATCGGGGGAAAAAAGTCGTCGTGGTGATGCCCGCCTACAATGCGGCCAAAACCCTCCGCCAGACCTACGCCGAAGTGTGCGAGGAAGCCATCGCCGATCGGATCATCCTGGTGGACGACCACAGCCATGATGAAACGGTGGCCGTGGCGCGCACCCTGCCGGGGGTCCAGGTGTATGAGCACGAAAAAAACACCGGTTATGGTGGGAATCAGAAAACCTGTTACCGGCTGGCGCTGGCGGCGGGGGCGGACATCGTGGTGATGTTGCATCCGGATTACCAATATACGCCGCGCCTGCTGCCCGCGATGGTTTCGATGATTGCCAACGGATTGCATCCGTGCGTGTTGGCGAGCCGGATCCTTGGAGGCTACGCGCTCCAGGGCGGCATGCCCCTGTGGAAGTACATTGCCAACCGCTGGCTGACTCTGGTGGAAAATGGACTGCTCGGGGCCAAGCTGTCCGAATACCACACCGGCTACCGCGCCTTCTCGCGTGAGGTGTTGGAGTGCTTCGATTGGAGCGGCAACTCGGACGATTTCGTTTTTGACAACGAAATGCTGGCGCAAATCGTCTGGCACGGTTTTTCCATCGGCGAGGTGAGTTGCCCGACCAAATACTTTGCCGATGCTTCCTCGATCAATTTCCGGCGCAGTGTGCGGTACGGGTTCGGCTGCCTCGCCACCGGACTGCGGTTCCGGTTGAGCCGGATGGGGATCATCAAGTCGCGCTTGTTTTTTCCGGCGCGGGGTGTGGCGCGTTGAGGCCACAAAAACGGGCGCCGACCTGCGCCCGGAAAGTGGGGTGGTCGGCCGGCCTTACTTCACGCGGTTGAACGCGAGGGTGAGACGGGATTTTTTGCGATTGGCCGCGTTGCGCGTCAAAACCCGGGACTTCACCGCCTTGTCAATCACGGACAACACTTCGGGCAGGGATTTGGCAGCGTCCTCTTTCTTACCGGCGGCCAGCGTGGCCCGCAGCCCCTTCTCCGACCGGCGCACCCGGGAAATGACGGAGCGGTTATGTAATTCCTTGCGCGCACTGCTGCGCATGCGTTTTGCGGCTGACTTGGTATTCGGCATAAATTCGTCTCCAACTCAATTCAAAGACCGCCACCTTAGCCAAATGGATCACGGTGTCAATGCTGGAGCCGCCGGGCGGCCAGCCGGCCCCCCGGTTGCCGCAGGCGATTTTGGTCCCGCACCGTGTGCCGGTGCACCCCGGAAACATCATTGTTCCGCCTGCCGTTTTGTGTCGGGGAGGGGTTTGCCGGCGCCCGGCCCGGGGTCTTTCGAATCAATGATGATGGTGACCGGCCCGTCGTTCACGAGCGACACCTGCATTTCTGCGCCGAACTCGCCCGTGGCCACGGGCCGGCCGAGCTGCCGGCTTAACGCGAATTTGAACTGGTCGTAAAGCGGAATGGCGATGGCGGCGGGGGCCGAGCGGGTGAAGGAGGGCCGGTTGCCCTTGCGGGTTTCGGCAAACAGGGTGAACTGGCTGATTACCAAAATTTCACCGTTGATTTCCGTCACGGCGCGGTTCATCCGGCCGGCCGCATCGGCAAAGATTCGCATTCGGACGATTTTGCCCGCCAACCACTCGCCGTCCGCCGTGGTGTCGTTTTCGGCAATCGCCACCAGCACCAGCAAGCCCGGGCCAATCTCCGCGCGCACCGCGTCGGCGATGCGGACGCTGGCCTGGCGGACGCGTTGAACGACCGCGCGCATGACT
Organism: Verrucomicrobiota bacterium; assembly: GCA_029573725.1. GTDB lineage: Bacteria > Verrucomicrobiota > Verrucomicrobiia > Limisphaerales > JADLHS01 > JADLHS01. The sequence goes on from JAKQDQ010000012.1 coordinate 25,374, forward strand.
TACGGGGGCAGCGGATAGAGGTAGCGCAGCGGCACGTTCACTTTCGCGCCGGCGGGCAGGTGGTTGAAATCCAGCTGAGGATTGGCCGCGCGCAGGACCTCCGGCGCCACGCCATAAACGCTGGCGATTTGATGCAACCCTTCGCCCGGGCGGACGTTATGCGTTTTCATCGGTTCGGGGCGCGGCGGGGAGGGCGCATCCGGTTCGGGCGGCAGGGCCTCGCCCTGGGCGAGGGTGATGGCTTTGAGCTGGTCCAGTTCCAGTTGTTTCAATTCGATCTCGCGCTGCGCGGAGGTGAGCGTGGGATCGTTTTCAATCCGCGCCTGTTCGGCGTTGCGTTCCCGGTTGATGGCGTAAATGAGCGCCAGTGTGTCCGGGGTCGCCTCACGATTGCCGATGGCGTAAAGCGTGTCCAGGTACGCCGGGTCATGGAGCCGGACGTAAGTGGCGTAGCGTTCCGGGGTGAGGGCGTTGCGAATGGCCGTTTCCAGTTCGGCATTGAGCGCGGCCCGCTCCTCGTTGGCTGCCGGATCATCCCGGCCGGCCAGGCCGGCCAAACGAGCCTGAAGGCCGGCTGTATTGCGGTAGATGTTGCGGAACTCTTCGGGTTGCGTGTCGAATCCGGGCAAGTGGTCCAGCTGTTCCCGCAGATCTTCCGCCCAGCGCGAGAAGTGTAATTTAACCAGCTCCAGTTGATCCGGGCTCAGGGCGTCGCGCAACACCTCCCAGCGGACGGGATCGGCCTGTGCCTCCTTTCCGGAGGTTTCCAGCTGCGCCGCGCCCAGCACCTCGATGACGAGTTGTTTCTGGCCCGGCGTCAAGTTCCGCAAGTGGTCGTCGGCTTCCAGCGTGGCGCGGATTTGGTTGGTGGGCGCCGTGGACATCCGGGAGTTGAGCGCCGGGCCGGGCGTCCAATTTGGTCCGAATAACTGGGTCATGATGTCGTTCCGCTCCTTGATAAAGTTCAGGGCTCGGCCCGGTTCCTCCCGGGCGGATTCGTCCGGGCGGACATTGGTCCACCACCGCGGATTTGGCGCCACCTCGTCGGGCGGGTATTTGGCCCGCAGCATTTGATTGACGTCGGCCAGCAGAATGTCGCGAATGGTTTCCTCCGGACAGCCGATGGCGCGCAGATTCCCGAGATAGACGGCGTAATCCGGTGATTCCAATTCCTGCCAGGAGAAGAACTGTCGTCGCACCACGACGGCCGTGCGGACATTGGTGGAGCCGGCGGTGTTCGTGAGGGCGGGGGGTGTTGGGGCGGGGGCGTCGGCCGGTGTGCTGGCGCGATACCAGAGCGCGGCCAGCACAAGGTTGGCGAGGAGCGAGGCCCCCAGCATGAAACGCCAGAACATAAGGTAATCTATGGGTAACGGCCTGCCAGAACCAAAGGAAAAAAACAATGCGAGAAAAGTTGCCGGGGCGGGCCGGCTTTCGTCTCGCCTGCCGCGGGAGGAACTGCTTTACTGGCCGCCGCATGAAACAGAAAGCGTACGCCGCCGCCGGCGTGGACATTGAGCTGGGGAACAAGGTCAAGGCCACGCTCCCGCAATTGCTCGCCAGTACGCACCGCCGCGAAGTCCTCGGCAAGGTCGGCGGCTTCGGTGGCCTGTTCGCGCTCGACGTGAAGAAGTATCGCGCGCCCGTGCTGGTCAGCAGCGTGGATGGGGTGGGCACCAAGCTCAAGATCGCCTTCATGATGGACAAGCACGACACCATCGGCGCGGACCTCGTGAACCATTGTGTCAACGACATCGCCGTGCTCGGCGCCGAACCACTTTTCTTCCTCGATTATCTCGGCACGGGCAAACTTGAGCCGCATGTCTTCACCGAAATCATCAAGGGTTTCGCCCGCGCCTGCGCGGAAAACCACTGCGCGCTCATCGGTGGCGAAACCGCGCAGATGCCCGGCTTCTATCAAGCCGGCGAATACGACGTGAGCGGCACGATCGTTGGCGTGGTGGAAAAATCCCGGATGCTCAACGGCCAGAAAACCGTGAAGCGCGGCGATGTGGTCATCGGCATCGCCTCCAGCGGCCTGCACACGAACGGCTATTCGCTCGGACGCAAAATCTTCTTCGAACAACTCGGTTGCAAACCCACGGATAGAATCCCGGGCCTCCGGCACTCCATCGGCGCGGAATTGCTGAAAGAGCACATCAGCTACGGTCCGCTCGTGCAGAAGCTCATCAAGCGCTTCAATTCCGCACTCCGCACTCCGCGTTCCGCACTTCCCATTAGGGCGTTTGCGCACATCACCGGCGGCGGCTTTGTGGACAACATCCCGCGCGTGCTGCCAAAGACGCTCGATGTCGTCATCAAAAAAGGCTCGTGGGACATGCTGCCCATCTTCCGGATCATCGCGGAAAAGAGCGGTGTGCCGGACGAGGAACTGTATCAGGTCTTCAACATGGGGATTGGCATGGTGGCCATCGTGGCCGCGGACCAGGCGGCGGCTGTGTTGAAATGCATCCGCGCGCTCCGGCATTCCGCATGGATGATTGGCGAGGTGGTGCAGGGTGAGGGGGTCGCCAGAATCATTTGACCTATGTGGCGGCGGTTTTTCCCGGGAGGTGAATGGCGGCGGCTTGGTTTGCTCGCGCGGGGGGTGGGGACGGCCGTGACGTTGTGGTGTGGGACGTGGGGGGCCGTCGCCCAGGCCGCGCCCTCCGGGCCGGCGGACTTGCTGGCTTCCCTGCGCCCGGAGCATCCGCGCCTGATCGTCACGGCAACGGAGTGGCAAAACCTGCGCACCCGACGCTTCCAGAACCCGGAATTGGACGCGATTCTCCAACGGGTCGAGGCGGAAGCCCGGGCGCTGTTGCCGGCTCCGCCCGTGACGTATAAAAAACAGGGCCGTCGTTTATTGTCCGTGTCCCGCGAAGCGCTGGGACGTCTGGTGACCCTCAGCTTCGCGTACCGGTTGACGGACGACAAAATTTTTCTGGCGCGCGCCCAACAGGAAATGGAGGCGGTCATCGCGTTTGCAGATTGGAACCCCTCGCACTTCCTCGACGTGGCCGAAATGGCCGCGGGTCTGGCTTTGAGCTATGACTGGTTGTTTGCCGATCTGCCGGAAGCTTTGCGCGTCGCCATACGCCGGGCCCTGGTGGAAAAGGGCCTGCAGCCAGCCCTGGATCCTACCGCCAAGTGGAACGGCTGGCAGCGAGGGCAAAACAATTGGAACCAGGTTTGTTTTGGCGGTTTGACCCTGGGTGCGCTCGCCATTGCCGAAGCGGCGCCCGGGTTGGCCCGCGAATTTCTGGCGCTGGCGCGCCGGCACAACCCGGCGGGACTGGCGCCCTACGCACCGGATGGGATTTATCCCGAAGGCCCGGCCTATTGGAATTACGGCACGAGCTATCAAGTGCTGATGATTTCCGCGTTGCAAACCGCCCTCGGCACCGATTGGGGGCTGTCCGCCGCCCCCGGCTTTCTGGCCAGTGCCGCCGCGCTGGTGATGCAAACTGGACCGACCGGTCGGCCCTACAATTTTTTTGATGCCAGCGACAGCGTGGCCTTTTATCCGGCGTTGTTCTGGTTTGCCCAGTCGCAGCACCAGCCGGGGCTGGTCCATTTCCAAAATCAATGGCTGCGGCAACGGCTCGCCGAGGCGAATTCCCGGCTGGCGCAGGACCGCCTGTTTCCGCTGGTGGCCGTGTGGGGACAAGACCTGGCAGACCCGGTGCCCATGCCGGCCTTGCCGTTGGCCTGGCATGGCGACGGCCCCAATCCGATCGGGGTTTTTCGCAGTTCGTGGACGGACTCCAACGCGCTCTTTCTCGCCTTCAAGGGCGGCTCGGCGCAGTTGCCGCACGCGCACATGGACGCCGGCTCGTTCGTGTTGGAGGCCGACGGTGTGCGGTGGGCGGTGGACCTGGGGGCCCAAAATTATTTTTCCATCGAGAGCAAGGGATGGGACTTGTGGGGCCGCGGGCAGCAGAGCGATCGCTGGCGGGTTTATCGGCTGAACAATTTCAGTCACAATACGCTGACGCTGGACGGGCAATTGCACCGCGTGAACGGCGCCGCCCACATCACGCAATTCACCTCGAATTCTGCCACGCTCAACCTCAGCGCCGTTTTTGCCGGACAAGCCGGGCGGGTGACCCGGGTTTTTACGGTGGAGGACGATCGGGGAGTGCGGATTCGTGACGAGATCGCCGGGGCCAGAGCCGGTCTGCCAGTGCGCTGGCAAATGGTCACCCGGGCACAAGTGCGGCTTCAGGGCGCGCAGGCTGAATTGCGCCAGAACGGGCGCGGATTGCGTGCGACCATCCAGTCGCCGGCCCAGGCCCGGTTCGAGGTGGCCGACGCCCGGCCGCCGGATGACGGGGTGAATCAGGAAAATCCGCACACGCGGATTCTGCTGGTGAATGTGCCCACGTCGAGGTCCGGGGAGTTGACCCTGGTCATCCGTCTCGAACCGGGGTTGCGGCCGTGAACGGGAAACTTGTTTCGTGCCGGCGCTGCACGCCTGCTCCGTGCCTTACGGTCGCCGGATCGTGTTCGTGAAACAAAAGCACCCTAAAACCGGCGTGGAAATCTTGCTCCGCGTCAACATCGGCGCCCACGACGAGGTTTGCTGAATGAAACCTTTTGCCATCGTCTCGGCGGACAAGGCGGGTGCTGTGCTGAAGTTCATTCAGGCACAGCAGCACAAGGCATGGATCATCGGCGAAGTCGTCAAAGGCCGGGGCGGGGTGCGAAGGATTTGATATCGTAGCGGCAGGTTGCTGACGCAGAGCGGCGGCGTTTTTGGCGGGATGGGAGGGAACGCGCCGCGCGGCGACCCCGGCAAACCCGCTTTTGATCAGGAACAACTGGCATTAAACTTCTTGACCAGAAAATGGATCCGGCTAAATCTCCTGCCTCGAGGACTCAACCATTGTTCACAACTCCGATGAAATTTCCAATTCCAACTCGTTTCGCGCTCCAGTTCCTAATGTTTGTCCTGTTCGCCTTCACGATGGTGACGACTTCCCGATCCGCCGAAGCCTGGGTGCAGCGCTACAACGGCCCGTCAGAATCAAGTGATCAAGCCACCAAAACCGTCACGGACAACGCGGGTAACGTGATTGTCACGGGCTACAGTAATGATGGAGTGACCGGCGACGACTGGCTCACTATCAAGTATTCTGGGGCGGGCGTGCCCTTGTGGACCAATCGTTACAACGGTCCGGGCAACAGCGATGACCAGGCCCGCGCCGTGGCGGTGGATGGCAGCGGCAACGTCTTCGTCACCGGCTCTTCCACCGGCAGCGGCAGTTCCTCCGACTACGCGACGGTGGCGTATTCGGGATCGGGCGTGCCCTTGTGGACCAATCGTTACAATGGTCCGGCCAACGGAGATGACCTCGTGACCACCAAGTATTGCCTGGCCATTGCGCCCGACGGCGTGGTGGTGGCGGGCTACTCCGATGTCGCGCCCTTACCCGGCGTGACCGTCAATGATTTCGCCGTGGTGAAATACCTCATCAACCTCACCATCAGCCTGCCGGACATCACCAGCCAGCCACAGAGCGTCACTCTCGGTTGCGGCGACGGTCCAGCCGTTTTCAGCGTCACGGCTTCGGGGGGACCTTCATTGTCGTATCAGTGGTATCTCAACGGGGCGTTGCTTGCCGGGGCCACGGCCAGCAATCATGTCGTCAACCTCGCCACCCCCACCACTGCCGGTGGCTACACGGTGGTCATCACGAACGCGCAGGGTGCCGTCACCAGCAGCGTGGCCGTTCTGACGTTGACCAACCAGACGCTTTCGGTGCTGGCCGCGGATGCTTTCAGTTTGAATCCGGGCGGGACCCTGGTTATCCCGCCCTCGGCGTTCGCGAGCAACGACGTTGCCGGCACCTGCTCCGGGACGCCAACCGAACTCACGTTCCTCACGTTCAGCCCGACCAGCGCCAACGGCGGCAGCCTCGCCTGGCTTCCCGGTGGCATTCCGCTTTGGACCAATCGCTACAACGGCCCGGGCAACGGCCCGGACCAGGTCAGCGCCGTGGCGGTGGATGGTAGCGGCAACGTCTTCGTCACCGGCTCTTCCACCGGCAGCGGCGGTAACTCCGACTACGCGACGGTGGCCTATTCGGGGACGGGCGTTGCTTTGTGGACCAACCGCTACAACGGTCCGGGTAACGGAGATGACGTAGCCAATGCCGTGGCGGTAGACGGCAGCGGCAACGTCTTCGTCACGGGCTATTCCACCGGTAGCGGCAGCTCCCTCGACTACGCGACGGTGGCGTATTCTGGGGCGGGTGTGCCCTTGTGGACCAATCGTTACAACGGCCCGGGGAACGGTTCGGACCAGGCCTACGCCGTGGCGGTGGATGGCAGCGGCAACGTCTTCGTCATCGGCTCTTCCGGCAGAGGCAGCTCCCTCGACTACGCGACGGTGGCGTATTCGAGGGTGGGTGTGCCCTTGTGGACCAATCGTTACCACGGCCCGAGCAACGGCAATGACTACGCCCGCGCCGTGGCGGTGGATGGCAGCGGCAACGTCTTCGTCATCGGCGATTCCCCCGGTAGTGGCTCGGACTACGCGACGGTGGCGTATTCTGGGGCGGGCGTGCCCTTGTGGACCAATCGTTACAACGGTCCGGCCAACGCCAATGACTACGCCCGCGCCGTGGCGGTGGATGGCAGCGGCAACGTCTTCGTCACCGGCTATTCGGCCGGTAGCGGTAGTGGCTGGGACTACGCGACGGTGGCGTATTCTGGGGCGGGTGTGCCCTTGTGGACCAATCGTTACAACGACCCGGGCAACGGCGCGGACCAGACCTACGCCGTGGCGGTGGATGGCGGCGGCAACGTCTTCGTCACCGGCTCTTCCACCGGCAGCGGCGGTAACTCCGACTACGCGACGGTGGCGTATTCGGGATCGGGCGTGCCCTTGTGGACCAATCGTTACAACGGTCCGGCCAACGCCAATGACTACGCCCGCGCCGTGGCGGTGGGTGGCGGCGGCAACGTCTTCGTCACCGGCTATTCCACCGGCAGCGGCGGTAACTCCGACTACGCGACGGTGGGGTATTCGGGCACGGGCCTGCCCTTGTGGACCAATCGTTACAACGG
>JAKQDQ010000016.1 GCA_029573725.1 Verrucomicrobiota bacterium
TCCGCGTACTCCGCCAGCGGACGCCATTGACTCGCGCCCTCCGTCCAGACCTGGGTTTGCGCATCGGCCCGGCCTTCGGCAATCCACTCCCGCAGTTGATCTGCCGTCGCCGGCCCGTACGTCCTGCCATCCGATCCAATGATCTGATACATAAATCACCGCCGCCCAGGCAGCGCAGCTTAGAACCACTCCCTCCGCCCGGTCACATAAATCCGCACGAACTCTTCATCGGACTTGCACAAATAAATAATCCCCTCGATTAAACCAATAACCCCCATGACGCAGGCGCCAAAGCCGCACGTCAGCACGGTGACCAGCAGCATGATCAATCCCGCGCCCTGGTAGCCCAGGATGAATTTGTGAATCCCCAGCAAGCCCAGCAGGATGCCGCAGATGCCGGCCGGAATCTTGCTGGCCGCCGACGGCGCGGACGCATAAGGCGGCGGCGTCCCCATCGCCGGGGGCGGTTTCAAGTGCGCCGCCAGCTCCGGCCATTCACCCAGCGGCTTCCAGTCCGGCGCGCCTTCGGCCTGCGCGAGGGTCTGGGCGTTCACGCGATTCTCGGCCATCCAAACCCGCAGTTGCTCCACACTGGCCGGGCCGTATGTTTGTCCATCCTTTGCGATGATTTTATACATGCCGTCCTTTTATGCCAGCCGGGGAATCTCGCCAAGTGTAAAAACTGCCTGGTTTTATAATCCGCCTCCGGGGGAACGCCTCGCCGCGCGCGCTCCCCGCGCGTCCGGGCCGCCCAAACATCAGGGCGCGCGCGCGCCGGCCCGCTCCCCGGCGGGAGGCTGCTGCAATTCCGCCAGCTTCGCCGCCGCCTGCCCGCTGTCAATCGTTTGCGCCGCCAACTCCCAGCCTTCCGCCAGCGAACGCGCCCGGTCGGCCACGAACAACGCCGCGGCGGCATTCAGCAAAACCGCGTCCCGCTTCGGGCCCCGCTCTTCCCCGCTCAACACGCGGCGAATGATTGCCGCGTTGACCTCCCGGTCGCCGCCGCGCAAGTCCGCCAGCACCGCCGGCTGCAACGGAAACTCCCCGGGCGCCACCGTC
>JAKQDQ010000039.1 GCA_029573725.1 Verrucomicrobiota bacterium
ACTTCGGAACCGTTGTGACGGTGGGACATGAAAGACCTCCCTGCCGGTCTCCCGGCGTTGAGGTCCTCGCGACTACCCCGTCACTTGCGGAATTTCGATCACAAAAAGCGGCAAGATCTTGAGGGACACGACACATAATCACCGCCATGGAGGTATACCATGGCGATGAGCGCTCCGGAACGTAGCGCGGCAAAACACAGGCGCCGGCAACGAGAAGCGTACTGGCGTGGCATCTTCGCCGAACAAAAGACAAGCGGCTTGACGCATGCCGCCTTCTGCCGCCGGCACTTGATCTCCCGAGCGCAGTACTATTGGTGGAAGAGGGAGATTGCGACGCGATCAAATGCGGTGGGAATGGGACGCCGGGAGCAGGGCGGCTCGGTAGAGCGCACGGCGTTGACGCGGTCGCTTGTTCCGGTACGTGTGGTGCAATCGGTGGGAGCCGAAAGCTCCGCGGCCGTGCCCGTCGGCGCCGTCTACGAGATAGTGCTCACGAACCAGCGTCGGCTGCGGCTCTCGGAAGGCTTCGATGAGGTTTCCGTGGCGCGATTGGTCGCGGTCCTCGACTAACGATGCTGAGGTTCGCCGCCACGCGGATCTTTCTCGTCGTGGGACCCACCGATATGCGCAAGGCCTACGACACGCTGGCCACGATCGTGCGTCACGAGCTGAAGAAGGACCCGCTGCGCGGGCAGCTCTTCGTATTCGCCAATCGTAAACACAACCGCCTTAAGATCCTCGTCTGGGATCACGGCGGTTTCTGGCTTTGTTCCAGGCTTCTCGAGAAAGGCACCTTCGCCTGGCCCTCCGCGGGAACGTCCTATGTGGAGATGCGTCGCGAGGAGTTGGGCCAGCCGCAGGCCGGTTTTGGGGGGCCATCCGTGCTGTCTTTCCCTCGCCCCTCGCGGGAGCCTGACGGCGCCGCTGGCAAGCCCGGCGCGCTCCCCGCGCGGAGTGCGCGCCGACTCGCCCGCGGCGGTTTCGGGGCTCCCGCGTATGTTGCTTGACGCCCGGCGGCGTTTCAATTAGCATCGTCGATGATGAAAACGCCAACGAGAAGTCCTATGGATGAACGAGAAGGCGTATGGGTCTTAATTTTCTTACTTTGTCCGCCGACGTCTCCGGTTTATTCTCTTTCTCTTCTGTTGTGTTTTTTATGAAAGGCAAGAGAAGGAAGGCTGTTTTCCGTGTGCCACTGTCAAAATCATAGTTTTTCATGTATAGTTGAATTATTAAAGATTAAATTGATCAGCTAACAGGAAAAGAGGAATTACCATGAAAACCAGTCGTCGGGATTTTTTAAAATCAACAGCTACTGCCGGAGCCGGTGCAATAGCAGGAAGCATGATCCAGGGCTGTAGGCCGAAAGAAGAAGATCGTTCCAGTCTTCCGGATCAAGACGACGAATGGGTGCGCTGGTGGGACGCGCGTGTTGCTGCAATTGAAAGCGTGTTGGGTAAATCCACTGGCATTGTGGGGCACAGTACCGTTCCATTTGACTTCGGTGCTGAAGTGGGCGGGGGTGCGGATATCATCTACTTCCGTAATCACGTTGATGGCATCGTTGCCGTGACATCGGAATTGATTGGCCACGATCGTCAACTCCCCAACAAGCAAGGGGCCTACGAATTAATGATCTGTTCCCGCGAAGATGATGAAAGGGGGGCGCACATCATTTCCAAACTTGCACACTATACGCTCCGATGTGCGCTAAATCCCGGCGAAACAATGGACATTGGCTCGGCTACGCCCGACGGTTCAACGATTGCCGCGTTTTTGTTTTGCGACTATGCGCGACTCATAGTCCGTGATCGCAATGCGGGATTACTGTTGTGCCTAGGAATCACTGCTGACGAACTGTCCGTATGTCGCTCTGGCCATCGGACTCGCGTCGAAACTGCGTTGAAGAAAGCTGGTGTTTATCCATTCACCGACTGGTACCGCAAGTCGGTCTTGTAATCCAGAATGCACACGTAATAAATGTTATGTCGGCCGAAGTGCTTAACTGCCACCCCGTTGGATGCCCCCCGCTCTCATCCCTATCACCGGCTGGCATCGCCAACTGTATTTCGTCCTAAATCGGATCGCTGGCTTTGGGCGTGACCATCCACCAAAATGAGGGTTCAACCAAACTCGGTTTGGAAAGCTTGGCGGTAATTCGCCCACACCCTTCCCTCGCAAACCGTGCATAGCAAGTGAATGCACCGGAGCCGCCGATCCGGGCGAGTCTAAGTGGAAGATCACACGCGGTGTGGTGCAATCGGTGGAAGCCGAAAGCTCTGCGGAGGGCCGCAGGGCGAAGGTGAGCTTCGAATAGGTGAGCTTCGAGTCCGTGCGGAGGGGGCGGAGTTGGACGCGGGGGCGCCTGCGCTCATGGCCGCGGTCGGGGGAGGTTGCCGCCGGAGGAAAGATGCTTCCACGGCGCAGGGGTCCTGAGGCGTGGCGCCGGCGCGATGTTTGCGGGCGGGAAGGCGGCATGGAAGCCGCCGCCCCCGCCTACAGGCCGCGGCGGGCTTCGTGGAGCCTGCTCCGGGCGCTCGTGAGCGACTGGGGGGAAGCCGTCGAGCGCGTGTGGAAGGAGCGCTTCAAGGGGAATTACGGGCCGTGGCGGCCGCACTGGCGGCGGGTGCTTGCGGGGTTCCTTGCCTGCGGAGACCTCGCGCGCGGGTTCGCGCGAGTCGGATGTCCGGACTGCCGACTGGAGCACCTGGTCCCGTTTCCGTGCCAACGGAAGCTGTGCCCATCGTGCGAGGCGAGGCGGAGGGCCGAGTGGTCGGCGCACGTGCTCGAGGAGGTGCTGCCGGATCTTGCGTAGCGGCAATTGCTGGGGGAACTCGTACGCACTATAGCGCTCAGCGGAATTCACCCGGCGCTGCTCAGTGGAATTGACCCACCCAGGTAGGCGGCGACAGGGACGGGTGGCGAGAGGATCGAAGGGTATAGCGGCAGAAAGAAAGAGTCCTCGCCGTACTCTGGACATG
>JAKQDQ010000059.1 GCA_029573725.1 Verrucomicrobiota bacterium
TGCATCTCGAAGAAGCCGGTCTTGTCCGCCGCGTAGACCGCCCGGTTGAAGGAGTGCCCACCGAACGGCCGCTGGGCGATCCGGCCATCGGGACGCCGGGACCACGGGATGCCCCACTTGTCCAGCAGTTGGATCTCGGCCGGCATCATCTCCACGAAACGAAAGACCGCATCCTGGTCGGCCAGGAAGTCGGAGCCCTTGACCGTGTCCCACGCGTGCAGCTCCAGGGAGTCGCCCTCCTCCGGCCGAATCACGGCGGCGGTACCGCCTTCGGCGGCCACGGAGTGGGAACGCATCAACTGCACCTTGGAGATCAGGCCGATGTTCAATCGTCCCTGGGTGACGATGGACGCCTCCAGCGCGGCCCGAAGCCCGGCCAGGCCCGAACCCAAGATCAGCAGATCATGACGAATGGTTCTAGCCATCGCACGCCTTCCTTGTTGAGATTTTCTCGAATCTTAAGTGGAACGGCAACGGCAAGTCAAGGCCTTCCCGTCTCAGCTCGTCGAAAAAAGTGGTGCGCGCCGGAAGGTGAGCGGCTATAATCGGGCCACATGATTCTGGCTGGACACTGAGGGACCATCCGACGCTATGCCGACCCTGGACGAAGAATTGGCGGAACTCGAAAGGCGGATCCGCCAGCTGAAAATCGAGTACGACATCTTCCTCATCGGCGGGAAGAAAACCCCGCCCCGCAATCTCCAGAGCTCGGTGGATACGATGATCCAGCGCCTGCTCGAGGAGAAGCGGTTCGCGTTCGCGCAGAAATTCAAGTTCCAGACTCTGGTCGCCCGTTACAGCAGCTACCGCGAGCTCTGGCGTAAGAAGAACCAGGAACGAGAGGAGAAGGGCATCCTGCGCAGCGAGGAAGAGCTGCAGGCCATGATCGAGCACGGGCTCACCCGGCCGCTGGAGAGCACCCCGCCCGATAAATATGTGTTTGTCACCGACAACCCCGCCGCCGAACCCCAGCAGATCCAAGCCATGTTCGATTTCCTGAACGAGGCCCATCGCCGGGTTGGTGACAACCCGCCGAACATGGACTTTGACAAATTTCGGAAGCTGATCGAAACCCGGACCGAGGAGATCCGAAAAAAATACAGGTGCCGGTACGTCGAGTTCTCCGTATCTGTGGACAGCGACGAGAACAAGGTGAAATTTGCAGCCAAACTAAAAAAATAAGATGGCCGCAGCGAAAAGGGTTGCAACCCGACCGCCCCGTGCGGTATCAATTATATGCTCCGAAGCGATAGTTGTTGTGCTAACATGTTTTTACAATTTTCTGATTGATCAAGGTTGAGGGTATCACCATGAAGAAATTTGTGCTGACTCTGACGATTCTCGCCGCGCTCGGTGCCGGCGTGGCGGCCCAGGGCGGACCGTTTTCCGGCAACGCCGAGGTTCACATCCAGCTCACCCCGGCGACGCCCGCCATCAACAGCACGTTCGAGGTGGACGTGTACGTGGACTTGACCGGGATCACCGGCTCGGGTTCCACCGCCGCGGCACTGGGCGGATTCGCCATTCCGGTTGCCTTCGACAACTCACGGCTGACTTTGATTTCTGTCGAGGCGGGCACCAGCGGCTCCTTCACGCCCGGCGACCTGGTTTTCACCGACCTGCCCCGCGCCAACGCCCGCGGATTCGTCACCGTGGTGAACACGCAGACGGCCTCGGGCACGCCGACCGGCATCGTCCACGTGGCCACCCTGACATTCCAGACGGGTCCCCAGGGGGGCCGCGTCCAGTTCAACGTCAACTCCGCCCGCACCATCCATGAGGGATCGCTGGCTTCAACCTACACCGCCGCCAACGGCGGGCCGGATGAGATCCCTTACGACGATGAGGCCGCCCTGGTCACCATCGCGACCGGGGGCAGCTCCTACAGCATCTTCTATCCAGTTTTCATCTCCGGCGACGCCGACTTCATGGGCGTCACCGTGGTCAACGAGGGCGTCGCCACGGAAAACCTCAACTTCCGTGCTTACAATCCCGCCGGCCAGCTCATCACCCAGGCCGGCATGACCAACCCCAACGTGAGCGACAACCCCCTGGCTCCACTTCAGCAGTACGTCCGCATGAGTCACAACCTCTTCGGCAGCTCCGGCGCGCTGGACATCGAACACGGCTGGATCGAAGTGACCGCCAATGAGCATAACCTGAGCGGCTTCTTCCTGATCGGCCATTTTGAAGGCGCGGACATCACCCAGATGGACGGCGCCGAGGTGGGTCACCAGGTCGCCTCCCGGGTGATCTTCCCGATCCTGGGCAAGGACGCCGCCCGCGACACCGACCTGTACGCGATCAATCCCGGCACGACGGCCGCCGCCGGCAACCTGCTGATGAAAGACAATCTCGGCAATACCGTCCAGACCATTCCCGTCAACATCCCGGC
>JAKQDQ010000066.1 GCA_029573725.1 Verrucomicrobiota bacterium
TTCCTTGAGGTACTGCGGCATCACGATGGGCAGGCCCTCGCTGCGGGCGGCGTCCATCGCGCCTTCGGCGGCGTCAATGGGCTCGCGGAAACCCCAGGTGATGCGCTCGCAGGTGTGGCCTTCGACACGCACGCCGAACCAGGGCGCACGGGGCTCGCCGGAGAAGTGCTTGATTTCGTAGCGGGGTGATGGTAAAGTGGAGTCGTTCATGGTTATGTCCTTGTGACTGTGAACCGTGCCCCAGCCGATTCGAGCGGTGTGGGGCGTTTTGTTGTTGGTGTTTACTACTAAAACGATTATAAACCTATAAGCTTATAATGTCAAGGGGGCAAAATCGATAAATCAAACAATAGTTTTATCAATACAGGCAACAAAAAACCGGCCTCGCTGGGCCGGCTGGGGTCGGCTGATCGGCAAGGCGCCGCCGCTTCAACAACCACGCCACACGTTCCCCAAATGTCTTGAGCTCTAACTCTGCCATATCCCCATGATAAACCGCACCCTCTCGCCACTGAACAGCCGGTGTTTGTAATATAACCATCGTTTTATTATCCCCTTGACTTTGTAATGTTATAGGTTTATAATCAGCCTATAGTTTGATTTATAAGCGTCTAGTGGAAGGGGGACCGATGACAACTGAACTAAGATCCGCATTTATCCCCGCGGACCTGCACAAGTGGCTGCGGCGATTGGCGTTTGAAAACGAGACATCGATTGCCGTGGAGCACGAAAAAGCGCTGCGCGCCGAGTACGAACGGCGCCAACGCGAGGCCGCCAAGAGTGAGCAGCCTGAGACGGTAATCGAACAGGCGGTGGCGCCGTGACCCCCACGCAAGCACCCGCGTCACCGGCCCCTGTCGCTGCCGACGAGGTGATCTATCGCGAGGTGTACTACCCGATGCGCACGCAATCCCGGCCGGTGCGCATTGTCTACCTGGCCGACCCGGCGGCGCTGGCGTGCGCCATGCTCACGCATCCGCTGGCGGTGGCGATGTCCGACACGGCGCGGCGGCTGGTGCGCGAAGG
>JAKQDQ010000107.1 GCA_029573725.1 Verrucomicrobiota bacterium
GCGTCGCCCGGCCCGTCGGCCACGTTACGAAACGCGGCCGATTGCGCCAGCGTCCGGCGTGCATCCTCGGTGATCCGCCGGCCGCGCGCGTCATCCACCGCGCGCCGATAGGCAGCCTGCCTACATGCGCTAGAGCAATAGCGCCGCGGTCGGCCCGTGACCGCGGCCGTGTAGTAGATGCGCCCGCAATGATCGCAGGCATGGCCCAGGTGGGGGTAGGTCATCGCGCACCGCCCGCGGCCCAGTCGCCAACGTCCACGCGCGCACCCGCCGCGCGCCAGTCTCTCAGCAGTTGCGAGTCGGGTAGCGTATCGTCAGCGTGGCGCGCCCGGTATGTCCGTATCCAGTCGTTAAGCGCGCGCCGCTCGCTCCACAGCCAAGCCTCGTCTGCGTAGTGCGTGCCAAAGTAACTCGGCATGGTCCCCGTCCGTCGCACCGACCAACCCTGAACGTGGGTGATCTCAGGATGGTTTGCCAGCCAGTAGGCGAACAAAACCCCGTCAAACTTGCAGCGGATAATCTCAGGTAACGTCATGGTCAAAACCTCCAGGATTGAAAAGCGGCCCACCTGCCGGGTGTTGCAGGTAGGCCGCTGGGTTGACCATGTGGTATAATCCAGTCAGCCCGCCGTGCCGCGTCTTCGGCTTCGGTGGGGTAGCCCCTGGCGATGGTGTCAGCCGTTGCCAGGGGCGTTTGTGTTGGTAAGGCGTATATCGCCGTCGTTACATGCTAGTATACCACCCACCCCTTGGAAGCTCCAAATTTCGTAACAGCAGGTAACGATGGCGATATATGGGCAAAAGAAAAAGCCAGACGTTGCCGCCTGGCTTGTATCACTTGGGGAAAGCAAAAGCCGGGTTAGTCTTTCGACCTTCCCGTTGACGATTTCTGAATTGTCAAATGACAAATCAGGGAAAGCAAAAGCCGGGTTAGTCTTTCGACCTTCCCGGCTTCGTTACTCGCAGTCCTGCGGTATGCCTATGTACTTCTTGGTTCCCAGCGCTTTGACCTTGGCTAGATACTCCCGGAGGCTGTCGCGCTCAATCAGCCAGACTTGACCCGCTTTTCGTCCTTTGATCTTGTGGGCGCGCATCAATCGCCGCACGTGTTGCACGTCATAGCCCGAAATGTCGGCCGCTTCGTCCGCAGTGATGTAGTCTGCCAAGTTCACCTTGTCCATTGCCGGGGGCTGCTGGCCGTTACTGGTCATCGCTCAGCACCTCCCACAGCGCGTCACGGTACTCACGCAGGCCGCGCTTTTCGATCAGCCAGCCCGCCGGCCCGAAGTCTTCGGCCACGATAGCCGCCTGGTCAATCAGCGCCAGCATGGCCGCTTCATCCCAGCCCAGCAGCGCCGCAGCCTGGCCAGGCGTCAACCAGTCCGGCGCAAAAGTCCAGGTCACAATAGTTGCTGGCATGGTTCGGCCGTTCAACGAAACGGCGCCCGCCGGATCCCCAGCAGGCGCCATAGGTGACCCACTCAGGACTTGAACCTGAAACCCGCTGATTAAGAGTGTATCCGTCATAGTTTGCCTTCCCGCCCCATCCTCGCGATAGGGCTATGCTTGTCGTGTTTGGCTGCCAGTTCAGCCGTTCGGAAAATCGCGTAATGTTGCCAGGTCACAGCAACGTCACTGTGACCCAGCAGGTCGGCCAGGGTTGCCAGATCCCCGCCGTTCAGCAGGTATTCACGGGCGAACCCGTGACGGAATGAATGGGGATTGACCGGCCCTTCCACGCCAGCCCGCGCCTTCATCCGCCGCAAGACCTCCCCGACTCCATCGGCCGTCAAGTGACCAGCGCCGCGCCGGCCCATGTTCACCCACAGCCAGCCGCCGGCGATATCCGGCCGGACGGCCAGCCAGGCCCGCAGCGCCGCCGCCGTTGGCTCCGAGAAGGGGACCCGCCGCGCCTTGCTGCCCTTCTCAGTGACCTTGGCTGTCATGCCGTCCAGGTCCATATCTGCCAGCCGCAGCCCAGCCAGGCCAGCCGCCCGGACTCCCGTATCGGCCAGGAAGAGAAGCAGCGCCCGGTCTCGGACTTGCACCGGTTCAGCGCCAGCCGTCGCAGCCAGCAGCCGGGGGAAGTCTTCGGCGTGGTAAGCCTTCGGCTCGCCGCGCGCCAGCTTTGTCGTTTTGATGCGCCGCGCTGGGTTGGTCGTGGCAGTCCCCTCCTCCACCAGCCAGGCAAACAGGCGCTTGACCGCTCGCACATAGCCGGCGATGCTGGCCGGGGAGAGGCCGCCGGCCATCTCAGCGCGCGCCGGGTGACCAGTGTAACGGGTTGGCCGCGTGCGCAGGTCCACCAGGAAGCGCCGCAGATCGTCGGCCGTGACGTTGGCCGCGTCACGATCTCCCAGGAAGACCAGCAGCGCATGAAGCTTCTGGCGATAGTCGCCGGCCGTCCGTTCGCTCCGGCCATCGGCCAGCGTCGCCACAGCCAGCGCCTCGATTGCTTCTGATAGCAGCATGGGGGTGTGTCCTTCGTTTGCCCTTGCGTCTTGCG
>JAKQDQ010000087.1 GCA_029573725.1 Verrucomicrobiota bacterium
TCCGCCCGCTCGTCCCGATTCCGGCCGGATTGCCCGCGCGCTTAACGCAATTCATTTCAACGCGAGCAATTCAAAATACAAAGGCTTCGTTCAACCCGGATTGTATCGCGGCTGTGCGCGATACTAATCCTTATTCTGTTCCAAAACCAAACTAGAAAGTCGTTTTTTTATCGACGAGGCCACTGAGTCAATTACTATTACACCCAGCGGTAACAAATCGCGTGAATTAAATAGCGATGGATTAGCATTTGCAATTAGTATCATTATTTTTATGCCTTTGTGACATGCGGCTTTATGGAGTTTATATGCCGCCTCCGTGATAGTTTCGGAAGCTCTTTGGATTCTTACAGGTATAGCAGTTCCATCCAGCGTCTGCTTTAAAAAGGCATCGATTCCACCATTCCGCTGAACGGGTACGTATTCGATCCCTTCCAACTGATTAAGTATTGCTTGGTCGATTTGTTGAAAAGCATCACGTCCTTGTGAATGTACACGTGAATGGGAGATAACTAAATCCATAAGACGCTGTCGACTCAAGCCGACCGCATCAGCTGAAATATCAATTCCCAGTGCGTTTCGATTACGCAGTTTTGAGGCAACAAGAGTTGTGCCGCTACCGCAAAAAGGATCGAGAACATTCTGCATGGGCGATGATGCAAGTTCAATAATTCTTTCGAGCAATATCACTGGTTTTTGGGTAGGGTAGCCTACTCTTTCTTTCGCTTTCGGATTAAGGTAAGGGATGTCCCATACATCGCTCAGGGGCACGCCAGGTTTAGCTCCATTAGGAATAATTTTACCAGAATGATCTCTTTTATAAACTGATTTACCATGTTCATTTTTTTCTCTTCGCTGTAATATTTGATCAACATTGGTGGTAGGAGAATATTCTGTATATTTTGTGTTAAATATATATTCATCGCTCTTTGTATAATATAATATTGTCTGATGAGCGGGTAGTAATTGCCGGGCTGAGTTTGACCACCGTCTATAGGTCCAAATAATTTCTGCTCGAAACATTTCACTGCCAAAGATATCATCTAACAGGATACGTGCGATTGAAGAGCTTTCACGATTACAATGAAAGAAAATCGCGCCGTTAAAAGTGAGAATTCGATAAAATTCTTTTAGGCGCACGAATAAAAAATCAGCGTATTCCGTTCGAGAATTCCACAAATCATCGAACGAAAATTCTTTCTGTGAGTCGCGAGTGGTTAGTTTATGCTGTTTTTGTGTAAAAAAGGGAGGATCGAGATAAATCAAATGATATGAGTCGGCTGACAGTCTCGATACAACTTGAAGACAATCACCCTCGATCACATCAACTTTGGAATTTTGGTTCATTTTCCGCAGCTATTTTTTCAAGGATGCCTAAAAGGTTGATACCTGTTTGTTCGGCGACAAAAGTCCACGCCTCATCGCCTGAGTAATAGACTCCTCCGACCCCAGCGTAAATTGTCTTTATTGTTTCTTGAATGCGTTGAGCCTGCTCACGGTTAGGATAGTAGAACATTACTCTTATTGGAGTAAATCCAGCGGCAGCAATATTTTGAATTCTTGTATGCTCTTTTGTAATATGATCTCCGTCAGTCGTCGCATCCCTCCATTTGATTTCGATAGCAAATTTATCCAATAAACAGTCAATTCCAAAACGTTTGGGCTTTTTCCCTAAAGTGTTATCTATAAAACAAGGTTTTGAATCTGGATGTTTTAATTGGAAACATAATTTGGCTACTTCTTCCAAAAATGATCCAGCATATTTATATAAAAACCGTCCTTTATTCTGATATTCATCGATTAGTCTTCCTTCTTCAGTAGCTATTCCAAGAACTTTATAAATTAGGTAATGAGAAGTTTCATCTTCCTGCATTATTTTAACACGCATGTCGATTTGTCTGCGCAATTGCTCAGCAAAAGACAATGCAAGCTTTCGTATTTTTTGTTCAGCTACTACTTGGATATCCATTGTACCTCCATTCAAACGGCATCATATCGAGAGCAAGGCTCTCGATGGAAGGAGTATACCGTGATTGAGACCCATATCCAACCTGTAGTGAGCGAATTAGGATTCTGCCTAACGGCTTGCGCGTAACCGGTTCTTCCGCACTTTTGGTGAAACTCGCGAACGAACACACGGATGAGGGCATTCCCATGTCGCTGCTGCTGTCCATCGTCAGGCGATTTCCCGCCTTCCTGGATCTAAAGAGCCAACATAATGCTGGCCTCAGCGATCCGCCTGAGTTACAATCGGTTCCATGGCGAACGGGATGGTCATCCAGGGCCGCGAATTGAGCGCCGGGGATCTGTGCCTCATCCGGGAATTGTTGGCCGAACATCCCGAGTGGTGCCGGTCCCGGCTCAGCATCGAATTGTGTTCGCGCTGGGATTGGCGCAACGGGCAAGGCCGGCTCAAGGATATGGCGGCCCGGACGCTCCTGTTGAAACTCGAACGCGCTGGCCAGATCCGCTTGCCGGAACGCCGCGCCCCGTCGCCCAACGGATGGCGCAACCAGGGTCTGGCCGCGTCCGCGCCGGCGGCCGAACCCATCGCCGGACCGTTGAGCGCATTGAGGCCGCTCGGCATCAGCGCCGTGGGGCCCGGCTCGCCCGATTTGCCCGTGTTCAACGGGTTGCTGGCCGGTTATCACTATCTCGGCCACCGCAACACCGCGGGTGAAAATCTCCGGTATCTGATCCGCGACCGGCGCGGGCGGCCGGTCGCGTGCCTGTTGTTCGGTTCGGCGGCGTGGGCGTGCGCGGCCCGCGACGCCTGGATCGGCTGGAGCCGCGCCGCCCGCGGGCGCAATCTGCCGGGGCTGGCCAACAACACGCGGTTCCTTGTCGTGCCCTGGGCCGCCGTCCCTTGCCTGGCCAGCCATGCCCTGGGTCTGGCCGCCCGGCGGATCCGGGCCGACTGGGAGCGCAAGTACGGCCATCCCATTTATGCGCTGGAGACGTTCATCGACCGGGGGCGGTTCCGGGGGACGTGTTACCAGGCGGCCAATTGGGTCCGGCTGGGCGCGACCGCGGGCCGCACGCGCAACGACCGCTGCCACCGCGTCCGGGCGCCGGTCAAGGACATTTATTTTTATCCCCTCGTGCCTGATGCCCGCCAGCGGTTATGCGCCGGCTGATGGGCGGAGTTCCGGGGCGCGGGGCCGGGGAGGCGGGCCGTGCTGGAAGCGATGTTTGTTCCTGAAACCGCCCCGCTGCGGGTGACGGCTTTCGCCGCCGCCGGCGGAGCGCTGCTGTTAGAGCTGGCCGCTGTTCAATCGACCGCCGCCTGCCCTGTCTGCGGCCAAGAGGCCCATCGCGTGCATAGTTGGTACCAGCGAAGCCCCGGCGATACATCGTGGGCGGGGCGCGAGGTGCGGCTGCTGCTCCTCGTCCGCCGGTGGTGGTGCGATAATGCCCGTTGTTTCCGGCTGATCTTCACCGAGCGTTTGCCGGCGTTCATCGATGCGGGCGCCAGGCGGACGTCGCGGCTGGCCTCCGCGCAAACCAGCATCGCGTTTGCGGCTGGCGGCGAGCCGGGATCGCGGCTCGCCGGGAAGTTGGGCATGCCGGTCAGCGGCGACACGCTGTTGCGGATGATCCGGCGCGCCCCCGAGCCCGCTGCTGAAACCCCGCGCGCGCTGGGCGTGGACGAATGGGCCAAGCGGAAGGGGCACTCGTACGGCACGATCCTGGTCGATTTGGAACAGGGCCGGGTGATCGATCTGCTGCCGGACCGCTCCGCCGCCTCGTTCGCGGCCTGGCTGACGGCGCATCCGGGCGTGGAGATCATCAGCCGGGACCGCGGCGGGGAATTTATCCGTGGCGCGACGGACGGCGCGCCCGAGGCGGAACAGGTGGCCGACCGGTTCCATTTGCTCGATAACCTTGGCGATGCCGTCAAGGAGGCGTTCGCGGCCCACGGCGATTGGCTGGAGGTGTCCGCGCCGTTCAGCGCGGAGGATGCCTGCGGTGGAGCTGTGCCTCCTGAACGCGGACCGTCGGCCGGCGGGGCGGAGATGCTGGCGGCGAATCCCGGAGCCGCGGACGGATCCGGCCTCCCGGGTGCCAGCGGGACATCGGACGCGGCGGGCCGCGCGGAAGCCCGGCTGCCGGCGCGGCAGGAGCGATACGAGAAGGTGGCGGCGCTCCGCCGGTCCGGGCAGTCCATCCGCCAGATTACGGCCCAAACGGGAATGAGCCGGAACACAGTCCGCCGGTATCTCCGGGCGCCCTCTTGCCCCGCCCCTGCGCAACGGAGGTGCGGTTCCAGCAAACTCGCGCCGTACATCGAACAGCTCCAGCGGCGTTGGGATGAAGGGATGCGGGTTGTGTCCCAGCTGTGGCGGGAAATCCGGCGGCAGGGGTTCCGCGGGTCGCGCGGCGCGGTCGCGCGTTGGGCGGCATTGCTGCCCCGCGCCGCGGCGGCGGGCGGGAAGCCGGCAAAGCCTGTCCGCTGGCCGCTCCGCGACGTGGCGCGGTTGTTCACGGCAGCCCCTGACTCTTTGAAGGATAAAGACAGCCGCGCGCTAGCCCAGATAATCGGGAAGAATTCCCAGACAAGGGAATTATATGAGCTGGGCCAACAGTTCGCCGGCATGCTCCGGGGCCGCCAGCCGGGAAAGTTGGCGGACTGGCTGAAAAACGCGTTGGCCTGCGGAATCGCCGCTCTCGCTGGTTTCGCTACAGGCCTGGCGCAAGATTGGTCGGCGGTGGTCCGGGCATTCTCCTCGCCGTGGAGCAATGGCCAAGTCGAAGGGCAAGTCAACCGGTTGAAGACGATTAAACGCCAAATGTACGGCCGGGCAGGATTTGATCTGCTCCGGAAGCGAGTGCTGGCGAGCCCATAAGCTAAATTGGAAATAGACGGAAATGATCGGCCAAGCGGGGAAATGCGGGGAGCATCAGGTGACCTATGGGTAAACGCGCCTGAAGTGTAGCGACGCATGGTGCAGACGGTCAAAAAACGTCACGCATTGGGGGGACCGTCGAACATGGCCGATTGCTTCACCAAAAGTGCGGAAGAACCCAATTTTACAGCGAATACCGGCGCGGCGCGGCAGAATATGTCCCGCGGCCAGGGCCTCGAGCGCCCGTGTTCAGCAACCTCTATCCTGCTGACGGCGCAGAGAATATTCCGCTCGAGCCTGTATTTTCAGCACGCGTCCATGACTTCCAGCATGATCCTCTGCTCGTGACGGTTGCCGTGCGGCAAGCGGACGCGGCGACAGGAACGGCAGCCTCCGAGTGGCAGACGGTGCACACATTTGACGGACAGCGCAATGGGACGGTGTGCGCGCCGGGTGCCGGATGGGTTAGCCGGCCCGAGACGGAATATGAGTGGCGGATCAGCGCCAGCGATAGCGCCGGACACACAACGGTGCAAACGGCGGCGTTCCGGACACGGGCCTTCGAGCACTGCGCGTACGATGGCTGGGGATACCGCCGGCGCTTGACGATTGATCACACCAACGTGGCGGAGACGTTACTCGACTTCCCCGTGCTGACGGAGCTGACGTTCGGCGGGAACGGAGGCATGAACGCTGGGCCTGACCAGTCAGATGGCGGAGACATCCTGTTCCATGACCCGGTGTTGGGCCAGCAGTTGGATCATGAAATCGAGCTGTATGACGAGCAAACGGGCCGGTTGCTGGCATGGGTTCGAGTGCCGGTCCTGTCGTCAGGAGAAGATACCGTGATTGATGTGTATTACGGCAATCCGGCGGCGGAGGACCAGCAGAATCCGGCTGGCGTGTGGGCTGCCGGCTATTTGGCGGTGCACCATTTGGAGGAACCGGGCGGAATAGTAACGGACTCGACGGAGCAGGGTAATGACGGCGCGCCGTTGAATGGCGTGTTGCAGGGGATTAACGGGCGGATCGGGTTAGCCGCGAGCTTCGACGGTGTGGACGACAGGATCCGGCTGCCGCAAGTGTTTGCTACGGAGCAGGAATTCACGTTCGAATGTTGGCTGAAAGCAGGGCACAAGCAGGGTTACGCGATTTCTCAGTGGATAAATTCTCAGGGCGGATTCCTGCAATATTACATGCTGGGAGGAAGCGCGGAGGTTTACGCTGACGGGTTGCGGGCGGCAGGTCCGATAACGGAGAATCAATGGACCTATGTTGCGGGCACATTCTCGGCGGGGACGATTCGGCTGTTCATCAACGCGGGCGCCGCAGTTGTTCAACCGAGCACGCTGACCTGGCCTAACGTGAACACCTACATTGGCGACCGTTCGTCATTTGACCGGCAGTTTTTGGGGCAGTTGGACGAGATCCGGCTGTCAGGAGTAGCCCGCACGGCCGGTCACCTATTGACCACGTACCGGAACCAGAGCAATCCAGCCTCATTTTGTAGCGTGGGCGAAGAGCTGGCGTGCGACTGGACGACTCCGGTTCCGACTGTCGCGCCGACATTGCCGCCGGCGACGGCGACTCCGGTGCTGACGCCACCCCCCAGCGAAACGCCGACGCCCCGTCCACCCGAATCGCCCACACCATTGCCCACCGAAACGCTCACGCCAGCTCCCACCGAGTTTCCACCGCGAACGCCGACAGAGACTCCGACCGCAGCGCCGACCGTATCGCCAACGATGACCCCGACCGAGTCGCCCACGATGACCCCGACCGTATCGCCAACGATGACCCCGACCGATTCTCCAACAATAACTCCGACCGAGTCGCCGACGATGACCCCGACCGAGACTCCAACAATGACGCCGACCGAATCGCCGACGATGACCCCGACCGAATCGCCGACGATGACGCCGACCGTATCGCCCACGATGACGCCGACCGAGTCGCCAACGATGACCCCGACCGTATCGCCGACGATGACCCCGACCGTATCGCCGACGTTGACCCCGACCGAGTCGCCGACGTTGACCCCGACCGAGTCGCCGACGATGACGCCGACCG
>JAKQDQ010000089.1 GCA_029573725.1 Verrucomicrobiota bacterium
GATCGCGGCGCGCTTGCGGGAGGAATCGCTGGTGACGGTGAAGTGGATTGCCGAGCGCCTGGGGATGGGCACGGCGGGCCATCTGAACAACCGTTTGTACCGGTGGCGGCAAGGAGCCCTCAGGTGAATGATGTGAGTGAACAATACCAAGAACTGGCCCCTTTCCTTTCTTAACTAGAATGTTCGGCATAAAATCAACCTGCCATGAGAAACATTGCGCTCGTTACGGGGGCCGACAAAGGAATCGGCCTGCAAATATGTCGTCAGCTGGCCCAACGCGGATATATCGTCATTCTGGGGACGCGCGATCTTGCCAACGGTCGGCAGGCCGCAGCGAGCCTCGCAGATATTGGAGGAGATGTGCGGCCCTGTCTGATTGACCTCACACGGCCCGAAACATTTACGGATGTGGCAAGTCTTATTGAGGCAGATTATGGACGACTTGACGCTCTTATTAACAACGCAGGTATTGCGCTAGACTGGGAATATCAGGCAGATAGCGTTCCCATGGAATTGATTCGCAAGACATTTGATGTGAACTTTTTTGGTATGGTTCATTTGACTCAATTATTGCTGCCCCTTATTCGCCGGTCTCCCGCAGGGCGAATCGTTAACCAGTCGAGTCGCCTTGGCTCGCTTACACTCCATAGCACGCGTGGGACAGATATGGACTCCCTCAAGGCTTTTGCTTACGATACCAGCAAAACAGCCATAAACTCATTCACA
Organism: Verrucomicrobiota bacterium; assembly: GCA_029573725.1. Taxonomy (GTDB): domain Bacteria; phylum Verrucomicrobiota; class Verrucomicrobiia; order Limisphaerales; family JADLHS01; genus JADLHS01. The sequence goes on from JAKQDQ010000089.1 coordinate 727, forward strand.
GTTCACCTGGCCTACGCGCTTCGTGACACGCCTATCAAAGTGAATTCCGCCCATCCCGGTGTGATTCGAACAGACATCAATGCGACAGTAGTAAGAAATGCCAATTCCGCGACTCTACTCGACACCACGGAAGGCGCGAGGACAGCTGTTGAATTAGCCACTCTCGGCGTAGATGGCCCCACTGGCGGTTTTTTTCATCGTGGTGAGCGTCTGCCATGGTAGCGAAAAAAAGCTGAACTGGGCGCTGCAGCACGTATGAAGGTTGTCAAGCGGGTCGTGGATTTTCCGTCCGGTTTATTTCAGCAAGGCGTCCGTCACGCGGAGCGCAACGGAGTGGAGCGGAGTCGTGCGCGCGAGCGGTGACGCCCACTCAGGTCGGGAGCGTTCCGCCCGCGCCGGCGTCTGGCCTCACTGTTTCATCTTCAAAGCTTTTTCCTTTCCGGGGTTCTTCCGTTGCGTCCGTCACGTGAGCTTTCACTACCGGGGTCGCCGCGTTGTGAGTCAGGACCGGTTTGCGTCCTGCACCAGCTCCTATCCGAGCACGCAGTTCTTCCCGGGCAGCAATGATGTGTTCAGTGTGCCTTTGCGGCTTTGCACCTTGGCGCCTTTGCGTTTCTCCTTTTACCGCCAAGACGCCAAGACGCGAAGGCGCAGAGAGGATTGGGCGCACGCTTGAGGGTGGCTTCGACTTCTGGGTTCGGACGTGCAGCAAGGCCGGGAATCGAAGACTTGGCAGGGGAATGTTCGGCAAGGGAATGGGTTTCATTCCTCTGACAATCATTCCTCTGACGATCCAGTTGTTTGGGGGTAGCTCTTGAAACGCCTCGACTCACAAAGCGGTGATAAATCCACCGCACTCCAGACGCTGCGCGAGGTTTGGCGATTCGAGAGCGGTGCGGCCTGGACGGCTGCTGGAAATGCGGGAGCAACAACGATTTTCCCCCGTCAAACATCGCATGAAACGACATCCAAGACTTCTCTGGATTGCGGCAGTGCTGCTCGCGGGTTGTGCTGGCAAGGATTTGTCTGTTGCGCCCCACAAGCGAACCCAGACCTGCCCTCATTGTCACACTGCGACGATTCAGTTGCGCCACGGCTACGACAGCGAGGGACGCTTGTGGAAAGGGCATGTCTGTGCCTGCGGAGGCTATGAGTGTTCCAAGTGCCACGCGCTGCTGGAGGCGCGCGGCCCATGTTGCAGGTGAGCATTGGAGGCCGGTTTGGCCGGGTCTGCGATTGTGGGAACTGTTCCGTCCGCGCCGGCGTCCGGCTTCACCGCTGCAGCCTGCAAGAGTTTTCTTTCCAGGATTCTTCCATTGCGCCGGTCGCATGGGGTTGCACCACCGGGGGCGCGGGGTGGGGAGCGTGAACCGGTTTGCGTCCCGCACCAGTTCCGGTCCGTGCCGGCCCGTTTGGGAATGCCATCGTGCCATGATTGCAACCCGGACCGGTCCGCGAGGTTTGTGGAGCGGCCCAGCAAGCGGGGGAGGGGTGGCGGGAGGGAGCACTACGCCGTTGTTGATTGGCCCGATGCTCCGGTTCGTCCGTCCGCCTGACTGCGGGCCGGGAGGGGTTCTGGCCCATGGGGCGGAGTTTTTTATTTACGCGCCCCGCATGCGACTACTAATGTCTCCATTTGGTGGATACTGATTATTGACAGCTTCTTATGGCAACGAAACCGATTCCGCAAACGGAAATTACGAACTTGGTGCAGGGCTTGCACCGGATGGCCCGCAATCTCTGGTGGACCTGGGATCAGGAAGCGCAGGAGTTATTCCAGGAGCTTTCGCCGCGCGGCTGGACGACGCTCTACCACAATGCGGTCGCCATCTTGCGGGAGGTGTCCGATTACGAACTGCGCGTGCGGCTGCAGGATCCGGCGTTTGCCAACAATGTCCGCTACGTGCTGAAGGATTTTGATGATTACCTGAACGAGAAATACACGTGGGGACGCAAATATGCGCCGGCGCTGCACGAGCATCCAGTGGCGTATTTCTCGGCGGAGTTTGGCTTGCATGAAACCATGCCGATTGCCGCCGGCGGTCTGGGGATGCTGGCGGGCGACCACACCAAGTCGGCGAGCGACCTGGACATCGGGTTTGTCGGGGTCAGCCTGTTCTACCGGGAAGGCTATTTCCAACAGGCAATTGATCACAACAACTGGCAGACGGAATATTATTCCCGGCTGAATCCGGAGAACCTGCCGATGGAGCCCGTCCTGGACGCGAAGGGACAACGCCTGGTCATTCAGGTGCGGATTGCGTTGACCGACGTGAAGTTGTACGCGTGGCGCGTCAACGTCGGCCGGGTGCCGATTTTGCTGCTGGACGCGGATCATCCCGCCAATGAACAACATTTTCGTGATTTGACGCGGCGGGTGTATGGCGGCGACAGCACCACGCGCATCATGCAGGAGATCATTTTGGGGGTGGGCGGAGTGCGGTTGCTGCGCGCCCTGGGGATCGCTCCCTCGACGTTTCACATGAACGAGGGGCACGCCGCGTTTTTGACGGTGGAGTTGATCCGGGAGAAGATGGTGGCGGGCATGACGTATGACGCCGCGTTGAAGGCCTCGACCCGGGAATGTATTTTCACCACGCACACTCCGGTGGAGGCCGGGCACGACCGGTTCAACTCGGAGCTGGTGGCGTACGCGGCGCATGCCTTGAGCGAGCCAATCAAGTTGACGCATGAGCAATTCATGGGGTTGGGCCGGGTGAAGCCTGAAGATCCGCGCGAGCCGTTTTGCATGACGGTGCTGGCGCTGAAAATTTCGCGCGCCGCCAACGCGGTCAGCGAACTGCACGGCCGGGTGAGCCGGGAGATGTGGCACTGCCTGTATCCGCACCGGCCGGTGGACCAGGTGCCGATCGGGCATATCACCAACGGCGTCCACGTGGCCGGCTGGATGAAAGGCACGGTGCGCAAGTTCTGGCGGCAGCGCCTGGTGCATCCCGAGCCGGCCTCGGGAAGCGGCACGACCCGCTTCTGGAAGGCCAAGGCGGGACATGATTGGGCGCGCGAAATCAATTCACCGGAGTTTTGGCAGAAACTGACCGATCCCGATTTTGTGAGTGACGAGGAGTTGTGGGCGTTGCGTTACAAACTGCGGCGTGAGCTGCTGGAATTCACCCGGCGCCGTCTGCTGCTGCAGGCGCAGCGGGTGACGCACGAGGATTTTATCGCCTTTGATTCCCTGCTGAACCCGGACGCGCTGACCATCGGCTTTGCGCGCCGGTTTGCAACCTACAAGCGCGCGCCGCTGATCTTCGAGCAATTCGACAATATCGTAAAGCTGACGCGCGATGCGCGCCGTCCGATCCAGTTCGTGTTCGCCGGCAAGGCCCATCCGCGTGATGATGCCGGGAAGGCGTTCATTCAAAAGATCATCCACCTGAGCAAATACAGCGATTTGAAGGGCAAGCTGGTGTTCATTGAAAATTACGACGTTCACGTGGCGCGGCAGATGGTCTCGGGGTGTGACGTCTGGCTGAACAATCCGCGACGTCCGCTGGAGGCTTCGGGCACGAGCGGGATGAAGGCGGTCTGCCAGGGCTGCCTGAACCTCAGCATTCTCGACGGCTGGTGGCGCGAGGGATACAATGGTGAAAACGGGTTCGCCATTGGCGCGGATTCGAACCCTGCCGACGTCAATGAGCAGGACCGCCTGGACAGCGCGAACCTCTACAAGACCCTGACGGAACAGGTGATTCCAACCTTTTTTGACCGGGATGAAAATGGCATTCCGCACCGGTGGCTGCAGAAGATCCGCAACGCAATGGCCACGCTGGTGGTGCGGTTCAGCACGGACCGGATGGTGCGCGATTACACCGAGAAATACTACCTTGCCAAGTGAGCCGGTCGCGTCGTCGGCCGTGACCGGGCCCGCATGCGCCTCCCGGGTCGGCGGGTCGGGCGGCTGCCGTCGCTCCGCTGCCCCCGCCGGCCGTCGCGCTGCAGGCGGGGAGGGCCGGGCCGCGGGGCCGGATGACGACCTGATTGTTCGAACGGAATTTTGATGCCCACAGATATCAAATCCCTCACCCGGGCGGAACTGGAAGCGCAGTTCACCGCCTGGTCCCTGCCCGGGTACCGCGTGAAGCAGGTCATGGACTGGCTTTATGTGCAGCGCGTCACTTCGTTCGCGGCGATGAGCAATCTGCCGAAGGAACTCCGCGAGCGGCTGGCCCGGGACTACGCGCTGCAGACATTGACACTGGTGCGCAAACAGGGCAGCCGGGATACCACGCAGAAATTCCTCTGGCGGCTGGCCGATCACTCCTTGATTGAGAGCGTGTTGATTCCGGCCAACCCGTCGCTTTACGGCGCGACCAGTGATCGTCACACCCTTTGCCTCTCGACCCAGGTGGGGTGCGCGTACGGGTGCAAATTCTGTGCGAGCGGTTTGCGGGGATGGAAGCGCAATCTGCACGCCCATGAAATGGTGGAACAGGTTCTGGGTGTGGAGCGGTTTTGTGCGGGCGCAACGGGAACGGCCCCGGTCGCCGTGCCGGCGGCTGGTCCGGAGGCGGCGGCGCCCGCCGTCTTGACGCCCCGCAACCCCGCCCGCGCGTTTCCCGCCGACCGGGTGGTGGACAACATCGTTGTCATGGGGATGGGCGAACCGTTCGCGAATTACGACCAGTTGATGCAGGCGCTCCGACTGTTGAACTCACCCTGGGGCGGACGGATCGGGGCCCGCAAGATCACCGTCTCCACCAGCGGGCTGGCCCCGCAAATCCGCCGGTTCGCGGATGAGCCGGAACAGTTTTCCCTGGCCGTCTCGCTGCACGGCGCGACGGATGCGGTGCGTGGCCAGATCATGCCGGTGAACCGGAAGTATCCGCTCAAGGAGTTGGTGGCCGCGCTGGAGTATTATCAGATGAAGCGCGGTCGCCAGATCACCTTTGAATACATTCTCATCGCGGGAATCAATGATGGACGCGAGCAGGTCGGTCCGCTGGCGGCACTGGCCCGGCGGCTGCACGCGAAGGTGAATTTGATCCCCTACAACACCGTGGAGGGACTGGCCTGGCGGCGACCTTCCGACGCGGTCTGTGAACAGTTCTTGCGGTCGCTTAAAGCCCAGAAAGTGGTTTGCACGCTGCGCCGCGAAAAGGGGCACGACATTGACGCGGCCTGCGGGCAGTTGCGGTTGAAAACGGAGCGGGAAGCGGAGGCCGCCCTGTCCTGACGCGCAGGCGGCCCGGGTGGATCCGGGCCGGCTTTTCCGGGCGTTTCCACGGTCTTTGCAGCGGCTGACGCGAACGAGTACTGGGCGCCGCGGGTGAATTCCGGTTTATTACCCCGGTTTCAGGCATGAGCTGGCTTCAGAATTACGATCCGCTCGGGAACGCCGTTCTGTCCACCGGCGTGGCGGCGTTGCCGGTGGTGGTGTTGCTGGCCGCGATTGCGTGGTGGCGGATCCGTGTACATCTGGCGGCGCTGGGCGGCCTGGGGGTGGCGCTGCTGATTGCATTGCTGGTGTATCGAATGCCGCTCGTGGCTGCCGGAGCCACCACCATCTACGGCGCGGCGTTTGGGCTGTTTCCCATCGGCTGGATTATTCTCAACGTAATTTTTCTCTACCAGCTCACCGTGGAACGAGGGCTGTTTGCCACATTGCGCAACAGCCTGGCGCGGGTGGCCCCCGATCCGCGCATTCAACTGATTCTAATCGCCTTTTCCTTTGGGGCGTTCATTGAAGGCATGGCGGGTTTCGGCGCTCCGGTGGCCATCACCGGGGCGATTTTGATTCAGCTCGGGTTCAAGCCCTTGCAAGCCTCCGGCCTGGCGCTCATTGCCAACACCGCGCCCGTGGCGTTCGGTTCGCTGGGCATCCCCATCACCACGCTGGAAGCCGTCTCGGGTCTGGATGCCCGCCTGGTTTCCGCGATGGTCGGGCGGCAATTGCCGTTCTTTTCCCTGATCATTCCGTTTTGGATCGTTGCGGCATTTGCCGGATGGCGCGGTCTGTGGGGGGTATGGCCAGCGGCCCTGGTGGCCGGAGCTGCGTTTGCCCTCCCCCAATTTCTCGTTTCGAATTTTCACGGCCCCTGGCTGGTGGACATCATCTCCGGCGCCTGTTCCATTGGGGCGACCGTCTGGTGGTTGCGAGTATGGCGGCCGAAGGAAATCATGCGCCTGCCAGGAGCGCCAGCGGTCGCGTCGTCAGCGCCAGCGGCGGCCGTGCCCCGCGCGGAAGTGGCGCGGGCCTGGTTGCCGTGGGTGGTGCTCACGGCGTTTCTGCTGCTCTGGGGAACGCCGCAGGTGAAAACGTGGCTGGACCGGGTGGTGCCGATGAAGTTTGCGGTGCCTGGTCTGCACCGGGTGGTTTCACGTGTGCCTCCGGTGGCCCCTCCGGACGCCGAACCCGAGGCGGCGATCTTCAGCCTGAACCTGGGGTCCGCCACCGGCACGGGTATTCTGGTCGCAGCCATTGTTTCCGGCCTGCTGATGGGGTACTCGCCCCGCCGCCTGATCTGGCAGTACGGACGCACCGGCTGGCACATCCGATATTCCCTGTTGACGATCGCCGCGATGCTCGCCCTGGGGAATGTGACCAAGTATTCCGGCACCGACGCCACGCTGGGATTGGCCTTGTCGCGCACCGGCGTTTTGTATCCTTTTTTCGGCACGTTGCTCGGCTGGCTGGGGGTGGCGTTGACCGGATCGGACACCGCTTCCAACGTGCTGTTCGGCAGCCTGCAACGCATTACCGCCGAACAGACCGGAGTAAGTGCCGTGCTAATGGGCGCCGCGAACAGCGCGGGTGGCGTGATGGGCAAAATGGTGGACGCCCAAAGCATCGTCGTTGCCAGCACCGCGACGAACTGGTTTGGTCACGAGGGCCAGATTCTACGGTTTGTTTTTCTCCACAGCCTGGTGCTGGCGGTTCTGATGGGGCTGCTGGTGCTGCTGCAGGCCTACGTGGCGCCGTTCACCGGCATGGTGGTGCACTGACCTGGTCAGTTCAGGCGAAACGTGCCGTCCGAGGCGCGCAGGGAGAGTGTTGCGGGGAGGTGTTGTGGATTGATCCGGACCAACACCCGGTGTACGCCGGCGCTCAAGTCGGCAATGGATTGTCCTGGACCACCGATCCGCCGGGAGTCCACCCACAACTCGCCCGCACCGGCCTGCAGCTGGAACGTCACCTTCCCGGCCTGGGGCAAGGTCAAATCCACCGCTGCCACCACTTCCAGGAGACCGGCCCACTTCTGTTTCTGGTGCGCCGCAACCAGGGCGTCCTGGTTCAGCCGGCCGTCCGTCAGCGTATAAGCCGGCCACCACATTTTGTCCGTCAAGGGCGCGGTCCACATGCGACCGCTCTGGTTGTTTTGCTGGTCCGTGGGCAGGACTGGATAAATCCACCAGCGGCGGGCCACGCCGCCGGGGCTGGCATCAAAGTCTCCCGGCTTGCCCAGTTGCGCGAGAAAGGCGATCAGATCGGCCTGTTCCGCAGCCGACAGGGGATCGAGCAACCCGCTGGGCATGAGTGAAAGGGTTCCGTTTTGCCGGTGTTCGATATTGCGTTTGGCGATATGCACCTCGGCATTCTGCAGGTTGCGCAGCACCACTTCCTCTGGTGTCTCTCTGGCGAGGGTGCCGGTGAGGCTTTGCCCATCGGTCGTATCAATGTTTACTGCGGCGTAACCTTCCTTGATCCTGGCGCTGGGCAGCACCAGGGATTCGACCAGATAATCCAGCGGCGCACTGGCGCCGATGCTGGTCAGGTCCGGTCCCACCTGTCCGCCGGCCCCGCCAATGGCATGGCAGGTCATGCAGGCAAGATCTGGGCGGCGATAAATCATTTCGCCCCGGTGCGGATTGCCTTGGGCCGCAGCCTGGGCCGCCAGTTCCCGGATTGCGGCATCGTTCAGGGCCGCAGTGTCCAGGGACAGCCCTCCGGCCGTGGCGAAGGCGGCAGCCAGCTCCACATCGTTGCGTCCGCCTTCCCGGGCGGCTTTCGTGCCTGCGGTTGCGACTGCGGATGGCAGGTGGACACCGGGCAACGCGGCGCGCAAAGCGGCTGCCGCCCCCTTGTTGGTGAGGAGTTCCCGCCAAAGTGCGAGGGCGGTGGCTTCATCGGAAATCGTGGCCGCCATTTCCAGGATCCGCGGCAGGGCGGCCTTCAGGTCAATTGCCGCCAGCGCGGCGGCAGCCGCGCGGCGCACGTCGGCCGGTTGATCCTGAGCGGTGAGCGTCAGCAAGGCAGGGGTGGCGGACTGGCCCAGTTGCCGTAACGCCTTGAACGCGGCGGTGCGCAGCGCGGGGCTGGTGGCGGATTGGCCCGCCATCTGGCCCAGTCTGTTTTCCTGTCCACCCAGTGCCTGCCAGGCACCGCCCAGTTGCAGGGCCGCCAGTTGAATCGCCTCCTCCGGTTCGTCCAGCAGGCGATGAATCTCCGTCAACGAGCCGGCGGGTTTCTGCTCGCGCAACCGGAAGGCTTCGCCGAGGGCGTGCAAGGCCCGCAGGGTGGCGGGAGTGCCGAAGCCATGACTCAGGACCTGATCAAAAAGCTGTCGCAATTCGTTGGGCGTGCCGGCAGCGCCAATGATTTCGATCCACGGTCCGCGGCCGTCCCGGGTCAGGGGGCGCGAGGCCAGCAGTTGCCCGAGCACGCGGCTGGTTTGGGCGGCCGGCAGCGCTTGCAAACCGAACTCGAGCTGCTTCTCGCGGCCGTCCGGTGACCAGGCACCGCTGGCCAGCGCGGCAATCCACGGCTCGGCCAGATCGTTGATGGTCAGCCACAGGGCGTAATCCAGCGTGGGGTCCATGGGCTGGTTTAACACGCCGAGCGCCAGTTCGGCTGAGCGCGCGGTGGGAATCCGCGCCAGGGCGCGCAAGGCTTCACGGCGGACGCGTGGAGAGGGGTCATGGACAAGCGCAACCAGCAGATTGGAGGCGTTCCCGGTGGTGGGATGATTGGCGAGATGGCGCGCAGCGGCCGCGCGGAAATCTGCGTTGTCCGCCGTGGCGAGGACTTGAACGAGTTGCGGGTCCGTCAGGGCGGCAGCTTCCGTCAGCCACAGCGCTTCCAACGGGGCCCGCGCGGCGTTTTGCCCGCGCCACCATTGGGAGAGTTTTTGGGTTGCCGTGGCGGGTCTCAGGGTCTTGAGAGTGAGGGCGGCCCGGCGCCGTGCCTGTTCCTGCTCCCAGCCGTTGTCCGAGAGGGTCCGGTCCAGGAGCGGTTCGAGGCGCAGTTTGGAGAGGTCCGCCGGCGGCGCGGGCCGGTGGTTTTTGGCCGTTACCCGCCAGATCCGGCCGTGCTCGTGGTCGCGGCGCGGATCGCGAAAATCGACTTCCCCATGTTGAATGATGGGATTGGCCCAATCCGCCACGTACAACGCGCCGTCCGGTCCCATGCGCAGATCAATTGGCCGGAAAGTGACATTGGTGGAGCGCAACAAATCCGGCATTTCCTTGCCGTGGAAGGTGGCGCCGTTTTCGTTGAGTTTGAAACGGACCACGCGATGCGCACGGAAATCGCAGGTGATGGCGTCACCCTGCCAGTCGGCTGGAAATCCACCGCCGCGAATCAATTCGAGGCTGCAAAATTTTGGCCAGGCCCCGGGCGTGATGCTCTCCGCTTCGCGGCGCATGTCGGTGTAGGTGAAATACGTCGCGCCTTCCAGGGCGTGATAGATGCCCTTGAAGCCGGCGCCATCGGTGAAAAAATCATTGCCCGCTTGATCCCAGTGATGGCCCCACGGATTGCACGGGCCCTTGAGGAACACCTCCAGGTGCCAGGTATCCGGGTTGAACCGCCAGATGCCGCCGCTGTTGAGGCGGCGCACTCCGTAGGGCGTTTCGAGATGGGAATGGGTGTAGAGCGATTGTTGCAGGTACAGGTGTCCGTCGTAACCCCACCGAAGGGTGTGCAAGTTGTGATGTGTGTCCTCGGTGCCAAAACTGGAGAGGACGATGGTTTTTTCATCCGCCCGGCCGTCTTGATTTCGATCCGCAAAGTGCAGCAATTGATGACTGGCGGCCACGTAACAACCGCCGGCGTTATCCGGCACCACCCCGGTGGGGATCAGCAGGCCCTCGGCGAAGACGGTGGACTGGTCCGCTTTGCCGTCGTCGTCAGTGTCTTCCAGCACGATGATGGCGTCCCCGGGATCCTGGCCGGGACTGATTTGCGGATACACGCGCGAACTGGCGACCCACAGCCGGCCCCGGTCGTCCCAGTTCATCTGGATGGGTTTGTAGAGCATCGGATCCTCCGCCCAGAGCGTCACTTCGAATCCGTCCGCGATTTCGAAAGTGGGCAGCGTTTGTTGGCGGTAATTGGGATCGCGATGCTCGCGTGGCGGCTTCAAAAGTTGCCGTTGCGCTTCCGCCACTATGGCCGCGTCTTGGTGTTTCAAATTTCGCAATCCTCCAATGCGGGTTTCCCACTCGGCAATGAGCGGATCGAACTCCGGGATTTCGCGCGCGTTCTGACCCTGTTCGTGTTTGCGAAAGCCGAAGAGGTAGGTCCAGTTGGCCGGGCGCCAGCGATGAAAGAACAGTTCGTTCTTTTTGCGAATCGCGGCGCGCAGGAGTTCGTAAGCCTTTCCGGAAGGCACCCGCCGGGCTGGAAAGAGCTGGCGCTGCAAGTAGTCCGCAAGCTGGGCATAACCGGATTCGGTCAACGTGACACCATCCACCGTCATCCCCCTCCGACGCGTGGCGAAAGCGCGCGGCGACCAATCCAGCAGCGATAAAAAATCCGCCTGCCGGGCGGTGGCAACCGCGGCGATGGCGTGGTTGCACGCGGTCAGGGCGGTCCGGGCTTGCTCGCGGCAGGCGGACGAGCAACCGCCGTGATCGCCATGAGGAGTCGGGCCCAACAGGATGAAATGCACCGGTTGCGGAGCGACGGCGGCAATGGCGTCCATCAGGAGCATCAGATCCGCCTTGAATTTTTCCAATTGGTGCGCCTGCGCCTCCGCCGGGGTTTCGCGCAGGTCCAAGGCCGCGGTCGAGCCATAGCTGAGAAAGGCCACGGTGGGCTTTACCAGGGCCACCTGTTCCTTCACCCGCTGCAACCAGACGGATGCAGGTTGGTTCCAATCGAAGCTGGCTCTGCTGCGTCCCAGCGGCGTGTCCGCAGCCCAGGCCAGGTTCCGAAAGGAGAGGGTTCGATCGGGAAAAGCCGCAGTGAAATGGGCCTCCAGATGGCCGTAGTCCCCTTCGCGCTCGAAACTGGTGTCGCCCATGAAGAGGACGCGATCGCCGTCCTGTGGTTCCGGTACCCCTGCGGCGTAGGTCAGAGAGCTCAACCCCGTGACAACGATCAAAATTCCGGTCTGATAAAGTAATTTCATGTGCGGTTATCCTGGGCGCTGCAACGATCCAATTAAGCGATGGCGAGGACTTTAGGCAAGCCGCGAAACTCGAAGCTGCGTGGCGGTATTGCGGCGGCCAGCATCAATTCGGGGTGACGTAAAGATGTTAAATGGCACTGACGCATTACGTGTCGAGAGTGTTGCTTCACCAGAGAATTTGCTCGCCGGGCATTTTCTACTTTAGGCGAGGCGCTGGTTTGATATAAATATCCCAAGTAACAGATAAGCTGTGGTGATGCTGTCAAATCCAGACAGATGAAATAATTCCACTGCGCCGGGTATGATGTCCGGCAATACGAACTCAGTCTGAAATTGCGGGATTTCCGCCTGCGTCACCGTAGAGTGAACACGAATTATTCCAGGTTAATGAACTGACAAGCCTGGGTAGTTTCCGAATGGAAGAACCTGGGCCGGTCATTTTGTGAAGTTCAGTCAGCAGATTGACGGAAACCGAAAGCGCGCGTTTGTGACGTGTGAAGTCCTACTAACAATGAAATTGAACAACCGAAAGAAACCAAATGAGTAAAATGATTGATCAAATAAGTGTTCAGGTGGCTGAATTCGGCCCGAATTTACTGGCGGGACTGGCCATTTTGATACTGGGCTGGCTGGTGGCGTTGTTCGCGGCGTTCCTGGTGCGCAAACTTCTCGATAGGACCGTCCTGGACAACCGGATTGCCCAATGGTTGGTCGGACCAAATTCCAAGACGCCGATACCGGTGGAACACTGGGTGAGCCGGGCGGTTTTCTACTTCATCATGCTTTTCGTACTGATTGCATTTTTCTCGGCGGTGCGGTTGCAAGCAGTTATCGAACCGTTGAACGCGTTACTGCAGCCGCTGCTGGATTACCTGCCGCACCTGGTGGGGGGGCGATTCTGGTGCTGATCGGTTGGGTGACGGCCACGATCTTGAAGAAGATTTTAAGCGGGGCGTTAAAGCTGGCCAAACTGGATGAGAAGGTTGGCGGCGCGATCGGTCGGGACGGGAAAGGGCTGATTCTGAGCGATGCATTGGCGGAAACCGCTTATTGGTTGGTGTGGCTCTTTTTTCTGCCCTCTATTCTCCAAGCGCTGCGAATGCAAGCTTTGCTGGAACCCGTTACGGCACTGCTGAACAAGGTCTTTGAATTTTTACCCAACCTGGTTTCAGCCGGAGCCATCGGTTTGGTCGGCTGGTTTATCGCGCGGGTGGTGCAGCGGCTCGTGCAGAGCATGCTGGTCGCCGCCGGGGCAGATCAGTTGGGCGAGAAATGGGGACTCACCACTTCTTTGGGCAAACAAAAGTTGTCGGGCGTGCTCGGACTGGTGGTCTATTTCATTATTCTCGTGCCCGTCTTGATCAGTGCCCTGGCCGCTTTAAAGTTGGACGTGGTCACCCGGCCTGCCAGCGACATGCTCGGGAAAATTTTAGGCGCGCTGCCGAACATTATCGGGGCGTTGGTGATTTTGTTGATTGCCGCTTTGATCGGCAAAGTGGTCTCCGGATTGGTCACCAATTTGTTGGCCGGTTTGGGCTTCAATAATGTTTTGGTCCGGTTGGGGCTGACCAAAACTCCCACCCAAGGCAAGCAAGCCCCGGCGGCGATCATAGGGATGCTGGCATTTGCCGTCATTTTGCTCTTTGCATCCATTGCCGCTGCCGAATTGTTGGAGTTTCAGGCGGTGGGAGCCTTGATCAAGGATTTTATCGGATTCGCCGGTCACATCAGCATGGGCGTGGTCATTTTAGGATTGGTCTTGTGGCTCGCCGAATTTGTCAGCAAAGCGATCGCCACGGCTTCTTCCCGTCATGCCGCCGGGCTGGCGACTTTTACGCGAATCGTGATCCTGGCCTTGGCCGGAGCCATGGCGTTACGTCAAACCGGACTTGCCAATGACATCGTGAATCTGGCTTTTGGGCTGACTCTGGGCGCAGTGGCGGTCGCGACGGCCTTGGCCTTCGGGTTAGGGGGACGGGAAACAGCATCTCGAATGTTGGAAGATTGGTCGAAGCGCTCCAAAGAAATTCCAACAAATGAAGGTGGATGGCGCGGCGGCTAGGCGGGATTTTGTCGAGTTGCGGCGGTAGAGCGATCGCTGGTGACCAAGAGAGCCGTCACGCCGACTCCGAGCAGCAGCCAGAGCAACGTGAAGAGTCCGGCGCTGCCTTGGAAAGCATTCCGGCGGAGCGCGCCGATGTCCGTCGTTTGAATCAGTGCGTTGAGGTATGTCTCGCGATCGGGGCGCCCCAATGCGAACTCTCGCAAGGCAGGCAGTTCAGTGGCTTGAAATGTCTGGATGCGCGCGTCGGAAATATCCGCGACGGCGACGCCGGCTTCGGCGGCAAGTAATTGGCGGATTTCCTCAATCGTTCCCGCCCGGCTTGCCGCCTGGGCAAAGTGCAACTGGTGCCGGTAATTTTGCTCGGCAGATTGGCGCAGACGCAAGTGCGTCGCATGGTGCGAAGTCCGCTGCATTCCAATCAGAATGGCGACAGCGGTACCACCGCAGGCGAGCACGGTTGTCAGCCGTCTGTTTTCCCGCACGAGCAGGCGCACCCCGCCGCCCGTCAGCGCTCCCACCCCGCAGGCCAGCCAGTTTAATTCCTGGCCAGTCCACCGCCCCAGATACAGCCAGGCCCAGACTCCGGCAATGGCGCCGAGAAGGACGCCGAGGAGGGCGCGCCACCCCGCAGGCAAGGCGGCACGGGCGGAAGGCGGCGCGGGGGACGCACCAGCCGGCGCGGTCGAGGCGGAAATCCCGGTCCCCGCGGTTTTCGATTTCGGCGCCGGTGGCCGCGGCGTCGTTGGCGTGGTGGCACCGGGATCTGCAATCAGGATCTGTGCGCCGTCCGCCGGCAGATTGACGGCGTCAGGCAGCACCGGCAGTCCTTGTGATTCAAAAGCCAATTCCACCGCGCCCACTTGAATGCGGTGGCCGGTTTGCAGTTTGAATTGCGTCACCGGCACCCGGGCAATGAACGTTCCACTGGCGGATTGGAGATCGCGCAGGACCACGCCATCGTCGGCAACGATCAATTCACAATGCTGCGCGCTGACGGAAGCGTGGGGGATCACGACTTCATTGTCCGCGGCGCTGCCGATGCCGTTGCGTCCGGACTGGAGTTTGATCGTCCAGGCCTCTGCCGTGCCGGGATTGACAATCAGACGATGACTCATAAATACACCGGTGAGCTCGTCTGCGGTCAGCCAAGCCCCTGGTCCACGCCGTCATCCAGCAGATTTGACGCCAGCACGACCGGGGCCGGCCGCGTCGGGCCGGGTTGCCGGAGGGGCGGTGCTTTTTGCTTTCTTCCTTGTCTCAAATTTCGCCATTCTGGTGCAGTTGCGTTGATGAAACTTTCGTTGCTCTCGATTTTGCTCGGGCTGGGTTTTGCGGTTCCCCAAGTTTATGCGCTGGTGAAGCCGTCGGAGTTTGTGCGCGTGGCGCGGAAATTTCCCCGCCATCTGCCCACCGGACTGGTGCTGATGCTGCTGGCGACGGCGTGGTTCGTTTGGAACGTGCATGTCGAACCCATCGCGGATTTTGCGACGATCAAGCCGTACATGATGGCCGGCTTTGCGGTGGTGGGAATCGGTGCCTGCATCTTCGTGCAGGATTATCTGGCGGTGCGCGGTCTGGCGGTGGTGCTGCTGTTGCTGGCCAAGCTGGTCTTGGACACCGGCCGGCCGCATTTGCGGGAGACTCATTGGGTGTGGATCATGCAGGGGTGGGCGTACCTGTGGATCATCGCCGGCATTTGGTTCACGATTTCCCCCTGGCGGATGCGTGATTTCCTGAACTGGATCACGGCTACCGAGCGGCGTGTGAAAATCGGGAGTCTCCTGCGTTTGAGTTTCGCGCTGGCCGTGGTGGCGCTGGGCCTGACGGTGTTCCGCACCCGGTGACGCGTCACGCCCGCCGGTGGGAGCGGCAGAAAAGTCGGGGTGGACCATGACTTCCGGGAAAATTCTTGTCATTCGCGGCGGCGCGATCGGTGATTTCATCCTGACGCTGCCCGCGCTCGCGGCGTTGCGCCGCCAATTCGCCGAGGCACACCTGGAGGTGCTGGGCTACCCGCACATTGTGCAACTGGCCCGGGCGGGCGGGGTGGTCAATCGGGCAGAGGGCATTGAAGCCCGCGGACTGGCCAGTTTTTTTGCGCGGGATGGCGAGCTGCCCGGCCGCTGGCGGGATTATTTTTCCGAGTTCGACCTCGTAATTTCCTATCTCTACGATCCGGACCGGATTTTTCAGGACAACGTCATGCGCTGCATGCCCGGCCAGTTCATCAGCGGTCCCCATCGTCCCAGTGAAACCGAACACCGGCACGCCACCCGGGTTTTTATGCAGCCGCTGGAACGTCTGGCCATTTTTGATGCGGACGCCGTTCCGCGGTTGACCCTGCCGCCGGCAGCCGGCGCTGCCGCCGGATTTCTGGCGCTACATCCCGGCAGTGGCAGCGAACGCAAAAACTGGCCGGAGCGGCAGTGGCATCAACTGCTGGAATCATTGTTGGAGGATCGCCGCCTGAAATTGCTGCTGGTGGGAGGGGAGGTGGAGGCAGAGAAGCTGACGCGGCTGGCGTCGGCGTTGCCTCCCGAACGCCGGGTCATCGCCCGGAATCTCCCCCTGGTGGAGCTGGCGCAGCAGTTGCGCGACTGCTGTGGTTTCGTCGGACATGATTCCGGGATCACGCACCTGGCGGCGGCGCTTGGTTTGCCGTGCGTGGCGCTGTGGGCGGATACGGACGAGACCATCTGGCGGCCGCAAGGGAACGACGTGCGGATTTTGCGCGCGCCCGCTGGCCTGGCGCGGCTCAGTGTGGCGGAAGTGATGGCGGCGTTGCGGCCGCTGGTGGCGTCCGGTGCCGTGCCGGCCGGGCAGTGAAGCGGGAAAGTGGCGGTGAAAATAAATTCCGGCTGCCGTTCAGTCTTGCTTGAACAAACCACGGGGTTGTCCTCACACTGCCCTGCCAACGATACGGTATGAATCCCGGCACCATTGAAATTCTGGCCACGGTATTTTTCGGGCTGGCCGTTTTGCACACGTTTTGCGTGAAACGCTTTGTGCATTGGGCGCATCATTACCCGGCAGATTCGGCCGCCCGCCAGTTCCTCCACTTCTTGTCGGAGACCGAGGTGGTGTTTGGGCTGTGGGCGGCCGCGTTGTTTCTGGGGATTGCCTGCATTGAACGATCGCTGGGCGCGGCGGTGGCGTATATTGATTCGCTGAATTTCAACGAGCCCAAGTTTGTCTTTGTCATCATGGTGATGGCGGCAACGCGCCCGGTCGTGAAGCTGGCCGAATCACTCATCAGCGGAGTGGCCCGGCTGCTGCCTTGGTCGGAGGGGATTTCCTTCTATCTGGGGGCGCTGATCCTCGGGCCGCTGCTGGGCTCGTTCATTACCGAACCGGCGGCCATGACCTTGCTGGCGCTGATCTTGAAGGAGCGCTATTTCGATCAGGGTATCAGCCGGCGCTGCGCCTATGCCACGCTGGGTTTGCTGTTTGTGAACATTTCCATTGGCGGCACGCTGACGCATTTTGCGGCGCCTCCGGTCCTGATGGTGGCCGCGAAGTGGGATTGGAATCTCAGTTTCATGTTTCTGCATTTCGGCTGGCGTGCCGCGTCGGCATGTCTGGTGTCGGGCGGAGTCATCGCGTGGATCTTTCGCGCCGAGCTCAAGCATATCGGCGCCGGCCCGAAATCCGGCGACCGGGTGCCGATCATTTTGACCCTGTGGCATCTGGCGGCCCTGGCGCTGGTGGTGGTTTTTGCGCATCATCCCGATGTGTTTTTCGGCGTTTTTGTCCTGTTCCTGGGGGTGGTGGGCGCGACTGCCAGACACCAGAGCAAACTGCAATTGCGGGAGGGATTGTTGGTCGGCTTCTTCCTCGCGGGACTGGTCACCCTGGGGTCGTTGCAAACCTACTGGCTCAAACCGCTCCTGCACAGCCTGGATGGCAGCGGATTATATTTTGGCGCGACCGGATTGACGGCGGTGACGGATAATGCGGCGCTGACCTACCTCGGGACGCTGGTGACCGATCTTTCTGATGAACTGAAATATGCGCTGGTCGCGGGGGCGGTCACCGGAGGCGGCCTGACGGTGATCGCGAACGCGCCGAATCCGGCAGGCGTGGGGATCTTGCGTGGTGCGCGGGTGTTTGCCGGGGAGGGGATCAGCCCGCTGGGGCTGTTTCTGGGCGCGCTGTTTCCAACGTTCGTGGCCATCTTTTTCTTCTGGGTGATTCACTGGTTGATCTGACCTCCGGATGGGGCGGCGGCCGGGACCAAAGTTTCGTCGCCGCGGCCGGGCCGTTCAACGTCGTCCGTCATACCAGGCAAAGCACGCCTGCTTGTTGCGCATGGCCTGGTGTGGTCGGAACAGGGCGTATAACAAGAACCCCAACAGTTCACGCCCGGAATAGAGATGCATTTTGCGATCCGAAGTGAGGAGGGGATGCCGGTGCAGAATGAGGATGCGGCGTTGGGTTTCCCGTGCCCGCGGCCGCAGCCGGCGGCTTAAATCCAGTTCTTCGCCGGTGAACAGTTCCTCGCTGAATCCGCCGATTTGCATGAAGGTTGATTTTTCAATGAAGATGAATGAACCCGCCAGCAGGCGCCGGGCGCGGCTCAACCAGTTCCAACCGCGGGTCAGCCAGTGCGCGGCGCGGTGCCGGCCCTGCAGTTGCAGGGTGCAACCACCGGCCAGGCAGCGGCCGGAGCGGATCGCAGCAGCGACCTCGGCGAAGAGTGCCGCGCTTGGCAGCGAGTCGGCATCAATGAACAGCAGCCAGGCGCCGGTGGCGGCGGCGGCCCCGCGGTTGCGCGCGCGCGCGATTTGATTGATGGGCTCAAAGACCACCCTGGCCCCCTGCGCGGCGGCAATGGCCGCCGTGGCGTCAGTGGAGTTGTTGTCGCAGACGATCAATTCTGTCGTGAATCCCGCAGCCGCCAACGCGGAACAATTCTGCTGGATGGTTTGCAGCGTGCGCTCCAGCAATCGCGCTTCGTTGTAGGCCGGAATGACGATGGATATTCGCAACGCTCCAGCTTGCGTCACACCGCGCCAAACGTCCATCCGAAACCGGCAGCGCTGATGACCTGGGCGCGTCCGGTTTCCCGGCGCGGGAGGAGTGGCGGGGAGGGATGGGGCATTGGCGCGGCCGGTCGCGGTTGCGAGATTGCGTTGCGCGGGTCAATCCGGTTTCATGGCGCATGGTGACGTTGCTGATCGCCACGCACAATCTGCACAAAGTCGAGGAAATTCAGAGTCGGTTGGGGCCGGCATACCGCTGCCGGCATCTGGCGGAGTTTTCCGGAGTACCGACGGTGATTGAAGATGCCGCCACTTTTGCGGGCAACGCGGTGAAGAAGGCCGCGACCCTGGCAGCCTGGTGGTTCAATACGCAAGCCGCTTCGCGTCTGGACTTCCTTCTGGCCGATGATTCTGGACTGGAGGTGGATGCGCTGGCCGGCGCGCCGGGAGTCCGTTCCGCCCGTTTTGCGGCCCAGACTCTGGACATTGCGGAGAAGGCGACGGATGCGGACAACAATGCGCGTCTGCTGACGTTGATGCAGGCGGTGCCAGCAGGGCGGCGGACGGCGCGGTTCAAATGCGTGCTGGCTTTGATGCGCGCCGGCACGGGAGGCTCACCACCCGCGGGATCGCCGGAATTGTTCACCGGCACTTGTGAAGGCTGGATTGCCTTTGCCTGTCGCGGGCAGGCCGGCTTTGGTTACGATCCCTTGTTCGTGCCCCAAGGATACGACCAGTCGTTTGCGGAACTGGGGCTGCCGGTGAAAAACCAGCTCAGCCACCGCGCCCGGGCCTTGGAAAGCCTGCACGCCTGGTTGCAAACGCACGGTCAGCGGCGCAACCGGTAGAAGGTTGCCGGTTGTGCCGTCCCGTTGGTCAGCCACATTTCGTAACCGTTCAGCGTCGGGAATTCCGGCAAATTGGCCCAGACACCCGCCTCTAAATTGGTGCAGATTTGGAGCCGGTAATCGGTGGCCCATGCGGGCCAGCACAACACCGGGGCCGTGTCCGGCCAGGCGAGCCTCAGTCTTGGGGGCACGTGGGCCCGGCTTAGTACTTCCGTGGTTGCGCCCTGGACGCTTTGGATGCGGATGCGGATGGGGTAATGCCCGGAGCGCAGGTATGTGTGCGAGCCACGCACCTCCTTGAGCCCGCCGCCGCCGGCCACAACCGCATTGGTGGTCAGGGTGTTGTCGCCCCAGTTGATGACGGCGGAAAAGCTGCCGGGCAGGCTGTCCGGAATGCCGTTGGTAAACGTGGCCAGCAATTGGTCGCTGAACTCCTGTTGGGGCTGGGCGACGAACGTGGCCGGCGTGGCGTGAATCGCGGTGTCCCCCACGACGAAGCGGAAATGCTGCCAGTCATACGGCGGCCAGAGGTGCGCAGGAAAAAACTGATAGTAGGTGAGCCAGTCGGGGCTGCGGCTCACCACCAGCTGGTAGTCCACCACGCCGCTGAAGTTTTGGTTGGGCGCCAGAATCATCTGCAACTGGTCGCCCACAATGGCAAAAGTCGTGTTGGTGGCCGAGCCGTCGTACGGCAGTGGAAACCAGCTGTAAGGCTGCCCTTCAAGGTCGGTGACCGAAAAAAAGTTGGTGAGCTTTCCGTTCACCGGACACAGGAGATTGAGATTTGGAGGAGGATTGAGAAAAGGTGGCGTGACGTTCGCCGCATCGCTGACGGTGGTCGCGGTGAAGTGATTGGTGACCCGCCCCCCGGGAGTGTCGTCGTCCGCGACGACCTGGATCGTGCTGCTGACGCCCGCCGCGTTGGGGCCGGTCAGGGTGATGACCGTGTCCGTGTAATTCGTAACAAAGGACGCGCGCGTGATGATCACGTCGGCCAGCGGCCGATCACTGGCATTGCGCGGAGTGTTGACCACGTTGGTGAGGACCGGGAATCCGCGCAACAGCTGTCCGAACAGCGTGTGTTTGAAGTCGAGGAAGCGTTGCGCGCCCTCGGTGATGAAGAATTGGGAGCCGCAGGTGTCCTTGCCGGAATTGGCCAGCGCCAGCTGACCGTTGCCGCTGAAAATTGCGCGCGCATGGAATTCGTCGTCGTAACGAAAAACCGGGCCGCCCATGCCGTTGGTGGCCGGATCGCCACCCTGCATCATGAAACCGGGAATGACCCGGTGGAAAATGGTGGTGGCGTCAAAGAAGCCGCTCAGGGTCAGGCCTTGAAACACCTCCACCGCGCGCGGGGCGCGATCCCGCAACAGCTGAAAGGTCAGGTCGCCCACATTGGTCACGGTGACGGTACCGCCGCGAAACGGGGTGGCGTAGGCGCCCGGGGCGCCGGCCGGTGCGGCCTGGGCGACGGACAGTTTCCAAAACGGGTTGTTGGTGTGCACCTCGACGCTGATTTGCGGGTGGCTGCTGGTGACCGTGTAGCGCAACGGCCGACCGGAGAGTGAGGTGGCGGTCACCGGCAAGGTCCGGGACTTGCCCGCGGGGACGGTGACGTCGGGGACGGGATCCAGGACTGGTGCGGCCGGCGCGGGCGCGAGCAGGGTTGTGAGGGTCAGAATTCCGAGGCCGATTTTACGACATGGCATACGCGGACGAATATACGCGGGTCTGAAAAAAAATCATCTGCTACCTGGGCCGCGGCAACTGGGCATGGACCAGGCCGTTGCTGGCCACCATGCGGATTTGCCGGCGGCCCGGAATGGTTTGCGTCCAAAATTTTCCGCCGGCGCGTTCGACGATCAGGCCGCCGGCGGCCACATCCCAAAGGCTCACCCCGCGTTCGAGATACGCATCGAAACGGCCGCTGGCCACGTAGGCCAGACCGAGCGCCGCCGCACCCATCATCCGCATTTTCCGGACGCGTCGCGCCATCCGGATGAAATCGGGCAGGGCACGTTGCAGGCTGTGGCGGCTCTTGGCAAAGCCCACGCAAACAATGCACTCCCGCAACTGCCGGCGGGGACTCACCTGAATCCGGCGGCCGTTCAGGCGGGCCGGACCGTTTTGCGTGGCCGTCCAGATTTCATCCGTGAACGGGTCGTAAATCACGCCGAGGCGGGTGGCATAAGCGCCCGCCGGCTCACGCTGCTGCAGGGCGATGGACACGCAGGCATGGGGAATGCCGTAGGCGAAATTGACCGTGCCATCAATCGGATCCACCACCCAGCGCCAGGCGGCGTCGGCAGCCCCGGAAGCGCCTTCTTCTCCCAGCAGGGAAATTCCGGGAAACGCGCGGCGCAGTTGCTTTTCAATCCGCTGCTGGCAGCGGACATCCAGATCAAGTTTGATGTCGTGCGCAGTCATGGCGTTCACCTTTTTGGGACGCCGCCAGTTTTGTCGCATCAATTGCCCCGCCGCGCGCGCGGCCCGTTCGGCCACGGCCAGGGCCCGGCTCAAATCCACATTCATGAACCGCCAGTTTACCGGACCGCGGGCGGGAAGCGAGATCAAGTTTCCGGCCCCCCCCGGGGCGTGGTGGCGGTCGGCGGGCGAAGGGCGCGGGCAGGTGGACGCTGCCCTCACACCGCGGCGGCCGGTGGATCCGCTGCCGGCAGTTCCGGACGCAAGCGCCAGTGCTTCCACTGAAATTTTTGTGCCAGGTCGTCCAGCAGCGAATAGGCCACGGGAGTGACAATCAACGTGAGCAGCAGGCAAAGCGCCTGCCCGCCGATCACCACCACCGCGACCGCGCGGCGTTCTTCGGCGCCGGGACCGGTGCCCAGCGCCAGCGGCAACATGCCCGCAATGAGTGTCAACGTGGTCATCAAGATCGGGCGCAGGCGCTCGCGATTGCCCTGCAAAATGGCGGCGGCGCGTTCCAGACCGGCTTCGCGCAGCTTGTTCATGTGATCAATCTGCAGGATTGCATTTTTCTTCACGACGCCAAACAGCACGAGCAGCCCCAGCGCGGAGTACAGGTTGATGGTTTGATTCGCCAGCAACAGCGAGACAAAGGCAAAGGGCACGGACAACGGCAGCGAGAGCAAAATTGTGAACGGGTGAATCAGACTTTCAAACTGGGAGGCCAGAATGATGTACATCAGGATGACCGAGAGCAGGAATGCCCAGAGAAATTCGTTGAAGGTGCGTTCCAGTTCACGGGCGCGGCCGGAAACGCGGGTCGAGTAGCCGGTTGGCAAGCCCATGCGGGCCACCTCGGCGCGCAGCGCCGCGATCCGGTCCGCTTGCGCGTAGCCCGGCGCCACCGCCGCGCGCAAGCTGACCTGGCGTTGCCGGTCCAGCCGGTCAATGCGCGAGGCGGCCTGGGTGGGGGCCAGGGTCACCACGTTGTCCAGGCGCACCAGGCCGCTCTGACTGCGGCGCGAGGGCACGTAGAGCCGGGCAATGGCCCGGGCATCCCCGCGATCGCTTTCCCGCAGCCGCACCTGCACGTCGTAATCCTCGTTCATCGTCTCGTCGCGAAAGCGGGTGACCCGATCTTCGCCGCCCACCATGATGCGCAGCGCCGTGGCGATGTCCTCGGTGTCCACGCCGAGGTTGGCGGCCCGTTCACGGTCAATGGCCACGTGCAGTTCCGGCTTGTCGAGCTTCAACGTGATGTCCGCATCCTGCAACCCCAGCTCCGGCGCTTTTTTGCGCAGGCGCTCCGCGTAGTCGTACAGGACATCCAGGTCCGGCCCCAACAGCGCGAAGTCAATGTCGAAGTTCGGTCCGCCGCCCACGAACGTCTGCGGGTTCCGCACCATGAACCGGATGTCCGGGATCCGGCGCAACCGCCGGCGAATCTCCTGCTGCACGTCCCGTTGACTGTAGTTGCCGCGCCACGCCGCCCACGGCGGCCAGTGCAGCAGGCGTTTCCAGCCAAAGGTGCGCTCCTCGTGCGGCACCAGCCGGACGAAAAAGTTGGCGCTGTTCAGTCCGCCCAGAAAGCTGTTCCCCACCGAACTTAAAACCGATTGCACCCCCGGCACCTGACGAATTTCATTCTCCGCGCGCAGTGCCACCTCCTTGATCGCCCCCAGCCCCGTGCCCTCCGCAGTGGTGATTTGCACGTCGAACTCGCCCTCGTCCACGTTGCTGGGCAGGTATTCCTGCCGGACCATCTGGTAGAGCGGGACGGAGGAAGCCATGACGAGTCCCGCCAGACCGGCCACCAGCCAGCGATGTTGCAGGGCGGCGCGGAGCAGGAACGTGTACCGCCGGTCAATCCAACGATAAAAACCGCCACGCGACTTGGGGGCGGCGCTGGTGGAGGTGCCGGGGTCGGGCGCATCGCCGGCCGCCGGCCCTGGGGAGGGGGATTTTACACGGAGCAGCCGCGCGCTCATCATGGGCGTCAGGGTGAAGGACACCAGCAAACTCACCAGGATGGACACTGCGGAAGTCAGTCCGAACTGGTAGAGGAAGCGCCCGGAAATGCTCGACATGAAGGAGACCGGCACGAAGATCACCACCAAACTGAAAGTGGTGGCCATCACCGCCAGGCCGATTTCCGCCGTGGCGGCCTTGGCAGCCTGGAAGGGCGGCATGCGCTTTTCCTCGATGAACCGGAAGATGTTCTCCAGGACCACAATGGCGTCATCAATCACGATGCCGACCATCAGCACCAGGGCGAGCATGGTGACGCTGTTCAAGGTGAATCCCAGCGCCTTCATCATCCCGAACGCCGCGATCACGGAGGCGGGAATGGCCACGGCGGCGATGATGGTGGCGCGCCAGTTCCGCATGAACAGGAGCACGACCAGACACGCCAAAATGCTGCCGAGCACAAGGTGGACTTTGATTTCGTGCAACGCCTCGTAAATGTAGTTGGACTGGTCGCGAATGACCTCCAGCCGGAGGTCGGTGGGAAGCTGGGGACGCAGGTGTTCCAGCCGCTGTTTCACTCCCTCGATGACCGCGACCGTGTTGGCGCCGGACTGGCGGATCACTTCCAGCGTGACATTGAATTTGCCGTCGAGGCGGGACACGCTGCGTTCCTCCTTGGTGCCATCCTCGGCCCAGCCGATGTCGCGCACCCGGATTGGGGAACCGTTGCGGGTGGCAACCACCAGGTCGTTGAACGCCCCGGCGTTTTCCAGGCGGCCCATGGTGCGCAGGGACATTTCGCGCTCCGCGGTGGTGACGTTGCCGCCTGGAGTGTTGGCGTTCTGCCGGTCCACGGCGGTGCGCACGGCGGTGACGGGCAGTTGGTAGGCGGCAAGCCGGTGGGCATCCACCCAGATGTTGATGGCGCGCTCCAGGCCGCCAATGATCCGCACTTCGCCAACGCCGGGGGAACGCTCGATCTGGGTCTTGATGATCTTGTCGGCGATTTCGTTCAGCTCGCGCCGGGAGCGGTCGCCGGACAAGGAAATGGAGAGCACCGGTTGTTGATCGGGATCGGACTTGGAGATGGTGGGCGGATCCATGTCGCGCGGCAGGGTGCGCACCACGGTCGCGACGCGATCCCGCACGTCCTGCGCCGCGATGTCAATATTCCGATTGAGGTTGAAGGTGGTGATGATGAATGCGCTGCCCGATCCGCAAATGGAACGCAGTTCATCAATGCCTTCAATCGTATTGACCACTTCTTCGATGGGCTGCGCCACGTTCGATTCCATTTCCCCGGGCGAGGAGCCCGGCAGGCGCGCGTTGATGCGCACCACGGGAACGTCCACCGAGGGGAAGCGATCCACGCCCAGATTCAGGTATCCCGCTGCGCCGACGACCACCAGCGAGAGCACGATCATCATCGCAAAAACCGGCCGCCGGATGCAGATTTCAGCTAATTTTTGCATCAGACCAGGCTAACGGGTGGTATCCACCGGTTGAGCGGACGACAGCGGAGAGTCCGGAAGAACAATCAAGCGCTGACCGGTCCGCAATCCCGCTGGATTCCGCACCACGGAGTCTCCGAGGGCCAGACCGGACAGCACTTCCACGTACCCCTGGGCCCGGCGGCCCGTGGTCACGTCCTGCTCCACCGCCTTGTCGTCGCGGACCAGGACGACTTTTTCCAAACCGGCAAAAGTGCTGAGCGCATCGGCTGGAATGCTGAGGACGTCCTCCCGGTCGTTGATCAGGATTTCCGCCTCCACAAAGGTGCCGGCGCGCCACCCGTTGGGGTTGGGCACATCGGCCTCGACGATGAGCATGCTGTTGTCCGTGCGCAGGGCCGGTGCGATCCGGGCCAGTTTGCCTTCGTAACGTTGATTTTCGCCCGCCAGGGCCAGACGCACGGTCTGGCCCAGTCGCACTTGTGCCGCATCACGCTCCGGCACCCCCAGCCGCAACCGCAGCGGGTCCGTTTGCACGAGCCGCACGATCGCGGCGCCAACCCCGAGGAAATCGCCCGCCGACGCAATGCGCTCCGCCACGATCCCGGTGAACGGCGCCTTCACGCGTGAATGGTTCAAATTCACGCGCGCCAGCGCCTCGCTCGCTTCGGCCGCTTTCACTTCAGCCTGGGTGCTGGCTGCGGCAGCAACCGCGGCATCGAGATCACTGGCGGAGGCGATTTGCTCCCGCTGCAAATCCTGCGTGCGTTTGAGGTTCTGCGCGGCGTTCGCGGCATTGGCTTGGGCCCGGGTGAGATTGGCCGCCGCCACCTGGGCCAGCGCTTCATAAGTGGTCGTATCAATCAGGGCGATTTCCTGCCCGGCCTGAACCGCATCGCCCAGATCCACCAGAAGTTTGTCCAGTTGTCCGGCAACTTGTGCGGCAATCGTGGCCGCTTCCCGGGCGGCCAGGGTGCCGATGGCCGAGAGGGTGCGCTCCATGGGACGCCGCTCGGCGCGCACCACGTGGACCTGATGCGCGGGCGGGTCCGGTTGCGCTCCGGGTGCGGCGGTATTTGGCCGGTGGCAACCCGTGAGAACAAGTGTTCCCAGGAAGATCAGGCCGGCCGGTGTTTTCAGCGAGGATTTCATTTGCAATCGGGCGTCACTTCGACGCACGAAGTGCGATATTTAATCAGAAAATGATGTCCGGACGCAACCCAGAGCGCATTCCGTCGAACAATGTCCGCAAAAGACCGGCTTGGACTTGACCTCGTTTCCCGGCATGCGATGCTGGGCGCCGGGATCCGCCGGATCGCGCACGCTTGTCACGCGACGTGCTGTCCGGCCACCCCAACAGGATAATCGAATTATGAAAATCACCAGACGAAACGACCGAAAAGCCTTGATGCCCTTGTGTGAGAGCCTCAACCAGGTGCTGGCGGATTCCTACGCGCTGATGGCCTTGACACATCTGGCGCATTGGAACGTGGAAGGCCCGGGGTTCTTCGCGCTGCACACCGCCTTCCAAACCCAATATGAGGAATTGTTCACCGCGGCGGATGAAATCGCAGAACGGGTCCGCGCTCTGGAGTGCTACGCCATCGGGGGGTTAAGGACGCTGGCGGATGCGGCGAAAATGAAGGAATTCGCCGCGCCCATGACGCAGGAAAATTATGTGCGACAATTGATCGTGGCCAACGAGAAACTCCTCCAGGACGCGGCCCGGGCGCGAGATCTGGCGGGTGATGCCCAGGACGCGGAAACCCAGGATTTGATGATCGCCCGCATCACCCTACATCAAAAAACGGTCTGGATGTTGAAAAGCTTCCTCAAAAATTAGCCGTACGGTCGCCAGGGCGCGGGGGGATGGGTGATCCGGGGGCAACGTGGTCGCGACGAGGAGACTGCCGCTGCACAATCCGCAGATTCTTGCGGCGAAGTTCCATGTTAAGCTGGTGCGGCCCAGTGGATTGGATGATCCGCCGACTTCCTTGGTGAACAGCGTTTTTTTGACAATGATCCGAAGTTTGCTAATATCCAGCACGTAACTATGAAGGTGGAATACATTCAAGTGAACATGGATGCGCAGCCGACGCGCGCAGCCATGCGGCTGTGTGGTTCCGGCCGGAGTGACGGAGCGGGTTGAAACACTTTTGCAGGCAGTAAAGATTTCATCAACCCGCGATGGCCCGAAATCGCGGGTTTTTTGTTTGAATGACGGAACGAGCCTGTTTTCGAAGTAATACGGAAGAGATGAGATTGAATACCGAAAGAGATGCCATCGAGTTTGCGTTGACCCGGAGCAGTTTGCCGACGGGCGGTTCCATTTATCGTGGGGCCATTGAGACGGAGTTGGAACGGCTGAAAGAACGGCTGCTGGCGGAAGAACTGGCCCGAACCGTGACTTTGGATGTCAACGTGCTCTTGCGCCGCGCCGCCAATGAAGCGGTGGCGCTCGCCTGGCTGACCCCGGTGCCCTTGTTGCTGTTGCCGGTGCTGTTCGAGGAAAAGGCGCTGGCCGCACGGCAAATGGCCCGTCGCCAGGCCTTGATTCGCGAAAGAAGCCAGGAACTGATGGTGCTTACGGAATAAGCCGGCTCCCGCTCCGGCGCGGAGGGATCACCGGTGCGTCGTGGCCTTTTTCAACGGTGTGCGTTTCGAGTGAACGCGCGACGAACGCATGGTTGCCGTGCGCGACCTGTTTCGCGCTCCCGCGGGCCGGGGTGGTTCGCTGGCGACACGCCGCGGCGCGGGCGGACGAATCCCGATTTGCCGCAGGTACCGGCCGGTGTGACTGGCCGGATTTTGCACAATCATCTCCGGCGTACCCGTCGCCACCACCCGTCCTCCATCGGCGCCCGCCTCGGGGCCGAGGTCAATGATCCAGTCGGCGCATTTGATTACCTCCAAGTTATGTTCGATGACGACGACGGAATGTCCGGCATCGACCAGACGTTGGAAGACTTGCAACAAGCCCCGGACATCGTCGAAGTGCAGACCGGTGGTGGGCTCATCGAACAGGAAGAGTGTGCTTCCCGCGGGCGGCCGGTCTTCCGTGGCGACGGCCGTTTGGTGGCGCGCCGGCAATCCGACCGCGGCCGGGGGCTGGGTGGCTTCGGCGAGATGGCGCACAAGTTTCAACCGCTGGCTTTCGCCTCCGGAAAGGGTGTTGATGGGCTGGCCAAGCCGCAGGTAACCGAGTCCGACTTCCTGTAACAGCTTCAGGCTCGCCACCGCCCGGGTGGCGGATCTGGCATTGGTAAAACCGGCAAGAAAATCAATCACCTCGTCCACCGAGGCGTCCAGAAGATCGGCAATGCTCCACGCCTGCGCCGCTGGCGACTTCTGCTGCGGCGACCGGATTTTGATGTCCAAAATGTGTTGACGATAACGGCGGCCGGCGCAGCCCGGGCAGCGGATGAAAATGTCGCTGAGAAACTGCATTTCGATTTTTTTGAAACCGGCCCCGCGGCATTCCGCGCATTGCCCGGCGCTGGAATTGAAGCTGAAGGCGCTGGCGTTCAGCCCGCGGCGACGGGCGCTGTCTGATTGCGCAAACACTTCGCGGATGTCATCGAAGGCTCCGATGTACACGGCCGGATTGGACCGCGGCGTTTTGCCCAAACCCGATTGATCCACAAGGGCCACCTGGCGCAGGGATTCGTACCCGGACAACGTTCCGGAAACGGGGGGAAGTTTCCCAAAACCATCGGCCCCGCTGCCGTGGTCGTTCTCCGCCTGGTCCAGACGATCGGAGGCCTTCGCGATGGAATCGCTTCCCGGATGCAGCCGGGCTTGCAGTGCGGGCAGCAGCACATTGCGGATCAGGGTGGATTTGCCCGAGCCACTGACTCCCGTGACCACAACGAAACGGCGCAGCGGGATTTCCACCGACAGGTTGTGGAGGTTGTGGCAGGTGGCCCGCTCGATCTTCAGCATGGCGGGACCGTCGTGTTGTCCGGCTGGATCTGCCGCCGCGGGATGGGCGCTTCCGTTCTCCACGGCATGCGGGATCGGTCGTCGCGGGGGGATTGCGATCCGCTGGCGTCCGCTCAAGTACTGGCCGGTGAGGGAAGTCCCGGCTTGCAGCAAATCGGGCAGTGCGCCTTGAAACACGATCTCGCCGCCGGTGGCTCCGTGACCGGGGCCGATGTCCACGATTTGGTCCGCAGCGCGCATGATGCCGGCTTCGTGTTCGACCACCACGACGGTGTTGCCCGTGTCGCGCAGCCTTTCGAGAATGCGCACGAGGCGGTCGGTGTCGCGCGGATGCAGGCCGACACTGGGTTCATCCAGGACGAAGAGCGTGTTCACCAGGCGCGTGCCCAGGCAGGTGGTGAGGTTGACCCGCTCGGTTTCCCCGCCGCTCAACGTGCGCATGGGACGATCCAGTGTAAGATAGCCAAGGCCGGCTGCCTCAAGATAGGCAAGCCGCGCGCCCACCTCGTGCAACGCCAGTTGCACCGGGTCGGACGCCGCGGCCTGGGGACGCCGCGCGCGTTGGGCGATCACCCGCCGGATCAGTTCCAGTGCGGCGCGGATGGGCAGGGCGTAAAAATCGGGCAGAGTCAGTCGCGTTGCGCCCGCCGACGGGGGCGGGCAGGAGGCCGGATTGCTTTCCAGGGATGCCGTGTCGAGCCAGTAGCGGAGCGCGTCGGGTTTCAAACGCGCACCCTGACAATCCGGACAGCGGGTGTAGGCGCGGTAGCGCGACAGCAGCACGCGCACGTGCATTTTGTAAGCCTTGGTCTCCAGCCAGCGAAAGTAGCCCTTCACCCCGTACCACGCGCGCGGCCATTCGTGTTCCTCGTCACTGCCGTAATCCGGATCCCCTTCGAGGACCCAGCGCTGATGTTCGGCTGAAAGCGCCTCGAACGGCACCTCCAGCGGCACGTGCCGGGCATGGCAGAACTTTGTCAAATCGCGCTGACATTCCGCGCTGAAGCCATTGCGCCACGGCTTGACCGCCCCCGCGGCCAGCGTCAGCGTGCGATCAGGGATCGCCAGGTCGTAATCAATCGTGATTGTCCGGCCGAATCCCTTGCAGGTCGGACAGGCCCCGAGCGGGTGATTGAAGCTGAACTGTGCCGCGGTGGCCTCGGGGTACTCAATGTCGCACTGGGCGCAATGCCGCCGGTTGGAAAAGCGGCGCGGGTGACGCACGTCTGCCGGAGCGCGCATTTCCCACACGGTGAGCCGGCCTTTCCCGAAGTGGTAAGCCTGTTCGCAGGCTTCGATGAACCGGGCGCGGGCGGCAGGCGCAATCTTGAGGCGATCTTGCACCACGGTCAAAGTGCCGGAGGCCGGTGGCGCCGTCGCGCGTGCGGACACCTCCTCCAGCCGCAACACGCCGCCATTCACGAGTACGCGCTGATATCCCTGCCTGGCAATCAGCGCCAGCGAATCCGCCAGGGAGAATTTCTCCGAGAGCGGCACGTCAAAGGTGATGAGCGCCTCTCCGGTTTCGTGCGGTTCCCGCCCTGCACTCTGCGGTTCCCGGGGCGGGGAGGGGGCGGCGGCCGGCCGGGCCAGTGCTTGCCACACGCTTTGCGGCGAATCCTTGGTCACCGGCCGGCCGCAACCGCGACAGTGCAGCTGCGCGAGGTGCGGCCAGAGGATTTTCATGTGGTCGCAGATTTCCGTCATCGTGCCGACCGTGCTGCGGGTGCTGCGGATGGCATTGCGTTGCTCGATGGCGATGGCGGGGGGGATGCCTTCAATGCTGTCCACCTGCGGTTTGTCCATCCGGTCAAAGAACTGCCGCGCGTACGGGGAAAATGTTTCGATGTAGCGCCGCTGCCCCTCGGCGTACAGGGTGTCGAAGGCCAGCGAGCTTTTGCCTGAACCGCTCAAACCCGTGATGACGATGAGCCGGTGCAGCGGCAGATCGAGATCGAAATTTTTGAGGTTGTTCTGCCGTACGCCTCGCAGACGAATGGCGGCACCCGATGCCGATTTAGACACGCAACGAGATTAGGACAGGGCGCGGAGATGTCAAATCCAGCGCCCTTTCCGGCGGCATCCAGTTGACCAGGGAACCCGGGTTTGTCATGCTCACGGCATGAATCGTCGTCAATTTATTCAAACTACAAGCCTGTGCGCCGCCGGAATTTCTGCGATCGCACTGCCGGGTTGTTCCAGCACACCGGCGACGCACGCCAAGCCGTGGTTTCAAATTTCCCTCGCGGAATGGTCGTTCCACCGCGCGTTGTTCGGGAACCAGATGACCCACCTGGAATTTCCGAAGATTGCGCGGCGGGAGTTCGACCTTCACGGTGTGGAGTACGTGAACCAGTTTTTCAAGGACCGGGCCGACGACGAGGGGTATTTGAAGGAGTTGCGCTCGATCTGTGAGGGTGAGGGAGTCCGCAGCCTGCTCATCATGTGTGATGGCGAGGGGAATCTGGGCGACGCGGACGCGCAAAAGCGCGACCAGGCGGTGCGGAATCATCATCGCTGGGCGCGCGCGGCCAAATACCTGGGCTGCCACAGCATTCGCGTGAATGCGGCCACTGGCGGGGTCGGCAGTTTTGTCGAGCAGCAGCAGCGCGCGGCCGAGGGGCTGGCCAAGCTGGGGGAATACTGCGCCACGTTGGGCCTGAATGCCATTGTGGAAAATCACGGCGGCCTGTCTTCCAACGGCAACTGGCTGTCCGGCGTCATGCGCCGGGTCAATCAGTCCAACGTCGGCACGCTGCCGGATTTCGGCAATTTCTGGATTGATCATGCCCGGAACGAGCAATACGACCGTTACCTCGGCGTGGAGCAGCTGATGCCGTTTGCCAAGGGGGTGAGCGCCAAGTCAAATGACTTCGATGCCAACGGCAACGAGACCACCACCGACTACCGGCTCATGTTGAAGATTGTCAAAGATGCGGGCTACCGCGGCTTTATTGGCATCGAATATGAGGGCTCCCGGCTCGGCGAATACGACGGAGTCCGCGCCACCAAGGTCTTGCTGGAAAAAGTGCGGGCAGAACTCGGCTAGGCGGCGGCGGCCCGGCCCGGCTTTTGGAACAGAACAATGCGGTTGGTGTTCGTGCCCTTGCTCATGTTGTTCACGCCCCAGCAGTTCGCCGTCTTGGTGAAGGCTTGATCGTTGATCAGGACGAGCACCGGGTCGAGACCCGCCGCCACCCCGCAGGGCAGCACGGTTTCCTCCAGTCTTGTTTTGCCTCCGTGTACTTCACCCACCTCGCAGGCCAGGAAACCGCCGGGCTGAAGCACGCGATGAAGTTCGCGCAGCACTTCCGTCATCGCCGCCGCCCAATCCGCCAGTTTCCGGGGGGTGGTCAGCTTGATGGAATGGGGGTCAATACCGAGAAACCAGCAGCGCAGCCAGTTGTCCGTCGCATATTGGACCACGTTCAAAAATGGTGGTGAAGTCACAATCAACGCCACGGAAGCATCGGGCAGCGCCGGGGTGGCGGCGGCCGGACCGGTGGTGAAACGGGCTTGCGCGGCCATTGCGCGGAGGGTGGATCGCACCGTCTCCGTTACATCGCCCAACAGCTGACGCGATTTTTTCAGAAGGAGCGGCGCCACCTCCCGGCGCGGAGGTGTTTGCCTTCGCCGGGCGTTGATGCGGCGTTGGGCGGCGACGCTGACGGCCTGGTTCGGCGGCAGCGTGTACACGGAGAAAAATCCGGCCGAGTGCCCGGTGAGCCGGTTCAGCGCCACCAGGCGCAACCAGGCGTCCACCGGATTTTCGAGGTGGGCGACAGGAGTGCTCAGCGTCTGTTGAAAGTGTCGTTTCAAGGCGCTGAGCTCCCGCAGGGTTTCAGGGTGATAAAACACCAGCAGTTCTTCCGGAACGGGAGCGTGCCATCCCCAATCCATCTCGCTCAAGCGCTGTTCAACCTGGTCTTGATGGGGGGGCTGCAACCGGGGTTGCGTGAAGGCAAGGCTCAGTGGATTGAGGTCGTTCCCCCACGGGATGCGACCGAGCAGAGCCGCCTCGATCGGGGTTGTCCCGCGTCCCATAAACGGGTCGTAAACCACGTCGCCCGGGCGGGTCAGGTGTTCGATGAAAAAGCGGGGCAACTGGGGTTTGAAGCAGGCACGGTAGGAAATTTCGTGTAGTGAACTGGCCTGCCGTTGACGGGCCGTCCAAAATTCATTGACAAAAGTGGGGGTCTGCAACACCCCGCCGTTCCACGGGAAGGTCGTGGTGAGGCACTTTGTCGCTTGCCCGAATCCGGTAAAATCGTGCAGCCGCGCGGCGAAATTCCAAACCGTCCGGCGGTTCAAATTGAGGTTGTGCGCGGCGCCCGGCATGAACGCTGCACCAGGCTAGCAGACGGGCAACCGGAGCGGAACAAGATTTGTGCCGCGCGCCACAATTCCTGGTGAAAGCTGAAAAAAATTAGGTTGAAGAAAATAGCTGCTGCAGCATTTTTCAACTCACGGTTTAACACTGGAATCATGAAAATTGCCATTGTGGGTCTGGGTTATGTGGGGTTGCCGCTGTCACTGCAGTTCGCGCGCAACGGCGTGGAAGTCATCGGCTTGGATGTGGATGCCAGAAAAGTCAAATCCATCAACGCCGGACGCAGTTACATCGCGCATATCGAGGCGGCAGGCATCCGGCAAATGGTGCAGTCAGGCCGGCTGATTGCGTCCGCGGATTTTGCCCGGGTGAAGGAGGTTGAGGCGGTGATTATCTGTGTGCCGACGCCGTTGAACAAGAATCGGGAGCCGGATCTTTCGTATATCTTGAACACGGGGCGGAGCATTGCGCCGCACCTGCGGCGTGGGGTGTTGGTGGTGTTGGAATCGACGACG
>JAKQDQ010000101.1 GCA_029573725.1 Verrucomicrobiota bacterium
TTTGATCACCATCTCCGACGCGAACTCCATTCCGGTGGTCTTCAACTCCATCTTGTGGTAGGCTTCCCGGGTGAACCCGCGCAGCCCGCAGTGGAAATCCCGTGCCGGGCATTTGAAAAACACCCGCCCGATCAGGGAAAGGACCGGGTTGCCGAGCCAGCGGTTTTTCCACGGCATCGCCCCCGGCTGAATGGTGCCGCCGCCGCTGGGCAGCCGGCATCCCATGACCAGGTCGTACTGCTCGCGAAACTTCTGAACAAACCCTTCAATGCGGGAGAAGTCGTAGCTGTCGTCCGCATCGCCCATGATGATCCATTTGCCCCGGGCGGCCTCAATGCCGCCGCGCAGCGCGCTGCCATACCCTTTCTCCTTCACGTGCACCACGCGCGCGCCCAACTTCTCCGCGAGGGCGACGGATCCATCGGTGCTGCCGTTGTCCGCAACCAGGATTTCTCCTCGGACGCCCGCCCGTTCCAGGCCCTGGCGGGCTTTCTGGATGCAGGCAGCCAGCGTTTCCGCCTCATTCAGACAGGGCATAACTATGGTCAACTCAAGGGGCGCGGCAGGCGATTCCGCCAACTGGGACGCGGGGCTTCCGCTTTTTGGTTCAGGGCTCATACGAATGCTTTAGCTCTGGATTTGGGTGATTTGGATTGGGGCCAGGCGGCTTGAGCTCGACCAGGTGCCAGGCAAACGGAGGAAGAAGCGCATGTATCTTCAACTTGACCATTTTCAGTTCTCGCGCGTCCATGCGCTGAAGCCACTCCGGCCATGGTTCCTGGAGTCTGTCCGTTGTCAAAAGCAGGTACTTGATGCCGCGCTGGCGGATTGCGTCCGGGGAGTCCGAACGCTTTACATGCAGGATGCGGCGCGCCCCAAAAGGCTTCCAGAGGGAAGACTCCGGATAGTTATCCGCGTAGAACCCAAGAACGGAGGCGTCGGCGGGCAACGCAGCGATAATCGGCGCGAACACATTTGCCCGCGAGCCTTTGATGGTATAAGAATTGAGCAGGCGCGAGCCCAGTCGGCTGGACTGCAGCCCGGAGCCGTATTGCCGCAAAAACCAGCCTGCCGGCCACAACGGCCTGGCCGGCGAAATGACCAGCAGCAGCCCGGCCAGCCCGCACGCAAAAAACGCCCAGGACCGCCACCAGTTTCTTCGGACCAACCCCGAATGCACGGGACTTAGCAGCAACCCCATCACCAGCAGGGGATAATAGCCTGCCAAGTACCTTGGCCCGCTGCAAAGATTCAGCTTCCGCATTGCGTAGAACAAGCTGATCCACGCGGATAAGCATACCAGTCGTTTCACCCAATCGCCCGGCTGAGCCTCCCCGGACCGGACGATCCGCCCGCGCCCAATGACCATCACCAGAAGGCTCAAGCCCAGCAGGATGGTTAATCCGAAGCCCATGCCGGCCTCTTCCTCGACTTGGAGCTCGCGTAATCGCCAGTACGTTGCTCCCGACTCGAAATGCTGCTCCAGCAATGCCGTCAGCGAGGCGGGAGTCATGGTATTGGCGATTTGACTCCAGGCAGAGGTGAAAGGAAACACGGGTGGAGTCAGATTGTTAAGAGTCCAGGTGATGCTGTTAACGAATAGATGCAGCCAGGCCGGCCCAGAGCCGATCGCCAGGGTTCCCGCAGTCCATCCTGTCCAATCCCCCACATACTTAGCATTGAGCACTGAAATCGGCACCAGAGACGCTCCCAGGCCGAACAGGATGGCAACCGCCACTGGCAGCGGACGCATGAACCATATTCGCCACGTCGGCACGAAGGCAATTGCCCAGGGCAACAGCAGGGGCAGGTTGGTGGCTTTGGTTCCGGTCAGCAATGCTGCGGCGAGCACCGACAGGCAGACTTCCGAGGCTTTCCCGGATTTCCGCGCCCGCAGTGCAAGGTCTATCGCCGCCAGGGCATACACCGTGCTGAACATGTCGTTGGCAATGCTGCCCGCCTGCAAGAGGTAGCAATACCCCGTGGGCAACAGCCACATCCAGTGCCAAGCCACGCGTGGCCTCACCCCAACCCGCGTGAACAAGCTGAATACCAGCCCCGGCAAAAGGCAAAAGGATGCCGTATTGATTATAAACAGCCAGCGGTCTGTTTGGGTAAAGACCATCAAGGGCACCGAGAGCCATTCAATGCCGCAGGCACGGGTGTTCAGGCTTTGAAAGTCGGTATGAATCCAATGCCATTGCCCCTCCGCCAGCCAGTGCAATACGCGCGGGACCCGATATGCCAGCGCGTCATAGTTGTTGGGGGCGTGAATTAGGCCACCCAAAATCGCCAGCAGCGCCAAGAGCAGAAATGCGAGCGGGAACGACCGGCGGAAGCGCCGCCGCGCTTTTCGCAAGCTCCAAACGCGGAATTTTCCCGGAAACAAGCGCTTCCGCAACACCCACGCTACGGCCAGGCTCGCCAAAAACACCCCGCTATAGCCGACGGCGTTGAGTTGATGAACGACGGATAAAACCCAGCCGGCACAACTGCATAGCGCACTGAAGATAAGCCAGGCCGTCAGTATTATCGGCACGTGCGTGCTTCCGGTTGCTGCCGGAAAAGGCTGCCTGGCAGCACCCTTGGCCTCAGGCGGCGCCTGCTGGACTGCGTCGTTCACAATACTTTGTCACCACAAACTGACGCCTCAGGCTAGCGAGGCGCTCACTCGAGGTCAACTTTAATAAAAGACGCTGTCGTGTAGCACACAAAAGCGGACTTTTGTGTGCGATCAAAAGCGGACTCTGGTTTTAGAAGACCGGGCAATGGAGTAGGACCACGGGTTTGAGTTTGGGATGGGGAGCATGGCGTAGGTAGAAGATGTCACCGTCGGGACACGCAGGCAGCGGATGACGGTGGAGCGGGGAGGGGCGTCCAAGGATTGGCGGGTGGTGCCGACGGGGACTTTGCCGTCGTCGCCGACGCGCACGGGGGTGCGCAGGCTCCAGACGTAGGGCCACCACGGACAGGGTGGGACTGGGCGGAGCACGGAGCGGTTTTGAGCCAGAGCTTGGTCCCAGGCGGTTTGGGGTGGGGTGCCCAGCTCGCGATGGATTTCATGGGTGTTGGCGTGGGGGCGGAGTTGTTCGAGCAGGAGGTTGGCGCCATCCCGTTGGCGGATCTGGTCGGCGGCCAACAGGGGCGGCCGGCGTCTTTGCCAGTAATCGTGGCGGCGTTCGATTTTGCCTTTGGCTTGGGGGGTGGGGGCGTAAAGGAGGGCCACGCCGTAGAAATGGAGGGCTTGGCCGAGTTGGGTGAAGGCCTCGGGCTTGTGGGTGAAGAAGAAGGAGTGGTAGTCCACGTAGAGGGCCAAGGGCAGGCCGTAGGCTTGGAAGGCTCGGGGGAGGAAGTCGAAGTGGGCCAGGAGCGTTTCGGTGGGATAGAGGCGGGCGCCGGTGTTGTAACGGGTGGCGTCGTCCAACAGATTGAGCAGGACCTGTTTATAGGGGGTTCCCGGCAACCAGGCGTGAGGGCTGGCGTCGTATTGCCAGAGGGCGCCCCGGTCGCGGACTTGCCAGCGTTTGATGGGCTGGGGCGGCTTTTTGTAACGGGTGTCAGGAGCCAGTTGGTGTTGGATGGCCCAGCGGCGGACACTGGCCCGGTCGGTTTGGAAGTGGAGGCGACGGAGCAGTTCACTGGCGCAGGCACTGTAGGAGGAGGGCGGCTGGGAAGACAGAAGCGTGGTCAGTTGGGCGGCAACTTCCGGCGGCCAGTCGGGGTAGTGGTCGCCTCCGGAGGGGCCGGGAGTCCAGAGCTGGGCGTGGCCTTGGGCGCAAGCTCGTAGATAGTCACTGTAGAGTTCGTAGAAGCGGGTCTTGGAGAGTTGCAGCTCGGTTCGGGCCGCCGCGGCACCCAGATGACCCGAGCGGAATTGGGCCAAGAGGTGGCGAACAAAGGGAGCGGGCAGACGATGGATCAATTGCAGTTTTTCATCGGGCGGAGCGTAAAGGCAGAGGATGGATTTTTCGCTTTGAAACTGACCCCGGCGGGGGCTTGGCCAAGCCGGGCCGCCACGGGCGTGACGGCCCGACCCGCCGTTGGTCAGGCTTCAGACGGCGCTCGGGTTGCGTCCCCGCAGAGCCCTATCCTCCGCTGAAGCACCTCAAGCTTCGTGCCAAGCCCTGGCAGAGACAACAAAAAGGCAGCTTCAGACCTCATTATTCCGCTTTTGACCGCACACTCTTGTCCGGTTTTGATCGCACCACGACACTTTAATAAAAGACGCCGGCCGCGAGGCGCGGTGGCGGCGGTGCGATCGCGAATGCCCGAACTGTTTGGCTCATCCTGGAATTGGCCGCCATGAAAAACTGGCAACCCACGGCGCAACCTGACCCGCCCCATGCCGATTGCCCCTGCCACTTGCTCCCGGCTGCCGCGAGCGCAAAGCGGAAGGCGTTGGCAAGCGCGGCGCAGGCCGCGCGCGCGGGGTTTATTCGCCGATGATCTTTACGAGCACACGTTTTCGGCGGCCGCCATCGAACTCGCCGTAGAAGATTTGTTCCCACGGGCCGAGGTCGAGCTTGCCTTGGGTGATCGCCACCACAACTTCGCGCCCCATAATCTGGCGTTTCATGTGGGCATCGGCATTGTCCTCGCCGGTGCGGTTGTGCCGGTATTGGGAGGTGGGCGCGTGCGGCGCCAGCTTTTCGAGCCACACGTCGTAGTCATGCAGCAGGCCGTCTTCGGCGTCGTTGATATAGACGCTGGCGGTAATGTGCATGGCGTTGACGAGGCATAAACCCTCTTTCACACCGCTGCGACGGACCAGTGCTTCGACGGTGTTGGTAATGTTAAGGTAGTCGCGCCGGTTCGGGGTCTCGAACCACAGATGCTCGGTGAGCGATTTCATAGCCCCCCCAGTTTGCCAGAGTTCCGGCGGCTGGCCAGACGGAACCGCGGGGCCGGCAAATCCCCCCGCGCCGCCGGGATGCCGGGAGGCCGCCGCCCCGACGCCGAGACGCTTTCGCCCCGCGCACGCGCTCAGCGCGCGAAAATGCGGCGGATGACATCCTCGATGGGCTCTTCCTGAATATCAATGTCGCTGATCGGCAACTCGTCAAGCAGGGCTTTGCAAACCGCGATTACGCGATCGCGCTTGACCTTGAGCTGGAAGCTGCCCGGCGCCTGCGCCACAATTTCGCCGTAGGGGCGCAGTTGCTCGCCCGCACATTGGCTGCCCCCCTGGCATTGAATGGTGATCAGCTTGGAATCGGCGAAGCGGTCCAGCACGTCGCCGAGCTGGCCATCGAAGAAAATTGTGCCGTGATCAATGATAATCACCCGCTCGCAAAGCTCCTGGATGTCATCCATGTAATGGCTGGTCAGCAGGATGGTCGTCTTTTGCCGGGCATTGTGTCGGCGCAGAAATTCGCGGACGATCTTCTGCGAGACAACGTCCAGGCCAATGGTGGGCTCGTCCAGGAACAGCACCTTGGGCTGGTGCAGCAAGGATGCGATCAGTTCCATTTTCGTGCGCTCGCCCAGCGAAAGTTCGCGCACGCTCACGTTGAGCTTGTCGCGCACGGCCAGCAACTCGCTCATTTCGGCAACCGTGCGCTCCAGGGTGGCTGCGGAGATGCCGTAAATCCGGGCGTTCAATTCGAGCGATTCCCGGGCGGGCAGGTCCCACCAAAGCTGGTTCTTCTGCCCCAGCAACAGCGCGAATTGCCGGCG
>JAKQDQ010000106.1 GCA_029573725.1 Verrucomicrobiota bacterium
GGCCGGACGTGAAAGCGCCGTTGGAATGGATGCTGTTGACGGACGTGCCGACGGAGACTGTGGACGATGCCCTGCGGCGGATCGAGTGGTACAAACTGCGGTGGGGCATAGAAGTGTACCACCGCGTGCTGAAAAGCTGCTGCCGCGTGCTGGACCGGCGGCTGGGCGCGGGGGACCGGCTCGGAACCTGCCTGGCGCTGGACATGATCGTGGGCTGGAGGATTTTCTGGGCGCAGATGTTGGAGCGGGAAACGCCGGACAGCCCGTGCGGCGCATTTCTGGAGCCGGGCGAATGGGCCGCGCTGCGGGCCTTTTTCCGGCCCGGGCCGCCGCCCAGCCTGCCTCCGTCTTGCCGGGAGACGGTGGTGATGATTGCCCGGCTAGGCGGATATATTGACCGGAAAAACGCCGGGCATCCGGGACCCATCCACATGGCCCGCGGATTCCAGCGCCTTTCCGACATCGCGGCGGGGTACGCCATGGGCCGCGGCCAGCCGCCCTAACTGAGCGTGGCGCGGCGGCAGCCGCCGAGCCGCGCGCCCGTCTGTTCTTTTTCCCAGTAATTCCCCGCGGATTTTGTCCCTCGCGGTGCCCGTCTTTCCGGAATCTTGCCGCGGCACCAAACTGGCGCGGCCCGCGTTGGCCGGATGAGAACTGGCCGGCTCCGCAACGATTAACTTTGCCCTGCTCCCCGGGCAAGGAAGGCGTGGGGAGGCGCGCAGCGTCCCCGCGCGCCTGTTTGGGAGACGTGTCGCCGCGGCGAACGGCAGTTGGCGGCACCATATGTTGTCACCGCATTTCCGATTATGGCCTTTTTAAAGAGCCATGAGATCTGAACACCGCCTTGAACTCACGAACAACTGCCCGAGGTTCACAAAAAAACATCCGCGAACCATCTCCCGGTGTCAAGCAAGGGTGATAGTCAGGCGCATGCCAGCGAGTCCGCCTAACCCAACCCATCGCGCAACGACAGTAGGCGCCGGACGCCGTTCCGGCGCCAGCCTCGCGCATTCCGGCGAATCCGCTAGATCCAGAACCTTTGCGCAACGGCAGTAGGCGCCGGACGCCGTTACGGCGCCAACTTCGCGCGTTCCGTCGAATCCGCTAGATCCAGAACCTTTGCGCAACGACAGTAGGCGCCGGACGCCGTTACGGCGCCAACTTCGCGCGTTCCGTCGAATCCGCTAGATCCAGAACCTTTGCGCAACGACAGTAGGCGCCGGACGCCGTTACGGCGCCAGCTTCGCGCATTCCGGCGAATCCGCTAGATCCAGAACCTTTGCGCAACGACAGTAGGCGCCGGACGCCGTTACGGCGCCAGCCTCGCGCATTCCAGCGAATCCGCCAGATCCAGAACCTTCGCGCAACGGCAGTAGGCGCCGGACGCCGTAACGGCGCCAGCCTCGC
>JAKQDQ010000115.1 GCA_029573725.1 Verrucomicrobiota bacterium
CGGAGGCGGCAAAATTATCACGCCCCCAATCTATCACCCCCCCAAAACGTCACCGGGGCAATCCCGCCACACCGGCAGCTCACGCCCCACCCAGCCCGCCGCCCGCAAAATTTCCCATTGACTCCCCGCCCAAAATCCCCCAGGCTAAAAAAATTCAGCCGTTGATCGCCCCCCCGATCAACGGCTTTTTCTCACTTCCAACTTCTAACTTCTAACTTTCTTCCACCGCTTCTCCCGCGCCGCCGCCAGCCGCCGCCGCCGCCGCTCCCGTTCCGCCGCGCTATACCTTTTCGGCACCCCACGCCCCAGCCGCCCCAGCATCCGCGCCGCCGCGCTCACCTCTTTTCTCGCTTCGCTGTTCGCACTTTTCACTTTTCCTCCTTGGTTTCTGCGACGATATAGCCATGATACTGGCACCAGAGGCTGTAACTCACCCCCCGACCCCAGTCCATCAGCCCCGCGCCCAATGTAACCATGCCCTCCTCCGTAACGCCACAGAGATAACCATTGTCATCCAGGTAGCGCCATTCACCCTCCTCCTCATCGTATTCCGCGTGCAATTCCTTCGCCGCCCGCGCCAGCGCTTCCTTGGCCCGCTCCGGAGTCAGATCAACCTGGTAGCTGTACTCCTGGCAATCGAACAGGTACGGCACCGTCACCCTCACATCGCCCGCCGCCGGCTCATCCTTCGCCTGGCGCACCACCCCCATCCTTTCCAATTCCACCCGCGTCCAATTCCGCACATGGCCCGCCGCATAAAACTCCCCAACCTTAACCCCACACTCCAGGATGTCCCCGCGAACCCTAAACTCATTACCATCCGCCTCGCGCGCAACCTCGCGCAACGCAATATCCTCCTCCAGGGTTTCCGCCTCCGCGCGCACCTCCTCCCCCCGCTCATCCTTATCCTGAATCTCGTCCGCATACCCCCGCGCCCAAAGCACCTCAGCCGGCGCAGCGCTTTTGACGATGCTGAGCAGTTCGTCGCACGGCTCAATTCCCGTCAAATCCGGACGATAATCC
>JAKQDQ010000120.1 GCA_029573725.1 Verrucomicrobiota bacterium
CTGGCCGAGACCCGGAATTTTACCCGAACCGCCAAGCTGAATGGCGTGTCCCAGTCGGCGATCAGCCAGCAGCTCAGCTCTTTAGAGCGTCAGTTCCTTCCGTGGAAAGTCGGGCCGGAGCAGAAGAGAAGTCTGCTCGAACGCGGCAACCGCAAATGCCAGTTGACCCCCGAAGGCCGGACGCTATACCAATACAGCAAGCGGATTCTCGCCCTCTACGGCGACCTGCAGTCCCGGCTGCAGGAGACCCGGGAGTTGATCTCGGGAACCATCCGCGTCGCCACCATCTACAGCATTGGCCTGCATGATCTGGCGCCGTATCTAAAGCAGTTCCTCAAAGACTACCCCACCGTGAATGTGCAGGTGGAATACCGGCGCGCCAACCAGGTGTATGAGGATGTGGCCAGCAACGTGGTGGACCTGGGCCTGGTCGCGTTTCCCACCAGCAACAAAAAACTGGAAATCTACCCGCTGCGCGAGGAAGAGTTGGTGCTGATTTGTCACCCGCAACATCCCCTGGCCGGGAAAAAGAACCTCCCGCTCACCGCACTCCATCAACAGAAGTTTATCAGCTTCGAACGGGATATTCCCACCCGCAAAGCCCTCGACAAAATCCTCAAAAGCCATTCCATCCAGGTGAAGCATGTGATGGAGTTCGACAACATCGAGACGCTCAAATGCGCCGTGGAAATTGATGCCGGGCTGGCGATCGTGCCTCAAAGCACCGTCGTGCAGGAAGTCAAACAAGGCACCCTGGCCCAGGTCACCCTCGAGAGCGGGGCCTTCCATCGTCCGCTAGCGGCTCTCTATCAGAAGAAAAAAACCCTGACGCCGGCAATCAAGCAGTTCCTGGTGCTGCTGCGCGGCGAATCATAAGGCTGGCTTAGCGTCCTCCGGTCCCGCGTCGCCCGTGGTGCCTGAAGGGAACTATTCGGCTCCGGCCGCTTCCCGGAGGGACCCAAGCCGTGGCCTAACGGATACGCCACCCCTTCCGATGCCGGGAATTGCCCCGGACGC
Organism: Verrucomicrobiota bacterium; assembly: GCA_029573725.1. Taxonomy (GTDB): domain Bacteria; phylum Verrucomicrobiota; class Verrucomicrobiia; order Limisphaerales; family JADLHS01; genus JADLHS01. The sequence goes on from JAKQDQ010000120.1 coordinate 1,018, forward strand.
CTCCAGCCGAAACGATTCAGCCAGCTATTTCAACCGTCCACCCCCGCTTTATCGAGGTCTGGGCGGGCCTGACCGGCCAAACTGTGGCCCCGGCGAGCCCTTTATTTAGCAAAAACAGTGGTATAGCTGCTGAATCCCAAGCCTTCCGTCTGCAAAATCAACGAGTTAGGTATAGAGAGGGCCAAAACCGAGCAAAATCTGAATCATGCCGGCTTCGGCTTGCCCTGCTCTTGCCCTGCCTTCAAGCCGTGTACAAGGGGTGTACAAGGGATGCCCTTCGGGTGTACCAGCTAAAATCTGGTCAATGACAATTATTCTTCACCATCAGTGACAATTAAAACTCACCACGAGACCGGCTTGGTTTCTTCTCTATTTCATTGTTTTATTCACTGGTCCTAACCCTTTTGACCAGCCCCTTGGGCGGAGCGGAGTCTGGGACGCCGTCAGGCGGCCCAGACGCAGCGGAGCCCAAGGGGCTGGCGGGTGCGCCGGGTTAGCCGCCGCCCTTTTCCTTGCGTGACACACGCATGCTTTCACCGTCGAACTCTAAAATGATGGCGTGATGCACCAACCGGTCCACCGCCGCCATTGTCGTCATCGGATCCTTGAAAATCTGGTCCCATTTGGAAAAGACCAGGTTGCTGCTCACCAGCACACTGCGCCGCTCATACCTCTCGGCCAGAAAGGTGAAGAGCACCTCCATCTCCTCGCGTGATTGCTGCACGTAGCCCAGGTCATCCAGGATGATGGCCTCAAAGCGGTCCAGTTTCTTGAGCGCGCTGTCCAGCCGCAGCTCCTTCTTGGCGGCCAGAAGTTGCTGCACCAGCTTGAAGGTCGGGGTGAAGTAAACCGCGCAGCCCCGCCGCAGGACCAACTCCCGGCCCAGCGCGCACAGAAAGTGCGTCTTGCCTCGACCCGGCAGACCGAAGACCAGCAGGTTTTCGGCTCGCTCCACAAAGCCGCCTTCCAGCAGGGTGGGCAATTGGCGGCGCGCCTTGGCCGGCAACTGCCCCTCTTCCAGGTTGCCCAGCGTCTTGCCTGAGGGCAGCTTGGACTCGCGCAAGAGCCGTTGCTGCCGCCGTTCCCGCCGGTCGGCGGCTTCGGCCTCGCACAACTGCAAGAGCAGTTTGCGGTAGCCCCAGTTCTGAGCCTCCGCGCTCTGCATCATCTCGGCACAGCGCGCCGCCATCGTCGGCAGGCAGAACTCCCGGAACATGATCTCCAGACTCTCAGCCGGCATGGACCACCTCCCTTTCCAAGAGCGTGTCGTAAGCCTGGAGACTGGGCGTTAATCCCGCCAGTTCGATCACTTTCCTGGCCGCCGGCGCCAACCGCTCTCGCACCTGCGCGGTTCGCCATTTGTCCGGCCGTGCCAATTGCTCCTGGAGCACCGCTTGGACCTTTTCCACCGTTTCCTCCGCCGCCAGCTTGAGCAGGTGCAGATACTCAATGACGCCGGGCCGTTCCCCGTGATCGGCCGCCAGCCGGTCGTAGGCCGCCCGATAGACCGCGCTGGGGTAGAGCGCCTCCCGGTGCCGGTAGTGGATGAAGGCCCCGGGCTTGCGCAGCAGCGGCGCAATGACATGGCGAAAGTCCACCAGCGATCCCCGATCCCCCCGCAGCCGAGGCAGGCAGAAGAGAAACTCCCGCCCCAAGAACACTTTGAGCTCGGCCTCATGCTGCTCCACCCGCAAGGTGTGCCCGATCAAGCGCGAGGGCACCGAATAGGCGTGCCGGTTGACCCGGATCAAACTCTGAGAGCTGACCACCGGCTCATACTCCCGGTATTCGGCCAGCCGGCCCGCCGGCAGCGGACGCATGACCGCCAGCTCCTCGGCCAGAGGCGCATGACGCTTGGCATTGGCCGCTTTGAGCACTCCCCGCACGAACCGGTCATATTCCTCCAACGAGGCGAAATCCCGGCTGCCACGCAGGAGCAGATGCTGATCCAGACGCCGCTTCAAATGCCGGTTGGCTGACGCGACATCCCCGTGCTCGTGCGGACAGTTGACGTTGATGGTCATCGGCGTCAGATCGTAGTGAGTGCAGAGTTCCAGGTAGTCGGCATTATAGCCGCGCGGACGCCCCGGCATCTGTTCCAGTTCATGGGTCGCCGCGCTGCTGTTGTCGGTGCCCAGGCACTCGGGGCGCTTGCCCAATTGCCCCAGAGCCGCCTGCAGCCCGCCCACCAGGCTCAGAAACGATTCGGAGATGCAACGGGTCGCCCACTGCCAATCCGAATACGGCAGCACCACATGGCAAAAGAGATGATCCAGAGGCTGCCCTTGAATCGTTACCGCCAACTCCCGGGCATAGGTCCAGTCCAACTGCATCAACTCTCCGGGCTTTCGGTCCTGCGCGAAGAACACCTCCCGCTCCGGCCCTTGCGTCGCCCGCCAATGCCGCACCCGCCGGAAGAAGGTGCGCAGATGCCGCTCCTCCAGCCCGCTGTCCGGGCGAGCCAGAAAGTGTTCAAAGACTGTTTTGGCCTCCAACTCCGGGGCCTCCCGCAACATCCGCACCACCTCCGGCCAAACCTTGGCCAAAGAATCGGGGCGTGTCCGCCAGGTATGTTTTGCTTGCAGTTCCGCAGGACATTGGCCTGCCTCGATGTATTTGCGCGCCGTGTGGCGGTCCATAGCCGCTTTCATCGCGCTGACGCTGATCTTGCCTGTCTTGTCGTATTCATTCATGAGCCGTTTATACTGTTGTTGTGTGATCATCTTGCGGCCGCCTGGATCCCGCCCAACCTCCTGGCTGGACGGCCAAACCGCCGCTCAATGTTACCGGCTCACTGGTGATTTATAATTGGCATCACTGGGGAAAAATAATCGTCACTATCCA
>JAKQDQ010000121.1 GCA_029573725.1 Verrucomicrobiota bacterium
AACCAGGCTGTAGGCGGATTGTCCCTCGGGCACGCTCCCGCCCGCCGGCCTGAACGGGTCACCCCGAAAACGTCAGCACGCAGACCTTCTGTTCTGCGGACTGCGGACAAACGCCCCCCGCAGGCCTGCGGCCCGTGCGCCGACAGACTGGCTTTTCGCGCGAAGCCGGGAAGGATAGGGCTACTAATGGCTGCGCACGCACCGGAAACCGATTGTATTCAATGCGGTCTTTGGTGCACGATTGTCGCGGGCCGAGCACTTCTGGGCGGGTGCGAGGGCTTGCCAGGAACCACTTCGCACAACGCGCGCAGTGCCGGTATTGGGCCCCTGCGGGTTGTCAACCGGGTTGTTGATGGTGGTGTAGTAAGAGCGGCCGTACCAGTCCCAGCACCATTGCCCCACATTGCCCGCCATATCATACAAGCCGTACGCGTTGCGTCCGGATTTCAAATCCCCTACCGGGCTGGTATAGGGCTCATTTCCTGTTTTATACGAACTGTGGAAGCCATCCGGTCCCTCGTCATAGCTGTAAGAAGCGGTATTACCGAAGTAATTTGCCCGGGTCTTGGAGATTTTGTCGGTGGCCCAGGGGAAAAGGCGTCCGTTGGTTCCGCCCCGCGCGGCCCGTTCCCACTCGGCTTCGGTTGGCAGTCGGTAGCCATTCGCAGCCCAGTTAACGTGGTCGTTCCCCAGGTTATATACTCCGGTGCGGTAAACATCCGCAGTGTTCAGGCTCGTGCTGACGTAATAGCAAGGGGTCAAGCCGTCCTTTTCCGAGCGTGCATTGCACCATTTCACGACATCATACCAGTCCACCTTTTGCACGGGGTGGGTGGCTGCTTTGCCCGCTCCGGCATGGCTGAAGCTGTAGCCGTGGTTTATCGCCCAGCGATAGACATTGGTCCAAAGCGTGTAGCTAACCAGGTTCGAGTCCATGAGGAACGCATTGACAAAAACCGAGTGTTCGAGCGCAACGCCAGCGGTTGACCCGGGCACCCCCATCAGAAAGACTCCTTCCGGGATGGCTACCATGCCCGCTGCTGGCGCGGGGGGCGGCGGCGGTTCGTTAGTGGGGGCAATATTTACGACC
>JAKQDQ010000138.1 GCA_029573725.1 Verrucomicrobiota bacterium
TCCGTCCTCTTCCCCGCTCCGCGCTTCTCCGTTCCCTACTCGGAATCCGATCTCTCCTTGGAAAGGAAATCCTCCCGCCCTTCACCCAGGTGGATCACTTCTCATGAGCACACCCGGGTCAGTTCTCGTGAGCGGCGACGCCAATCGGCCGGCCGCCTCGATGAGGCGGGTGAAATCGGCCTCCTTCGTTCGATGGGAGGCGATTGCGTCCAGCGGTCAGCAAGTATCAGGGAAGCCAATCACGGGGAGGCTGGCGCAAGCACCACCCTAGAAGCAAGAGGAGCGGCTCATGAGGAGAGGGAACAGGCGGAATCACGAGGGCGAATAAATTAAGTTTGAACATTTTGTGCCGAAGGGTATTCTAAGTGCCGTGAGCAAGCTCACTAAGACCGTTGCGATGTTGACGCTGGCCCTGTGGGGGCTGGCTTCCATGCATTGCACATTGGAGGGTGTGCATGGTCTCGATTTTTTGAAGAGCTGCTGTTTTGTGGATTCGGCGCCTTCAGCACCGCAAGATTGTGAAGGCGATGGGTGCGGAGAAGTTGAGGACGGGCAATATCGGCCCGAAGAACAGACGGCATCTGCACCCCAGCCGCTCATCGTTTTGGCTCTGCTTTCGTCGGTGTTTGAAGTTCCCCTGCCTGAGCTTCAAGCTGCCTTGTTCGTAGCCTCTGAATCTCCGCCAGAGCTTCCACGGGTCTGGCAATTCTCCCACCGCACGGCGCTGCCGCCGCGCGCTCCTTCCTTCGTCGCTTAAGCGGTCCCGTTCGGGACGTTTTCGCTGACGGTTCCTGTCCGGGATTCCCCTGATGGCTGCGGTGTGCCTGGACGCCGCGTTTTCCCCCTTTCGGTTTGTGGTGTGTGTTTATCGGACGTGAATGAAAGAGATTATGAGAGAGAATGTGATTTTGAGATGGTGTCGGATGTCTGCTCTGGCGGTGCTGGCCGTCGGGGGCGGGAGCCTGGGATTCGCTGCCCAGGGGCCTGAATCGTTCAGCGCGAATGCGCTGACGCTGGATGCGGCGGTACGGCTGGCGCTAGAAAGCAATCCGGAGCTGCGCGCTTCGGGTGCGCGGGTGGACGCAGCCTCCGGGCGGGCCTACCAGGCCAAGAAGTGGACGAACCCCGAATTGGAGCTGAACGCCGAAGATTGGCCGGTGAGCAACGGGCGGGGCTTTTCGGACGCGAAGCAGACGATTGGGATCGCCCAGACGCTGCCGTATCCGGGGAAGAAGTCGCTGGACAAGCAGATTGGAGGCGCGGGGGTGAAGTTGTCGGAAGCGGAACTGGCGCTGCGGCGGACGGAGGTTGTCCGGGATGTGAAGGCGGGGTTCTACCGGGTGCTGGCTTCAGAACGGATGGTCGAGGTGTCCACGCAACTGGTGGCGGTGGCGGAATCGTCCGCCGTGACGGCCCGGAAGCGGGTGGATGCCGGGGCCTCGGCCTATCAAGAGCAGTTACGGGCGGAAGTGCAGATGGAACAGGCGCGGACGGAATTGACGGGATTTCAGCGGGAGCTGGCCAGCGCGCGGCAGATGTTTGTGACCCTCCTGGGGCGGCCAGACTTGAAGAACGCCATTCTTGCGGGGTCGCTGGCGGAAGTGCCGGATGCGAGCCTGATGGAAGATGCGGGAGCGGAGCGACTGGCCAAGCATCCGAGCACGGCGGCCGCCCAGGCGAACCTGGACCGGGCGCAACTGGCCCACCGGCGGGCGCGGCTGGAACCGTATCCAGACGTGAAGGTGGGCGTGTCCGGCGGGCGCATTGGGGAGACGGACCAGTCCATTATTCAACTGGGATTCTCGTTGCCGCTGCCCTTGATTGACAGCGGGAAGGGGAAGCAGCAGGAAGCGCGGGCGAACGTGAGTGTGGCCGAGGCGGAACTCTACGGGGTGCAGCAGCAGTTGCAGCGGGAGTGGGCCAACGCGCAGAAGCGCTACCGGACAGCCGCCGAGCAGGTGGCCAACTACCGGGAGCGGATCCTGCCGAAAGCGAATGAGGCGCTGCGATTGGTCCAAACCGGATTCGAGCAGGGCAAGTTCAGCTTCATTGACCTTTTGGACACACAACGCACGACGGCGGAAGTGCGCCTGGCCTACCAACAAAAGCTGCTCGAATTGAACATCGCCCAAGCGGAACTGGCAGCGTTGCTCCAACCACAAACCAACCAAACTTCAACCACCAAGTAGGAATCTGACCATGATGACTCAAAACACCTTGAAATTCGTTGCCCTGACGGCGGTCGCCGCTGTGGCGCTGCTGACGGGCTGCTCCAAGCAGAGTGAACCCGGCGGGCACAGCGAAAACGACGGCCATAACCACGCGAAGCCTGGAGTCGAAGATCACTCCGGCCACGCCCACGCCAAAACCAATACCCCCGCCCAGGATGACCATACGGGCCATAACCACGGCCCTGGAGAGCACACCACTCCTCCTGCGAAATAACCGACGAACCATAAGCGAAAGACTATGACAACACTGACGATTTCCAAGATGACCGTCCTGCCACTGGTGGCGGCGGTAGCACTGCTGACGGCATGTTCCAAGCAAAGCGAGCCCGCCGGGCACGATGACCACGCGGGCCACAACCACGGCGAGGCTGGCGGCGAAGCCAAGGCCCACACCGAAACCAAGGACGGCGTGCTGATGTGCACCGGACACAACGTGCCGGAAGCGCAATGCGGCATCTGCAAACCGCAACTGGCGGGGACACTGAAAGTTGGCGAGTCGGCCAAGGTCCGGCTCGCAGCCAATGACTCGGCCGCCATCGCGGGGGTGGAGACAGCAAAACCGAGCGTGGGCACGATTGCCGACGCGGTGGAATGCTACGCTGAACTGACGTTCAATCAGAACAAGCTGGCCCAGATTGCCGCGCCGGTGGGCGGTATTCTCCAGGATGTGAGCGCGGACCTGGGCAACAAGGTAGAGGAGAAGCAGCCGGTGGCGAGAATCTGGTCGGCCTCGATTGCGGAAGCGGTGGCCAAAGCGGTGCTGAGCCACCAGACCCTTGACCGGGAGCGGAAATTGAGGGCGGAACGAGTGACTTCGGAGAAGGATTTGCAGCAAGCGGAAGCGGACCATCGAGCGGCCTGCCAGCAGCTTCGGACTCTAGGATTCACGGAGGAACAGATTGACGTGCTGGGGGCCAAACCGCACGAACAGGTGCTCATGGAGGTGCGAGCGCCGTTTGCGGGTGAAATCGTCGAGCGGACCGCGGTGCGCGGCGCGCTGGTGGAAGCAGGCAAGTCGTTGTTCACGCTAGCGGATCGCTCGGTGATGTGGGCCATGCTCAACATTCCTGAGTCGGCCTTGGCCCGCGTGAAGGTGGGGCAGACGGTGGAACTGCGGGTGGAGTCACTGCCGGGCCAGACGTTTACCGGGAAGCTGACGTGGATCGGGGCTGAAGTGGACGAGAAGAGCCGCATGGCTCGCGCCCGCGCCGGGGTGGCGAATCCCGAAGGCTTGCTCAAGTCGAGAATGTTCGCCCAAGCGCGCATCCTGACCCGCAACGCCGAAGGCGCGTTGTTGCTGCCGGGTTCGGCCATCCAGCGGATGGAAGGCAAGAGCTTTGTGTTTGTGAAACTGGCAGAGGACTTGTTTGACGCGCGCGTGGTTCGCCTTGGGGCCAAGTTCGACGGCAAGGTGGAAATCGTCGAGGGCCTGAAGGCGCAAGAAGTGGTGGCGGTGAATCATGCCTTCCCGCTGAAGTCCGCCTTCCTGATTTCCCGGCTGGGCGCAGGCTGCGCGGATGACTAAACGGCCAATTCAACACCAACACCTCATGACTACCGGAGACTCTCCACTATGTTGAACTGGCTCATCCGAACCTCGCTCAAGAACCGCCTGCTCGTCGCCATCCTGGCGGCATTGCTGATCCTGGTGGGCGGGCGCTCGCTCACGAATCTGCCGATTGACGCCTTCCCGGACACGACGCCGGTGCAGGTGCAAATCAATACCACCGTGCCCTCGCTCAACGCGCAGGAGGCGGAACAACAGGTCACCATTTCCGTCGAACTGGCCGTGAGCGGACTGCCGGGCCTGAACAACATCCGCTCGGTGTCGAAGTTCGGCCTCTCGCAAGTGGTGGCCACGTTTGACGATGAGACGAGCATCTTCCGCGCGCGGCAGCTCATCACCGAGCGACTGCAGACCATCGAGTTGCCGGCGGGGATTGCGCGCCCACAACTGGGCCCGATCTCCACGGGGCTGGGGGAGGTGTTTCACTACGTGGTGCGCTCGGACAACACCAACCGCACGCTGACGGAATTGCGCGAGATTCAGGATTGGGTAGTCAAGCCACAGTTGCGCAAGGTAAGGGGCGTGGCGGAAGTGAACACCTGGGGCGGATTCGAGAAGCAATTCCATGTCATCACCGAGCCGCAACGGCTGGTGAAATACGGCCTGACGCTGGAACAACTGTTCGAGGCGCTAGAGGCGAACAACCAGAACGTGGGCGGCGGGCAGGTGGTGCGGAGCGGGGAGTCGTTGCTGGTGCATGGGCTGGGTCTGACCACGAACGTCCAGGAAATCGCCAACATCGTCATTACGGCGCATGATGGGGTGCCGGTGCGAGTGCGCGACGTGGCCACGGTGCAGGTGGACCATGAGATTCGGCGCGGGGCAGTGACGGGGGCGGGCAAAGGGGAAATCGTGCTGGGTCTGGGCTTCATGCTCATGGGAGAAAACAGCGCGGTGGTGACGCACGGGTTGAAGGACAAACTCGCCCAAGTGCAAAAGACGCTGCCCAAAGACGTGGTCGTCCAAGTGCTGTATGACCGCACGGAATTGGTGGACAACGTCATCGAAACCGTAAAACACAACTTGATGGCGGGGGCGCTGCTGGTGATCGCCATTCTGTTCGCGTTCCTGGGCAATCTTCGGGCGGGCCTGGTAGTGGCAGCGGCCATTCCGCTCTCGATGCTGTTTGCGGGTGATTTGATGTTACAGGCCGGGATCTCGGCTAGCCTCTTGAGCCTGGGCGCGGTGGACTTCGGCCTGATCGTAGACGGCTCAGTGGTGATGGTCGAAAACGCCATGCGGCGGCTGGCGATGCGCCAGCATGAGCTGGGGCGTCCGTTGACGAAGGAGGAACGCGAGGAAACGCTGACCAGCGCGCCGCTGGAAGTGGCGCGGCCGGTGGCGTTCGGTGTCGGCATCATCCTGATCGTGTTCCTGCCCATCCTCGCCTTGGAAGGGGTGGAAGGAAAACTGTTTAAGCCAATGGCGCTGACGATGATCTTCGCGCTGGCCGGCTCGCTGATTCTGGCGCTAACGCTGACACCCGTGCTCACAAGCCTGTTTCTGCCCAAGCAGGTGAAGGAGAAAGAGCCGTGGCTGGTGCGGCTGTCCCATCGGATTCACGAGCCGGTGCTGGGCCTGGCGCTACGTTTCCGCATCGTGACTCTGCTGGGCGCGCTGGCGCTGTTGGCCGGCGTCACCTTCCTCGCTTCGCGCATGGGTGGGGAGTTTCTGCCCAAGCTCGGCGAGGGCGCCATCGTGGGCACCACCGTCCGGCTGGCGGGTGTTTCGGTGGAAGAAGCCGTGGCCTACAACGACCGGATTGAAAAGCTGCTGCTGGCGGAGTTCCCGGACGAAATCACAAACATCTGGACACGGCTGGGGAGCGCCGAAATCGCCACCGACCCGATGGGGATCGAGTTGTCGGATTTCTTCCTGGCGCTCAAGCCACGGGGGCAATGGAAGAAAGCCCGGACGCAGACGGAACTGGTGGACAAGATGCGGGAACTGTTCGCCAAGTTTCCCGGCATGACGGTGGCGTTCAGCCAGCCGATTGAAATGCGCCTAAACGAACTTATTGCCGGCATCCGTTCCGACATCGGCATCAAAATCTACGGCGACGATCTGGAGCAGTTGCGGCTGCTCTCCGACGAGGTGCAAAAGGTGCTAGGTGCCATCAAGGGCGTGGGGGAAGTGACCGGCGAACAATTGACCGGGCAACTCATCTTGCAGGTGCGCATGGACCCGCAGGCCATCGCGCGCTACGGCGTGCCCACACGCAACGTCATGAATGTGGTGGAAGCTGTCGGCACCAAGAAGGTCGGCGAAGTGCGCGAAGGCCAGCGGCGGTTCCCGCTGGTGGTTCGGATGCCCGACCGGCAACGCACTGACCCCGACGCGCTCGCGGCCACACTCATCCCCACAGCGACCGGCTCGGTGCTGCCACTTGATCAAGTGGCGCAGGTGGTGGAAACGGAAGGCCCGGCGACCATCAACCGCGAATGGGGGCGGCGACGCATTACGGTTCAATGCAACGTGCGCGGGCGGGACGTGGGCAGTTTCGTGGCCGAAGCGCAGAAGAAGATCGCCGACCAGGTGAAGCTGCCGGAAGGCTACAGCATCGAATGGGGCGGCCAGTTCGAAAACATGGAACTGGCCAACGCCAAACTGCGGTTTGTGGTGCCGATGGCGTTGGGGCTGATTTTTGTCATGCTCTACTTCAGCCTGAAATCGCTGCGCGATGTGTTCATCGTGGCCACCGGGATTCCGCTGGGCGCGGTGGGCGGGGTGCTGGCGTTGTGGCTGCGCGGGATGCCCTTCACGGTGAGCGCGGCCGTCGGCTTCATCGCCCTGAGCGGCGTGGCCATCCTGAACGGCCTGGTGCTGGTGACGTTCATCAAGCAGAAGCTTGAAGCGGGGGAACCGCTGGAGCAAGCCGTGCGGGAGGGTTGTATGGTGCGACTGCGCCCGGTGCTAATGACGGCGTTGGTGGCGGCGGTAGGCTTCATCCCAATGGCGGTCAACGTTGGTGTGGGTGGCGAGGTACAACGTCCGCTGGCCACGGTAGTCATCGGCGGTATCGTGACCAACACTATCCTGACGCTGCTGGTGCTGCCGACGCTTTACACGACTTTTCGGCGCAAGAAGGCCGCCGAAGTGACAACCGAGACTCAAACGCTGACCCCGGAGAACGCAACAACATGAAAGAAATCAAAGCGATCATCCAACCGTTCATGCTGGAGCGGGTGATTAACGCCCTGCATCAAATCAAAGGCCTGCCTGCCGTCACGATTTCGGCTGTGCATGGGTTGTCGGTGGAGCGCGGCGCTTTCGACGAGGTGGCCAAGACCAAGTTGGAAATCATGGTGCCGGACGAGCAGGTCGAACAGCTCGTGGAAGTGATTCAGAAAGCCGCGCACACCGGCAATCCCGGTGACGGGCGCATCTTTGTTCTGCCCGTCGAGATGACGGTGAAGATCCGCACGGGCGAGCGAGGGGCGTGGCGATGAAAGAAAGCGGCGCAAGCCGACGACGGGAGGCGTCCGCGCCCACGAGGAGCATTGCGTTGCACGATGAGAAAGGCGAGGTCACTTGAAAGGGCGGCGCGCATGGCGGAACAAGACCGCCGGGAGCGCCGGAAGAGCATCAGGATGGTCGTGGGGATTGCTCTGCTCATGGTTGGGGCCGTGTTGGCCGACATGGTTTTCATCGGGTGGCAGCGGCATCAACGGCACCTGCAGCATCAGCAGCGCGAGGGCCGGACCAACCAAACCCGCTCCGGCGTCCAACCGGATGGAAGCCTGAGAACGGGGGCAAAGCCATGAGCGACGGCTGCCAGAGATGTGAACAGCGGCCGAGCGGAACGCCGGGTGATTCGGGCCGGGGCGCCGGGCCTCCTGGACCGTGTACTGATGACGCGACCACACTGCGCGTCGCCGGCATGGATTGTGCGGAGGAAGTCGCGGCTATTGAGCGCGCGTTGAAATCGCTGGCCGGGGTTCGCGAGATCTTCTTTTCGTGGGATGCAGCCTCATGGCATGCATCAAAGAAGTTCTTCGGTCGGGCAGATGAAGTGAACGATGCCTCTTACCGTGAGGAGCACGGAACGCCAGTCGTCGCACTGGCACCGCTTCCGTCCTGCGCCCCGTTCCTGAACGTCATCGAGGCAGTGTTCAGCGGCATGGCCAGAGCTATCATCCACAACAGTGACTATGCTTCCGTAGAGGCCGCCAAGGTAGCGATCGACCGCTACTTTGCCGAGCGGAACGATCATTTTCAGCTACGATGGCTTGTTGAGTTCGTAGAGCGGGGAGGAGGTGGCCGATGTCCGCTGAGGCGCTGGCGTTGCTCCTGAGGTCGTTCAAGTTGCCGACGATGGCCGCCCGATACTCCGAGATGCTGGCCGAGGCCGAGCAGAACAACTGGGGATACCGGAAGTTCCTGACGCAACTGTGCGAGACGGAGGGAGCCGATCGCAAGGAACGTCGGCGGGAGCGTTTGCTCAAGGAGTCGGGACTGCCTGCGGGCAAGACCTTCGGGGCATTGGATGAGGGGAAGTTGCCTCTGAAGATCCGGCGCCTGCTGCCCACGTTGCTGGATGGGGGGTGGGTGGAGCGGGCGGAGAACCTGCTGGCCTTCGGGTTGCCAGGACGCGGCAAGACGCACTTTCTCTCGGCACTGGGCCGGGAGATGATCCTGCGGCACGAATATGCGGTCTACTTCACCCCCACCTTCAAGCTGGTGCAACAGCTGCTGGCGGCCAAGCAGGCGTTGAGGTTGGAATCGCTGCTCAAGAAACTCGATCGATATCCGGTGATCGCCATCGACGACCTGGGATACGTCCAGCAAA
>JAKQDQ010000152.1 GCA_029573725.1 Verrucomicrobiota bacterium
TCGGTGACCAAGGCGTATTTCATGTATGGCGAAAACGGGCGGCTGTGCGTGAACAAGTCGTCGAGCAACAGTGGGCGCTCGCAGACCAAGTTCAGCCAGATTGTTTATCCCGTGGACACGATTCTCTTTGCCGAAGTGAACGGCAATTCGCCCACCGCGGGCGCGGCCCAGTCCAACGTGACCGGCCAGTATGCGGTCGCCAAACACGAGGGGCGCGGCCAGTTTGCCATGTGCGACGGCAGCGCGCGCTCGGCCCGGACCAACGAATTCCTCCGGACGCCCACGGAGTCCAACAGTTGCAAAGCGGAATGGGATCCCGCCAAGATGCCCCGCCGGATGTATTGGTATCCCACCCCCAACACGCCGGATAGCTGAACCCTTTTGCCCGCCGAATATCTGTGAACAAACCTTAAACCGAATACTTCGCGATCCCCCAAACAAAACAACACCCATTAAGCCTATGAAAAGAACACTCCTCCTCCTCGCAGTCTGCGCCGGTTGCGCGCTCAACGCGCCGGCCGCCCTGGTCTTTACTGAGAACTTCGATAGCTACGCGGACGGCCCGCTCGTCTCCGGATCGGGCGGCGTCTGGAAGAGTCACAGTGGAACTCTCAATCAATTAATGGTCGCCAGCGGCCAGGTGGTGCTGGGAGGGGCAAACAGCGAAGACGTTAACGCCTATATCACCAATTCCATCTTCCCCAAGCCGTTTGAAACCGGGCCGGGCAATGGCAGCCTCTATGCCAGTTTCACGCTCAACATGTCTTCGAGTTATCTGCCAAAAGGTAATGGTGCCTACTTCTTTCACTTTAAAGATACCACCACAAACTTCCGGGCCCGCGTGTGGGCGAAAACCGGGGGTGCGGCCCCGGGGAAATTCCGCCTTGGCATCGCCGCAACCAGCGGTATCCCAGAGTATATAACGACCGATTTTGATCCGGATATCACCTACGCTATTGTCGTGCGCTTTAACCTGGAGCAAACCAATGCGACGGTGTGGGTGAATCCCGCTTCGGAAGCCAGCATGGTGAACCGGATAGACTCGACGGACGACGCCTCCTCGTCCCACTTCAAGACTTACGCGGTTGCTCTGCGTGAAGATTCGGCCAATAACAACGCGGGGGTGCTTTATTTTGACAATCTTAAAGTCGGCACCAATTTTTTGGACGTTTACACGCCTGCCGGGGGGCCTTCCATTGGCGGCATAGCTGACCAAAGCATCCCGAAGAACGGCAATACCGGGCCGGTTGCCTTTATAATTGACAGCCCGGCTTACAATCCCGCCAGCCTGACGCTCGAGGGCACTTCCGATAACCCGGCGGTGGTGCCCAACCACCCGGCGAACATCAGTTTTGGCGGCAGCGGCCAGAACCGGACGATCACCATCACCCCCGCGGCCGGGCAACAGGGCGATGCCACGATTACGGTGGTGGTCACCGACCCGGCCAGCCAGACCAAGGAGACCTCCTTCCTTGTCCGGGTCGGCGCGCCGGGCTTTGCCACCAGCATCGCCAACCAGTTGATCCCGACCAACACCCCCACGGCGGCGCTGCCGTTCACGCTTACGGACGCCGAGGGCGATAACCTGACCGTCACCGCCGTTTCATCCAATCCGACGCTGGTGCAGGATTCGGATATTGTGGTCAGCCCCGCGAGCGGCACCAGCAAGAGCCGCACGGTGAAGGTTACCCCCCAGCCGGACAAGGCCGGCCTCACGACCATCACCCTCACGGTCAATGATGGGTTCTCCACCACCAGCACGAGTTTCGCCCTCAATGTGTATCAGCACCTGGGGAGACTGCTGCTGAGCGAGGACTTTACGTATCCCGACGGTGAAATCAGCTCGGTCAGCGGCGGCCTTTGGCAGTCGCACAGCGGGGGTCTCTCGAATGATTGCCTGGTGGTGGATAACCAGTTGCGGGTTTCCTACACGAATTCTGAAGATATCTACCGCGGCTTTTCCAACTCGGTTTATTTCGTCGCGACGGGTGACAGTTCGCCGCCGGATTCCTTTTCCGGGGTAATTCTCTATGCGCGGTTCAAGGTGAATTTTGAGGTGCTGCCGAGAGGCAGCGGCGGCGATTATTTTGCGCACTTCAAGGACCTGGGCACATTCAATTTCCGCGCGCGCATCTATGCCCTGACCAACAACGCGGCGGCCGGGAAGTTCCGGCTGGGGATTGCCAACGGGGCCGCCTCCGTCTCGGCGGTGGTGCCGCAGGATCTCAGCCTGGGAACCACCTACACGGTGATCTCGCGCTATAACGTGAGCACGGGCGAAAGCACGCTGTGGGTGGATCCCTCCTCGGAAGCCAGCGGAGGCGTCACCGCCACGGACAATTTCCCCCCGATAGAAATAGACTATTATTGCTTCCGGCAAAGCACGGGCATCGGGGTGTCGCTGGTGGATGACCTGGCCATCGGCTCGGCCTGGAGCGATGTTTTCCTCGCGCCGCCGCTCTCCCCGGTGACCCTCAGCACCGGCAGCGGCAAATGGGATGCGGCCAGCAGCACCGTGAGCTACACCGGCGGCAGCGGCGCGCGGTTCGTGCTGCTGGAGTCCGCCAACGCCACGGCGCCGATGGCGGCGTGGACGCGCGTGGCCAC
>JAKQDQ010000169.1 GCA_029573725.1 Verrucomicrobiota bacterium
CGCCGCCTCCCGGATGCTAGCGAACCACAGGCCCACCCCGGCGATCTGCAAATTCCACGGGTTTCGATTGCTGGCGGGGATGGCCGCGAAATTACTGGCGTAGCTCGATTCTGCTCGCAGCATGGCCAGCATCAGGGCGCTATCGTCGCCGCACGCCTCCCACACGTCGCGCTCGGCCGCCTCGCTCAGTCCGCCCGCGTCGGTGATGCGCTTGTGCCAGATGGCCAGAGGTACCTTTCCCAGGTGCCTCCACGGTGTGTTGCGATTTACCTCCATCACTCCCCATCCCCTCGCTGGTCGATCATCCAACTCACGAGCCACGCGGCGAACAACGCGGCACAGACCACCACGAATACCCACGTCCAGGTCATCGGATCACCCCCATGATGGACGCGGCGATCACCGTGCTCAGGATGGTCACCGCGGCCATCACCAGCACCAGAATCACGCCGTCCCGCCCCTTGACGTTGGCCTGGTTGGCGAGTAACCGGTCGAGTTTGCGGTCCATATCGGTGACATTGGTTTTCATCTCTCCCGCCTCTCTGCGGTAGTCCGCGATGTGGTTGGTCAGTTGCAGCAGCGTGTAGCTGTCGGTCTGTTCCAGCCGCTGGATCGTGGCGGTAAATTCGGCTCGGGCAACGGGATCAGCGGCCATGTGGTGCTCCTAACTGGTTCGGAACGCGACGACCATGAGCCAGCCGCCCCCGGCGTATGCCGTGCCCGACGCATTGGGACGGTATTCCTGTTTGACATCGATCGATCCGGACTGCCCGGTGGCGTGGTTCGCAATGCCCACATACATTCGTGATGACGACGACGGGCATGGGGAGGTCAGCGCATCGCCCGCGTCGCTGCCAATTTGCATGTGCACGCGCACGACGCCATTCGCGGACGAGTGGTAATAGAGTCCGCCGCCCCAGGCATAGACATCCCAGGTCCCCCCTGGCAACGTAATCGACGTCTGGACATTGACAGCGTAGGTACTCGTGCTGCTGTTGGAGCTAGTGACCGCCGAATCGCTGACGGTCGGTCCCTCGGAGTACGGGCTGGTCGGGATCAACGGGTGATAGAGCGTATCGCCGTAGGTCTTGGTCAGGATGCGACGGAACTGCGCCACGTTGCTGCTGTCCGCCACGCCAGCGTAAATCTCATCCTCGGCCCCGCTCGCCCGCTTCCAGACGAACTGCCCCCGGTGATCTTTGGTCGCCGTTGGCAACGATGCGCCAAAGGCGGTAAAGAGCCTGGGGATGGCCTTCAGTACCCGTGTCATATTGCCCGTCCAATTTGGTACAATTGTTCGGACAACACAGAGAGCCGGGGCGTGGCTGTAACCACCCCCGGCGTGGCACCAAGTGTAAGGAGCACTCGATGCGTATTGATATTACCCCAAAGCAAATCAATCTGTTTTGGCAGAAGGTCCGCAAGGCCGGCCCGGATGAGTGCTGGGAGTGGACGGCGTGTATCGGCTTTGGCGGGTACGGCAAGGTC
>JAKQDQ010000005.1 GCA_029573725.1 Verrucomicrobiota bacterium
GACGGCATCACCGACGCCTGGGAACTCACCCACACGAATTCACTGACCGCCTTCACCGCCACGAGCGACAGCGACGGCGATGGCCAGTCCGATCTGGCCGAATACCTGGCCGACACAAATCCGCGGGATGCGAACGATAATTTGCGCATCACGCATTACAGCCGGGGCAATCCGACGCCCGATTACAACATGCTGCAGTGGACGAGCCGGCCGACGCGATTGTATGGCATCGAATACCGCGCCGCGTTCGACCTGGCGAACCCGTGGACTTCACTCCTGAACCTCGCGTCGCCGGGCGCGAATATCGCAAGCTTCTATCTGGGAGACGACCAAAACTTCTTCCGCCTTCGCGCGTTTCGCCCGTTGTCCCCGTGAGCACCGGAAAAAGGTCCCTTGGAGAGTCGCCCATTCGTTGCGTCATCGCGCTTGCAGGAACCGGCAGTTCGCCGTTGAATTACGGCATGAACCGTCACTTCCAGATCTCGCGTCGTTCTTTCATGACCCGCTGCGCCGCCCTCGCCGCCGCCGGCGGCCTGCCCCTCTGGTTTGTGGAACGCGAACTCGCGGCGCAGGAAGCGCCGAAGTCTCCGCGCAGTCCGAATGACCGCCCGGGCATCGCGCTGATCGGTTGCGGCGGCATGGGACGCGGTGACGCACAAAATGCCAGCCGCTTTGGCGACATCGTGGCCGTGTGCGACGTGGATGACAACCATGCGAGCGAGGCGGCGAAGCAATTCACGAAGAACGGCCGGACGCCGGCGAGGTTCAGCGACTTTCGTCGGGCCCTCGAACGCGGCGATGTGGACATCGCGGTGCAGGCCACGCCCGATCACTGGCACACGCTGGTGAACCTGGCCGCGACCCGCGCCAAAAAGGATGTTTACGGCGAGAAACCCATGACGCTGACGATTGACGAGGGCAAACACCTGATCAAAGCCGTGCGCGAACACCGCACGGTTTTCCAGACCGGCACCCAGCAGCGCAGCGACAAGAAATTCCGGCTCGCCTGCGAACTGGTGCGCAATGGGCGCATCGGGAAATTGAAGCAGGTGCAGGTGTTCGTCCCCGCCGGATTGCGGGAAGGCCCGTTCAAAACCGTGCCGGTGCCGCCGGGCCTGAACTGGGATTTCTGGCAGGGCCAGACGCCGGGTGTGGACTACCTGAAGGAGCGTTGCCATGCGAACTTCCGCTGGTGGTGGGAATACTCGGGCGGACCGGTCACGGATTGGGGCGCGCACCACAACGACATCGCGTGCTGGGGCATCGGACAGGACGGCCCCACCGGAGTGGAAGCGCGAGCGTTGACCGAACCCATCCCGGGCGGCTACACCACGCCGAGTGAGTTCGAGGCCACGCTCACCTGGGCCAACGGCGTCACACAGAGCGTGCGCACCACGCCGGATGACACGCCCTACGGCGGCGTGATCAGAAAGGACGGCCAGCGCAACGGCGTGAAGTTCGTGGGCACGGACGGTTGGATCTGGGTGAACCGCGCCGATCTCGGCGCCAGCAAGGACGACATTCTCGAGACTCCCCTGCCCGCCAACGCCGTCCGCCTCGAAGTCAGCAACGATCACATGGGCAATTTCTTTGACTGTGTTCGCACGCGCAAAACGCCGGTCGCCCCGGTGGAGGTCGGCCATCGTTCCGCCGCCATCGGGCACCTCATCGTCATCGCGTTGCGGACCGGCCGAAAGTATCAGTGGGATCCAGCCCGGGAAGAGTTCATCGGCGAGAACGCACAGGAAGGCAATGCCCATCTCGCCCGGCCAATGCGCCCACCATATAATTGGGGGTTCGTGAGTTAGCGCCGGTGCCGCCGCGTCGGGGCCGCCCCGGCGGCCGCCAGGAAGCGGAAGTTTCCACCGACCGAATGCAGGGGGAAGTTCGGAGAACCACCCGCAAAATGACCGATTCCCCGCCAGCCAGGCGTTGCGCCCTCCCACATCGCCATCCGGAGCGACGTCATCGCCTCTCCATCCACCACTTTGAGTTAAGATCAGTGCGACAGCCTGCTAGTCGGCCGCACTGGAAGCGTTCCACTCGGGGTAAAGCTCGGGATCAATCTGCCCGCGCTTGACCAGGTCGACCAGATCGCGCTGAATCGTCTTGCGCGAAACATTGAATTGCCGCGCCAGGGCTGAAACATTGGGGCGCTCGCTCGCGCCGCGGGTTTGATTCAGGATCGCGTGCTGCCGGGCAAGCCGCTCCGCAAAGAGCCGCTCGGGCTCGTTGGATTCGACTTTCTCCGCCCGTTCAAGTGATTTCAGCATCGCCACCGTTTCGCCCAGGCCGCACTCCGTCAACGCCCGCTCGACCACCTGTTCGAGTTCATCGAGCTGGATCGGTTTTCGCAGGACGTACTGCGCGGACAACGGACCGGACAAGGCGGCGAGCTGCCCTTGAATGTCGAGCGTCCCGGAAATGACAATGATGGGCACATGCGCCGCCAGCGCCTTGAGCCGGGGAATGAATTCGGTGCCCTTCTCGCCCTCGGCCAGGATGTGATCCAGGAGAATGAGATCAGGAATAGAGGCTTCAATTTCCTTCAGCGCAGCGGAAGCGGTCGCGACCGTGGTGACGCGAAATCCGCGCAGGGCCTTGTTGTAAAGCCGGACATGCTGCGGGTCGTCCTCGACAACCAGAATCGTGGCATTGCGAACATTCATGACGGACATGCGTGGTTGATTCTAGCCGGTGGCGCGCGGCTGGGGACTGGGCGAGTGGCGCGCAGCCTCCTGCACCGGCAACCAGATCCGAAAGCACGCACCCCGGCCTGGCGATGATTCGACATCTATGCCGTAACCCTCCTGTTCCGCCAGCGTGTAGATGGTGGAAAGCCCCAGCCCGGTGCCCTGGCGCGCGCCGCGATTCTTGGTGGTGAAGAAGGGATCGAAAATCCTGTCTCGAACTTCGGGGGCAATCCCGGGACCGTCGTCCTGCACGCGCAGTTCGACATACCGCTCCGCCTCCGCTGGCATCAGCACCGAGGCGCGAAGTTCGCCCCGACTTCGCTCGCGCACATTGATGATCAGTTTGCCGTGGCCACCCATGGCTTCGCTGGCGTTGACAATCAGGTTCAACAGAATTTGTTCGAGCCGGCCCTTGGAAACCTCGATCCGCGGGGACCGCCGGTCGAGTTCCATCGTCAATCGTATGCCGCTGAGAAACTGTTGCCCGAGCAGGCCAACAGAGTCCTCAACCACTTCGCATGGATTGATGACGGCGCGCTTGTCGGCAGTCTCACTTCGCGAATAACCCAGCATGGACTCCACCACCTTCCGCCCCTGCCCCACCGCCTTGTCAATCGCCTCGCTTTCCTCGGTGAGATCCGGCTGACCAGTGACGCCCCGTTTGAGGAATCCGTTGGAGAGGCTGATGACGGAAAGCAGGTTGTTGAAGTCATGCGCAACTCCGGCGGCCAGCGTGCCCAAAGCCTTCATCTTCTGGCCTTGTTGCAGTTCCAGTTCCGCGGCGAGCAGATTCCGGTTCTGTTCCTCGGCCAGCTCCTCGATCCGGACATAATTCTGCATCTGCCGGCGTTGATGGACGATTGAGCGAACCCCAAGAAACAAGGCAATCACCATTCCGCCCAGAATGATTGCAATGACGGCTGCGCTGGAGGTCGTGCCATCGAGGGGGTTCGCGGATGCAGATTGGACCGCGCGCAGCGCTTGCGGTGCCTCGGGCGCCGGCTTCGATGCCAGCCCGAGTTTATCGAGCGCGTCATGTATCTGCCCGAGGTCCCAAATATGAACATCATTCTGTTCGGTGGCGGCGGCCAGCATCCGACCGTCCTCCGAGAAGTCCAACCAGCCCAGGTTGACCTCGTCGGGACTGTGCAGGCGCAATTTGACCTCGCCCGTTTCCGGATTGACCAGATGAATCACGTTGCGCTCGGGCGCCACCGCCAGCAAATCTGCCTGCGGGCTGAAGCGGGCCGGGCCGGGAGAATAGGTCCCCGTGTCCACCTCATGCCGACGCCGCAGCTTCCAGTCTGGCGCCTGCCACAGTTGATAACCACGATGATTGCTGGTGACCAACCAGCGATTCGCCGCGTCGAAATCCACATACGAACTCTCGGCAATCAGGCGCAGATGGTTCGTGGACGCCTCGCGCGGCCACAGACAGACGCCGCGACTTTTCCAGGCGCTCGCCGCGACCCAGCGACCGTCATAACTCATCGCCGTGAACACCAGCAGACCGTGGTCCTGCCCGAATCGCCACTCCGGTCGCCACGTCGCAGTATCAATCACGAGGCCGCGGTCGGCCCCCACCACCAGCAAGTGTTTTCCGTCATGCGAAAAGGTTGCCCGCTCCAGTCCACGCTCTCCGGCCAGCGCCGGATCGAGCGTCACCGGCGAAAGACCTTCCGGCGACCACCGGTACACATTCACCCCATCTCCACCCGAGCAGACGAATTGATCCCCCGCCGGAGAGAACAGAACGGAGCGAAGCCGGTGAAACTTCTTTCGTTCCAGCACGCGCCGGGATTCCAAGTCGGCCAGATACCATTCCTCCTCGTCGCCGGCAGCCAGATGTCGGCCATCGGGATGGAAGTCCGTCGCCGTGATGCGGCCGGTTGTTTTCAGCGGCAACGCGAGCTTGGAAAAACCGACTGGCGCCGCCACGGCCCAAATGCCCAGCCCGCTCCCTTCGCGCAGAAAGGCCAGTTGGTTGCCACTCTGATCAAAGCCCAGGGCCAGCCCATCCCGGGTCAGAAACAACAACTGACCGGTGCCCGCGTCCCAAAAGCGAGTGGTGCCATCCCACGACGCCGAGGCCAGCATTTCACCTCGTGGATGGAACTGCACAAATATCGCGTTGACGCTATGACCCTCCAGGCGCAGGGCGACGCCAGTCCGCAAATCCAACAACATCACCAATCCATCCTCCAAGGCGGCCGCCAGTCGCTCGCCGTCCGGATGCCAGGCCAGGGATTGGATGGTCGCGCCGAATTGATGAGTGGCCGCGTTGGTCGTGTGGTTCAAAGCGCGGACCACGAGTCGCGAGCCCATCGCCACCGCCAACCGCTGGTTTCCGGGACTCAAGACGGCCACGGTTGGCATGGCCTCGGTCGGAACCACACGGCTGGAATCATCCTCAAGATTCAACATCCACACCGTGTTGGTTTGGAGACACATCACGAACCAACGCCCATCCTCGCTGAAGCTGGGCACCAACGCCGACTCGCGAAACATCGGCGCAGGCACCTCGCGCGCCAACTGCCCCGTTCGCGCATCCCAGAAACGCCACCGGTGAGATGCGAAATACGCGCAAATCCACCGCCCGTCCGGACTCACTCCCAGACCGCCGAAATCTCCGTCGTCCACGGCGATCCGGGTCACGGGCGCGTTGTTGGTCGCCCGGACCAACTGGATTTCCCTTTGACTGTGGGCCACCACGCACAGGCTGTGATCGCGGGAAAACATGGGCGCGGCATACATGGCTGGCATCTCGTGCCAGACCGATAATCCGGCCAGATCATAATTGGCCAGCGAGGCCACGGCCTCGTCCCGCAACGCCGCCACCTCCATAAACTGCGCGGCCGCCTGCAAAGCCGTGAGCGCCCGCTGGCGTCGTCCGGGAGCGCGACTGAGCCGCTCGGCGCGCGCCTGGGAAAATTGCGCCCTGCCCAACTCCCGCTGCGCCCGGGTTTCGGCCTGTGATGCTTCGATCGCCTTGGTGCGGGCGGTGGCGGCGTTGCGTTGCGCGGCCCGAGCAATCCAGACCGCCAGGGCCGCCAGACCGATCAGGACCAGCAAGGTCAGAACGATCGCGCGTTGGGCATTTTGCAATGCGCGCCGCGTCGCCTCGCGTTCCTGCTGGAGATCCAGCTTTTTCATGGACACTTTGCGCGGTGCCCCATTCTCGATTCGGTCGCGCACTCTTCGCAACATAATTAACCGGCACTTTGAACGAGACCCGCCCGCCGGGCACTGGGCGAGTGAAGCGCACCTCCCGACATCGGGCAACAGTGCGCGCCGCTCGCGCACCCCTGCGCGCCGTTCGCCCAGTTCCAACTGTCCGCGACCCGGAGCAGAATGCGCTGAAAGTTCCAAACCCTTGCAAACGCAACGATGAATGCGACAAACATTATTCGAGGGAGCATTTTGGCAACCGCGTGTACCTGTGTGCTGACTCCACGGCTGTTCGGAGATACTCCCCCGCTGCGGAGCACACGCTACGACGGCAGCGCCGCCCAGCGGATGAACTTCGGCGCCAGTCTCGCGCATGATCCGTCAGTCGCCATGACCATTGAGGCGTGGGTGTATCGCGACGACGCCAATCGCTGCGAAACAATTGTGGGGCGGGATTATACCTCCTCTTATTGGTTAGGGTTCTGTGGTGGCCGGCTGCGCTTTTATCGCAGCGGCAGAATGTCGGCCGACGCCGACCGCAACGTCACCGCCGGCTCCTGGACCCACGTCGCAGCCAGCTACGACGGCACGCGGGTTTGGTTCTACGTGGACGGACAGCCGGCGGGCAACCCTGTCCTTTCGAATGCGGGCGCGGGACGACTGGAAACCCTGTACCTGGGTGGCGATGCGCACTCGTCCTACTATATGTTCAAGGGTTGCCTGGATGAGGTGCGCATCTGGTCGGTCGCGCGGACACAACCGCAGATTAACGGCTTGCGCCTCAGCGAACTGACCGGAGACGAACCCAATTTGATCTTTTACCAGCCCGCCGGCGGCAACCTCGCGCGCGGACAAATCTTCGGCATCCTCCCAAAGAACCTGGTGATCCCTCCCGCGGCGACGCCGGTGACAATGGATGGGATCGTTTCACTCGCCAGCGAATACGCCGGCGCCGAACAACTGGTCATCCGTTACGGCTCAGGCTCAGGCGTGCCGGATGCAGTCGCCCATCTGGTCTATCGGGCGAGCGGCGGCCAGACAAATCTGTATGTGGGCGTGCAAAACATCCGCGATACAACGGGCGGCTGGTCGTGGACAAATTCGTTCATGGCCGTTCACGTTGACCCGAACCACTCGCGAAACCCATTTGCCCAAACCAACGACTTTCGCATTCGCGGGCCACTATCACTGGGACTCCCCAATGGCGGATCGGCCCGGTGGAACTGGGGCAATGGGGCCGGTGCCTGGGGAGCGTTCCCCCTGCCTCCTTCCTCAACGCGGTGGGAAGTGGATGCCTTTCAGCAGGAACTCGCAACGCCCACGATGGAGTTCCGGGTGTCCGGACTACTCTTTGAAATGTTCGGCCGGCCATTCGGTTTTGCCGCCGGCCATCTGGGAATCGGGGCGACGGGCGACGACCGATTTGGCCCGAGTGACGCGGCGGGGAACTCTCCGCTCACGTGGGCCTCCGTCACGTTTGGAGAATCCGGGGCATCATTGCCCACGGCCTATCTGGCAGGATACGTGTACGACGGGAACACCAGCCGACCAGTCGCAGACCGGTTGATCACACTATACAACGAGACTTCGCGGGCGACCCTGGCAGTCACCACCACCGACATAAACGGATACTACGTCTTCAATCAACCGGTCCTGCAGCACCATGCCCTCAAGATCTCGGTCTGGCAGGAAGTCAACGAGCTTTTCCTCCGGCACGAGCCTGTTACGAGCGGCATCGCGCCGACGAACCTGGTTCCCTGGCAGGTGATCTATCCTGGTTGTGGCAGTTCAAGCTGTAGCTATCAGCACCTTCGACATTTCATCCGCCGGCCCATCGGACCGCTGGCGATGGATTCCTTCAGCCCCTCCAACGGCTACCCCTCGTACGTCCTCCGTGATTCTCCCCTCAAGGAATTGCCCGCCAGCATTGTCCGAATCCACGGAACCAACCTGCATTCGGAGATTCGCGTTTATCTTTACTCCTGTCTCGCCATGCCTCCTGGTCCGGATTGCGAGGAAGGCGAGGAGTTTTACCTGGCCGAAGTCGTTGGCCGGGCCAGTGACGAAACTTGGATTGATGTGCGTGTCCCTTCCGTCCCGGAGAACATGCGCACTGGTTACTCCTGGTACTGGGTGGTGCGCGATCTTTGGAACCGGCCCGGTCGCCTGGAGTGGACACGCCTCGGGGCACAGCACTTCGTCTTCGCGCCTCCACCCTATCCGAAACTGCATAGTTTCGAATTTGAGAATTTCGGCGATGGCCCGTCCATCGAGGAGTTTGAATCCATCTATGGGAATAACATTTTCATCCACGTGCCTTTTCCAGTGCGCAATCCCATCTATTACAGCCTGTGGCTGCCACTCTACTACCTGATCGGGGAAACCGCTGGTCGGGGCGGTTCCTGCCACGGGATGGCTGGTGCCAGCCGGTTGTTTGCGAACGAAATCCTCGATGTCAGCCACTACGATGTCGGTGGGAGTGGCGGCCCCAGCGGAGTTCATTACGCGGCGGGATTCCGTTCCCGCTCGGCCCTGATTGGCGGCGAGACGGAACCACTCGCTCCCTACATGCCCGCGAACTGGACCGGCTTCGACCTCTTCAATCCTTACCGCCCGGTGGATGTCTGGGCGCAAATCCGCACTTACATGATGGCCCAATTCGCGGTCGAATCCATTGACAACTACCTCAGCCAGATGAGCCTCTCGGGCGGCAATCCCGTGGCGGTACTCAACCGGCTGCGCTCAAATCCGGCCGGCCACACACTTTGCTTCAACTCGGGCGGCCTGGGCGCCGGACACTGCGTGACGCCCTACACTGTCGTGGACGGTTTCAAACTTGACGAAACCGATCTGGCCAACGGCGTCGTCCCGGACGCGAGCTGCTCGATCATCAAGGTGTACGACAATAATTATCCCGAGACCGAGCGCCATCTGGAGGTGAATCGCGTCTCGAACCAATACCGGTATCAAGTGGGAGCCGACACAAGTGGAGCGCCCGTTGTGTGGAGCGGTCGCAGCATCTTCACTGTGCCCTTGTCCCTTTACACCGGGAGCCGCCACGCGCCACCACTGCACCGGGTGGCGACCGGCTTGGCCGAGTTGTTCTTTCGTTTCCTCTGTTCCGGCGGCGCGGACGCCCAACATTTCGACGCCAGCGGCCAATCCTGGGGTTGGGATGCCGCCGGAACATTCACCAACACGTATCCGGGTGCCATCGGCCAGTTCCCGTTGTTTGGCCCCGGCACCAATCGAGACCAACGCTCGGCCGTCATTGCCCACCTGCCTGTGGCTTCGCCCCCCGTCAAATCCCTGATCAATGTCCGCGGCACCAACTATCTGTTCCACGCCGGCCGCGGCGGCCAGTCGCTTCAACTGATCGCCGCGGAACTGCCACCCGGCGGCGTGGACGTGGCGGAGGTGAAATTCGACAATGATCTGCCCACCCGGCTCAAACTCACTCCCGCGCGCGCCATCGGCTCGCTGCTCCCGCAAATCGGGCAGAGTACCGCCGAAGATGCCATTGTGTTCTCCTGGCGCGGCGTGAGCCTGCCGGCCGTGCATCCGGTCGAATTGCGCGCCTCGTCTGACGGCCAGCGCGAAGCCGGTCTGGCCAACCTGGGCGGCACCCCGTTGCACTGCACCCTCCAGGTCGAAGCCGTCCACATCCCGTCCGGACAGTCGTGGAATACCCGTTACCGCTCCATCAACATTCCGCCCGGAGCTTCGGCGCGGCTAAGTTTTCCCGACTGGCCCAACGTGGTGCAGGCGGTGTCCGAACTCGACTTCGGCGACGACGGAATTATTGACGTGTACCAGCTCCTCCCGGCGCAGCTCGCCCTCTCTGTTGAACGCAGCAGCGGCCAGCTCGTCCTCCGCTGGTTCAGTGATCACCCCGACGACATTTTGGAGGCATCCGATGAGTTGGGGCCGGGTGCGAAGTGGATGAATGCCGGCGTCGAACCGGTGGTCACCGGCGACCTGCACGAAGTTACGCTGCCAGCCGGAGCGTCCCAACGATTCTTCCGGATCCGCAGCCAGCAGTGAGGCTTAGCGGCGACCCGGCGGGTGCGCGCCACTCGCGCACCCCTGCGCGCCGCTCGCCCAGTTCTCGCCCACGCACGGATCGAGTTGACTGGCCCTGCCAACCAAATGAACCCGGTCGCCGCTCAACCCATCTCATTTATGAAAAATCGCATCCCCACCACCCTCGCCTGCGCCATCACCTTGCTGTGTTTGTGTCCGGACAACGTCTCGTGGGCCCAAGGCACGGCCTTCACCTACCAGGGCCGGCTGCACACGGATGGCGCACCGGCCAACGACACCAATGACTTCACCTTCACACTGTTCCTCACCGACACCGGCGGCGCACCCGTCGCCGGACCGGTCGCAATCGAGAACCTCCCGGTCGCCGACGGCCTGTTCACGACACCAGTGGATTTCGGCATGGGCGTGCTCACCGGCGCGGTGCATTGGTTGGAAATCGGCGTGCGCCCGGGAGCCAGCCCCGGCGCGTACACCACGTTGAGTCCGCGCCAAAAACTCACGCCTGCGCCGTACGCGGTTTATGCTCCCAATGCCGGCACGGCGACACTGGCGACCAGCGCAGCCGGTGTGGCCAGCGGAGCGATCACCACTGACGCCCTGCAAGACGGCGCGGTGACTTCGGCCAAGGTTGCCGACGGCACAATTCAGGCGACCGACCTGGATGCGACACTGCTCACCGGAACATTCTGGCGCAGGGACGGCAACAGCGGCACAACGCCTCGCATGCATTTCCTGGGAACCACCGACAACCAGCCGCTGGAATTGAAGGTCAACGGGCAACGGGCATTGCGAATCGAGCCGGACGTTGAAACCCCCAACATCCTCGGCGGCGCGGCGGCCAACAGCATCACCCCCGGCATCAAGGGCGCCACCATCGCCGGGGGAGGATTGCCGCTCTATCCGAACCAGATCAATGGCAACTTTGCCACCATTGGCGGTGGCACCTTCAACTTTGCTTCAGGTGATTGGGCGACAATCAGCGGCGGGCGTGACAACCGTAACTATGCCGAATCGTCCACAGTCGGAGGTGGATGGGCGAACGGCATCGGAACCAATGCCGACTTTTCCACCATCGGTGGTGGCTACCTCAATGACATCGGCACGAACTCCCCTTACAGCACGATCGGCGGCGGCGAGAACAACGACATCGGCACGAACTCCCTTGCCAGCACGATCGGCGGCGGCTACCGCAACGACATCGGCACAGACTCCTACTACAGCACCATCGCCGGCGGCGGGAAGAACCACATCGGCACGTACTCTTCTTCCAGCACCATCGGCGGCG